>CAZSEL010000023.1:0-64982 GCA_964605905.1 uncultured Chloracidobacterium sp. | reverse complement strand
CGAGAATCAAACTCAAACGGCTGTATCCGACACTTGATGCATGACATGACACTAGTTCCTCACGAAATATCCTTCTCGTGATCTTAGCGTTTTTCCAGCCGGGTTCGCGAGTTGGACATTGACCTTTATAAAGCGTCCGTCGGCATACTCGCCTTCGGAATAATACTGGATCAAATACTGAGCACGAAGCTCGTTGGCGAGCTGTGCGAAAATTCGTTGAAGCAGCACGGTGTTTTGCTTCATATTGTTGTTATTGGCCAGGTAGTCTTTCGTGTCGACCGGCTGGAATTTGGGCAAAAACGCCGTTCCGCCCGTCTCTTTAGAAAAGACCTGCATATTTTCCTGTCCGAAAACGCTGATCTGGTTGAGCAGGTAAGAGCTTCCACCCGGATTGATCGAGTAATGGACAATATCGCCGTCCTGAAGCGACCGAAGGACCTTTGTCCGTTCGGATTGCTTGGCGGACTGCTGCGCCTGAACGACGAGCTTTCCAAGTTTCTGCAATTCGGGGTCGGGCCGATTATCTGCGATCCGGGTTTCGGCTGATCGCTGAGCCCTTTGAACACCTTCGCTATAATTGTCTTCGCCATCGGAGATCACAACGATCACACGACGGCGGCCTTCGGGCGAATTTTGTCGAAGATAAATGGCAGCCTCACGGACCGTGTCGAAGAATGCGGTTGCTCCTTTTGTCGGTTTGATAGCAGAAACGCTTTCGGCTGCTTTTACTGAGCTCTCGCGCCCCTGGACGAGCGTAGGTTTCATTCCAACCGTGAAGATAGTCGCTCTGTCATCGGGCCGCATTACCTCGTTCAAAAACTTTGCGGCGGTTTCCTGCTGAAACCTGAACATTGCATCCGTGCTGGCCGAGACGTCGAAAAGCAGAGCGATCTCGAGCGGCGTGCTCAACGCGTCGCCGACGTTTTCCAATGTTTGTGGGCGATTTTCCTCGGTGACCTTAAAATCTTCCAGTTTCAATCCCAAAACCGGCTCACCGTTCGCATCGACTACTGAAACAGGAACGACGATTAACCGCGAATTGACCTTGACGATCGATGTGTCTTCGCTGATTCGCGGAGTTGGCGTCGGGTTCTGGCCGATCGCTAAAGGGACGAGTGTAAAAATAAAAGCCAAAGTAAAGATCGAACGAATTGGGTTTATGTATTTCATAAGGGATTTTAGGTTCAAAAGCAGATTTCTGGAGGACGAGGATTTGATGCAAAAAGCGGGACAGACGTTTCGCCTAATCCCGCTTTCGCATTTGTTAACTCAAGCGAGATTAACGCTCGCTGTTGTCTGTGTCGCCTTCGACCTGTCGAACTTCAACATTCTGGTTCAAGCCGCGGCTGACCAAAAGCTTAACTTCGACACGGCGATTCTGCTCACGGCCTTCGCGGGTCGCGTTATCGGCAACTGCCTGCAATTCACCAAATCCGTATGATGTTCCGATGCGGCGAAGCGGTACGTTGTGGTTTTCAACCATATAGTCGATAACAGCACGTGCCCGGCGCTCACTCAAACGCTTGTTTGCTGTCGTTCCACCGTCCGATGAAGCGAAACCTGTTACTTCGATCGTGTAGCCACGAAGCGAAGTTGCGGCTGCGGCCACCTCGTCAAGCGAAGCTTTTGCTTCGGGCGAAAGAACGGCACTGTTTACACGGAAGTTAACGGTTGCGGTCGATTGAACGACATATTCGTCCAGAGCCGAAATACGCTGATTGGTTGCGTTGACGCCCTCGACAGCAGCATCAGCCGTGTCCTGGGCAGCCCGTGCACCGCCGCGAGCGGCGTTTGAGATCGCCATCAGTTCGTCGATCTGGCCGGAAACACGCTGTGCATTCTGCTCGGCGGCCGTTAAACGATCTTCGGCCGGCGAAACTCGTGCGTCGATTGACTGAGCAGTCATCATATTGCTCTTGTCAAAGCGAACTTTTTCCGCGCTTAAGTTTCCTGTCGAGTCTCCACGGCCTTCAACCTTTACGTTCAGCCCGCGGACGAGCGAACCCACTGGATATCTATCGCCGCCCCAGAAAGAATTGTTCTTGATGCTGGCGTTCGGCGAGATCGCCACCTGCGTGTCAACACCGACCGAATCGCGAACGACAAACGTCGATTCGTCTATTTTCGAGACGACAACGCCTTCGATCTTATATTTCTGTCCTGCAACAAGGCTGCGAGTCTGTGGTTGAGCGTCCTGTGCGAATAAACTCACTGATCCCATGGTCAGTGCAAGTACCAAAATCGATAATCTTTTAAGCATAAATTGATCTCCTGTTAGTGCGAAATTCTTGAACTATAAAACCTTACTACGGGGACATAAACATAATTTGTTCACATTTTCGGACGTTTTCGAGTCCATCAAGGTTTCATTCCGCTAAAAACCTAACAACTACCGTGCCAAATTAAGAAGGTTTGTTCAATCCCATTTTTATTAAGGAAACTGACGATCTGAAGATATATGAGAGGAGAGAAACGATGTTCTCAATTGATACATTACGGGATCGATCAACGTCGAATGTCCTATTCTAATACACTCCGAAAAGAATACCCGAAAAGGCGGAGAAAAGCAACACTTTTTTCTAAAAAAAATTACACTGAAAAACTCGCGGTTTCCAGGTATTCCTTCATAAAGGAAAGGAATCGCTCGCCGTCCGCTCCGTCAACGATGCGATGGTCGTAAGTCAGTGCAAAATATGCCATTTGTCTGATCGCAATGTAATCGTCTCCATCCGGCGTCGTTAGAACTTTAGCACGCTTTTCAATTGTGCCGACGCAGAGAATTGCAACCTGAGGCTGATTGATGATCGGCGTTCCGTACAGCCCGCCGAAAACGCCCGGATTTGTGATAGTGAATGTTCCGCTCGTTACTTCGCCGGGATTGAGTTTCTTGGTCCTCGCACGGTCGGCCAGATCGTTCGCGGCGAGAGCAAGGCCCGAAAGCGAAAGCGTGTCGGCTTTTTTGATCACTGGAACGATCAAGCCCCAATCGAGAGCGACGGCCATTCCGAGATTGATATCGCCTTTGTAGATAATGTTTTCGCCGCTGACCTGTGAATTGACCACGGGAAACTTGCGGATCGCGTTCGTCACAGCCTGGAAAATAAACGGCATGTACGTGAGTTTTGTGCCGTATCGTGACTGGAACTCAGCTTTGTTCTTTTCTCGGAACTTTGCCACGTTTGTCATGTCTATTTCATAGACGCTGGTGACATGAGCCGAGGTCTGCTTCGAGAAAGTCATGTGCTCGGCGATCTTCTTTCGCATCACAGACATTTTCTCCACGCGGTCGCCGGTATTAGTTGCGGGTTGCAAGTTGGCAGAGTTTACCGAGTTTGCTGAAACGGACGAACTCGCGGAACTCGGCAAACTCGCTGGACTTTTCAAAAGCAGATCTTCCGGGTGCAGAGCCGCTCCGGTTTCGAGGAACGACATTATGTCGGCCTTGGTCACGCGGCCGCTCAAGCCCGAACCGGGAATGCGTGTGAGATCAACGCCGTGCTCTTTGGCAATATTGCGAACCAACGGGCTGGATTTTGACCGGCGGAGTTCGTCAACTGTTGTGTTTCCATTTCCGCCATTTGTCGGGCGAGCAGCGCCGACGGCCCCGACCTGCTGAGCAGCAACTTGCGGCTTATCGACAGTAGGCGAAACAACAGGTTTTTGACTGCCAACTGCCGACTGCCGACTGCCCACTGCAGCCGCTCCGCCTTCCGCTCCGACCAAAGCAAGCACTGCTCCGACCTCGACGGTCTGGCCTTCTTCGACATTGATCGAAAGCAACTTGCCGGCAGCCGGTGACGGAACTTCGGCATCGACTTTATCAGTGGAAATTTCGAGCAGCGGCTCGTCTTTTTCAATATTGTCGCCAACCGCTTTAAGCCATTTCGACACGGTGCCCTCGGTGATCGATTCACCCATTTGCGGCATCACAACCTCAGTCGATCGCGGATTGCGGATTGCGGATTGCGGATTTTCGTTGTCTGAAGCAACAGCAGCCGAGTTCGAGGCCGAATCAGCGAGAATTTCCGGCGTTGGAACTTCAGCGGCTACAGGTGCAACTGCGGTTGGCTGACTGCTTTCTGCCGACTGCCCACTGCCCACTGCCGCTGTTTCGCCTTCCGCTCCTATCATTGCGAGCACTGTGCCGACCTCGACAGTATCACCTTCGTTATGGCGGATTTCGAGCAGCGTGCCGGCGGATGGACTTGGGACCTCAGCATCGACCTTGTCGGTCGAAATTTCGAGTATCGGCTCGTCCTTTTCGATCTTTTCTCCAACGGCCTTTAGCCATTTGGAAACGGTGCCCTCGGTGATCGATTCGCCCATTTGGGGCATTACAACTTCTACGCTCATAAAATTCCCATCCGCCGACCAAGCGGCTAAAACATTGGTATCAAACTATACAGAATACAAGAATTGAGCGGTAAAAAAAAGCTGGCCCGTGAGCAGCGATCTATCCTGCACGTGTCGGATCGATCATCGACCGCACCTCGCTAATGCGGTTCGCAGGGAAGCCGCTGTCGAGCGCGTGCTGCTCGATCAGTTCCGGGCTTGGTGCAGTGTAAACGCAATATATCTTGTCGTCGGTCACATAGCTGTGTATCCACTGGATATCGGAACCCAGTTTGTCTAGCACGCTGCACGATTTCTGCGAAGCGGTCATCAGGTCGTCTGCGGACATACCGCCGGCATTGGGAATGTCGCGTTCGATAACGTATTTCGGCATTATTTACTCCTTTTTATGATTATCAGGAAACAAAAATACTGGTTTCACGTAAGCTCTCACGTCGAATATTTGATAATATCAAAGTTACACCAACCCCGTAACGATCGCTACAAAATTTAGCTTGGTAAAATTATGAAAAAATTCCGTGCCCTTGCCTCCATAATTGCTGTCGCGTTTTTTGCCGTTGCCGTATCAGCTCAGAATACAGCACTTACCGCCGACGACTATGCCCGGGCTGAGAAGATGCTTGCTTACAACACCGCTCCGCTGGTTGACCGCAACGGCGTTCGGCCGACATTTCTGCCAGACGGTCGTTTTTGGTATCAGGCCTTGACGGCGACCGGCCGCGAATATGTTGTTGTCGATCCGGCGACGGGTGCGAAACGGGCCGCGCAATCGTTAACAGATCTGGGTATTACGGCTCCCGCGGCTGGCGGGCCGACAAGACCGGGCAATGCCTCGCGATCACCTGACGGAAAAAAGGAAGTCTTTATCAAAGACTGGAATTTGTGGGTAAAGGACATTGCAAGCGGCAAGGAAACACAGCTCACAAAGGACGGCATAAAAGATTTCGGCTATGCGACCGATAACGCCGGTTGGAGAAAGAGCGATCGCCCGATTGTTATCTGGTCGCCGGATTCGTCAAAGGTTGCGACGTATCAGCAGGATCAGCGGCACGTCAGCGATATGTATCTCGCGACGACAAACGTCGGTGCGCCGAAACTCGAGGCCTGGAAATATCCGCTGCCGCAGGACAAAGAGATCATCAAAATTCACCGCATCATTGTCGATGTAAATACCGGTACGGTCGTGCGTCTAAAGATCGGCCCGGACGACCGCCGCGGAACGCTCTGCGACGACATAACTTGTTCAGGTGCGTTTGACGACAATGAATGGAGTCCGGACGGTACGACGCTGGCTTTCGTCTCAAGCTCTCGCGACCACAAACAGGCAAAGTTCCGCATTGCGAACACTGCAACCGGCGACGTCCGCGAGGTGTTCGAAGAAGTTGTTCCAACCCAATACGAATCCGGTCAGGGCGCGATAAATTGGAAATATTTTCCTGCGACGAACGAGGCGATATGGTACTCGGAACGCGACGATTGGGGACATCTTTATCTGTACGACCTGACAACAGGTAAACCGAAACATCAGATAACAAAAGGGGATTTTGTAGTCACGCGAGTTACAAAATGGGATGAAAAGGGACGCGTGATATATTTCGAGGCGAACGGACGCGAGGCCGGACGCGATCCGTATTTTTCACATTTTTATCGCGTTGATTTTGACGGCAAGAATCTATCTCTGCTCACGCCAGAGGACGGAAATCATCAGATAACGCTTTCGCCTGACAGCAAATATTTCGTCGATAATTTTTCAAAACCGGATGTGCCGACGGTCTCTGTTTTGCGTGATATGAGCGGCAAGTTGGTTGCGGAACTGGAAAAGGCAAACGTGTCGCGTCTAACCGCAGCAGGCTGGAAACCAGTTACGCCGATTAAAGTCAAATCCCGTGACGCAAAATGGGATTTATACGGGCTGATGTTTACCCCGACAAACATTGACCCGAAAAAGAAATATCCGATTGTAAATTACATCTATCCCGGTCCGCAGGCAGGCGGCGTCGGTCCCCGATCATTCAACGCTTCGAGGAGCGATCATCAGGCTTTGGCCGAATTGGGATTTATTGTCGTCATCATTGACGGAACCTGTAACCCAGACCGGTCTAAATCTTTCCACGATGTGTGTTACGGCAACATGGCCGACAACACCCTTGAAGATCAGATCGCCGGTTTGAAGGAGCTTGCCACAAAGCATACCTATTTGGACCTGACGCGTGTCGGCATGTGGGGACACTCTGGCGGTGGATTTGCCACGGCGACGGCGATGTTCAAGTATCCCGATTTTTACAAGGTAGGAATTTCGGAATCGGGCAACCACGACAATCGCAATTACGAAGATGATTGGGGCGAAAGATACATCGGCTTGCTCGTCGGCGACAATTACGAGAAACAGGCAAATCAGACTTTAGCCAAGAACCTGAAAGGCAAACTGATGATCGCCCACGGAAATATGGACGACAACGTGCCGCCGTATAACAGCTATCTGGTAGTTGATGCGTTGATAAAAGCGAACAAAGATTTTGACCTTGTAATCTTCCCTAACGCTCGCCACGGTTACGGAGCCGACAGCCCTTACATGATGCGTCGGCGTTGGGACTATTTCGTCAAACACCTGCTCGGAGCCGAACCGCCAAAGGAATATAAGTTCACTCCGAAGCAAGACCCGCGAATGGCAAACAGGTAGGCAACTATACATTTGTCATTTTAAATTCTTAAAACATAAAAATGTTCTAATTGTGAAAAAAATGTAAGATTTACAATGAAGAATTTAGAATTCAGTCATTTTTTAACTGTTTTGTTTCTTCTTCGGTTTCGTCTTGAAACAGCGAACTGACCGGCGTTTGTGGCGGCGGGAGTTGTTCTTGATAGCCGATCATTTCTCTTTGCATCTGCAAAACTGCCGCTTCGCCACGTTCGAAATCGTCGCGGACGAGTTTCAGCACTACTTTCCCGTCGGTGTTTGGGAGTTCGGTTAGTTTAAAAACAGAGTTTACGCGTATCTCGATCTTTGATCCGCGTTTGAAAATGCCTTTCTTAAACTTGATGTCCAGAATTTCGGCGAGCGGCAGACGGACCTCTTTCACGCCGCCGGGCAAGAGTCCGAAAAGCTTTGATTCAAACTCGAGCACAATACCTGCGGATGAAAATTTAGCAATGCCGTTTATTTCGGAAAGGCCGTGGTGCTTTTCCGATTTGAAAGGAATGCTTGTAAATCCCTGATTCATAACTTAACCCGCTCTTCGTCGCCTTCGAACTCCATCGAATCCATATCCGTATCGCCGACGTTTGGCTGGCCGAGCAGTTTGAGGAATATAAACCCGGCGGTGCCCGCTGTCAACGATGCAAGCAGAATAGCCATTTTCGATGCATTTATCACCTCGGCCTGGCCGGTAAATGCGAGATTTGTAATAAAGATCGACATTGTGAAACCGATGCCGCCGAGCAATCCGGCCCCGAAAACGTGCTTCCAATTTAGATCGAGCGGCAGACGGCAGATACCGACAGTCACAACAATAAAACTCAACAGCGTAATGCCGATCGGCTTTCCAAAGACCAAACCAAGAATGATTCCAAGACTGTTTGCCGAAGCAAGCTCGGAAGCCCAATCTCCGCCGATCACGATGCCGGTATTCGCCAACGCAAAAACAGGAAGGATCAGAAAAGCGACCGGTTTATGCAGAAAATGCTCGAGCCGATATGACGGCGCATCTTTGTCGTCACGTTTGTGCGTAAACGGTATTGTGAACGCGACAAGTACCCCAGCGATGGTTGCGTGGACGCCCGATTTCAGCATAAAAAACCAGGCGAAAGCGCCGCCGATCAAATATGGTATCAGCGACATCACGCGAAGACGATTGAACACAAAAAGCAGGCCGATCGCCGCCAAAGAAGCCGCAAGAAAAGGAAGCGAAAGTTCGGATGTATAAAAAACGGCGATAACAATTATCGCGCCGAGATCGTCCATCACGGCGAGCGCGACCAGAAATACTTTCAACGAAGCAGGGACACGCCTGCCTAGCAACGCCAGAACACCGATCGCAAACGCAATGTCCGTTGCCATCGGAATGCCGATACCAGGCTGCGTAATCGTTCCGGAATTTAACGTAAAATGTATCGAGGCCGGAACAACTATCCCGCCGATGGCAGCGAATATCGGAAGCAGAGCGCTCTTAATATTCGACAGCTCGCCAACGAAAAGCTCGCGTTCCAGTTCCAATCCGATCAACAGAAAAAAGATCGCCATCAGGCCGTCGTTGACCCAATGCTCGACGCTCAACGGGCCGAGATAGCCGTGCCAAAATTTCAGATACGCGGGCCCAAACGCAGTATTTGCAACGACCAACGACACGACCGTGCAGACGATCAAAATAACCGCGCCGGCGCGCTCGTTTTCAAGAAAATCCTTGAACGCATCTGTAAGCCTTACACTGCGCATCGTTTCATCAGTCTATCGCAGTTTTAACAACCATTCCTTTTGGCCCAACAGCCCAAACGGCTTTCCTGCCTTTCGCGGCAACAGCGTTCAGGTCTTCGCTGCCGATCTTTTTCCATGTGACGCCGAGGTCGGTTGAAATGTCGGTCCCGCTTGTGCCGACGGCGATCAGTGTTTTGTCATCGATATATGTGACAGCGGAGCGGTAGCCGCTGAGCCCTTGTGCGGCAAACCACGTCTTGCCGCCGTCGCCGGTGAACGCAAGCGTATTCGCCGTTTCGTCCGGCTTTTCATAGTTGCCGCCGACTATCACGCCGTGCAGTTCATTACGAAATGCGATTGAAAAAATGCCGCTGCCGGATGCGCCTTTTACAATCGGCGTTTCCGCGACGCTCCATGTAACGCCGCGATCCATCGAGCGAAAAACCCGGGCGTCGTTTCCGCCAGAAACAAGGAACACATCGTTCTTGCCGTTGAGAATCAGGCAGGTTCCGCTCGCCGCAAATGCTGCTTCGCCGTCTTTTGCGGCGGGCATTTGGGTGCCGAACATCTGCTTCCATTCCTTGCCGCCGTCCGAGGTTGAGATAAGCAGATATTTTCCATCAACCGGATCGGACATAGCGATGCAGTTTTTCTTGTCCCAACACGCGATCGCATCAAAAAAAGCCTTCTCATTTCTGTTTATAAACTGCCGCTCCCATGTTTCGCCTCCGTCGGTTGTCTTGTAAATACGCGAGCTATCGCCGTTGCCGATGCTAAGCACATACGCCGTACTCTTATCGAACGCCTCGATGTCGCGAAAATCGAGATTCTCGGCTCCCGGCACGACAATTACTTTCCACGACTTTCCGCCGTCAGTGGTCCTGATAACCGTTCCGGCGGTTCCGCTTGCCCAGACGATCTTTTCGCTTACGACCGAAAGGCCGCGAAACGACGCCGTCGTGTTAACCGTTTGTTTGATCCACTGAGCGCCGCACACAACGCTCAGTGAAATGATAAGAAGACTCGTTAGAATTAAATGCTTCATATGCAACCTTATCTCTTTCTTTTCAGTTGATAGTTTCAAGTTTCAAGTTATTAGTTAAAGAGCCTGAACTATCAACTTGTCACTAAAAACTAGCAACTGTTATAAAAAATCAATAAACCATTCGGGCACGAACGGTTCCCTTAACATCTTTCAGTATCTCAAACGCTTCTTTCGACAATTTGGAATCGACATCTAGAATTACGTAACCGATCTCGTCGTTGGTTTTCAGATATTGGCCGGTGATGTTGATGCCGCGTTTTGAAAGACGCGAGTTTATCTCGCCGAGCACGCCCGGAATGTTTTTGTGAATGTGCAGAATGCGGTGCGTTCCGGCCTGCGGTGGCAAGGACACCGGCGGCACTGTGTGGGAGCCTTCGGAGGTGCCGAAATCGAGATATTTTATCAACTTTGCAGTAACGTCGAGGCCAATATTTGCCTGAGCTTCTTCGGTCGAGCCGCCGATATGCGGTGTCAGGATGACGTTCGGCAGATTTTGCAAAACGCTCTCGAACACATCGCCGTTCTTTTCGGGTTCATCGGGAAATACATCGACGGCAGCACCGGCGATCTTTCCCGATTTGATCGCCTTGCGAAGCGCGTCCAGATCGACAACATCACCCCGGCTGTGGTTGAGCAAAATGCTGCCTTTCCGCATCGACTTGAGCGTGTCGGCGTTGATCATGTTTCGTGTTGTAGTATCCGACGGGACGTGGAGCGTGACGATGTTCGATTGCTTTAGGACCTCTTTCAGATCGCGTATCTGTTTTGCATTTCCGTGCGGTAGTTTTGTCGCAACGTCGTGATAGATCACGTGCATTCCCATCGCCTCGGCCATGTTCGATACCTGCGAGCCGATGTTGCCGTAGCCGATGATGCCGAGCGTTTTTCCGCGAAGCTCAAAACTGCCGGTTGCGTCTTTCAACCATTCCCCGCGATGTGCAGCCGTGTTCTTGTCAGCGATCTTGCGTATCAGCATCACGCACAGCCCAATTATCAATTCTGCAACCGAGCGCGTATTAGAATAAGGTGCATTAAAAACCGCAACTCCCTTTTCGGTCGCGGCTTTTAGATCGACCTGATTTACGCCGATACAAAATGCCCCGATCGCAACCAGCTTATCGGCTGCATCGATCACTTTTTTTGTGATCCGCGTTTTCGATCTGATCCCGATAAGATGAACGCCTTTTACGGCCTTTATCAGCTCGGCTTCGCTCATCGCCCCGTTGATCCGCTCGATCGACGTATAACCGCCGGCCTCAAGTTCGCGAACCGCCGCGTCGGAAATATTTTCGAGCAGAAGGATCTTGATCCTTTCGCGTGGATAAGAAGTTTGTTCGGGCATAAGCGGAAAAGCAGATTATAGCAAAAAACGAGACGGAATCGCTTCCGCCTCGTCTGTGGTTCTTTCTGCGGACATCTCGCGGCTATTCGCCAGCCACCACGTCCGGTAGATATTTCGGAACGTCGTGTACCTTAACGCCGATCTCCTTGGCAAGATTTTTCCACTTGCCGTCTTTCGTCCTAAAGTAAACATACGCCAGATCGACGCCTTCGCCGTTAACTTTTACTTCCCAATACCCTTTGCTCGCGTCAACAACAACGGCGTCGATCGTGGATACAGCTTCCGTCTTATCGCCCTTATCATCGCAAGGCTCGCAATAATGGCGTATCTCCTTTTTATCCTTGAGAACGGCCGCAGCCTTCTCAGCCTGTTTCTGTGTCACATACGCCGCCTGATCGGCAAACACCGAAACGGCAAGCATAACGCTAAGACAAACAATTGCAAAAATTTTATTCAACATAATTATATTTATCAGTTCTCCTATTTTTTATGATCACGCCTTAATCTTTCATTTAAGAACAAACTAAGCTGAACTGCTTCATCTTCGGTCAGTTCCACGTGGTAGTGAGTGTTGGTGTTGGACATATCCGGGGTGAACAAAAGCACAAACCCATCTTCTTCGTCCCAGCCTATTCGCAGATTATCACGTTCATGGTCTCTTATAATAATTCCTTCATGATTTCCGCTATACATCCTTTTCTCCATTTGCTTTTCAATAAATTTGACTGCCGCTCCCCGTTTTTAGCGAAAGTCGGTCGGCATCTGCTACATATGGATCGTCAGATCATGCACACCTTCGGCGGCTTCCATTATTGATTCGGAAACGGTCGGGTGAGCGTGGATGACGCGGCCTAGTTCGTCAGCGGTGGTCTCCAGGGTCATGGCGACGCAGGCTTCGGCTAATAATTCCGTGGCGTGGGGGCCGATGATGTGGACGCCGAGTACCTCGTCGTATTTCTTGTCGGCAACGATCTTGACGAAGCCGTCGGTCTCGCCGAGGATGCGTGCCTTGCCCGAGGCTGAGAATGGGAATTTACCGACCTTAACGTCGTAGCCCGCTTCTTTCGCTTTTGCTTCGGTCAGGCCGACGCTGGCGACTTCGGGGTCGCAATAGGTGCAGTTCGGGACGAGGTTGTGCTTGATCGGCTCGACCTTTTTACCGGCGATCTTTTCGACGACAAGAATTCCTTCTTTCGATGCGAGGTGGGCGAGCTGAGCGGTCGGGATAACATCGCCGATCGCAAAAATGCCCGGCTCTGCCGTTTCGCAAAATTCGTTGACCTCGACCGTGCCGCGTTCGCTGACCTTGACCTTTGTATTCTCAAGTCCGAGATTTTCCAGATACGGCATACGCCCGACAGCGACGAGCAGCATCTCGGCCTCAAGAGCGACGGTATCGCCTTTGGCATTCTTGCCGGAAACCTTAACACCTTTTTTGCTTTTCTCAAGTTTGTCGAGTTTCAGGCCTGTCTCACATTTGATGCCCTGTTTTTTGAACGCTCGCTGCAGTTCTTTCGATGCGTCTGCATCTTCGAGCGGTACGATTCGGTCGAGCAATTCAACGACCGTCGTGTCACAGCCAAAGCGATGATAGACGCTGGCAAACTCAACACCGACCGCGCCCGAACCCATCACTATCATCGACTTCGGAACGCTTGTCAGTTCGAGAATCTGATCGGAGTTCACGACCTGTTTCCCGTCAACCTCGAACCCGGGGATCGGCCGCACAACCGAGCCGGTGGCGATGATGATGTTCTTGGTTTCGATCGTTTCCTTTTTGCCATCAGCGAGAGCGACCTCGACCTTTCCTTTTCCGACGATCTTGCCAAAGCCATTGAAAATAGTGGCCTTGTTCTTTTTCATCAGATAGGTCACACCGGCGGAATTCTTGGCAACCACGTCCGATTTATATTTCTGAACGCCTGCCCAATCGTAGCTAAGCTCTTTTACCTTTAGTCCAAAATTCTCAAAATGCCCGGCCTTTTCATAAAGATGTGCCGCATTGAGCAATGCCTTTGTCGGAATGCATCCGCGCAAACCGCATGTGCCGCCGAGCCGTGCGTCTTTTTCCTTTTCGACGATCGCGACCTTTAAACCCAATTGTCCGGCGCGTACGGCCGCCACATATCCGCCCGGTCCCGAACCGATAATAGTTACATCAAATTGTTCTGCCACAAGTTTTAACCCTCTTTTTTGATACTAAAAATTAACCAGATAACTTGCATTATATTGGTTTGCGTTCCCATAGGCTAGTGACGCGGTTTTCGGCTAAACTATGGCAATGGATCATTCAAACGAATTTTTGGCTGTGGTCAACGACGCGAAAAGCCGCGTTCGGGAAGTTTCGGTCGCGGAAACGCTTGAAAGAATTGAGAACGGAGCGAACCTGATCGATGTTCGTGAGGATAATGAATTCGCGTCCGGTCATGCTGACGGAGCAAAACACATGGCCCGCGGCATTATCGAACGCGATATTGTGAACGAATTTCCCGACAAGGACTCCGAGCTGATCCTATATTGCGGAGGCGGTTTCCGCTCGGCCCTTGCGGCTGACAATCTGCAGAAAATGGGCTACACAAATATCTGGTCAATGGCCGGGGGCTGGAAAGCGTGGACGAACGCCGACGCACCTACGAGCGATTATGCCGATAATAGGTGAGAAAGGACTGTTGGAAAACCGGGGGCCATTGTTATGTCTCGGAAATATACGGGCTCCTGTTTCTGATAGACAGAATTCAGAGCGTGTATTGTGTAAATGCCGCCCCCGGTGCCGAAACCTGAAGAAGGTAGATTAATAACAAAAGGATAATTGATCGCTCCATCGGCATAAAGGCTGCCTATGCCAAATGAGTTATAATTTTTCTGAAATGCTTTGATAGCTTTATAAGTTTTTTTCCCGAAAATCCCATCCTCCACGAGATTTGTTGCCACGCCCGTGGAATTTATCAAAAATTGAATCAGCATTACATCACTTTGTTTATTGTCATATCCCCAGCCGACATCTTTGTTTATATTCCAAAAATGATTGGCTCCCTGAAATAACGAGCGGCCAACTCCCAGAAAGAAATCTACTAATGAGCTGTCGTCAGAAACAGTCGCTTTATAAGCCATAAATGATATACGCCACGAATCAAGAATCTGCATTCGTCCACGTTGAAAAAACACTGGTTAGTTCCGGGGGCAAACTACCATCCATGCGTAAATCCTCGTAGTATGCGTGGTGGCGGCCACGATACGAAATATTCAAAGAATAGATTGTGTATATACAACCAACTGTCGCCGACGAGTTCCATACAATAAGGTCAGAGCCATTAGCGGAATCTATCTTTCCGTCGGTCCATCCCTTCCAGGGCTTTAGATTCTTTTGAAATTTTCTAATCGCTTTTTCGGTTTTCTTTCCAAATATTCCATCCTGTACAAGCTTTGCACTTATCGTGGAATTTAAAAGATATTGAACAAGCATTACGTCATCCCAATCATTTTTGTGTCCCCAACCAACTCCTTTATCTATCCCCCAATAATGCTCAGCTCCATCCAGGCTAATAAGAACATCTTCACTCAAACCTCTTTTTTTATGTGCCATTGTCCTTCTCCTTTATTGATAATCATTTATTGAAGTCCGTCCCAGTTGGCGGTGTCATTGTAGGTTGTTCGATATTTAGGAGCTTTTGAAATAGCTTTTTTGAGTTTTTGGTAATCTCCGTTTTTAGGAGTTTTGTTTTTCAAGATCTTTCCGGCTATTGTCCAGGCGATTTTGAAAACTTTATCTTCGGCTTTTCCATCAGCTGTCGATGTATCACTTGCTCCTAACCTTGCTCCGGCGACGGTATTGTTTGCCCGGGCATACTGACATTGCACGATGTAGGCCATCGCTTCCGAATCGGCGATCTTCATACCAGGTGCCGTCATCACATCCAACACTGCATGTGTTGCCTCATGCATAATCAGGGCTTTTTGTGTCAGCGATGAAGCGGTTGTAAAACTAAATTCAAGAGTGTCACTACCTGAGTAATAAAATGAGCCACTGGCAAATTTGACCTTTATTTTCCCGAGTAGAATCAATGACGGCAGGTTTAAAAACAGAACGGGGTGTAGATGGACTGAATCCATCTTGAAAAATTTAATTTTATAAACATCCTGACCGCTCAGAAAATTTACCACCATGTCTGTCGCCAACTCGTCATTTGTCGCCATTTTTACTCCTTTTACGTCATAGTTATTCACGACCCAAAGACCTGACAAAGATCTATGGGCAATCTAGAATCCATTGTCAGATCCTCGTAATAGATCGGTTTCTTTTTCAGATAAGCGGCGTTTAAGGCATAGATCGTATAAACACGGTCAGAATCTTCGATCCACCCGCTTGAGCCGTCAACCGAATTTACCTTGCCATCAACCACCAGCACGCCCGATGTACTTTTTTGAAACGATCTGATCGCTCCTTCAGTTTTTTTTCCAAATATTCCATCTACCGCGAGATTTGCCTTGCGGATAGAATTTAGAAAAAACTGGATCAGCAAAACGTCGTACCAGTTATTGTCGTATCCCCATCCAACACCTCTGGTTATGGTCCAGAAATGGTAAACTCCATCAAAAATAGGCAGTTCGCTTTTCTCGAAATCAGCCGAAAAGCTAGCTTTATGTGCCATAATTCTTACTCAAGTTTGTTCCCAAATTTCGGCGACAAAACTTCAACAATGAGATTTGGCCGCAATGCCTGCTAAAATGTCCTCAAAGAAAGTCTCAAATTTTCTAAAATGTGACTGATAAGACCGAACCAATCTACTCTTTCGAGAATTTCCAGCTTGATACGTCGAGAAAACTGCTTTTGCGTCTGCCTGAAAACGAACCGGTCGCGCTAACCCGCAAAGCCTTTGAAGTGCTTTTGTTGCTGGTTGAAAACGGCGGAAAGCTCGTAACGAAAGATGACCTTATGGCAAAGGTTTGGCAGGGCAGCTTTGTCGAAGAAGCAAATCTGACACAAACGATCTCGGTATTGCGAAAAACCCTCGGGGAAAACCCAAACCAGCATCGCTTTATCGTTACCGAAACGGGAAAGGGCTACCGTTTTGTCGCGCGGGTGAACGAGACTGAAATGGGTGAGACTACTGTCGCCGAATCGCCCAAATCGGCTTCAAATTATCGGAAGATTCAGTTTGTCGCCGTCGGGGTTTTAGCGGTTTCTTTGATCGCAGGTGGTTATTACTTTTGGAATAAGACCGACGCTCAAATTTCGCAACCGACAACCGCGAAAGATGTCCGGTCAATCGCCGTTTTGCCGTTTAGAAATATCGAACCGGGCACGGAGGATCAGCTTCTCGGGATCGGAATGGCGGATGCGATCATCACCAGGTTGAGCTATATCAAAAGCATCGTCGTTCGCCAAACAAAAAGCGTGATGAGCTATGCCGATTCGACGCCGGAAGCTATAGCGGTCGGACGTGAGATAAATGTCGATGCGGTTTTGGAAGGAAGCATTCAAAAAGCTGACGGGCGAATCCGCGTATCGGCGCGTCTCTATCGGGTCAGCGACGGCACGTTGCTGTGGGCGGAAAGTTTTGACGCACACGACGCCGATATTTTTACGCTTCAAGATTCAATTTCCGAAAAAGTAGCTAATTCCCTGTCTTTGGAACTAAACGCGGACGAACGCGACAGACTAAAGCGCCGCTCCACGGAAAATATCGAGGCCTATCAGCTTTACAACAAAGCCCGATTTCTCTGGAATAATCGAAGTGGAATAGATCTGTGGCGGAGCCTTGCATTGTATGAACAGGCGATCGCGAAGGATGAAAATTACGCCCTTGCCTATGCCGGCTTGGCTGAAAGCTATGTTTTGCTTCAATTTTTCAGCCAAAATCAGGAAAAGCACTATTTCCCGAAAGCAAAGGAAGCGGCCGAAAAGGCCTTGAGTTTGGACCCAAATATCGCCGAAGCTCACGCAGCTTTGGCATTGTACAAACAACATTACGAATGGGATTGGACGGGAGCGGAAATTGCATTCAAACGGGCGATTTCGATCAATCCGAATTATGCCACGGCTCATCAATGGTATGGCGAATTCTTGGCTTTCAGGGACAGAACCGAGGAAAGCATTGCCGAGGTCGAAAAGGCGGCCGAACTCGACCCGTTATCGCTTTCGACCAATACGGCCCGGGCGGTTCCGTATTTAAGGGCAGGAAGATACGCCGAGGCGATCGAGAAATTACAACCGGCCCTGGAATTGGATAAGAATTTTGCTTTGGCGCTTTTATACAAAGGCAGAAGCTACGATGGTTTGGGAGATCATAACGAAGCGATCGCTCAATACCAAAAAAGCACTAAGAATCCCGGTGGCGGAGGCCCATTTTTTACCACGGCATTGATCAATTCTTTTGCGAAAAACGGACAGAAAAAGGAAGCAGAAGAACATCTTAACGAGCTAATAAAACTCGCTGAAAAGCACTCGGTTTCAAACTATGTTTTAGCTCGAGGTTACGCGGCTTTGGGCTATAAAGAAAAGGCGTATGAAAAACTTGAAAAGGCTGTTGAGCAACGCGACGGCCTATTGACTGCCTTGAAAAATGACCAAAGTTTCGATGATTTGCGCGACGAACCACGCTTACAGGCCATCCTCAAGAAAATGAACTTGAATCCCTAACACTGTTCATCTCTTGCGAATCCAGTTTGAGTCGAGGTTGGAGCCCTGATTGGGGTCGGTGAAGATCTTTTCGGGAATTACGTCGTCGCCGAACCAAGGCCCGCAGACGACCAAAACCGTCATTTCAGGAAGTTCGAGCCAGCCGCGTATCACGTACTTAGCCGTATTTTTCTGTTTGATCGAGAGAACGCGTCCATCTATCGAAACAGATCCGGATGTTTTGTCGATGATTTTTTTTCCGTTTTGTATAGCGAAGAAGTCGTTGATATATCCGCCATTTTTGGTGATAGTTGATGTGCTTCTGTAATGTAGCGAATCGGTTCCCGCGTACGAACCGGTGTAGCGATTGACGTAGGTTGTTGAAAATCCGGCGGTCTCGCTCCATTCTCCGGCTAGATCGGCGACGGTCAGTTGTCGTGCCGGCATCGGGATGATAACTTTGCCGTCCTGTGTCGGCACGGCATACGTTTGCGGAGCCGCTGCAACCGTTTTGTCGATGTTCAATCCGTCCACAAAAGCGGCCAGTGTGGCCGCATATGCTTCCTCGTTGAACACACCCAAAACACTAACAGTCTTTCCATAGCCGCTGAACACAGTAAGAAACGCCACGGCCTTGACGCCGTTAAATTCGACCGCAGAGCCGCCAGCTGTTGCCGTCCAGCCATCTTCCATCTGCGTTTCGGTTTGCGGGCCGAGGGGCGCGCTTAGGACATCTACCGCCAGTTTCTTCCATTCGCGCGTGAAATCGCTCGACGCATTTCCCGTTCCCGGCGTCGCTCCGTAAAGCGTGATGATGCAAAACGAACCCGTCGCCTCGTTGAGTGTGCTAAAGGCCAAAACATTTTCCACTTTCGCGGTTTTGGTCCAGCCTTTCGGCGCCGAATAGCTCACACTGCCGAGCTTTTCCGCCTGGCCGAATGTTGCGTTCGGAATCAAAAAACCGAATAAGAGAGTGGCGAGTGTTCCTAAAATCAAATTTTTATTCCGAGGCATGGTGTTCATATACGTTTTCCTTCGGGTTTTTCTATAAATACCGTCTAACACAAATTGATCTTAAATCTTTTCATAATCGTTGCGACATCGTGAATGGGCTGTAATTACTCAATAGACCGGATCACCAGATCGCTGATCTCGTCATTGAGATCAGTGCGAACAATATAGTTATATGTTTGAAATAGTCTTTCATACCTTTATTCCTATGGACAAGTAACCGGAGGACAAGTAACCGGATCGTATACAAGCTGCCGACATTATTGACTGGAGCATCTCGCCACGCGGAACTCCAAACTCCAAACTTTTCTCCAAACTTTTAAAGAGCAGCCTTGAGTGCTGGAAGGGGCAGGCCCTCAAGGCTGCAAATGGAAGCTGTAAATTTACTTCCAAAGCCCACGATTGCCGAGATCTTTAGGGCACAAAAGTCGACGGCACGGCCGTATCGCCGATGGCGCCGAATTTAGCGCCATATAGTTTAAAATCGGCACATTGCGGAACATACCAACGCTGTTCTGAGGGACGATAAACCGCCGGTTCGGCTTTGCCGTCGCCATTGTAATCGGCCGGTACGAGGGCATCGCCCGATGCTCCCCACTGCCTGTAACTGACAGTGCCGGTTGCGCTGTTTAGGACATACCAGATTGAGTCGGACGGCCTGAAAACGGCAAAATCGGTTTTGCCGTCGCCGTCATAATCGCCGGTTACGCGCCTGTCAGTTGCCAACCCCCAATTTTGATAACGAACTTGCAAATTGGAGCTTTGCAGGACATACCAAACCGCGTTTGACGGGCGAAATACAGCCGCATCTTTTTTGCCGTCGCCGTCAAAATCGCCGCGAACGGGCGCGTCGCCGTTTGCTCCCCAAGGCAGATAAGTGATATTTCCATTTGGGTTGCTTAGGCTGCCGCGATAATAAAAGAAACTTTGCGCGCCCGAGCCTGCTCCGTTTCGGTAAACCGCCGGGTCGGCTTTGCCGTCGCCGTCCCAATCGCCAACAAGCCGCGAATCATCGCCGGTCTGCCCGAACTGCTCAATGCGAACCGTGTTGTCAGAACTTTGTAAAATCCAGAATGCGGCCTCAAACGGAGCACCCTCGCGCCAGATGGCGATGTCGTTTTTTCCATCGCCGTCGTAATCGACCGACGTGAGTTTGTCGGTAGCGATCCCGAATTGTGTCTGGAAATATCCCTGTGTTGAACGATTAACAAACCAATTGCCGGTCAATGGACGAAAGACGCTCAGATCGGTTCTCAGGTCGCCATCGAAATCGTTCTCGGTGCGGGTAAAAAGCGCGCTGTCGCCATGGTAAAGTGCAAAGCCGCCCTGTCGGCTAACAACAATATCGGCCTTGCCGTCCTTATTTACATCGAGAACCGCCAGAGAGCTAGCAGCAGAACCCGATACCGGAAGCGTTAGGACAAATGCCGCACCAAACCCGCCTGAGCCATTGCCTGGCAAAATCGTAAAATTGGGATTCCCGGTTAGCGATGTGACGTTTCTAAAGGCAACGTCAACCTTGTGGTCGCGGTTAAAATCACCGACTGCGACGCCGTCCATTTCAATCGGCACGACAATGGAATTCGGAGAGCCAAAGCCGCCTGTTCCATTGCCCAAAAAAATTGTAACGACGTTTGTGCCGCTGCGGGTGACGGCCAAGTCGGGAATACAATCGCGGTTAAAATCTGCGGAAGCGATCTTGCGCGCTCCGTTTGAGGTCGTATTTATCGGAGCGTTAAAACCAAAACCACCCCCGTAGTTGTTGATAAGAATTTGGATGACATTGGAGTTAGGAGCGGTGGCGGCGATATCCGGCCAGCCGTCAACATTGAAGTCCGAAACTTCAATATCCTGAGCGCCGCCAAACATCATGGCATAGGTCAGGAAGGCCGTCGGCGGATCAAAAACTCCTAAACAATTGCCGAGTAAGATTTTAACCGCATTAGAAGGAGTCGTATTGTAGCCTCCGACCTTTGTAATCACCAGATCGAGACAGCCGTCACCGTTAAAATCGGCGGTTGCCATATCCGAGATGCTTTCGATGGTTGTGGGCGTGCCGTAACTTGTTCCGGCAGGAAAATTACCCGTGCCATTGCCCAAACGGACATTCAGCCCGCCGGTCAGTAAATCTCCGCCGATTGCCATATCCAGATTGCCGTCGTTATTAAAATCGCCGAGAGCAACGACTCGCGCGCTCAATCCGCTTCCGGCCGGTAAAGGCGTAAAGCTAAAAGTACCAGCTGCGTCGTTCAAATAAACGCCGATAGTATCTCCTCCGGTGAGCGGGCGATTGGTCGCGATCAAGTCAGGCAGACCGTCATTATTGACATCGCCGACCGCCAATGAGGGGGCATACGCTATTCCGGGATTCGGATGATCGCTCTTCGGCAGTAAATTGATGGTCTGTGCCTGAGTTGAAATAAACATAGCGCTGAAAAGTAGTAATAACGAAAAGTAATTTTTCAATTGTAAAGTTCGTCGATTTTTCATAATTTCCTCATGATAATTTCACTAAAGAACAAATTTGTTTATTAATGAACGTACGTAAAAACAAGGCTGGTGATTTCGCCATTCGGCAATAGAGTCGTGCGTTTCAACGGCAAGCTACCGGCCCCGAGCGGTACCGTCAAAATAATCAAAACGCCCCCAATATGTTGCAGCTTTTATGTAGTTTCATAATTTTCACTGAACTCTTTTTTTGTTTATCTCGCCGAGAACCACACTTGACGCCTGCTTTAGCTGCGGGGTCAAAACGTCTTCGCCGTCTTCCTTGGTTTTGGCTTTGGTGACGGCCTGGGAAAGCACTGCGCCCGCCGTATCCACGACTTTGTAATCGAGCGTGAATTCATCTTTTGCCTTTGCCGTTTTTCCCATTGTTTGCGACATCACGACGCTACTGACCGTACCCGCGATCATGCCGCCGACACCGGGAACCATTGCTCCCGCCACGCTGATGGCCCCCATTACGAGCATCTTTCCGAACATTCCGCCACCGCCGCGTTTTTGCGTTACGTTGGCGTAAAAGATGTAATCACACTCTTTCTGTTTCGCCTCCGATTCGGGCGTGTCGGTCGATAGCCGAACAGCCTCGACCTTTTCCGCTTTCAAGGCATCCACGAGAGAATCGCGAACTGCGGCGGATAGCTGCATCGGGGCGGTATGATCGTCTTTGTCGCCCGGCATTTTGATAACGGGTTTGGCAATGCCGATACGTATCACTCCATTCTTTTTCGGTCCTATCACTTCGGGAGTCAGCACAGTTGGCTGCGTTGGAAATGATGGCGCCGGTGTATGACCGCCATTAGCGGGCGCCGACTGCTCTGAATAAGATTCATTCTGGATCTGTGCGTTTTCGCTGCCAGACTCCTTGCTCTCCGTATATCCCGGCGGCACTTCGAAAAGCTGGGCGTCGAGTTCGGTCTTGGCGATTTCCGTTACCTCGCTGGTCATCGTCATCGGCGGGCTGCCGGCCATTGTTATCGTCATCGTTTCTTTGACCGCGAAACCGTTGTCCGGCTTGCCGACGATGTTGTAAATAATTTTGTCGTTGCAGCCGCCTTCCCCGCTGATGCCCGGCGCTTCGGCTGGAGGCGAGAACATTGGGCAGCTGAATTTTGGAAGATCGATAAGCCATGCGTCGGTTTCGATCTTCATTGATCTTTTCTCGCAGGCGTCGGCTGACGGAGTAGTGGTCATCACGCTTTTGACGCGCCGTGCGGGATAGCCCAATATCTGCTGGCGTTCGCCGGTATCGGTGTAGGACATTGTAAAAGTGACCGTTCCGCCGACGTTTGCTTTTCCCGGTTGCTTGGCCTTCGCCGCTGGTTTCGGGCCCGTATTAAAATATGCCGCCGTATATTTCTTGGATTTATTGGTGTACGACAGATCGCGTCCCAGGTCGCACTGCTTAAGTTGGGAGATGATGGTCTTCATCGACCCTGTCGGGCCTTTCTGCTCCATCCGCGTTTCCGTCAACATTCGCTGGCCTTTGATGAGTATCGTCTTGGGCGGCATCTTACCGAAATCCATGATCTCGCCTGTCTGCGGATTTTTCATTCCGGCCGGCATTCCGGGTATCTCCATACGCGTGTTTTTGATGATCTTGATATCGGCCTGTGCTATCGCCGTTAAGGCCAGCGTAAAAACCATCATGCTAATTACAAACAAGTTCTTCTTCATTTCTTTTCTCCTATAAAGTTTTTCGTTTCGCCTCTTATGGACGATGCGGTAAAAATACGGTCAGTGATTTCATCGGCGATAAATACAACTTGAGTCGGATTGTCGAATTGATAGCGTTTGCTTTGGACGCTGACAATTTTGCCGTCGGAATGAATCGCTACTGAATTTGCGGCCGATGTTTGCAGCGGTAGTGGTAAGCGTAGATTCCTGTCCGCAAACGCCAGATGCTGCTAAAACTGTAAATAGGGCCGAACACAAACTGGCCTTGAATGTTTTCATAATCAACCTCTTAATTTGCGACCCGTCGCGGATCGGCCCGTACTTACTCAATCGGTCGGATCACCAGATCGCGGATCTCGTCGTGCACCGAAATGGCTTCTGGGACAAACTGATACCGACGGTGAGACGCGCTCAGTACATAGGTCTGCCCTGCCTGGATGTCATCGATCCTGAAATTCCCGAACGGGTTTGTGATCGCGCTTCTGATACTGCCGTCGGAGCCTTGTACGGTCACTCTTACCAGAGTGATCGGCTGACCGGCTGTTGTTAATACGCGTCCGCTGATCGACACCATCGCAGCGGTCGGCGAGAGGAAAAATTGCCAGAACCCGCCGCGAACGGCAATCGGCGGCGCCGACGAATTGGTTCCCGCGATCGCCTGTCCGACCGTTCCGGTTATCGAATACGACGAGCTGTCCGATTTTCCGCCACCGCTTGCCATCACTGATTGCGTAATCTCGTACGGACCGCCCGATTGTCCTGGCGTGAAGACAGAAAAAATCATGCAGACGGCAAACGCCGACAAAATTCTTTGATAATTATTCATAGTTCCCAAACCTTACCTAGGGACAAGTAACCGAAATTGTTGACAGGCCACCGGCATCATTGACGGTGATAAACCAGCAGGCTCCGTTAGGGCTTGTGATGATTAGGCTATTTGGCTGCTGAATGTAAACGCTTCCGCCCGCTATCTGGAGTTTCGCATTTGGCGCGGAGGTTCCGATGCCGACATTGCCGTTTTCGGCCACGGCCATTCGGCCGCCGGTGACGCCCGGCGCGTCTATCTGAAATGCACCGTTTCCGCCGAACGACGCAACAGTTCCGCCCGCGGTGTCTGTCTGCACACGCAGCCCGCGGTTTGATGGGTCGATGATCTCTAATTTATAGGTTGGGAACGACGTTCCGATGCCGACATTTACGTTATTGCCGAGCACCATCGAATTGCTTAGCGAAACTATTGCGCCTGCACCGATGGCGGTGGCGTTGGAGAGATTGCCTGCGCCCACGTCGGCATCGCTGCCGATCATTGTGTTGTTTGCGCCTGTTGCATTCGTAGCTCCGGCAAACCTGCCGAAGAACGAGTTGTTGCCGCCCGTTGTGTTAAAGAGGCCGGCCTCGAACCCGGTGAATGAATTGCCGCTGCCGGCTGTGTTCCTTGGTCCAGCGCTTGTGCCGAAGAACGAGTTCTGAATGCCCGCGTTGTTGTCGACGCCCGCTTCCTTGCCGAAAAACGAGTTTTGAAACCCAGTGGCGTTGTTTTGCCCGGCACCTTCGCCGAAGAACGAGTTTGCACCGCCATCTGTGTTCGATCGTCCGGCAGCCGAGCCAAAGAACGAATTTTGTTGGCCCGTCGTGTTAGATAAGCCGGACTCGAAGCCGAAGAACGAGTTGCGGTTACCTGTGTTCGCCGTACCCGCATTCAGACCGACAAATGTATTGAATGCATCTGGGGCGCTCAACACACGACTGCCGCCGATGTTGAATTGCGTTGTGGCGTTGAAAATATTCGCCGTTCCGCCGCCGGTTATGTTGAAGCTTGCGGTTTGCTGCCCGATTCCGGGTATATTTTGAATGTAGTTTGTGCTTCCGCTCGCGATGTCTGACGCTTGCAGAACAGAGCTTGTCCAGTTCGTCCCATCGCTGCGGAGAAAGTTGCCGGACGTTCCGGGCAAATTCAATCCCGTCCCGCCGTTTGCCGCCGCCAAAACGCCCGTGATATTGCTCGCCGGGACAGTAAAATTGCCAGTAAAACTTCCGGCGACATTGAGATTGCCGGGAATCCGTACTGTGTCTGCGGTTCGACCCAAAACTACCGTGTTGCTCGTAGTTACGACAGCCTCCGCGCCGATTGCTGTGGCGTGGTTGAGATTGTTCGATGCAACGTCGGCCTGCGCGCCAATAACGGTATTAAAGCTGCCGACCGTATTCGCGTCGCCAGCGATTACGCCAACGAAGGTATTATTGGTGCCGCCTGTATTTAGACGGCCAGCGTCGTATCCAAAGAATGAATTTGCACTACCCGTGGTGTTGGAAAAACCCGCGGTCTTTCCGAAGAATGAGTTTAGAGAACCCGATGTATTGAATCGTCCCGCCGTATAGCCGAAAAATGAGTTCTCGCCTCCGCCTGCATTGGCTAAGCCAGTGCCGCCGCCGAAGAAAGCGTTAAAGTTTCCGGTTGTATTTGTCTGGCCCGCTGCCGCACCAAAAAAAGCATTTGACTGCCCAGTCGTATTGGACTGTCCCGCGCCGCTTCCGACAAATGCGTTCTCTGTCCCGGTATTGTTCTGCCCGGCGCCCACACCGGCAAAGAAATTATTCGCGCCCGCAACGCCGAGGACGCGGCTACCGCCAATGTTGTATTGTGTTACGGCGTTTACAACATTTCCTGAAAGCGTACCGCCGACTGTGGCGTTGCCGCCGATGTTGAGATTTGTTCCCGGCTGCTGCGAGAGTGGATTGCTCTGGATGTAATCGGCGCTTCCCGCGAGGGGCATTCGGGCGTCGTTCATCCTCGTATCAGTGGTTTGCACATACTCGCTAGCGTTCACGCCGCCGAGCTGCTCTGCGTTATCCGCAACAGCCGCGCTAGATGCTCTAATGGCCTGAATGGCGTATGGCGAGCTCGTTAACGGCTGGCGCGGGCTGAGCGTCGTGTACGTGCTGGTGCTCGCTCCTGGTCGGACAGCGATCTCAATGAAATAATCAGGCGGTGGATTTGCCGTGAATGCTAATGTTCCGAAGTTCAGATTTACCGTGAAAATGCCCGCCGTCACCGGAACATCTTCTGCAAAGACGGTAATGCTAGGCGAACCTTCGGACGGCGTTGTAAATAATTTGAAAGTAAAATCAAATGATCCATTTGACGGCGCACCGACTTCAGTCAATTTGCCTTGATATGTGATGACACTTGTCTGAGCCGCTGAAATTACAGAAAGCAGCATAACTAATACTAGTGTCGAAAAGATTTTCATCTGTCTTTCTCCCTGGTAGCTTAAGCAAAATATCGAAAAAACAATCGTTCCTACCAATAGCCTGACGGTTTGTGTACACGGAATAGGATTTTTCCCGAGATAAAATTTTCCTCTGTGCATAACGCGGAAAGAGGGGTAGAATGGGATCATCGACTTTTTTAACTAGTAACTAAAGGCGTGCAGGAATTTGCTTGTATGAGCGAAATCACAAGACTGCTCGATGAATATGCGGGCGGAAATAGGAAAGTTCTGGACGAACTGCTACCGCTTGTCTATAACGAGATGCGTCGGCTTGCCCATAGCTACCTAAACCATGAGCGCAAAGGCATAACTCTCCAAACGACGGCGCTCGTTCATGAGGCATATATTAAATTGATCGGTCAGCATTCGGTTGATTTTAGAAACCGGTCGCAGTTTTTCGCCCTTTCCGCCCAGGCAATGCGTCGGATACTACTCGATAGCGGACGCAGTCATAAGGCAGAAAAGCGCGGAAACGGACTGAAGATCTCGCTTGAAGATGTCGCCGAAATTTCAGTCCATGTGGACGATCGGCTGATTGAACTGGATACGGCTTTGAAGGAGCTGGAACAATTCGATCATGACCAGGCAAAAATTGTCGAACTGCGATATTTTGGCGGATTGACGATAGAAGAAACAGCAGACGTCATGAACATTTCGCCCGCGACCGTAAAACGCGAGTGGACAATGGCGCGTGCGTGGCTCTATGAAAAAATGAAGTGATTTCCTGTGCGACGTGCTTACTCACACGCGGGCTTTCGCAATGAGCCGATCCTTGTTTGCGTCACGCGTAATTTGCAGGGGAAAGTATGAACTCTGCGGAATGGCAGAAGATTAAGAAAGTTTTCAATGCGGCAATCGACGTTCCTGGAAAGGATCGTGCGGCATTTCTGAACCAGTACGATGATGGTCTGCGGCTTGAAGTAGAAAAGTTGATCAATGCAAACGACGACGCGGTTGATTTCATCGATGAACCGGTTTTGGTAGAAATTGGCTTGGTCGAAGAAAACCAAGCCGATTTTTACATAGGCAAACAAATAGATTCTTATAAGATCTTAAGCGAGATCGGGCAAGGCGGAATGGGTACGGTCTATCTCGCAAACCGTGCCGACGAATCTTTCGACAAAAAGGTCGCGGTGAAACTCATCAAACGCGGAATGGATACGAATGCCATTCTCAAGCGTTTTATGATGGAACGCCAGATCCTCGCCAATCTCGAAAATCCTTTCATTGCTACATTGCTCGATGGCGGCTCGACGCACGACGGTTTGCCTTATTTGGTGATGGAATATGTCGAAGGCGAACCGATCACCAAGTTTTGCGATTCTCACGGATTTTCGACCAGAGAGAGTCTTGAGCTGTTCCAAAAGGTCTGTTCCGCGATCTCGTACGCCCATCAAAATCTCGTAGTTCACCGCGACATAAAACCCTCAAATATCCTGGTAACGAAGGGCGGAACCCCAAAATTGCTCGATTTCGGCATCGCCAAACTGCTTCACCCCGATTGGTCGCTCGACACACACGAAGCCACCGCAACTATGTTCCGCGTCATGACGCCCGAATACGCGAGCCCCGAGCAAATTCGAGGTTTGCCGATAACAACGGCAAGCGATGTCTATTCGCTCGGCGTCGTTCTATACGAACTCCTGACCGGCGAGCGTCCATATAAAATTGAAAGCCGCTGGCCGGAAGAAGTCGCGCAAATTGTCCTAACTGCCGAACCTGTTAAGCCGAGTTCGGTAGTCAGTTCAAGATCAGAAGTCGTGACCCCAACGCCGGAAGCCGCAACTCTGAAGAATGACGGACAGCAAACGCTGGAGGATGGGCACACTCCAAAACCTAATATCCGAAATCTAAAATCGTTACGTGGTGACCTGGACAACATTATCCTGAAAGCCCTGCGCAAAGAACCGGAGCGTCGCTACCACAGTGTTCAGGAATTTTCGGAAGATATCCGTCGTCATCTCGAAGGCTTGCCGGTAACGGCAACAGCAGCCACAGTTTCATATCGAGCCGCGAAATTTATTCAGCGTCATCGAGTCGGCGTTTTTGCCACCGCGTTGATCGGGTTGATACTTGTTTCTGCAACCGCAATAACAAGCTGGCAGGCAATCGCCGCGAAACGCGAACGGGACCGCGCAGAGCAGCGTTTTAACCAGGTCCGCAAACTCGCAAACACTGTTCTTTTTGATTATCACGAACGGATAAAGGACATGCCCGGCGCAACGGCCGTACGTGAAAAAATGGTGACCGATTCGCTCGAGTATCTCGATAACCTCTCTCAGGAACCTGGAGACAATCCTGAACTGCTAAAAGAACTTTCGGTGGCGTATCGCAAAGTCGGCGATATTCAGGGCGATCCCTTTAATTCTAATATCGGACAAAGTTCCGGGGCACTCGAAAGTTATCAAAAGGCTTTTCAACTTCAAGAACGTTTACTCGAGGCGAATCCCGGCGACGTCAATATGCAGAGAGAGTTTGGCTCTACGGCTTACCAGATAGCCGACAGCTATTATTCGCTCGGCAACAATGAAGAAGCGCTGAAAGCTTATCGACGCGCTCAGTCCGCGTACAAAATTGTCTCCGAGTCCGATCCGGCGAATTCACGATGGAAGACCAGTTTAGCATCGCTTTATGAGCGCTCCAGTTTGATCTTGTTTGTACAAGGGGCAGACCGGGCGGGAACCGATGATTTCAATATTGCCCAACAATTTAACGACGAAGCACTTTTTGCCGCTCCCGAGGATTCGTATGTTCTTTTGGTCTGCGCTCAGATTTACAGCAGTATTGGAAATAACCTTGGAAATCCCGATTTCAATGATGCCGGGAAACCGAATGAAGCTTTGGAAGTATTGGAAAAGTCTCTCCTGATCAGGAAAAAATTAGCTGAAAGGGAGCCTGACAAGGTTATGCATCAGAGCAACCTTGGCATTTCTTTCAAGGATATAGGAGATATATACCTTGCCAAGGGAAACGCCGCCAAAGCGATAGAAAATTACCGGAAAGCTCTTGCCATTCACCAAGCCATTGCTGACAAAGACACAAAAGATGCTTTCGCTCAAGGTGTCGTTGCGTACGATTTGAACAAACTCGGGAACGCTTTGCGAGCAAACGGAGAAATAGAAAACGCTCTCATACGGCATGAGCAATCGGTCTCGATATTGGAACGCCAACATTTGGCCAACGCTGAAAATGTCATGGTCACACATACGCTAGCGTTGAGTTTGGAAGGACTCGCAAATACTTTAGTAGATAAAAAAGAATTTACCAGGGCGTTGGCAACCTATCAACGCAGTTTGCAAATTGAGGAAGAATTGAGTGCCGCTTCGAGATCCCCTGAGCTTAAAATAAAGATCGGACAGCTATATTTCAAGCTCGGCCAGACCCGCGAAACTGTCTTTAACTTAAAACGAATGAACGAAAGCCTCTGCCACGACTCCCAAAAAGATTATCAAAAAAGTGTTGAAACATTTACGGAGTTACAAAAACTAATTGTTTTGAGCCCAACAAATCTTGAAATGTTTTCTAGGGCACGGCAAGGTTCGGATTGTAGTAAGCAGACGGCTTAATTGCCCGGATTGCATCGGGTTCCCCATCAATAGCCTCAGAAAATAGGAACTTTAAGATCTCCGTACGACGTATTTTTCGAGCGCGTAGGTTCAAGAAGACATAGGTTCAAGAAGAGATTGTTGGATCGCTTGGGCTTTGAACGATTTAGGGTAAAATACAGTTAAGGGAATATGTCTGAAACTGCGCAAATGAAAGAAAACACACGTATCGAAACCGATTCGATGGGCGAGATCGAAGTGCCGTCGAATGTTTATTGGGGAGCCCAAACACAGCGTTCGCTAAAGCATTTCAACATCGGTTTCGATGTGATGCCCCGCGAGGTTATCCGGGCGCTCGGCGTTTTGAAAAAGGCGGCGGCGGTCGTCAACAACGACCTTGGCAAGCTGCCGGACGACAAGCTAAAGCTGATCGTGCAGGCGGCGGACGAGGTTATCGAAGGCAAACTGGACGAGCATTTTCCTTTGCGGGTTTGGCAGACCGGTTCGGGGACACAGACGAACATGAACGCCAACGAGGTTATCTCAAACCGCGCTATCGAGATCGCCGGCGGCGAAATGGGATCGAAAACGCCGGTGCATCCGAACGATGACGTCAACAAATCGCAGTCGTCTAACGACACGTTTCCGACGGCAATGTACATTGCCGCAGCGGAACGGATGATGGCGTTGATTCCCGAGGTGCAAAAAGTACACGCGGCGATCAACGCGAAAGCAAAGGAATTTTCCGACGTGGTAAAGATCGGCCGAACCCATCTGCAAGATGCGACGCCGGTAACGGTCGGCCAGGAATTCGGCGGCTGGGCGAATTTGATCGAACGGGACACCGAGAGATTATTGATGGTTTTGCCCGGATTGCTTGATCTCGCAATTGGCGGAACTGCTGTCGGAACAGGTTTGAACGCTCACCCTGAATTTGCCGAGCGTGCTGCTGCAAAGATCGCCGAACTCACCGGCCTGCCGTTCAAATCTCATCCCGACAAATTTGCAGCATTGTCTGCTCACGACGAGGTTGTTTTTGCGTCCGGTGCGTTGAAAACTTTAGCCGGAAGTTTGATGAAGATCGCCAACGATATTCGCTGGCTTGCTTCGGGACCGCGTTGCGGAATCGGTGAAATTTCTTTGCCTGAAAACGAGCCGGGAAGCTCGATCATGCCTGGAAAGGTCAATCCAACTCAGTCGGAAGCGATGACGATGGTCGCTGTTCAGGTTTTTGGAAACGACGCGGCGATCGGCTTCGCGGGTTCACAGGGGAACTTTGAGCTAAACGTGTTCAAGCCGGTGATGATCCATAATTTTCTGCATTCCGTCAGGCTGATCCACGACGCCTGTCACGGATTTGTCGATTACTGCATCAACGGCATCGAGCTGAACCGCGAACAGATTGACGCGTATTTGAACGATTCACTTATGCTCGTAACCGCGCTAAACCAGCACATCGGTTACGACAACGCCGCAAAGCTCGCAAAGCACGCCCATAAGAAAGGAATATCGTTAAAGGAATCTGCTGTCGAACTCGGCCTTTTAACGCAAGAGCAGTTCGATGAATACGTCAAACCGGCAGAGATGACGCATCCGTGATCGACCGGCCCGCGTTGTCGCATCACATTTACTGAGGTGCCCAGATGAAGGCCGTCATTCTAATTGTTATCGTTTTCTGCTCAACCGCGATCGCACAGCGTACATTCGAGATAGCTGACGCGTCGAAGTTTTATAATGTCAAACTTGAGGTTGCCGGGTGTGAAGAGGTTTTCTGCCGAGGCAAAGCGGTTTTCTCGATCACAAAAAAGGGAGAGGGCGAACCGCTTCAGACGATTGAAATCGAGAACATCGAGTTCATGCTCGAAGAGGCACGGCTTTCCGACACAAAACTAGTTTACGATTACCAAAGCGTCATCTTCTTCGAGGATTATAACTTCGACGGGACGAACGATTTAGCCGTCCGCGAAGGCTTTGGCGGTGGTTATGGCAGTCCGAGTTACCAGATACTTCTATTCGACCAACCCCAGGGTAAATTTGTTCTTGACACGGTGTTCACGGAAATGGTTCAGGAGGGAATGGGAATTGTTTCGGTAGATAAAAAGCGGAAGATGTTGACCCGCTTTTCTAAGTCAGGATGTTGCTGGCACCAGACCGAGGGCTTTTCGGTCGTGAACGGGAAACCTTTGAAGACATATGAGCTGACCGAAGACGCGACAATGGGTAATGGCACTAACGGTGAAAAGGTAAAAATTACGACAAGAAAACTGATCAACGGTAAATGGCGAACGTGGATAAAACACGTCAAGGCAGAAAACTAGGCGTTACATTACCGTTTCGATCTCATCAAACCCCGGCCGCACGAAATCGCGCGCCTCGGGGGAATTTTTGTTCGGCTAGGCAGCCGACTTTCTCTAACAATTTATCATCGGCCTGACTCGGGTGGCGTTCTGTTCGTCTAAAAGATAAGTCCAGGAAAGAATCGAACGCTCGATGGCAATCAACGCGACCTTTACCGAGCCGTTTGCATCGCTTTGCGCGTTTCGGATTTCGTCCGTGTTCTCCTCGCCATCGATATCCAAAATGCCGTGCAGGCCGCGTTGGATCTTTGCGGAAATAAAGAACTGATGCCAGTACAAAACCGCGATGACATCCGCGTAGATCCTGCAACACCGTCACGAACCTTGCTCCCTTAAATCCTACAACGCCCACTTTTCGTTGTACCGGACGTTCCTACGCAACCTACGTCAGCTCCGCCCTTTCCTACACCGCCGATTTTTTGTTATCAGGGCTTAAAAAAAGTGTTATCAAAGGGCGAAATATTGTTATCAGAGGGTACAAAACCTGTTATCAGGACCCTAAATGTGTTATTTCTTGATAACGCGTAAAAGATGCCCTATAGCTGCCTTTTCATTAGTGGGCCTGAGCCTCGACGATGGAAACTCTCTGTTCTTTGTGAACTCTTTGTGACCTCTCCCGAGCTCTTGTTCGGCGGCAGGCACACGGCAACGCGCTGTAAACTCGCACCGCTCGCAGTAATTGTAGATGGCCGGTTATTAGGCTGTCGATCATTTGTATCGGTTTTTATGGTGCTGAAAGACGCTGCGTCACCGCTCTTCCCAGCACGAGCGCCTTGGCCTGATCGTACGCCTGTTTGGCACGGACTTTCGGCGCACCTTTTGCTGAGTTTTGGTAAAAACAAAGTTTCTCGACCTCTTTCTCCATCTGAGAGGCAGTCTCTAAACTGGGCGACGATTTGTGCTGTTCGGCAAGTTTTTCAACCGTCTGGACCTGGTTAAGAGTCAGCTCGATGTAATCGACAGGTTTTGCGGGTTGCTCACTGTCCTCCTGTGACTCGGGCGAATTTGAGGGGTTCATTCCGAACCAAACATTCTCGTCATACAGCTTTACGGCGTCGGCCCAGGCTTCGTCCGACGTGCGTTCAAATAAAAACGAAAGCCGCTCACCGGGTTGAAACGATTCATCGGCTAGCGCGGTGGCGATCGTCGGTTCTTCGTGAAAACGCGGCGAGACCTCAAACATCAACGCGGCGAAACCGGCGATGTCCTCGGCCTTTGTCAAACCGACCGACATCGCCGTTTCCATCGCGATCCGGGCCATCGCCTTAAGCCTGACGGGACGAATTCCGTCCACCCGCGACGGATTGATCCGCAACTCGGCCTGAGCGATCAACAACTCGATATCGTCACCGCTCGTCGCTATAAAACTCTGTAATTGCGCGTCACGTATTACAAGCATGGAAATCTCCGTAATTAACCCCCTATCATGACGGTGGGTTCACCCTTTACGATCGTGTTTGGCGGCCCAACAGCCTCCAGAATAGTGTCGCCCATTCGCGCCGCCGGGAAGTTTGCGACCATTACTGTAGCTGACGGCGTGATCACAATGCCGGGGCCATGCGGCGGAATCGGCAATGGTGTTACACAAGCGTGAATATCCGAGCCACCCGCCGCTGCCGATATTGCGCTTCCCATAGCTGCTGCCGCAGCCGCTTTCACGCCTTCTTCCGCTACCTTCGCCGCTGGTGCAGCCGGAGTTCCCGCCGCCGCAACCGTAGCCGCCTCAGCAACCTTGATCGCGGTATCCGAGACGGCTTTTGCGGCCTGCATCGCCGCCGCGACCGCGGGATTTACGCCACGCCACGCTGGGAGAAATCCGATTGTCACGGTTATAGCCGTCGGGCCGCCGGTCAAAACCGGCGGAAGTGGATGGGCGACGTTATCTGTAATTCGCGCGGCTGGCGGCATACAATATCTCCTATTTCAAAACCTTTACTTTCAAAGCTCCGTTTTCAACACGATACCGTAAGATCGCGTCGCCTTCGTCAGACTCCGAAAAAAACGCATCCACGTCTCCAAACAACGTTTTTAACTCACCGCCGTTGCAGGTCGGCAGAAATTTTCCGATCACACGCGGGTCAAAAAAACGAAACTTGATCGGGTTGCCGCGTTCGTCATAAACCTGCAGCAACGCCGTGAAATGCCTGCGCATCTCGTTCATCGACCGCCGCGTGTGCAGAAAGATGCCCCAGTGTTTTCCGGGCGATTCGGTAAGCACCCAGTCGGCAAATTTACTGTCAGGCGACAGAAACGCGAGATACGGCGCCGCATAAACCATCTCCGGGGTAAGCTCACCCTGAACAAGACAATGGTTAGGCACCTGTGCCTTGTGCAAGCGATTCGGCAAATCGGGAACCATAACGCCGTCGAGCACGCAATATAGCCTGGTCTGGTCGCTGTACAAATGATTTTTTATTTCCTGCAGATCCATATAAGAACTTATGGCATAAACGGGACCGCATTCAGCGCGGATTGTGTCGCCTGCTGTGCCTGCTGTGCCCCTTGTTGAGCAGCCTGCTGTGCCTGATTGGCGGCTTGTCCCGCCTGACCGGCTGCCTGTTGTGCCTGGTCAACTGCTTGTTGACCCTGTTGCTGAGCCTGTTGAGCCGTTTGCTGTACCTGATCTGCCACCTGCTGACCTTGCTGAGCAACTCCCTGAGCTGCCTGTTCTGCCTGATCTCGATAACCTTCAACGGTTTCGCGTGCCCGCCCAGAGCGCTCTTCTATCTCTGCGGCATATGCGGCGGCGTTCTGCATCAGGGCTTGTGGAAGCCCCTGAACGTTCGGAACTCGATCCTGTAATTGAGCCGGGACCTGCGCAGCCTGTGCTACGGCGGCCTGAACCTCGGCCTGCACTTGTGCTATAGCTTGCTCACCTTGTGCCACGGCAGCCTGCATTGCCGCCTGAGCCGGAGCGGCAACATCGCCCAAAGCCGGCACAGCGGGAAAAACAGGAAGAGCCGGAAGCGGCGGCAAACTCACCGGTAACTGCGGTATTGCGGAAGCCGGATCTTTAGCTTTCTTCACAGCCGATTGAACGGCCGAGGTCATAGCCTTTAGGGCCGGTGGAACCGGCGGCGGCGGCGGCGGCGGAATGGTTTGACTTTGCCCGGGCTCTGCTTGGTCGGCTTCTTTCGGGTCCTTCGGAGCCGTTGGATTTGAGCCTGAACCGGAACCTGCCGCCCCGCCGCTGTTCAGCATTACCATCGTGCCTTTAACAAATATGCCGCCCGGGTTGATGTTTATAAAATTCCCGCCGACTTTTAACGTAAGCGAAGTTCCGGCTTCGATGACGGTGGTCGCTCCGGCCTTTAAGTGGATCTCGGTGCCGGCGTCCACGGCATACTTCTGTGAAGTCTTTATCTGTTCTGAACCGCCGACGCTCTGAGAAACCGAGCCGCCGACCTTCTCGTTCAGGTTCCCGCCGACCTGTAAATGTTTGTCGCCGCCGACTTTCTCAAGCTGGTTTGTCTTGACTATAAGGTGCCGGTCGTTGCCGATGAACTCCATACAGTCGTTTTTTACGCGAATGTCCTGATTCTTTTCGGCGTGTATAAATATCTGCTCGGAGCCTTTTTTGTCCTCGATGCGGAATTCATTAAATCCGCCGCCGCCCTTGCTCGAATTGCTCTTTATCGTCGATTTTGTTTTTTCGTCCGGCAGCGTGTATGGCGGCATCGTGTCCGCGTTATAAACGCAGCCGGTAATGATTGGACGGTCCGGGTCTCCCTCGATAAAGCCGATCATCACTTCCATCCCGATCCTGGGAATGAACGTCACGCCCCATTTTTTTCCGGCCCAATTCTGCGCAACGCGTATCCAGCATGAGCTGTCAGCGTCGTTTTTGCCGTGACGGTCCCAATGAAACTGGACCTTGACCCGGCCGTATTTGTCGGTGAATATTTCTTCGCCGGCCGAACCGACGACCGTCGCCGTCTGAACACCATCGACCGTCGGCTTTGGCGTGATCTGCCCTGGCCGGAAGGCCGGTGCGCCCGCTCCGACGGGAATACACGTGAAAGAATTGTCGTACGGATCGAGCACGGTATCCTGGGAACTGTAATCCGGGCTCTGGGTCGCGGTATGTGAAACGGATGTCAATACATACGAGCCGTCGGCTGAACCGGGATGATTGATAAGATTGAAACGATGGCCGGATGTCATCGAACTGCAGTCGCCCGCTCCGGTTATTATTTTGTAGCGCACGTCGATCTCTTCCATCGCAAGCGACGCAACTTTGGTCTTGTCCTGAAATACCTTGTTCAGCTCGCCCGCCTGATCTCCACCGCTTTTATCAATGCCGTCGAATTTGCGCGCATAGCCGCCGGGATAGTCGTAAACCTCGAGCTTGTCTTTCCCTTCAAGTTTGTCTTTTCCTTGACTGAATATTGTTGGCTGGCTGGCGTCAAGCCTATTGTAGGGCAGTTCGAAATTATGATCCCAGAGAGTTACCTTGCCGGTTTGCATCCGGTGGTTTACGATCCACGCACGGACCGTTGCAATGAAATCTTCTTTGCCCGGTTGTTCAAAATCGAAGGTAAACTTGCTGCTTGACGGACAATCCTGATGAGAGCCGGCATTATCGCCGATAATCATTTTGTGCTCTTGTGAAGTGTGCTCAAAGTAGAAAAAGATGCCCTCTTCTTCCATAAGCCGCATCGCAAAGTCGAGGTCGGTTTCACGATACTGAACGCAGAAATTCCGCTTCTCGAACGATCCCTTCAGCCGGAAGGAATAACGCAGTCCGGCGAACACCGTCTCGATAATATCGGGAACCGTCTTGTTTTGGAATATGCGGCTCTGTTTTCGCTGAGAAAGAAGCCAAAAATTCGGAACTATCTCGGCTTCATAATGTGTGAAGCGGCCATCACGGTTGCGCTGTTCGAACCGGTTAACGATACCGTTAAAAAAACGCTCGGTTCCGTCGCGTTGGATCACCTGGATACAGACGTTTTTGCCGAGGATCGTGTTCGGCGCGACCTCATGCGGAGCACCGCCGCCGGGCGACCCCTCGTAGACCAGTTCGGCGACAACGGAGTACAGCCTCGACATCTCTTCTTCAGCCGTAAAGCTGTTTATAAGCAGAACATCCTTGCCCAAAGGGGTTTGGATGCTCATCATTCTGCCGTCTTGCGTTAACGCCATATTCTAACCTCTTACTTTGGTCCTCGTATCAGCGGATGTCGTAAACGAATTTCTCGTTATCGCCGACGCCGACATGGACCTTCTCAATGCCTTCGCCGCTGGCCATTCTCGCCAGAACCTCGCCGCTCATTTCCGGCAGCAGCGATCCCGTGAGAATGTTCAGGACGTTTCTCGCACCGCTGTCAACGTCCGTGCAGCGCTTCGCCACAGTATCTATGACGGTATCATCATAGGAAAATTGCGCACCGTGGTTGTCGAAAATGCGTTTTTTGATCCTTCCGAGCTGCAATTTGACGATCAGACGCAGAATATCGTCTGAAATCGGGTAAAACGGCACGGTTACCAAACGGCCAAGAAGCGCCGGCTTAAAGGCCTTATTGAGCTCGGGTTTGATCGCATCGACCAGACCATCCGGCTCCGGTTTAGTGTCGGGATCGGCACATAGCTTCATGATCGTGTCAGTACCGATGTTCGATGTCAGCAAAATAATGCAGTTCTTAAAGTCGATCACGCGGCCCTCGCCGTCCTCAAGAACGCCCTTGTCAAAGACCTGAAAGAAGAGTTCCATCACGTCCGGATGGGCCTTTTCAACCTCATCGAGCAGAACTACTGAATACGGTTTGCGTCGAACTGCCTCCGTAAGCACACCGCCTTCGCCGTAACCGACATATCCCGGAGGCGATCCCTTAAGGCTCGAAACGGTGTGAGCTTCCTGATATTCGCTCATATTTATCGAGATTAAATTGCGCTCGCCGCCGTAGAGCGATTCAGCGAGGGCTAGTGCCGTTTCGGTCTTACCGACGCCTGACGTTCCAACCAGCAGGAAAACACCGATTGGGCGTTTCGGATCGGTCAATCCGGCACGCGAGGTTCGGATTCGCTGCGAAATGGCCTCAAGCGCATGATCCTGTCCCAAAACCCTTTCGCCAAGCGTCTGGTGCAGATTGATCACCGCGTTAATTTGGTCGGCGACCATCTTGCCGATCGGGATACCGGTCCAACCGGAAATTATTTCGGCCACGCTCTGGCCATTTACCACGGGCTGCATCAACGGATCTTCGCCCTGAACCTGTTTCAACTCGGCGTTGAACCGCTGAAGCTCAGATTTCAAAAATTCCGTATCGACCGGTTTTGCCGCTTCCTGTGCGGGTGCCGCAGCCGTTCCGCTTGCATCGTCTCCAACTGTCGCGTCCGCTTCGGCCGTAGCCGCAGCGGCTGATTCCACAGGAGCGGTGACAGCGGAACTAACCGCGTCGCCGTTGCCTGGGACATTGGACGTGGGACCTGAGACTTCCAACCGCGACATCTCGAGCTTTAAACGGACGTTTCGGATCTGATCGACCAGCACCTTTTCCTTTTCCCATTGTTCGTTCAGCTTGGCCAATGTCGCTTCGCTTTCCTCGCGTTTTGCCTTGCGGTCCGCAAGCCGTTCGTCATGTACGGCACCGGTCGCCTGCTCGCGTTCGAGAGAATCGATCTCGGATGTCAGATTCTGTATCCGTCGGGTCGCGTCCTCGACAGATGCCGGTGTCGCGCCTTGTCCGATCGCCACCTTTGCACAGGCAGTATCAAGAACCGATACCGATTTATCGGGGAGCTGGCGGCCGGTGATGTAGCGGTTCGAGAGTTTAACGCATTCGACTATCGCTTCATCCAGGATTCGCACGTTGTGGTGCTCCTCCATCTTGTCAGCGATACCGCGCATCATCGCGACGGCTTTTTCTTCGTCCGGTTCCTCGATTTTTACGACTTGAAAACGCCGTGCAAGAGCCGCATCTTTTTCAAAATATTTCTTATATTCGGCCCATGTAGTTGCCGCGATAGTCCGCAATTCGCCTCTCGCTAGAGCTGGTTTGAGCAGATTTGCGGCGTCATTTTGGCCCGCTGCGCCACCTGCACCGATCATCGTATGAGCCTCATCGATGAACATAATTATCGGCTGCGGCGAGGCTTTTACCTCGTCGATCACCGATTTCAGACGATTTTCAAATTCGCCCTTGATGCCCGCACCGGCTTGCAAAAGCCCTAGATCGAGCGTGCGGACCGCGACATTTCTTAAAGGCTCAGGCACGTCGCCCTGCGAGATGCGAAGGGCAAAACCTTCGACAACCGCGGTTTTACCGACTCCTGCTTCGCCGGTCAGGATCGGATTGTTCTGTCGGCGGCGGGTCAGGATATCGATGATCTGGCGTATCTCGAAATCGCGTCCCAGCACAGGATCGATCTTGCCCGCACGAGCCTTTGCCGTCAGGTCCTCGGTGTATTGATCCAGCGATTTCGTTTTGCCCGGGATGCCGCTTGCGACCTGCGGCCCGCCGGAAACGCCTGCGGTTTCGCCCAGAGCAACGGCGTCGCGTTCCTCAGCCGAATCGGCCGTTATCTCAGGCAGTTTTGCCTGAAGATCTTCGGCAGAAATATGGCTGAACTCTTTAGAAACATCGCGAGCAATACGCGAAAGCCCTTCGTTGGTGAGCAGGGCAAGAACGAGATGTCCCGAACGAACACGGGCTGCGCCGAAATCGACCGAGGCGAGCAGCCACGCATCCTGTATCCATCGCGGAATACGGTCGCTCAAACCCGGCGTGCGCGAATTGCCGCTTTTTAGCCTATCGAGCGCGGTGCTTACGTCCTTTGTAAGCCGGTCGAGATTCACCTCGTAATGGCTCGCGATCTTGTGCAGATCGGTGTCGTCCTGTTCGAGCAGTTTTGCGAGAATATGCTCGACCTCGACATCGTAATTAGTGCGCGACAGGCATAGGCCCGCAGCACCCTCAAGGGCATTTCGCGTAACATCGTTCAATCTGCCAACAAGACTTTTTAAATTTACATTCATAGCTTTTCTCCTGCGAAGTTATTTAGCCACCGAGGCGTCTGTTTTTAATCTCCGCGTCTCTGTGTCTCCGTATCTTTACTAATTATCCATTACTTGTAATATAACCTGTTCGTCAACCGCCTCAAACGGCACCGTTTTTAAGTAACTCGTCCAGCCGAGCATCGGCCGTCGCAAGGCGCGAGTTGTAAGTATCGTGCTCGGGACCTGTCGGGCGAGCAGCAGGAGTTGAATATCGAAATCGAACTCGTCGCCGACCATGAACTTAACGATCGAAGTGAGCGACCGATTGCCCGATCCGTTTGGCAAAAACTCCGAAAACTGCGTGTAGGTCAGCGGCCCCATTCTGATCCTGAATTTCGACTGCTGGTCCCAAATACTCGTTCCGGCGATCGAACTCTGCCCAAGCGTGTTGTTCGTTGTGCCGAGAAACGTGTGGTCCGATTCGTCGAGCTTGATCCATTGGCCGTTGAACTGCCGGGCTTCGACAGTTGTCGAAAAATAGTCCGAAAGAAGATTTTCGATCGCTTTGCGCGAGTGGGGCTTTTGTGCGATCAAACCTGTGTAGGGCAAAAGCGATTCGTCATCGAGATGCATTCGCCCGCGAAGGCCCTGCGTGCCCAATCCGGCGAGATCGAAAAGATAACCTGTGAAACGGTCGTCGCCGCGTTCGTAACCGACCGGGAAGCGATATTTGCTCCACGCCTGAAAAAACAGCGAAACGGAACGGTGCGTGAAAATGTCCAGAAACGACCACAACGCCGTGTCGCGGTGACGAATGCGGTCAAATACAAGCTCGGTGTAATGCGTCGGCAAAACACCGCTGACGCCGACCATACCCATAAAATTGACGAGCATGTCGTATCGCACAGCGTCGGTCTGTTCGTCACGAATTTCCCTGATCTCCTGTATCTCGCTCGACGGGAAATCGAACGCCACCCTTGAACGAAATCGCACCGGCTCGTCTGCCGGAAGCGCATTGCCGCCGACAGATTTCTTTTCCGGAAACATCTTTTCAAAGACCCGCACCGCTTGAAAAAATTCAAAGCGGTAAGGCTCTTCGAAAAGCAGTTCATTTAGCGTTTTCGTCGCCATTTCACAAAGTGGAAATGTGAAAAAGTTTAAAAGTGAAAAAATTGACGACTCTCGTACGACTTCTTATTTTTTCACTTTTTCACATTTAAACTTTTTCACCTTACAACAGTTCCTGCTCACCCGCTCTTGGCGGAAACTTCTTTATGTCTTCCTCGCGTTGTTTCGAGCGCATCACCATTTGGTTGAACGAATTCACTGAAGCATACAGCCCCAGAAACCGTTCTAGAACGCACGCAAACAAAAACATGCCGCTGCCGACAAAATCTTCTTCGTCGAAAACAAGCGTCGTCTGCAGCCCGCGAACAAAGCCCGATCCGATCCGGCCACCGATCTGCCGGACGACCTTTTTTGTTTCTATTTCCGTTATGCCGAGTATCTGTTTCCGGGTCACGGACGAATCGTTGAAATTATAGAGATGCAGCATTTCCTGCAATGCTTCGGGAATGCCGTTCTCGCCGTTGACCAGCGATAAATAATTCAAATTCAAATGCGATATCAGCCGCCATTGCGCCGCACGCCGCTGAGACGGGCGCAGGGTTTCGGTCGGTTTTGTCAGGCAGCGTACACGCGAGAGCAACGCCGTGCCCTCGACCTCAAAATCGCCTTCTTTTCCGCCGAATAACAGACGAGCAGGCAGGTCGCGGTTTGTGCAAGTGGCTCTAACATTCAGCACCTCGACGGCCGGAACTTTTGGATTGAAATTTACGTCAACAAGCGACATAAATATTTCTGTCCCCGTGTCGTCCGGCCGCTGCGACTGGCGGCGAACGGCGTACCAGAACGATTTTTCCATCTGCTCGCCATAGGCATGGCCGAGCGAGTAAAACGGCGAAAACGTGCGAATGGTATTGGTCTGCTGGTCGCTCGTCAGGACGCCGTCAACGGAATAGATCTCGGTCGAGCTCTGCCGGTGAACATCGGGTATCACCTGGTATTCGTATTTTTGCTGCGACAGATAGATCGGATCCGATGTTCTGGAAAATAAATTCACGATCGGCGAACAGTTCAGCTTGAACGTGTCGGCGGTTATCGGGGCTATCGGCGGCGTTACATCCTTCAAATGGATCAGTATGTCGAAATTACTGCCGAATTTACGCGCGATCGCCTGATCGAGGCCAAAAATATCGAAAAATAGAAACTTGTATGGAAACGCAAAATACTCGGTCAGCAGCCGATAGCCTGAAAACGAGCGTTTTGTAAACGGCAGCATCGCTTCGTTTTCCGCAAAACCCACCTGTTTTAACGCCTCTCCCGCGGGAATGATCACGGGGTCGGGCATTTTCAGTTGAATATTGGTGATCGTTTTCAGTACCTTGTCGCCGAGCGGGGTTTCTTTTGCGCGAAATTCGACCGCGGTCGCGTGATTAAAGATGATCTCGTAAAGCGGGAAAACGAGCTGCGGGTCGCCGTCGAGATAAAACCTGAGCGAGTTTGGCGGCTGGCCGTTTTCGCCATATTTCAGCTCATGCAGATTTGAATCGCCATGACACCTGAGGCTGAGCCTGATATGGCTTTCGGCATATTTTCCCCGTCCGTCTTTCGGCGCGGGCGATTCGAGAGCCGCTGATTGCAGCTCGATCGGAAACAGGTCGATGTCGTATGTCGTTCGAAATTTGCACGGCGTGCCGTCAACCGGACGCGAATTCAAACGTGCTCCGCGTGGCAGCTTTTGAACGGTTGTGACCTTGTCGTTCACCGAACCGAAACCCATCTGGACGATAGCCATTGAGGGAATCGGAGCAAGATAGTGTGGATACAGAACGTTTAAAAAAGATTCCGTGATCTCAGGAAGGTCGTCGTCGAGCTTCAAGCCGATGCGGCTGGTAAGGAATGCGAACGACTCGATCATTCGCTCGACGTGCGGGTCCTCGATCTTTTCTTCGTCGAGCAGCAGCCGCGTCGCGATCTTGGGATATTTACGAGCAAACTCAGCTCCCATTCTTCGCAGGAAGATCAGTTCGCGTTCGTAGTATCCAAGTAGTTCGTCGCGCATCGGCAATAATAGAAGCGGTCAGGAAATAAAAATTTGTTTTCAAGCAATGCCTCAGCGGGCCGCACTGCCCTATTTTTCGGTTACGACAAAATCGCCGCCCATTTCGAGTATCGTATCGAATGCTATCGGCTCTGGCGCGGGTTCGACGTCGAGCCTCGCTTCGATGTGAAATTTCAACTGCCGGTCGAAACTGTCCAACCGCTCCATAGTCACCTTGAGGTCGAGAAATCTTGGCTCGAAATATCTCAATGAGGTTTCCACGGCGTTTGAAAGCCGTTTTTGTTCGTCCGTGTTCATCGCCCCCAAGCCTGTAAAATCAGGCAGCCCGTAAAACGCCACCGATCGCGGAGCTTCCTCAAGATTCTGATCGAGGGCCTCGGTATAACAGCGGGTATTGAGCAGCCACTCAAGATCGCGGCGAACCGAGTCGCGAAGATCGCGGAGCGACGCCGATCGTGATTTCGGAGCTTCCTGCGACATGCTCGGGTCAAGATCAACCAGTCTGTCGAGCACTGAAGGCGTTACGCGAATTTCGTTATCGAGCCTGGACATTTTTGCTCCGCTTGAAAAAATCTAAACGTACCGAAAGGTTATGCCGAATCGGGTTTGAATCCGATTCGGCATAACACTCGCGGGGTTTAAGTTGATCCCGGTTAGGGATGTGTAAAGGCGAGTTACACCTTCTTGTTCGCCTTGACGTCGTAACCGGCCTTGATAGCACCGCCGACCGAACCGTCTTTCTTCTGTTCCTTGTATTCCTGCTCAACCTTTGTAAAGTTAAACGAAATCTGATCCATTGGCAGGTCGCCCCCGCCAGCGGAACATCCGATCTGATAGGATGAGATCAGGACATCGGTGAACTTCACCTTAAGGTATTCCTGCTTCTCGCCGCCGGCCTTGCGGCAAACGAGCGTTGCCGACGGAAAATGCTTGCCGGTGCAAAGATGTTCAAATATTTTAGGCGAATGAGTGCCCAAGTTAATGACGAAGTGAAAGTCCTGCATATTCACTTTGCCCGCGCCGCCGCCGCCGCCCGATCCGAACGATCCGCTTTGTGTCCCTCCGAAAGAGAACGACTGGATCTCTAACTCACCTTTATGTTTGTCGTCGGGAGACTCACCCGCGACGCCTTCAATCTTCAAAAACATGTCAACTGCCATTTTAGTTTTGCTCCTTTTTTATAATCTTGCTAACGACTCTCGCATCAGCTACACGATTAAGACGCTTCGTATAACTCTTTTTGCGAACCTACGAAAAAAACTATCAAGGTTTTTTGATCATCGCCGAAAAACGCCCGTAATAAGCACGTTTTTCGGCGAAGACCAGTCAAAAAAACGCTAACCGTTGGCCGGTTGCGGAAGGTCGGCCACAAGTCTAAGCGAAACGGAAAGCTCGTCAAGCTGGAAATGCGGCCTGAGGTATGCGACTGCACGATAGCAGCCTGGCTTGCCGGGTATCTCGGCAACATCGACGCGGGCTTCGCGAAGCGGATACTGAGCCTTGGTCGTTGCCGAGGCCGTATCGTCCTCGGTCACGTAGTTCATGATCCATTTGTTGAGGAACATCTGACAATCGTCACGCGACATAAAGCTGCCGACCTTATCACGCATCATCGATTTCAGATAGTGGGCAAATCGCGAAACGGCGAACATATACTGCAGCTGTGTCGATAGCTTTGCATTCGCATTTGCTGCGTCTGAATCATACTTCTTAGCCTTGTTCGCCGACTGTGCCCCAAAGAATGCAGCGTAGTCCGTTCCCTTGCAATGAACGAGCGGAATAAAGCCGTTATCGGCAAATTCTTTTTCACGCCGGTCGGTGATCGCGACCTCGGTCGGGCATTTCATTGCAACTTCGCCCTCGTCGGTTTCAAAAGTATGCGTCGGAAGGCCAGCGACGAGACCGCCGCCCTCGACGCCGCGGATGGCAACGCACCAGCCGTACATCGAAAATGCTTCGGTCAGACGAACGCCCAGTGCGTATGCCGCGTTGCCCCACAGATATTTCTTGTGGTCCGTGCCATCGACGTCTTCCTCAAAGCGGAAGGTTTCGGTCGGTTTCGTCGCGGCTCCGTATGGCTCACGCATCAGTACGTGCGGCAACGTGAGGCCGACGTAGCGTGAATCTTCCGATTCGCGGAAGCTGCGCCATTTCATATATTCCGTGCGGTCAAAGATCTTTGAAATATCGCGTACCTCTGACATTTCGCTGAACGTATCCCAACCGAATAAACCGGCCTGTGCCGCACTAAGGAACGGAGCGTGAGCGGCCGCGGCGACCTGGGACATATTTTCGAGCAAGGCCATATCCTGCGGATGATTGCCGAACTCGAAATCGCCGATCAACGCGCCGAACGGAGCGCCGCCGAACATACCATATTCGTCCTCATAGATCTTTTTGAACATCGCCGACTGGTCGAATTCGAGAGCTCGTTCAAAATCTTTCAAAAGATCTTTCTTGGTCACGCTCATCACGCGGATCTTTAACTGCGGGCTGGTCAGCGTGTTTTTGACCATATAATGCAGGCCGCGCCACGAGCCTTCGAGCTTTTGGAAATCCTCGTGGTGCATGATCTCGTTCATCTGGGCCGAGATCAGCCTGTCAATTTCGGCGATACGCGAGTTGATCGCAACGTCCATGTTTTTGGACATCGTGAGTTCGCCGCTCATCACCTGATTGACGAATTCGCCGATCATGTCCTTGGCGCGTTCCTTTTGGAATTCGTCACGGCCCATACGGCCCTCGGTCAATATCTGGTCGAGCAATCCGCCGCTTTCTTCTACTACTTCGACGGCCTGTGCTCCGGCTTCTTGTTTTTGCTTAGCCATGTTTATGCGTCCTCCTTACCTTCGATGCCCAGCGCGGTGCTGAGTTCTTTCTGTTTGTCCGTGCTCGAAATAATGTCCTCAAGCATGGATTCGAGTTTCTCGTTCCCGTCCATTTTCGAACGAAGGTCCGAAAGTTTTTGCCGTGCCTCGACCAGCTTTCTCAGCGGATCGACCTGTTGGACGATGTTGTCTGGCTCGAAATCCTCGATGTTCTTGAACTTTAATTCGATACCCAACTTGCTTCCATCGTCCTGCATTTTGTTATCGATGGTATAGGCAAGTCTCGGTGCCATACCGGCAAGCACGGAGTTGAAATTGTCAGGATCAACCTCGACAAACTTTCGGTTTTTGAGAGCCGGAAGAGCTTCTTCGGGTTTCCCGACGAAATCGCCCAATATGCCCGTAACGAAGGGCAGTTCCTTCAATTCGATCGCTCCACCGACCTCGACATCGTATGTGATCTGTACACGCGGCGGACGGACGCGGTCAATCTTGTGCTGTAAACTTTCTTTTGTTGGCATTATTTTTCTCCTTCTTAAATTGAAATAATTATTACCGGCCGTCGATCATGAATTTCTTATATTCAATCAGCGTCGTCCCTACCACGAGTCATCTGAACTTGAACTCTCCGGCGTGCTTTCCGGCACGCTCTCCGTATAACCTGAATCTGAAGCTGAACTCTCCCAACCGCCGCCGGTGTCGAAACCGAGCGTTTGGCGAAGCTGCGAAAGCACGCCTTCGTCCTTTATAACGTCGGTCAACCACGATTCGAGCGGCATATTGCCCCACTTGACTGCCCTTTGTACGAGATACGAGACCGGACTGTGGGGTTCGGCCCGCTGAAAATAGCTTGCCACTTCAGCAAGACGCTGTAACGCCTCTCGGCGGTCGCTGACCGCACCGGTTCCTGAGCCTCGGCCTTTTCCGTCGGAACCCGCGCTTCCGGCTTCGCCGCTCTCGCCGCTTTCTTCAAAGTCGGACGGATCGGGTTCCTCGAGCCGTTTTTCCTCAAGGATCTTTTTGACGACGACGTGTATTTCCTCTAAGCCCTTTTTGAGGTTCGTCATTCCGGGCGACTGGTTCCGATCGAAATGTTCCTCGATCGAGCGGTTCAGGTCGGTGTATGCCGCCCAGCACTCTTCGATCGCAAAATTAGTCTCCTCGCAAAACTGCCGACGTGTTTGTTTCCGTGCCGAACGCCATTGTTCGGTAGTCGTTCGGTTTTCTTTTTCGGCACGTTCCTTTAGCGTGTTGTATCGCTGCTGCTCCTCGGCTTCAAGTCCCGAAAGGTCTTCGGGAATATCGAACGACTTCGAGTCTTCGAAATTTACAAAACTGAGACCGGGTCCGGCGGTAATAGCCAGCGTCTCGATAGACCTGCCTCCTTGCACGTCGAACCACTCGATGGCGTTGCCGCGGCCTTCCATATCGCCCTCGTCGATCTCCGGGTGAATGGTTTCCCAAAACGTGTCCTGCAACGCCGTCAAGAGCTTCATGCTGTCACGCAGGCCGGGAAATCCATGCTGTCGGATCAACGACTCAGTGAGCCATGCCGCAATCTGCAGATCTTTCGTCCGTTCGGTCAATGCCGGCATCGCAAGATCGATTACCTGTTTGTAATTGGCGGTCTTGAGATTAGACGTCCAATCGCCGAGAGCAAGCGGGTCGTCCGCGCGCCGCGCTTCGCTTATCTCGTCGTAAAGTCCTGAATACCGCAGGTTTTCACCTGACGGAGATTCATCGGAGATCGGCTGCGTTATCGCATCGATATCAATGACCGGCGGCTTTTGAAGGTCTTCGCTCATCAAAAAGAGACTCCTACTCCCATGAAACCAGGGTAAAAAATTAATGCGGATAAACGGAGTTATCCATTCTAAACCAAAAACGCGAAATAATCACGCGAAATGTGTTACTCCTCGCCCGAACCGTGATCGAATGAGATATTTTCGATATCCAGTATCGAGCGGTCTTTGCCGTCCATCCAGAATATTTTCATTCCTTCGCCGATAAAAACATCGTCTCCGGCGTCTTTCCAATCGGTCATTCGTCCGAGCCTGACGGCGTCGTTCTCGCTCTTCCATGACCCGGAATAGAGTGCCGGGAAAAACATCTCGCCCGCCGTTCCGTTCATCATTTCGACCTCGCCCTGTATCCAGTAAAGGTCACGCAGCGTTTTCGGCTTTGCGAACTTGATCGACCGGACCTGTTCGAAGGGAAGCCAGACATATGTGTCCTTGACGAAAGCCTCAAAGACGCACATTGTCGCGTCGTTATAATCGCGAATGTCGCTGAAACGCGTGCCGTTTATCTCGCATGGAAACGCCGGGCGTTCTTCCTCGACCTTGTCGAGCAAGGTTCGGGCCTCAAGCATGCTTCCTTCGCGTATTCGATTGATCGCATTAAGTAGATCGTCAATATACGGCGGTTTTGCGGTAGCGAACTCAGGACTCAGGCCATCGGCGAAAAGGCGCATCCGGTTTCGCTCGTTATGAAAGTTTTGCCGGTACATCATCGAGCCGATCAACGAGTTGGCGTCCTGATGGCCGATAACCTCCAATTGCTTTTCGGCGCGGTCCCATTCGCCCGAAAAACAGCACAGTTCGAAAAGGAACGTGCGGCCGGCGATGTTTGTCGGATTTGTCTTTACAAGCCCAAGTGCCGCTTCGACCGCGCCTTTCAGGTCACCGGCATCGAGTTTCAGTTTTGCATCGTTCATAAATTAATTTTGTTCTAGGGCCTGATAAACGCGTCGGGCGCCTTCAATTGCCTGAAAATCGTCTTGTCGAACAGATCGCCGCCGCTCGGCTTGATCGTGGCGGAAACACTCTTGCCGCCCAGACTGTACGACAGGTTATATTCGCCGCCCGGCTGTTTTTGCGGCTTGCCCGCATCGACAAAGCGGAATAGTCCCCAAGGGCCGGGAAACTTTAATTCCGCCGAATTGCTTGCCGGAGTCGAGGTATTGGAGTCGGTCGGGGAAACGCTTGCTCCCGATGATACCAGATTCATCAGCACGCCGATTTCGGCGCCGCTGCCCGGGAAACTTGCTGTCAGGGCTCCGGTTCCTTCGCTTCTGGCCTTCTGGCTGTCGATAACAATCTCGACGATCGCCCCGGTCGCCGGCTTTAAGGTGAATGCATATTCGAACTTCGGCGTCGGGCTCGAGCCGAACAGGGCCTTTCGCAGGTTCATGGCGTTGTTCAGATAACCAATGAATTCGTCGCTGAACTTGATCTCGGCATTCTCCTTTTGCTTTAACTGGCCGTTTACCTCTTCGAAATAGCTCGACAGCTTTTTGTCGTAAAACTCGGAGAACTTACCCTTTTCGGGAGCCAGGAAATCAGACAGCTTTGTCAGATCCGTATCGGTTTGCGAGTCGTCAAAAGGATATCCTTTCTCTATGTCACGGGCGGCGGGCAATATCTGATCCGTCCAATTCTTCGCCAACTGTGTCTTAACATCCGCGCCGAGCAGAGCACGCATCCGGTCGAGCGGCTCTTGCAGAAGAGTAGCAAGTTCCTGAGCTCCGGGTGTTTGAGCATCACCGAATGACGACAGCATTCCAGCTATTTTCTCTTCGCGTCTGCCAATATTTAGCGTGTCCTTTGGCTCGTCGCCTGCCATCTCGGTGGCGATGCGTTTTAACTGGTCATCCGTTTTGCCGCCCAATTCGCGTGCTAACAGGCCTAGTTCGTTGCGGTAATTCGCGATCGGCGCATTTGCGGTAGCTCCCTTTTTACCAACAAAATCGAATAGCGGCCGGAAATCTTTTTCAGGCTGAGTTCCGCCCTGGGTTCCTTCTCCGGCGCCGAATATCATGCCTTTTATCCACGCGATCCAGCCTTCGTCATCGAGCGGAGCCGATAGATTCGTATTCTTGACAATCTCGACCATCAATATTTCCATCGGCGATTTCGCCAGTGAGAACAACTGCAAAGCGGCTTCGGCCTCGTTTTTATTGGCGTATTTCTTTACATCGACGGCCTTGACGAAATTTCTCCAGTGATCGGCGTAGTCGCGATAATATACCTCGGTCAAAACGGCCGCGTCGCTCGACTGTGCAAGCTGGTTCTTGCCCTCTTCCCCCATGACCCAATCGTCCTCGGTCAGCTTTGCGGTCGCCTCGGAGATCGCGACCTTCATCAAATCATTTCCGGCACGAGTGTAAGCGCTAGGGATCACATAGGTGCTGGAAAATGCACTTGGATCTGCACCCTGGCCCGAAAGAAGCCCCTCGAGCGAAGTCGGGCGGCCGATCTTCTCTTCAACTTCTTTAGAGATCTCGGTCACTTTCCGGCGATAGTATCGCTGTACCGGCGGAAAAGCCTGTAGTTTCTTTTGAGTATTTACAACAAGGGTTTTGTCCAGATTGATACGGGGAAAATTGCCGTTGTCAGGGCCGCGATCAACCTGTTTTGCCCAAAAATCAAGCTGTCGCTGAGCCTCGGCCTTTAAGTCAGCGGGAACTTTAGATTCGGTGGCCCAAATATCCTTTAGGGAATTAGAAAGATGTGACGATTCAGCCTTGTCCGGGAAATCGCCTGAAAGCATCAGATAAGCTTTCAGCAGATCGTAATGCCGGCCAAGTTCGACCTCTTCTTTTTCTGTCAGCTTCCCGGGGTTTGCCACCGGCGTGCTTTCGGAAAATTTCTTTAGTTCTGCCTCGATCTTTTTGACCGTCGGACCGGCAAACCGCTTTTCGACGATGCTTAAATAGAGCGGCAGCAGGCGTTCCTTATAAACGCGATTTCCCGAATAAAAGCCAAGCCGCATATACAACGGCGGACCTTCGCGGTCGTACTCGTCCAACTGGGAGCTCAACAGGCGGAGGTCCTCGATCGTATTTATTTCGGCAGTTAATTCGTTACCGGTTTTAGCGAGAATGTCTTTCCCGGCGTCGGACTGTCGAAGCGTGATTGCCTTTCCGCCTTCACGCTCGGCGGCAGCAAGGACTCGATTATTAGATACCAATGAGACTGCCGCAAGAATCAGCACCAGCAACGTAAGCAGAACCCCAAGAATGGTCAGCACCCAGCCGAAGATAGGCGGACGCTGCCGCTGGGCAAGAAACGTCTTGACCAGGTCTTTGTCGCGAAGCACGACGTCGCGGAACAGACGCTCGGTAAAAAATCCGCCGTTTACCGATTCGGGTGCCGTTCCGCCCGAACGCCCTGCCGGTGACGCGGTGAAATAAAAGCCGCGTAAGAATGGGTTTTCGCTAAACGGGTTTGGCCTGAAAAGCGCATTGACAAATGCGCCGAATTTGCGCCGGGCCGAGCTGAAATGCAGCGGAAAATTAAAAATGCGAAGCTGGCGAACCGGTGGAAACGGTGCCGAAAGCCGGGCGAGCCGACGCTTCATTATCGCGTTTTGCAATATCTCATACTCACCGTCAAACAGCGTCTGTGCGTTGTCGCTTTTCTCGATTGGGATCGTCGCGCCCCAAACCAGCGACTTGTCCTCATTTTTAGAGGCAGAGAACGAATCTTTAAAACCTTCTATCGTGTCTGCGTGCGTGAACACAAGATAAACCGGGAACCGGACCTTTAGCCGAGCCGTAGCGTCGTCGAGCCGCGTTCTGAGGACCTTGGCAAGCTCTTCGACGGCACGCTCGTCGTCCTTTAAGATCGTGCGCGAATCGACGACCAGCACAAAACCGTCAAGCGGCCTGTTCGAGCGGTATTTCTTGATAGTTTCGAGCAGCCCTGACCATTCCTCCGCGTCCACGCCCTCGGTCTGATAGCGTCCGGCGCTATCGATAAACACCGCGTCGCTGGTCACACGCCAATCGACATTGCCCGTCGGACGGACAAAACGCTGCTCCGATTGCCGCTGGCTCGGCAGAGTTTGAAAATTCAGATTCGAGCTGATGACAAGTGAGCTTTTCCCGGCCTTTGGAGCACCCGCGACCAGATACCACGGCAGCGAATAAACCGCATCGCGGCCGCCTTCGCCGAGATTTGAGCTTTTTAGGAACTGTATTACTTCTTCCGCACCGGAATTGAGATCACCAAAATTTCCCGCAGGCGTGGCGAGTTTTGACGGTTGAACGGCGCCTTCGTCCGCAGATGCCTCCGCCGCCGCGGTTTCCGCCTCAGCCTCGAGCCGCGCTCTTTTCTTGCTCCGCCGCGACGCGACGAACATTATTATCAGAGCGAAAGGCAAGGTCAGAAGCACCAGTCCGATGGTCGCGATCTTGTAGTTCCAGCCCATCGTGTCTTCCGGCATCACCATGACGATCACGCCGATAATGCCGTAAAACGACATCATTCCGCCGAGGCCGAATGCGTACTTCAATTCGCTCATGTGCCAGCTCATAATGGTTGATCCTACTTTGCCGCTCGATACACCGAGACAGCGAAAAACGGCGGTAAAGACAAACGCCGCATCCGTCTGACTGTAGTTATCCGATCAGATATCCAGCTTTGCGAGTGTTTCCGTTAGATAGCTGTAAGATATCAAAAACATCGCCATATATATCACGATCGCTAAACCTAGACCGCCAACGGCGCCGATTTTTGCCCAAACCGGCATCCCGCGTTTTTCGGGCGGCTTGGGCTGGTCGTTAGCCAGCCAATGCGGAGCAAGCTCGACGGACTTGATCCTGCCGACCTTAACCAGTGCGTTTGCAGTGGTTTGCATCGTGCCGAGCAGCCGCTCCTGTTCGTAAACCGCATAGCGGCCTTTGAAGCCGAGCAGCATACAGAAATAATAGACCTCGACCGCTTCCTGAGTAGTTTCGATCTGTTTGAGCATCGCCTCGAGCTTGTCGAAAAACTTGTTTCCCGCAAGCTGTTCACCAAAATACTCAAGCTGCAGCGGATTTTTTTCCCATTCGTTCTTGAGAGGGAAATTATTAGTCAAAATCGTCTCATCGACAAATGCCGCAAGCGCGAATTTCGAGACCTGCACGATCTTGTGATTAAACTTATACCGTTCCGCCCGACGCTCAAAATCCTCAAGCATACCGGCAATCTTCGGCCGCAAATCATTAGACGGCGCCACAATACCCGCCTTGAGCCGCAATATCAGGTCAAGCACCGGCCCGGCAAAGGTTACTAGATCGTTTTTATTCGCAACTTCACTCATATTTCCGTGGTTCTTTGGCGGATGCACCTACACTATTCCAGAAATCTCCAATCAAATCAATAATTGACAACCGAAAATCCGCCGCTTTCTAAACGCCGCAAAGTCCGATCGATCAATGGTACTGATTTAGACGGGATTCAACGACGTTTATTGCGTTCCGGCACAAAATTCTATCAGAGGGACGGAGAATCACGGAATCGCTGGTGTTAACCACCTGCTGTCGAGTATCGCAGGCCAGACGCTTCACGAGGCGGGGCGAAGTTGGTCTGTGCGCGGGGGGCAGGAGAGGTAAGAAGAAATTCTTAGTCTCTGGAGGCCTGATGGCACGGCCAGCCATTTTCGAGCCGTCGGAAATGAGCCGATCCGGTTTCATGTAGCGGAAAACTATTACCTGAAGGAAACTTCAAGTGTGGGCATTTCATGCACGAATAGATGATGGTATCGCCCTATTGGCGATCGCGAATTTGAAATACAAGCTAACAAATCTAAAAGGAGGCCCGGGCTGTTTTATTGTCAGAAGAATCCGTCAACCACCGAAAAGCACCCCTCAAAAAGTGCTAAAGTCCCAGTGCGCTTGACTCCAGGGTTAACTTCATAGATGACCCCAGTTTGCATGACCCCAGTTTGCATGTGCAGCTCGGCTCTACACGTTTGCAACTCGGCTCTACAAGCCTGCCGTTCGCCCGCACTCACCTGCAACGCGTCTGCACAAACCTTCAAAGCATCTTCTTTCACATACCCGAAGAAAAAACCCTGCTTCTCATTCGTCCGTGGCTAATTTTACATACCTCAATGTCGATAACAGTGGAACATGAACCTTTTGCCGATCAACATCGTCTAAATCAAAGGTCATTTGACCTTGTTCATTAATCACAACTAATAAAGTTTCTTCAATACCTTCAATTTTGATTCGAAGTTGCCTATCCGTTTCTATCAACCGATAGCTATGGGTACTAGAAGAAATGGGTTCGGAAACAAATTCTATGTAAATAGAATCTTTTTGTATTATCAAATATGCTGCTGTTTTACCTTCGGTATTTCTACCCTCCCATTTACCCATTAATGACTCCCTATCTGTCATCTGACTAGAACCACATTGGATAAGAACAAAAACTAATGCTATTACAAAATATATTTTTACGACCATAAATATAACTCTCCCATTCACTAGTCTACAGGGAACGTCCAACCGCGTGGGTAATTTTTGCGCTTTCCGATCCTTAAATAAGTTGTGTCGCCTTTCCCCTCTTTCTTATTGAGTTCCTGTCTTTTCTTTACATCCGCAACGAAGCTTTTCGTCGCCTGATTGCCTTGGCTAATCCCGAAGCAGCCCAAGGAACCCATGGTTCGTTGTTCACCGGAAGTGCGCGTGAAAGTTCCACCGACGTGAATCATAACACCTGTGGCAACATTCTTATCTTTTCTTTCCGGGCTATTACTTGGCTCTGCCGCAAGGCCGTCACTACCATCAATGTTTCTAACCGCATATGCCTCTAAATCGGTTCCAGCAGGATAGGCAAGAGGGACAAGCTTATTGCCTCCGTCTTGTTCTCCCTTTGGCTCAAAAGCGCTGTTTATTACGTTGTGCATTGCCGGTCCAGCGAACAATACCCCACCTGCATCGCCAATCTCTCTTGTTGTCGGGTTATTTAGATCCATAACAGGAGCATCACGAGTTACGTAATAAGTCGACACATTTTTCTCGCCGCCGTTGACATCATCCCAAACAACCATTTTGTAAAGGGGAACTTCAATCGTTTGCGGTTGATTCCCACTCGCACCGACAACGCGAATTGTTGCTGTTCCAACTGGGTTTGTTCCAATTGCCACATGAACATCCTTTCCATCCGGATCCACAAACACCGTCGGATTATTTCGCACGTAAGCGAATAGATTCAATCTTTGTGGATCAACAAGGCGTTCTTTCGTTGTATTTATTGGATCAACACTTGTAAACCGGCCTAGGTAATTCGAATAATAGCGAGCAGCAAAATAGTCTAACTCGATTTCGTCATCCCGTTCTTTGCCGGTGAATTTTTGATGTACAGAATCAGAGCCATAATTCTGTCTTGCGATCTCTTCACCGAAAGGCATGAAATCCCTCCGAGAAATTACCTGGCCGAATTGATCGGTTGTGATACGTGGGCTTCCGAGGTAGTCGCTTGTTAGATAGTTGGTGTTTGCTTCGGTTGCCGAAGCAACGATGGTGGAGTGCTCTTGAATGAGCTTTCCGGCTGCGTCATAAACAAATATCGTGACTTCGCCAATGTTCGGAACTATCTTTTTGACTCTTTTCCCGTCTCCGTCGTAAAAATATTGGCCGACGACTCCGTTTGCGTCGTTTACCTGAACCTGTTTGTTTTCTGCGTCGTATGTTAAGGTCTGACCGGTCGCATCGGTCGTGGTGTCTCCCGAATTGTCGAATACATATCCGACCAACTTATTAGTTACCGGATCAACGGTTGGATTGCAGACTACAACAGCGCAGCCTTGGGGAATTGTGGTCGTGTTTGCCGCGTTGAAATTTCGATTGCCATATCGGTCATAAACAAAAGTCTGCTGCCAGCCTGTTTGGTTTGGGATCGTTTCGGTCGCCTGCTTAATTCGATTCAACGAATCGTAGGTATAATTCTGCGTTGCAACAAAACCCGGATTCGCACCGACCGTTGGGACGGTGATCATCTGCGATTTAACATTGCCATTGTTGTCGGTCGTTCCGTAATCAAAATTGAGTTTGAGCAGATTTTGCGTGCTTGCAGATGCTCCCAGACCAATTTGAATCGGTTGAAGCCGAGAATTAAACTGCGTATTCTCAAACTTTCCATTACCAAGCTTCAAACTCGAAACCGCTCCCGCCGTGTAAACAAAATTGTTCGCATAGGGGCGGAAAATATCCGAAGCATTCTTTTACTCTGGACTTGGGCCAAATCTCCCTCGTTGTCCAAGACATTCTTGACGACCCTTCCAGACGGATAGGTTTCCTCGCTCACGAAGTACAATGACAATTTGACTACGCCCCGCCCACACCTTTAAATTGCTTACCGTCCCAATAAATAACGAATGCTCCGCCTTCAAAAACAAAAATTACGGATTCACCCTTTGCCTCACTTCCAATCAGCTTACCATTATCGTGTCGCGTAAATGCCTTGGTCTCCACGTGCGAAAGCGCTTCCCATCGATTTGTGACGAAATTATCATCGCGCATATCCGAGAATGGCACGGCTGATTTTGCGATTGTTCCAAAAAGATATGGCTCTTTAGAGTTTTGACATATCAAGACGCCGCGCTTCTTCTTGTCTGACACTCCTCTGACGAGCACAACAGTTTCGAAGCCATCGAGGCCATCCATATTGACCCGCAAATAATAAGGGTTAAAGGAGCTTTCGATTTCGATGGGTTCAGGTGATTTCACTCGTGGAAGACATTCTTCAATGTACTCCGGTACCCAAACCTCTTCCATTGTTATCGAACGTCTGGATTCAGTAATTTCTGCGTTATTACCAGTCGCTAACTTATTTTCTATTTGCGCCTTTGTAATCTCCGAGTCTCGACACGACGTTAAAACCGACAGTACATAACAAATCAAAAGAATAGAATTTTTCATATATTTCCTTTTCTTGCCAAAATGCCTAACGAACCGTGCGTTTTCCCCCTCGTTTTGCGTGGAGGTGATTTCTGTGGATCTTTTCGATTTTAGAACTTACGCTTCCAAGGTTGAATCTCGACTGCTTTCCTGTATAAATCACGTCGAAACCTGCACTAGCGAATCCTCCAATCAATGCTTTAGTTCGCATAATGTCAGCGTTTGCATACGCCAAGTCACTCTTTCTTAGCGGACTTCCGTTCGCGTCCATGTATCGAACGTCTATTGCATTTCCACCATCATGCGTTTTATGGCAAGCTGTTCCGTTTGCATAATAGCATCCTTTACCTGTTGCTTCGGCACCAGCCGTATACTCTAATTTTGCGTCGGATGGGAAGAATTGTTTATAGAGACTGGCCACATTAAAGAGTGCGGCAGCCCCGGCATTCGATAGAAACTCTTCGGGAATATTCTGATCTTTAGCAACAAGAAAGTTCGCGTCGTGATGAGCAGCAACCAAATTCAAATCAATAACTCCATTCGCATTTGCCTGAATGGTCGTTATGTCTTTTGCACCTCTTGATCCGAGAATATAAAGGTGTGCTGACTTTTCTGATGGAACGGCTACTGCAACGAAGCATTCTGCGTTTTTAGGACACGTCTCGACCCACTGCCAAGAGCCTTCGGAATTCATCCACAGTTCGCCCGTTGGATCAACCAGCAAAAGTGGATTGTTCAACACGTATGCATATCTATTCCAATGCTGCGGTAGGACAATGAATTGCACCAAGATCGCTCTTTGTTCTTCTGCATCACGACCGGCATCTTTATCGAAAATAATATTATGAGGATCAGATCCAGAAAACCTTCCGTGGTTCGATAAGTAGTTTCTAGCTTGAGCAAAATCAAAACCGGTTTCGTTGTCGCTTTCGTAGCCGGTAAACCCTTGACGGACTGCGTCAACGACATATTTGTCAGTGCTTGAGCGCCCGCCGAGGCCGATAATCTCGTCTCCATAGGGCATGTAGTCACTTCTCGAAATTACATTTCCGTCTTTATCGGTGTTTATGCGCGGAGTTCCGAGATTATCAGCGGTTAGATATTGAACCTTTGCGGTTTCGGTTGGCTCGACGATTGTGGAATATTCTGCGACGAGTTTTCCGCCAGCGTCCTAGATAAAAATTGTTGTTTCGCCCGTTCCTGGCACTACTTTCTTGATGCGCTTGCCGTCGCCGTCGAAGAAATACGTTCCGATAACAACTTCACTCGAATTTTCTACTTCGATTTGTTTGTTTTCTGCGTCGTATGTGAATTGTCGCCCTTCTGCATCAACAATTACATTTCCGGCGGCGTCATATGTCGTGCCGTTTAGTCGATTATTTCCGGTGTTTACAGATGGATTAAAAACCGGGATATCTGCCGTACATACAACAAAGTTTGGCGAGGTTCCGCAATTCTTTGGTAACGTCGTAGTCAGAGTTTCGTTAAAGTTCCTGTTTCCGTATCGATCAAACGTATAGGTCTGATTCCAGTTCACGTTCGTTCCTGTCTTTTCCTCGGCTGAGGTTATCCGATTCAGCGAATCGTACGTATAAGTCTGGTCGAACACCAAATCAGATTGGCTCGGACGTTTAACGGTTATTTTCTGGGAAAGTACATTTCCATTGTTCAGGGTTGTTCCGTACCCGTATTCTAGTTTCAGTTTGTCGTGTCCATTCTGAACGGTTCCCAGAGCAATCTGAGTCGGCTGTAATCTTGAGTTGAAGATCGTGCTTTCCCAGCGGCCATTTCCAAGTTGCATGGAAGTTACAGCTCCCGCCGCGTTGTAAGTGAAGCTGTTAGCGTAGTTCCAGTATCCGTGGTTCGAGTTTTTCTTGCTTTGAACGAGTGCCAGATCGCCTTCGTTATCAAGAACATTCTTTACGACACGTCCGCTCGGATAGGTTTCCTCGATCAACGCGCCCGACAAGTTATAAACATAACCTGTGGTATAAGCGTTTCCGTCGGTTGTCTGCTTGTGACCAGTCACCCTTCCTAAGATGTCGAAAGCGGTGTATTCGGTTGTCGAACGGTCAAGGCCGGAGCCATTGGTCACCTTCGTCAGCTTTCCTTTTGAGTTAGCTATCAATGGATCGTCGTAGGTGTATGTGACATTTGGCGTCGCCTGATAGTTTGGCGGAGTTCCGCCCGGTGTCGAATAGTTTCGATTCGTCAGGCGGCTTAGGGCGTCGTAAACATATGCCGTCTGAACACCTCTTGCATCCGTCTTCTGCGTCAGATTGCCGTTGTTGTCATAGATGTAATTGATCGTGCCACTTTCGGGATTTGTTGCCGAGAGCAGTCTGGAAAGGCTGTTGTACGAGAAAGTTCGGGTCTGAGAACAATTTCCGCCAGTCGGCCCGCATTGCTCGGTTCCGCTGCCCGCCTGAGTAACCGTCGTCAGATTATTAAGCGTGTCGTAGGCATATAAAGTAGGCTGGTTTGGAGTACCAATGTTGCCGAGCAGCCCGGCGTTGTTTGGTTCGTCAACTCTCGTCAACTGCCCTAAAGCATTCGTGATCGAGCGTCTTTGTTTTTCGGCTTGGTCTGTTACGGTAACGGCCGTGCCGATCTGGTTGCCGGTTGTTGCTAGTCCCCAAGCGGTTTCCAACTCGGCTCCGTCTGGTGTTTTCACTTTGAATACACGTCCGGCGGTGTCGTAGAAGTTTTCGGTCCAGAGCTTTGTTTCGCCCGTGCGGTACGGGTTGCTTGATTTCCACGGCCTGCCGAATTCATCGAAAAGGGATTCGCTGAAAACATCGCCCGCCGAATCGACCGATTGCGATTTGTAACCTCTGCCTAAGCCGTCGAACCACGAATACGCCTCTTTCCAGTTCGTCTCGTCGAAATCACCGATGTATTGACTTATTGCAATTCGTAATCCTCAAATTCCCACTTTCCATAACGACCTAATTTTTCACCTACTTCCCGCCAGGTTGACCCTGAAATACTCGAGCATATAGATTCCACCGCTTCGAAAAGCGTGATGTAATTATATTCAGCTACGAAAAGATAATGTTTCCCAAACAAGTAACTCTCTTTCAGTAAAATAATGTCAATTTGGTGAGGAGTACAATAAATAAAATCGAATGATTCCTCACCAATGCCCCCGGTCGGCCCAATCATCGCTTGTACCAAAATGCAGAAGTTCCTAGCGTCAGATGGAACTCCATTTTCCAAGTCGAGCAAATCAGGACTATGAAGCCGGCGCAATACAGGTTTGATCATTTGATGTCTAAGTGTCCGTTCCCTTGCCATTGCTTAAGGTTTTCTGGCCTCCATTCAAAATTGGCCTGTACTTTTCCTAGCTGAGGTTTGTAAGATGGGGGTCGAAACTGTCTTAGCCCATCTTTACTTATTAGTGTAATACCATCGCTTGCGATCTCAAATCCTTCTCCAACCCAAGCTCGACCCATCGCATTCGCTTGATCGACCGTTCCACTTCCGATTCCAAAATTTCCCTTGCCGGCCATTGCTTGTCGAAGCATCCCAGCCAGTTCTGCCGTCTCTACTCTGACTCCTGACGTAAACAGTGCAGCGAGACTCCTTCGTCCTTTGTCGGCTAAGCCCCCAAGGGCAGTTCCTGCGAGCGACGCCCAAAAATCATCCTCCCAGTGAAAACTCCGCACTCGTTTAACAAAATTGGCGGTAAGTTTTTCCTTTTCCTCGGCACTTAAAGGCGAATCAGGGCTTCTGAGGAATTCGTCCAACTGGCCTAAACCAGCCTCCTCGACTGACACCCAATTCCAATAGCCCTTAGCCCCGAGAAAAACCGCTTTGCCGTCTCCGATGAAATAATTCCCACCAGTATACGGAGTGAAGCCCTTCTCAATGTCTTTTTCATTATCGTACCACTTAAAGGTCCGAGTCTTTCCATCAGCGCTGTCTTGGTACGTCCAAATCAGACCGCTAGGATCGGTAATTTTATAAGGATTGTTAAGGCAGTAGACGTATCGATTCCAAGTTTGAGGAAGAGTTGGGTCGACACTGGAGATAATCGGATCCGGCACCGAGAATCGTCCCAACGAGTTCGCATACATTCTTGCTTGTGCAAAGTCAAGATTAGTCTCGATGTCGCGTTCGTAGCCGACGAATCTTTGCCGGACGGAGTCCGTTCCATAAGTTGTGCGGTTCGTGTCCTCACCAAACGGTGAAAAATCGCGACGCGAAATAACTTGGCCGACCGTATCTGTAATTATTCTCGTACTTCCAAGATGATCGTTAGTCGAGAAGCCTATCGATGCATAATTGCTTTGTGCGACGACTGTCGAGTATTCTGCTGTCAATTTACCGGATATGTCATATACGAAAACAGTCGTTTCGCCTGAAGCTGGAACAATCTTCTTGATTCGTTTCCCTTCGCCATCGTAAGAATACTGGCCAATAGCTGTAGAACCGTCATTCACTTGTATCTGCCTGTCTTCCGCGTCGTAAGTAAAGGTTCGGCCTAGGGCGTCCTCAATCATGTTCCCAGAACTGTCAAATACGTAGTCATCGCTTGAGCTGAGACGATTGTTTGAAGTATTTACATTCGGATTTACGATCTTTTTGTCGGTTGCACAGACAGTGAAGTTCGGTGACGCACCGCAATTCTTTGGAACCGTGGTCGTGTTTGCTTCGTCGAAATTGCGGTTTCCGTAACGATCATAAGTGAATGTCTGTTTCCAAGTCTGAGTGCTCGAAATATTTTCCGTCGCGTCTTTTATTCGATTGAGCGAATCGTAAGTATAATTTTGAGTTGCGACAAACCCCGGAATCGAGCCGACCGTCGGGACGGTGATCGTCTGCGATCTAACATTCCCGTTGTTGTCGGTCGTTCCGTAATCGAAATTGAGTTTGAGCAGATTTTGCGTGCTTGCCGATGATCCGAGAATTTAAACTCCTATTCGTTCAAATCTTTCTCAAGCACGCCCACCTCAAAAATATCTTCAATAGGCCCGTAGCCAATTAATTTCATTGCCGCCGCTACATGATTCGGAACGTGAGCTAAAAACTCAAGAACGATGGAGTTTATTTCTTCGTCAGACAAAGAAAGATTTTCATCATATAATTTAATCAACATCTCCAAATTATATCTCCAATCTGTCATGTGAAATGCTATTTCACGTGCAACCTCAGCGCTGATAAGTGAGTCCTGAACTGCTCGCGCAATGTCTTCAGAAACTAGTTCCGCCTTCTTTAATCTCATAGTTTTGGATCACGTGATCAGGTCGTGCAAGTTGTCGCGTCCTACACAAATCAATCTCTAGTCGTCGTTGCGGTTTCAATAAAATGCACGATTGCAAGCCTCTCATCTATCTGAAAGGTAAGGCACCACGTATTTGACAAACCTACTATTTCAACGGGGGGTTCATCAGAAATCTGGCTGATAATTTTATTTCGAAAATCATTCACTGCCCCAGCAATTTGATCCGATTTTAGTTCGCGGGCCCAATTCATTGGAGCGTCATTGAAGTTGGCTGCCGTTACTTGCGATAAATAGGTACCGCCCTTGAAATCAAGAACAAATGTATACAAAGTTGAATCACCTTTCATATTTTAGTTTCCCTTACCAGTAATTCCATGGGGTTCTGACTTCTTCATGGCATCGTTGGCCTTTTTAATTGCTTTCTTCACCGTCTCGATCTGTTTTTTTATCTCCGGTGTTTTATTTGGGGTCGATTTTAATTTACTAAGAACACCTTTCAATTCGTTTAAAGCTGCTTCCGCTGCTGCAACTTTGTCAGGATTAGATTTTCGCTCGTCTTTAGTGCTGAAAAAAATCGTCCCATCAATCGGTAGATTAGTTATTTCGTGAGTCAGTGCCGCATAAATGGCGTAACTTATCAGGGCCGCCGCCGCTCTGGAAGTCTCGGTCGCCGAACTATTGGGAAGCGAGCCGAACGCCGCCAAAAGCAAACCCGGCCCGGCCTCGCAACTGCAAAGAAAGTTCGAGCAGGTCAAGCTCCTCCCCCGCGAAAAGCAAAAGTTCGTCCTCCAGTTCCTCGATACCGTTCTCGACAACCAGCAAAAGCAAAAGGCGTGAGTGGGCAATTAGTTCTTTACAAACTTAAAGGAGTCGAACAGTTTATCAATCAAAGGACCGGCATCGTCTGTCCGGGGTTGGACATACAAACCATACCAAACGTCTCCGTCGGCGAACGTGGGCTACGTGCTTTTGCCCGTTCAAGGTAAACTCGACCTGCCTTACAAGTAAGCCCCCCACCTCAATATCTTTTTCCGATACCGTAACCGTCGCAGCCGTCGAGAGTGTGTTCGGCCTTCAACGCGAGAGCTTCTGCTCCAACGCAAAATCAACCCGATCCGTAATGGCAAAAGAGGTCCTTATCCTCTCAGCTTACGAAGCCGGCGCCACAATTGTTGAAACCGCTAAGATAGTAAATCTCGACCCGTCTACGACTGGCCGCCGCCGGGACGCCGCCCAAGTGAACCTAGAGAGCGACCGTAAACTCAGATTTGCAAAAGAATTGGTCACGAAGAAATATCAGGAAATACTACGAGAATTACATGTCTGACCCCGATCCTCCGCTTATCAAAGCCCCGTCAGGAATTTGATGGATAACACTTACCGTAATTGAAGATGCCGAAACATTAAGCAACAGATTTGGACTGATAAGGCCGAAGCTTAGTAGAATTCCATCAAGATAATTTTGTTGATTGATAGTAACCCAACCCCAACCGAATGGCTTTCCAATCAAATCGGCCCATGGCTCAGAGTAACTAGCGTCTATACTTGAAAAGGTCTCTCGGTTCTCGTTATTAATAACTCGAAACGTAATAGTGTCATAGTCCACCTCCGCCTCTATTAAAAGCGACATTTGATCAAATTCAAGCAATATCTTGTCTAAACATCCATCTATCCAAACGTATCGAATGGCCCTTAATGAATGCTCTACGAGCTTGTGAAATTCTGACAGGATATTATGCAACTCTTCCGATATCGTGTTCATCATCATAATTTAGGTACTAGGAATTAACCTTAGTATCTTTGACCTAACCTATTCGCCTCTTTAGCAATTTTAATCGCCGTTTTTGCACCTTCGTTTCCGGCGGCAGCGGCTGTTGCAGCTTCACCCAATGTTTTTCCGGCCCATTCCCCAGCTTTTTGAACGTTGGCACCAGTTCCACCTCTTGATTTAATTACGTCCGCAACTTTCTCTCCCGCTCTGCCTGCGAGATTTCCAAGCTTTTTCTTTGCGGCAGGAGTAAGTGGAGCGTCAGGTGCCGAGCTGGTTTTTGCACTCTCATTCATTAAGATAGTCGGCATTTGAGGAAGCTGAAGAATTTCATGCGTAAGCGCGGTATAACCAGCGTAGGCCAGCAATGCCAGTGCCGCGATGTCTGCGGGACCAGGTACCGGGCTATCGACCTGCGATACCACGACTGCCGTCCCTGCCATAGCTATAAAACCAGATCCCTGATTTGGACCAATTATAGTATAGCCGTTGGGATTATCGGCCGTAGGGCCGTTCGGGTCAAGACGAACACGTCCATCAACAGAATCAAATTCAAGATCGGTCCGTTCTTGGTAGACTAAGTTCCCATTATCGTCTTTCTTATCCTTCATCAGTTCCCATTCTTCATCTGAGAACCAAAATGTATCCGCTCCAGAACGGGCCCATATCATCCCCGTTGGATCAATAAATGCCAAAGGGTTGCCCATTACGTATACGTAACGATTCCAACTTTGAGGCAATTCGAAATCCGCACTACCGGCATACGGATCTACTGCGGTAAACCGCCCTAGTTTCGAGGCATACATTCTCGCCTGACCGAAATCCAGACCTGTCTCATCGTCGTTTTCGTAGCCGGTGAAGCCTTGCCGTACATTATCAGCAACGTACTTATCCAAGTTTGAGCGACTACCGAGGGCGATTATTTCTTCACCGAAGGGCATGTAGTCACTTCTCGACACCACATTTCCGTCTTTATCGGTGTTTATGCGTGGGGTTCCCAGATTGTCGTTTGTTAGATATTGAACGTTTGCGGTCTCGACTGGTTCGACTACTGTTGAATATTCGCTGATGAGTTTACCACCAACGTCGTAAACAAAGATCGTAACTTCACCAGTCCCAGGTACGACCTTTTTCACGCGTTTTCCATCGCCGTCGAAGTAGTATTGTCCGATCACAACTTGGCTGGAGTTTTCGGCTTCGATCTGTTTATTTTCGGCGTCGTAGGAAAAAGTCCGGCCTTCGGCATCGGTGATAACATTTCCGGCTGCGTCGTAGGTATAGCCTTGTCCC
>CAZSEL010000022.1:0-69526 GCA_964605905.1 uncultured Chloracidobacterium sp. | reverse complement strand
CCGAAGCGGATGCCACCCCTCCTTCGTAAGGAGGGGAGCCGGAAGAGATCCCAGTCGCTACCGCTCCCGGCTCTGACTTCCTGATACCGACATTGGACATTGGACTTTGAACTTTGGACATGACTGCCCGGTTCATTTCGGCTTTGCGGGCGGAGCGTTCTTTTTCGAGCTTGTTTTTAAGGGCCTTGTCTTCGATCGAATCGATGAACGCCTTTGACTGGCGATCGAATGATTCGACGGTTTCGGCGAGCGAGCGTTCGAATTCCTTTTGACGAGCCTTTTCTTTCTTTATTGCCTCGACTTCAAGGCCGGCGTATTTTAGCGCGGTCGCTTCGCGTTCTTCTTCGAGCGCGATGCGAAGGTCTTCGGCCTGCTTCGTTTCGGTCTGAAGTTTCAGAAGGTACGCTTCGGCGTCTTGGGCAGAAATATCGAGATTTTGTCGCGATGCGTCGATCACGTCCTGCTTGATACCAAAGCGGCGGGCGATCTCTATACCTGACGATGCACCGGCAAGGCCGAGCAGGAGTTTGTACGTTGGCTGCAGCGTTTTTTCGTCGAATTCGACCGACGCATTTATTACGTTTTCGTCATTCGCGGCGTAGATCTTCAGGCCGCGGTAATGCGTAGAGGCAATCACCTGAGCACCGCACGCATGCCGGAAATGATCGACGATGGCGACACCGAGTGCCGAGCCTTCTTCGGGGTCGGTGCCGGTTCCGGCTTCGTCGAGCAGAACAAGCGACGGCGATGTGCACTCGCGCATCATGTCGGCGATGTTCGACATGTGCGAAGAGAATGTCGAGAGATTTGCTGACAGAGATTGATGGTCGCCGATGTCGGCGAGAACGGAGCGGTAGAAAGGAATCTTCGCCGATTTTGCCGGAACGGGCAGGCCGGAAAGCGCCATCAGGCTTAGCAAACCGGCGGTTTTTAGTACGACGGTTTTTCCACCGGCATTGGCACCGGAGATTATCATAACAGCCTTGTCGCGGGTTAGCGTGAAGCTGGAGGGAACGATCTCCGATTGCGGATTGCGGATTGCGGATTGCGGATTTTCGCTGTTTCGTGTCTTTTCGTGTTGTTTCGTGGTTCCAGTTTCGGCACTAAACCCAGTCGCTATCGCTCCCGGTTCTGACTTTCTCAGCAGATCTGCGGTGCGCAAATTTTCTTCGAGCAGTGGGTGTCGCGCGTCGATAAGTTCGAGGGTTTCATTTTCGGAAATATCGGGCACGACGGCTTTGTAGGTGCGGGCGAATTCTACTTTTGCTTTTATGAAATCGAGTTCGGCGGCGGCTGCGACAGATGATTCGATCGCGGGCAATTGTTCGCGGAGTTGTTCGGTAAGCTCGAACAGAATGCGGGCGATCTCGCGTTCTTCTTTTCCTTTCAGGTTTTGGAGTTCATTGTTGGCCTCGATGGCTTCGAGCGGTTCAACGAAAACTGTTTGGCCGCTCGACGAAAAGCCGTGTGCCACGCCGCCGACACGCCCACGAAAATCTGCTTTTACGGGGATGACAAAGCGGTCGTTACGAACGGTTACGATGTCATCCTGGATCGCATCGCCGGACGCACGCATCACAGATTCGAGTGATTTTGTCAGCCTTGCACGCTGGCTCGTTATTTCGCGGCGAATGCGGGCAAGTTCGGGGGAGGCCGAATCATCGATCTCGCCGCCGGGAAGCAATTTTTTATTGATCTTATCGAGCACGCCGAGCAGAGTCGGCGGAATGTTTTCGACGATTGACCAGAGCGTCGGTGCGACTTCTTTTTCCGGTTGAATGGACGAGCGGGCAAACAGTGCCTGACTACAAACGCGGGAAACTTCGAGCAGCAGCGTCGGTTCGAGCGTCGCGTTTTTGATGTTTAGTATTGCTACGGCGTCGGTCGGGTCCTGCAATCCGCTGAACGACCAGGTAACTTGTTTCTCCTCGTTCAGAACGATGGTTTCGGAGATCGCCGCGAGATCGCGGTCGAGTTCGTGCCGGTTGACCATCGGGCGCAGATCGGCGAACCGTTCGACGCCCATCGGGGTCTGGGCGTCGCGGCTGACCAGCTCAAGCAGCCGGTCGTATTCCAATGTTTCGAGTGAAAAACTCATCGTTATTGACTGGAACGCAAGCATCCTTGCTTGCGAGTGAAACATAGTTAGAGCCAGTTCGACCGCTATCGCGGTCGGGCAAGCAGGGATGCTTGCGTTCCAGTCACAAAAATCTTGCCCGGACTTCCGGCGTCGGCATCATGCATGAATCTTGTTTCCCGAACAGCAGATAGCGATGCTTTGCAAAAAGCTTATACAAAAAATCGCGGATCGGACGCGGGACTATGATGAAAGCATAAATCCACGACCAGATTCCGTCGAGCTTTCTCGTGATCCGCAACGCGGCGGACGAATGGGTGTAAATTTTCTCGTCCTCGACGACTATCACCGAATCTGTTTCGATCTTATCGATGCCGTGTTTTGCGGCGAGTTCTTCGCCGATCTCCGATTGCAGCGGCGCGAATTTGAAATATCCGGCCTTATCGCGTTCGATAACGAAATTTACCGAAGCGTTGCAAAAATTGCAGACGCCGTCAAAAAGCACGATCGCTCCCATATTTAAATTCTACCGCAATTTTCGGATAGATTTCAGTTTGGCAGGCAGATAAACTCATAAACATGGAAACGGAAGTATTTTGGAAGGCGGTAACAGCAAACGATGCGAGGTTCGACGGGGCGTTTTTTCTCGGTGTGAAAACGACGGGAATTTACTGCAAGCCCTCATGCCGGGCAAGAACGCCGAAGAGGGAAAATGTTGCGTTTTTCGCGACATCTGAAGCGGCGGAAAAGTTCGGATTGCGGGCGTGTTTGCGGTGCAAACCTAAGACAGTGAAAACGGTTGATCCGCAGATCGAAAAGCTGATGAAAGCGTGCGAATTGCTTGAATCAGAAGACCTTTATTCGCTCGACGACCTTGCGGCCGAGCTGGATCTTAGCCCGTATCACTTACAGCGGAGTTTTAAGGAAATTATCGGGGTCAGTCCCAAAAAATATGCGGAGGCAAAAAGAATGGAAAAGTTTAAAGACGAATTACGTGGCGGCAGCGATGTTACGACGGCGATGTATGACGCGGGATTTGGCTCAAGCAGCCGTTTGTACGAAAAGGCCGGTGAAAATCTAGGGATGACTCCGACGGCGTATAAAAAGGGCGGACAGGGAATGAAGATAAACTTTACGATCACCGACTGCGAACTCGGGCGGATATTGGTCGCACGGACGATCAAGGGGCTTTGCAACGTGGCGTTCGCGGACGACGACGCTGCGCTTGAGAGCAATCTTAAAACCGAATATCCAAATGCCGAGATCGTAAAGGACGCTAAGGTTTTGAAAGGTTTTGTCGATGAGATACTGAAACATCTTTCCGGCAAAAAGCAGCGGCTTGATCTGCCGCTTGACATTCAGGCGACGGCGTTTCAGATGCGCGTTTGGGAGCTATTGAGAAAGATACCATACGGTGAAACGGTCTCTTACACTCAGATTGCCGAGCAGCTTGGCGATAAGAAAAAGGTCCGGGCCGTCGCCCAAGCCTGTGCGAACAACCGCATCGCCGTCGTCATACCCTGCCATCGTGTCGTCGCAAAAGACGGAAAGCTGAGCGGATATAAATGGGGAGTTGAGCGGAAGAAAAAACTTCTTTCAAACGAGTCGCCTGGCTTGTAATCATTCTTGTTCTTTCCTGTTCATCTTGCTCCGTGGGTTCTCTCTCTCTAACCACAGAACAAGAAGAGTAAGAAAGATAAAGATGAGCAAGAATAAGGAGAATTAGGAGCAATCATGAACTATAGAATTATACCAATTCCCGCAGAGATAGCTACAGAAGCACGGGCGACGCTGAAGTCGCCGCAGTATAAGAGTCTCAAAGCGGATGTCAGCATCGCGACGGGTTACGGCTCGTGCCGGAGCTGTCTCAGGGTTTTTGATCAAGGAGCGGATGAGCGAATTTATCTGACATACAATTCGTTCGAAGGGAGATCGGATTTGCCCGATCCGGGGCCGATATTTATTCATAAGGATGAGTGCGAGCCGTTCAACGATGAAAAGTTTCCGCCTGACCTAATTGATCTGCCGCTGCTATTTTGAAGGTTTTGGAGAAAATAGCGAACTTATCCGAAGGGAAAGAGTTGACGTGCAATGCCTTGAAGATCAGATCGAAGATATTTTCGGCTTGAACAACGTGAAATTTATCAATATCCGAAACGCGGAAGCCGGTTGTTTTGTTGGAAGAATCGAACGAGCGTAAATCCGAAACATTATGAGTACTGCCACCAAAGCAAAAGATATATTTTCATCCATCGATTGGCATAGCGCGTCGATAGCAATGCATGAGAAAGGGTTCGCCTTGGTTCGTCGGGTTTTGACGCGCGAGAGTTGTGATGAACTCATCGAAAATTACGACAAGTACGATGTTCGGAAAACCGTCGTAATGGAACGACACCGTTTCGGGCTCGGTGAATATAAATATTTTGATTATCCGCTGCCCGATCTGGTACAGACTGCAAGGAGCGAAATTTATCCGCGGCTGGCTCCGATCGCAAATGTGTGGATGGAGCGACTTAATCTGGACATGCGGTTTCCTGCGACGTTTAAAGAGTTGCAAGACCGCTGTCACGACAACGGTCAGACGAAGCCGACGCCGCTTATTCTGAAATATGGGAAAGGCGGATTTAACACGCTTCATCAGGATCTTTACGGAGAAGTTTATTTTCCGATGCAGTTGGCGTTTTTTCTGAACGAACCGGACGATGACTACACCGGCGGTGAGTTTGTGCTTACAGAACAGGTGCCTCGCGCTCAATCAAAGGCCATTGTTCTAAGGCCCCATAAAGGCGACACGATCGTTTTTGCGACCAATTTTCGCCCCGTTAAGGGAACTCGCGGATACTATAGATCGGCAATGCGGCACGGCGTCAGCGAAGTCCTCTCCGGCGAGCGTCATACTTTGGGCGTTATCTTTCACGACGCTGTCAGCTAGTCGCTCACTATTGTCGGCCTTGGCTTGTCGCCGTGAACAAAGCAATAATTGAGCTAAACACCGTAATACTCACTTTCCGAAAGGCAATTCCCAGCTTCCGAAAGGCAATTCCCAGTATCCGAAAAGCAATTCCCAGCTTCCGAAAAGCAATTCTCAATCTCAGAAAAGCAATAATTATTTTGAGCAAAGCGATAATTGACCCAAACATTCTCTACCCGAAAACCGGTAGGCCAATAATTATTCCACGCGAAACCCAGCAAAGAGTTTTTGACGCTCTGCATGATTTTGTAAGTTTTTGTAAAGTTTCAGAATTGCCGGGCGGTCGCTTTGCGCGTCTGAAACTTTTCCTTTATTCTCTGCGTAAACGTTTTTCGAAGCAGTACCAGTTTTTCACCATTCAATTTGCGATTATGAGAATAAAGCTCGTTTTGTACGCTTTTGCGGCCATCGGTTTGTTTCTGTCGGATTCCGCATTGGCACAGTCCACGGCGATAACAAATGCGCGGATCGTTACCGTTTCGGGTGCGACTATCGAACGCGGAACGGTCGTTATTCGCGACGGTTTGATCGAATCGGTCGGCGCGGACGCTCGTGTTCCGGCTGACGCTGTCACGATTGACGGTACCGGACTCACGGTCTATCCGGGTTTTGTCGATGCGTTGACGAATCTGGGGCTTCCGGCTGCGCCCGCACGGCCAACAGGCGGTCCGGGCGGCGGAGGCGGTGCAGCGGCCGCGGCAGCTGCGGCGGCTCAGGCACCTGCGTCTAATTCAAACTACCCGGCAGGCTTGCGTCCGGAGGAATCATCGGCTGACGACGTTCGTTCGGGCGAGACACAGTTTGAAAGTGCGCGGAATGCGGGTTTTACTACCGCGTTGACCGTCGGCAGAACCGGAGTTTTTAACGGGAATTCGGCGTTGATAAACCTTGCGGGTGATTCCGTTTCAAAGATGATCGTCCGCTCGCCGGTCGCTCTGCACATTTCGTACAGCACGATTCCGGGAACATATCCGGGCTCGCTGCTTGGGACCTTCTCCGCGCTGCGGCAGATGTTTCTCGACGCTCGTCGGCATCAACAACTTCAGCGTGAATATGCTTCAAACCCGCGCGGAATGAAGCGTCCCGACGCCGACCGTTCGCTTGAGGCGTTGATCCCGGCACTCGACCGCCAGATTCCGGTCGTTTTTAACGCAAACAGCGAGATGGAGATAATTCGTTCGCTGGATCTGGCAAAGGAATTCAATCTGAAAGTGATAATCGCGGGCGGAAACGAATCATATAAAGTAATTGATCGCATCAAGGCCGCCGATGCCGTTGTTCTGCTTTCACTAAATTTCCCGAAACGCACGACCGCAGCTTCAACCGAGGCCGATCCCGAAAGTCTCGACACGCTGCGGCAACGAGCCGAGGCTCCGAAGAACGCAAGCAAATTGGCTGCGGCCGGAATCAAGTTTGCGTTTCAATCAGGTGCGATGACGAGTCTGACGGATTTCCCAACGAATGCCGAGAAGGCGGTCGCCGCGGGCCTGAACGCTGATGCTGCAATCCGGGCAATGACCTTGGGAACCGCGGAGATCTTCGGCGTGGCCGACCGCATCGGTTCTATCGAAAACGGCAAGATCGCGAACCTGACCGTAGTTCGCGGTGATGCTCTGAAAAAAGATCGCGTCGTCACGCATGTTTTTGTTGACGGCAAGATGTTTGAAATAAAGGCTCCACCGGCTCGTCCGGCGGGTACGGGAACTGGCGGCAGGCCAAACGATGCACCGGCGACTGTTGCTGGAACTTACAACATTTCGATCGACGTTCCCGGCCAGTTGCTTACCGGAACGCTCAGCTTGCAGCAACAGGGAACCGAAATTACCGGAACGATGGTCACACAGCTCGGCACCACGCAAATACGCGACGGCCGAGTTACAGCTACCGGATTTTCGTTTGGCGGAGCGGTGGTCTTTGGCGGCACTTCGATAGATATTACGGTGACCGGTTCAGTGACCGGCAACCAAGTTTCCGGAACGGTCGATTCACCGCAGGGTGCTGTGCCGTTCACAGGCATGCGTGTTCCTTAAGCAGGCTTTTTCGGCAACCGGAACCCAGTCGCTATCGCTCCCGGTTCTGACATCATGACAATTATTATGAACAGATCATTGTTTAGATTTTCTCTGATTGCGGCCATGTTGGTGTCGCCTTTGTTGTCTGTCGCGGCGCAGTCGTCAGGTGACGTGCTGATTCGTAACGCAACGGTGATGACGGCGGTTCGCGGAACGCTTGAGGGCACGGACATTCTCATTAGCGACGGGAAAATTTCCCGTATCGGAAAGAATATCAACGCCGGTTCGGCTCGTGTGATCGACGCGACGGGTAAATATGTTACGCCCGGTATCATCGACGCTCATTCGCACGGAATGATGGCGGCGATCAACGAAGGGTCGTTTTCGGTGACGTCGATGACGCGAATCCGCGACGTGCTCGACCCGACCGATGTTTCAGTTTATCGCGCGTTGGCCGGCGGCGTTACAGGAGCTTTGCTGCTGCACGGATCGGCGAACGCGATCGGCGGACAGAGCGTTACGGTTAAGTTCAAATATGGCAAACCGGTCGAAGACTTTCTGATTAGCGGAGCACCGGCGGGCATCAAGTTCGCGATGGGCGAGAACGTAAAGCGGGCAAGCCAGACGTTTCAGGCGGGCCAGACTCCACGCTATCCGCGGACTCGCATGGGAACGATCGAAGTTATGCGTGACGCATTCCTCAGGGCACGCGATTATCGGCAGGCATGGGCCGATTTCAACGCGAAAAAGACACGAGTTCAGCCGCGACGCGATATGGAACTTGAGCCGTTGGTTGAGATCCTTGAGGGCAAGCGGTTGGTTCATGCTCACGGTTACCGTTCAGACGAACATTTGAATCTGCTCAGACTTGCCGAAGAACTCGGCTTCCGCGTCGGCACACTGCAGCACGGGCTTGAGGCGTACAAGATCGCACCCGAGATCGCCAAGCACGGCGCCGGTGTTTCGATATTTGTAGATAGCTGGAGCTATAAGCTCGAGGCTTACGATTCGATCCCGTACAACGCTTATATTCTTTGGAAGAACGGCGTGCTTGTTTCGATCAATTCGGATTCGGACGAGCGTATTCGCCGGTTGAATCTTGACGCGGCAAAGGTGATGAAATACGGCGGTGTTCCAGAGGAAGACGCTTTGAAAATGGTGACTTTTAATCCGGCGAAACAGCTTGGTATCAGCAATAGGACAGGTTCGATCGAGGAGAAAAAGGATGCCGACATCGTGATCTGGTCGGGCCATCCGTTCAGTGGATTCTCGGTGGCCGAAATGACGATGATCGAAGGCGAGGTTTATTTCGACCGAGCCAAGGACATTGCAAAGCGGGTCGAACTGGAGAATGAACGCAAGGAACTTGAAAAGCTCGATGCAAACAAAGCTCCGGCTGGCGGCGGAACACCTCCGAGAGTGCCGACCGAGCGCATAAAGGCCGACCGCGACGACGTCGAATATTGGAACAATCACTAAATGTTGAAAGAAATTTTTAACGCAAAGACGCAGAGACGTAAAGAGAGACGAGGAGATATTCAGGAATGAAAATAGAAATGGTAAACGCAGCACAAGTACAAAAACAGTGCCCAAAATGGTTTGCTCTTTGCGTCTTTGCAACTTTGCGACTTTGCGTTGTAAGTCTTGCTTTTTCGTTAGTTCTACTTGCACAGAGCGACGGTTCGCAGCAGAACAAGACGGGGCGAGCGGGGACGTTTGCGATAACTAATGCCCGGATCGTTACTGTGACCGGTGCGGTAATTGAGAATGGAACTATCGTGATCCGTGACGGCAAGATCGCTGCGATCGGAGCTGATGCGGCGGTACCAACGGGTGCGGAACGGATTGATGGCAAGGGGCTTTCGGTATATCCGGGGATGATCGACGCGGCGACAAATTTGGGGTTAGCGGAGATCGGCCAGGGAGCGAACGCGACGATGGATTTGGTCGAAACCGGGATGATGAACGCGAATGCAAAAGCGTTCACCGGCGTTAATCCGCATTCATCGCACGTAAATGTTACGCGTGTCAACGGTATCACGACGGTTCATTCGGCACCGGCGGGCGGCACGATTGCGGGTCAGAGCACGGTCATCAATCTGAACGGTTCGACGCAGGCGGAAATGGCGGTTGTGCCGAACTTTGGGCTGGTCGTAAATTTCCCGCGAGTTACTACCGGCGGGTTCACGCCGGGTGTCGGTTTTCAGCAGGTTGATTTTGCCGAAGCGGTCAAACGCCGCGACACTCAGATGGAAGATCTGAAAAAGATATTCAAGGATGCCGAGGCATACGCCAATGCCGTCGAGGCAGCTGCGAAAGATGCGTCGTTACCGAAACCGAAGATCGATCTGCGGCTTGAGGCGATGACGCCGTATATTCGCGGCGAGCGTCCGGTGATCTTCACTGTCGAACGCGAACGCGATGTTCGGGGCGTGATCAAATTTGTCCAGGACACAAAGGTCAAGGGCGTTATCATCGGCGGGCAAGAGGCGTGGAAAGCGGCGGACGATCTGAAGAAAGCAAACATTTCCGTGGTCTTCACAAACATTTATAGTCTGCCAGTTCGTCCTGACGATCCCTACGATTTCTTTTACGAAGGGCCATCGAAATTGCAGAAAGCGGGAGTGCTGTTTGCCATTGGAACAGGCGATGGCGGCGGCGAAGTACGAGATCTGCCCTATCACGCCGCGATCGCTGGCGGTTACGGTTTAGGTCGCGACGAGGCGTTAAAATCGGTGACTATTTACCCTGCACAGATTCTCGGCATCGCCGATAAACTCGGTTCGGTCGAAGTTGGCAAGATCGCCAACATAGTCGTAACCGACGGCGACATGCTTGACCCGCGAACGAACATAAACTATGTTTTTATCAACGGACGAATGGTCCCGCTGACCAGCCGCCACACCGATCTGTTCGACAGTTTCAAAGATCGAAAGTAAAGACAAAACACGACTGGTAAGGAGGGTGTCCCGGTTGGCATCCTTGCTATCGCTCGTGTTTTCGCCTTTCTGCTCAATATCGTCGCTTTCAGCACTATTTTAAGCCGCTAATCAAAACAGCATCGTGCTTCCATTTTCCGCGGACGGCGGCAACCGTTTTTTGGTCGGGCGAGATCGAAAAATCCATTATCCACGAATCACCGAGATCGGAGAGCATCTTTGGCGGTCGGCCATCGATGGGATGTTCCCATAGACTTACCTTTTTCTGGAATCTGACGGCGTAAATAAGGCTCGAACCGTCGGCTGAAAATTGCACGCGAAGCGGCCTCATTGTCTTGTCGGCCAGCGGCAGAAAATGTTCTGCCACTGAATTGTCGAGCGAGTTTACTTTTATTCCGGGCGGATCTTGGTGGTCATAATTCGCGATAAAGCGGCCGTCTGGTGAAATCGCCCGCCCGTGAACCGGTTTATCCAAAATCATTTGCTCGGTTCCACCGTTTACGTTTATTTTCCAAAGATTCTTGAGCCGGGCTGACATGAAATAGAGTTCATCTCCATCCTTCGAGATATAAATCGGATAACCGCCTTCATTTTGCGTGACCCTGAGCGGTTCGCTGCCATCAAGTTTTATTCGCCAAATCTGATAACTGCCAGATCGATTTGAGGCAAAGTAGATGTAGCGGCCATCCGGGCTTATTATCGGCCGCGTATCATTATGAGCATCGTTTGTTAGTTGTACCGGGTCGGTTCCATCCTGATTCATTATCCAGATGTCTTCCTGCCAATTGGAATTTGTCGCGAAGACTAGCCGTCCGTCAGCGGCATGAACCACAGATTCGAATGCCGGGGATAACACCAACGGTCGATATTCTGTCTGAAGGCTGGTTGTTTCGAGCCGAAAATCGTTAGCAATTGTTGTAGCGACAATCAGGGATGCTTCCGCATTCATGCTGAGACCAACATAGTTCGTAAAGTCCCGCGTTAAGGCTTGAGCTTCGTGCGACCGTGATACATGCCAGATGCGTGCCGGTTGGGAGACTTCCGAATTCGCGGTGACCAGTAATCCGCTCTGATCGGCGAACCAAGCCACGCCACCAACGGAAAACCAACGATCGCCCGAAAAGTCGCTTTGGTTCCCGGTTTCAACGTCGATCTCGGAAATTCGGAATTCTTCACCGCCGTTTTCCGATTGGCCGACCGCAAAGGCAATCGTTTTGCCGTCCGGCGACCAGGCATTCGCGGAAATCCGGTTCGGTGCCGACACTGTAGCCACGATCTTTTCCGCACCGCCGCCGATGTCGGCAACCATAAGCGAATATGGCATGTCTGGGTTTTCGTGAGATTCGTGGGAACGGACAAAGACAATCTGGCGGTCATTCGGCGAAAGGCTGATCCAGCCTTGGGTACGTTCGACGATCATTTGCGGAATACCGCCACCGACAGGTATTCGATAAGTCGAAGGGTATTTTGCACGCCCGTCGTTGCGGACGAAGTAGATGTAATCACCACTGTTCGAAAAGGTCAGGCCATAATACGATCCACCCGATGACGGAATCATCTCGACGTTGGTTAAGGTCGTCAGATCGCGCAGCCAGAGTCCCTGACCTTCATTGATGAGCGCAATATACGCTACCTTTTTTCCATCAGGTGATATTCGGGCATGGTAAAGCTGGCCGGTTATCGAGAGCGACTCCATTCTGGACTCGGAGGACAGCAATGGAATGCCGGGTGCTGAACCTCGTGAACCAAAATAAAATGACGCATATGCGGCCAAAACGACCAAAAATACAGATCCAATGATGTATATCAGCCGCCGCGAGTTGGTCGAAGATCGGACGATCTTAACACCAACTTCGGTGCCATTAACTCCATTCAGGGCCGCCGGCGAACTGATTTTTGCGACAAAACGGTATCCCCGCCGCGGAATATTTTCGATAAAAGTTGGCGATTGGGCACTGTCACCAAATGTTTTTCGCAAAACTTTTATGTTGTAGGTAAGGTTGCTTTCTTCAACGTAGCGGTCGTGCCAGATGCGATCCATCAGCGTCGCTTTTTCGACCAATTTCCCGGCGTTTTCGACCAAAACTACCAGCGTTTCGAACACTTTAGGTGTCAGAGGCAGTGCGTCAGAGCCGCGAAAGAGCGTCCCGTTTTCAACGTCAACGCGAAATTCGCCGAACTCATACATTTTCGGGGACTCATCCATTTTCTGCGTTCTCACACGATTCTCACCGAACTCTCACAGCGAATTCAGGACTTTTCTACTACGTGGTTTCTAAACTGAGGTCTGCAATTCAGGGTGCGCCCAAGTTTACTTGAAAGAACGCTGACGGACAAGGAGTTTTGCATTCAATCTACAGCCGATTGCCGATAGGTAAAAACATTTCGTTTTTAAATAGACCACCCGAGGTAAATTCATGAAAACATTTCGAATTTCAATTTCATTTATTTTAGGACTCCTGAGCCTCGTTGCGATCCCCGTTCACGCCGAAATTCCGCTCGATTTCGACGGCGACGGAAAGACGGATTTTGGTATTATCCGTTACAATCTGCAAGCCGCCCACGCGCCCCTTGAATGGTACATCTGCCGGAGCAGTGATAATTCCTTGTTATACATGCAGTTTGGTCTGAGCGATTCGACATTTGGCGTTTCCGTTCGGTCTTAAACAGATGATTTGCATTATCGGCACACGGAGAATCCGAACAACAGATCAATACACAAAACATATATGAAAGATTTGATGCAGAACGTGTTTTGGAGTTTAGGTTCGGCGAAAAGAAAAGACTCATACGATGAGTTTATAGCGGAAGTATCCCGGTACAACAGTGAACTTTTTACCGGCCTCAGCAAATGGAATCCGGACGAGATAATTTTTGACGGGCCACGACTCAGAATCGTCCATTTAGCGTTCTGGAAGAATGCGGATAATCGACTTGAAATGATCGTCGAAGCAAAAAACGGAAAAAGTATCACGATGGGCGAGATTTTATTTTCGATACACAATAAAAGTGTTGGATTTTTTGAAGGCGTCTCCGCATATTTTGAAGGATTGACGTTGACCACAAGTAAAGACAGCGTCCCAACCTATACCCTTTGGACCGGAAGTTAGTCTGATTGGCTGGGGTGGAAGACAAATAGGGAGAATTTATGAATATGAAAATATTGACGATGACAGTTGTTGTGTTGTGTTTGATAGTTCAATCGGCATTTGCACAAGATGCAAGATTTGATCCGTTGTCGCTTAATTTGCGACTGAGCCCCGTTCGCGGAATGGCGGAATGGCGTTGGACGCCAAATATGGATTTCGCTATTTTCGGGCCTCTTTCGGAAAGCAGCGAAATCACGATTGAATACACGCTCCCAACTGGCAAGGCCTTTGTCAAAACGAAGTGTTGGACCGAGAAAACCGAAGCAAACGAGACGATGGGCGTCCGCGATTGCGGAAACGATTTGGAACGCGAAACCGCAACCAATCTGACAGGCGTTTTCGGCTTTCAAATCAAGATGGCCGATGAGCTAAACGGTATCAACAAAGTTTTGTATTCCGGCAAATTCTCGGTCAATAAATACTCGTACAATCCCGCGAAAATTCCTGCCAACGCCAAGAATTTTTACTACTTCGTTGAACAGGACTGGCGGCTTCCGGTGGCACATATCGGCGTTTGGAAAGCACAATATACGAAACAGCTTTTTGTCGAAATTTGGATCAAGGGCGATCAGACAAGTCCTGAAGCGATGGCCTATCTGATGTTCAACGGAAAGGCGGTAGCGGAAACTTCTCAAAGCGGCGACATAACTTATTCATTAGAAGATAACGACGCGCAGGAGTTTTCCCGTTTGCAGTTTAAGTTTACTGCCTTTACCGAGAGATCCGAGTCGCCGAGGGAAAGTTGGTGGAAACTCTACGAAAATCCGGGTGAATATGAAGTCAAAATTCTCCGCAAAGGACAGCTTGCAAGAGCAGTGAAATTCACTATCGGCAAAGATGGAAAGCCGGTTGACAATGGAATCGCCAGGCAAAACAAACTCTCCGATAACGGGGTGATTCTGCCGATACAAATAATTGGCGAATCTGACGGCAAGATCAATCGACTGGCCTTCAAAGAAGGCTGGTGGGGAAACCCAATCGTCGGATTTACACCCATTCAATAGTTTTCAATAACAAAAAAAAGGAAATATGAAAAATAGGATCTTCGTCACACAAAAAATGTCCGTTGCTATCGTGTGCATTAAAGGAGGTTGAATGTTTAGATTTAATAGCTATGAAATTTATGTCATCTATTCCCGCAACAGGCAAAAAAGGGTTGAACCGTTTCAGAGGGCAGCCGCGCAAGATTTGGAACTTCACCGACGCCGTTTAAAAAACATGAGTCTAGGCGAGTTCGGGCGCAGTTCGAGCCTACAAACTATCGCAGGCATCGGCCGGGAAGAAGGATTATTGGCGGCAGCGTATCAGTGGGATCTGATCGAAGATTTGACTCCAACGCACAAGCTGGAAATTCAAAACTACGAACATCAGGTAAAGCGGTCGTTGACTGAAATATCGCACACGCGAATCGGACGGCTGTTGCTGAACTCAATCAATCGGCAGGAAAAAGTTTATATCATTCCGCTTTACGACTATGACACGCAACATTCGGCAATAACGACAAGCAATTATTCGGAAGCGGAAGGCGGCGGGATAAGAATTGCGTACAATCCGGGCGAATTTAGTAAAGCATGGCGCGGCGGTGTTGTCAGCGACCTAAGGGGAAGCGTCCTATGTCACGAATTGGTTCACGCCTCTCATAAATCGTACAAAAGAGAATATAGAGATCTGCTATCGGGCGGAAGTTTTCCAAACATTGCGGAGTTTTTTGCCAGTCAGATTCAGAATATCTATACGTCTGAGACCGGCGAGTCAAAGTTCTACAATTTGTATTACAGCCTTTACGCGCCAAAAGAAGTTGTGTATCGAGTTTTAACTAAGGATCGCCAGCTTATTTTGGCTCTTAGAAATTTGCTGCGAACTGAACCGCTTGCCCAAGAAGCCGCTAAATTAACAAAGCCTGATTACAACCCGTTTAGAGATTATAAAGAGCTTGAAGAAGCCTCGCATCAGTATTTTGGAACCGGCGGTTTTATAGATTTGTAGTTGGAAGACCGTCAGCAATTCGAAACAAATAAGGAGTTTAAAAGGTTTTTGTCAATGGCAAAATTTCGCGGACCAACCTCGAAAAATTCTTGAGCTTCGATTAAATAAGTCGCAAAAAAAGGAAAATATGAAAAACAAAATACTAATTTTCGCGCTATTCGTTTTGAGCATTTCGGCTCAAACGGCGATCTCACAGAGCATCAGTCCGCTTTCGATAAATATTGAACCGCGTGCGCATCAGGACGATGCGGAATGGTTATGGACGCCGAATATAACTTTTTCCGTTCGCGGCCCGATCGAATCGGGTAGCAGCGTGACGGTCGAATACACGCTGCCGAGCGGAAAGCCGTTTGTGACGGCGAGGTGCGAGACGTATCCGGTAAAAGCGGGCGAATCGCGTCGTTTTGATCTCTGCGGGCGAGATCTGCCGTCTGACAAAGCGATCAATCAAATGGGCAAATTCGGCTTTACGGTCAAGCTCGGCAACGCCCTCAGCGGGGACAGTAAAACTTTATATTCCGGCAAATTCACCGTCGCCCGCAAGCTCTATAACATAGACGGCACACCCGAAAAAAATAAACAGTTCTACTACTATTTAGAACAGGATTGGCGGCTCCCGTTTGCTTACGTCGGAAGTTTTGGAAGCGAATCAACCGTTAATCTTTACACGCAGTTTTGGGTCAAGAACCGCATTCAAAATAAGGGAGCAATCACCGGTTATGTCTTTTACAACGGCAAGCAGGTTGCCGAAGAAACGCCGAGCTACATAATCGAATCACACCCAAAAGAAAATCCGAAAGAAGAGTTTCAATTGATAGCTCTCAACTTTCCCGCATTGATGGAAAAGCCGGAAACCAGCGGCTATGACGAAATGTTTAAGGTCTATCAAAATCCGGGTGAGTATGAGATCAAACTGGTCCGCGACAAAAAACTCGCGCGCTCAATCAAATTTTCCGTCGGCGCAGACGGCAAGCTCGTTTCCACAGGTGTTGGCAAAGAACTTTACACCGCCGGCACAATGGTTCCGGCCGGGATTCTCGGCGACACTGACGGCGTTTATAACAAACTGGCATGGAAAGACGGTGCGTGGGGAAATCCGATCAGTGGTTTGATCGTGCCATAGACACTTATCGCTTTCTGTAAGTTCGTCCAGTCCCTTCACAAATAATGACGTACACAAGAAGTTCCCTCGTTCCCGGACGGCGGTATCTCGTCTCCATCAGCGAAAAATTCGAGCGAGGCGGAATTCAGGCAGTAGCGTTGGCCTGTGGGCGGCGGGCCGTCAGGGCCAACGCCGAGCCGTTAAGAAACCGGCATTTATCACAAAATGGTCATGTGATACTCCCACTGCCGCCTCATTTTCGCCAGGAATGTAATGAAGCTTGCATCCTGTCGAAGGTTATCCAAATTGGCATCTTTCTCAAACATCGGGTAGCACGGGAACCCTTCCTCAGCCGCAATTTCTAACCATTTGACCGCCTGCTCGGGTTTATTCATGAGAGCATAAGCACAGGCGATGTGGTAAGCCGTATGATGGAAGTGGCCAAACCCCTTTCCCTTTTCTATAGCCGACTTGATCTTGTCCTCAGCCAGGCGTTCCTGCCCCGCTGAGGCTGCCAGCATAGCCTCCAGGCTGGTAAACAGGCCGCGATTGTCCTTGGGATTATCCTTTAAGAATTGCTCAATCGTGGCAGATGCCTCGTCTTTTCTTCCGAGACTAAAGAGGGCAAAAACGATCTGGTGCCCGACCAGCGCCGGATTTGCGTTCTTCGGAGAGCCACGCAAAGCGGTAAGGGCCTGTTCATACTTACCCTGGAACAGGATCGTTTCTCCGATACGAAACTGCGCGAGGTTGTTGTGCGGGTTGGTTGCCACCGCCTGTTCCAATTCCCGGAGAGCCTCATCAAAAGCGCCTATGTGATTGTAAACGAGCGCGAGCTGATTTCGCGCCTCATCCAAATTCGGGTCCAATTCAAGAGCGCGGCGATATTCGCGAATTGCCTTTTCGTGAGGGAAATGATTAGCCGGTGTCCACAAGAGTCGGCCGCGGGCCAGATATGCTACGGCTAGATTCGGGTCTAATGCGAGCGCTTTTTCCGCCGAGACAAAGGCCTTTTCAGCCAATTGCTCGTCCTCCGGCGAGAATAAAAAGATTTTCCAGGTATATGCTTGCGCGAGTTCCGCATGGGCGGCGGCAAAGGTTGGATCGCTTTCCACAGACCGCTCAAGAGAGGTGACGGCAATCTCATTATTATCTTTGTCTTGGCGGTGGAGATAAAACTTTCCGCGAAGATAATGATCGTATGCTTCCGGGTTGACCGGCCGGACGCTCGTAAATTGCCCTTCCTCCTGCGGCGTCAGCGTTATCCTGATCTCGCCTGCGATGTCACGGGCGACATCTCGTTGTAACGCTAAAATGTCACTAAGGTCACGCTCGTAGCTTTCGGCCCATAAATTTCGGTCCGTCGCCACATGGGTCAACTGGACGGCGATCCGCATGCGATCGCCGGAACGCATCACCGAACCTGTTAGTACCGTATCCACATTTAATTCGCGGCCGATATCGGAAAGCGGCCTTTGGACACCTTTGTACTGCATAACCGAAGGCCGTGCGATTACCCGCAGCGCTCCTATCTTTGCCAGATCGGTGATCAGCGCCTCGGTCATTCCGTCGGCGAAATAGTCCTGTGAAGCATCGCCGGAGAGGTTCTCCAGGGGCAGCACCGCCAGAGACTGAATGCGAACCGGCGGATCGCCTTTACCTAACAGACGCTCACGTAACCCGCCTGCATTCAATCCTAAAAGCAAGCCCGAGAGCAAGAGCAACCCAACTAAAACAAGTGGCCAACGGCGAAAAAGCAAGTTCGGTCGTGATGCTGCGGCCGGCAGTGGGGATGAGGTCTGCGGCTTCTCATCACTTTGCGAAGGAGTCTCGTCGGCGCCCAAATCCGGAAAACCGGGCGCGTGCCGTTCCGTTTTCGGCGCTTTTTCGTCGATCTTCGCGGTAAAGCCATTATCTACAGTCGTCGGGCTGCTATCTACTCTGCGGACATCGGCGATGAATCGGTAACCGTGCTTGAGAACTGTTTCGATATATTTCTGCTCGCGTGGCTTTTCTCCGAGAGCATTTCGTATGGCGTGGATGGATTTATTTAGATTGTTCTCCTCGACGGCCGTATCAGGCCAAATCGCATCGAGCAGCTCGCTTTTTGTAACCAGCCGTCCCTGATTGCGGACAAGAAAAACCAGTGTTTGAAACGCTTTTTCTGGAAGAGCGCTGTTCGCGATACCGTCGGAACGCTCGAATCTATGCTGACCGACATCCAGACGGAAAGGGCCAAATTCGTATATTTCCTTGGTTTCGCTGAACATTGAGGGTTGGAATAAAGACAGAATTATAAAGTCATACAAACGGAAAGACACCAAACGACCATTCCGATAACATCCAGCCCAGGCCACAACAAATGGCCGCTATTCTTATGAACTGAAGTCTAAGTTTAGCGCCAAACGACACCTGAAACAATAAGTTTTGTTTCACAGCATTTTTGTACCCTGACTACGGATTTTTTAAGGAGAAAAATTATGAAACCCAAGAAATTACTAGTTTGTTTGTTTACGATCACGCTCGCCCTTTTCGCTTCGGTAAATATTCCCGCGCAAGGGGATGTTGTCGCTGAATGGAACGCTGAGGCCGTTAGGCTGACCTTGCTTGCATCATCTAGCCAAGCGCCAGTCCAGCAGACGCGGACGATGGCTATAGTTCAGGTATCGGTTCACGACGCGGTAAACGGAATCACGCTACAATACAGAACCTATCTTCCCACAGACGCTGCACCGTCAAACGCTTCGCCGGAAGCGGCGGCAATCGCGGCGGCGCACCATTCGCTTAGAAATCTGTTTCCGGCACCGGCCCACGTCACGACGCTAGACGCAATGTTCCTGGCATCGCTCGCTGCACATGGCCTTAGCATCGATAATCCGGGCGTCGCTTATGGCCAGTCGATGGCGGCAGCGATTCTTGCCAACCGGGCAAGCGATGGCTCCGCCACAGCTCAATTTCCATACACGGCACCGGGGTCCGGTCAGCCCGGAGTTTGGGTTCGCCTTACCGCTCTGGATGCCCTCTTGGCCGGTTGGGGCGATGTCGTTCCGTGGTCATTGCGGGGTGGATCGCAGTTTCGTCCCGAACCGCCGCCTGCTCTCGAGAGCGCGGAGTATGCAAAAGATTACAACGAGATAAAAGAGATCGGATCGCTGAACAGCACGACACGTACGGCCGAGCAAACCCAAATTGCTACGTTTTGGCTCGCTTCGCCCGCGGCTATTTGGAACCAACCGCTGAGACAGCTTGTTGCGGCGTCCGACTTTGATCTGTCAACCCGAGCGCGAACCTACGCTTTAATGTATCTCTCGGCGGCCGATTCGAGCATCGCCTGTTGGGAAGCAAAATACGAATACAATTTCTGGCGGCCTCAGCCCGCGATCAGACGGGGCGATGAAGACGGCAATGATGCAACGACAGCCGATCCGACATGGACGCCTCTGTTCACCACGCCTCGTCATCCTGAATATCCGTCTGGCCACACAGCTAACAGCACCGCGATGGCAAGCATTCTCGCCCTTATTTTCGGTGACGATCCGGGCATGCCAATTATCTCGACAATCGGGACCATCACACGCGAGTGGAACACTTTCGACGAAGGACTTGATGAGGTGATCGACGCACGAGTTTATTCAGGAATTCACTTCCGAACCGCTGACGTGGCCGGTTCGCGACAGGGCCGACAGGTCGCTCACTTCATTTGGACACACGAGCTCCGTCCCTGTCTGAGAGGCCGGCCCAGGTGTTTTGGATTGGGCAGATAAGTCGTTTTGTGCTCACCCTGACCTTCGAATTAACCACCAGAGGCATAGTTTGTCCATACGTCCATACAAGGAATTATTTTATGAGAAATATATTATTGGTTGTTGCTTTCACATTTATCTTTACCCTTTATGCACCGGTCACGGGCCAGTTTACATTCAAGGTCCCCAAAATACCGAAGATCGAGAAGCCAAACCGCGATCAATCCAAACCGTCGGAACCAAAGACGGAAGGAACAACGACGAGCACCCCTTCTGCAGGTAGGGCCATTAGTTCGGATCAGGCGACTATCATCAAAGACACAGTTCACGCGACCGCTTACACAGTTGGCAGTTATCGCGGCGATTCTGACATTTGGAGCTGGACGCCGAAGATCGAATTTCGGGTCAATGGGCCGATTCCGAGCGGCGGACAGCTTTATGCCGATTTCACGCTTCCGACCGGATCAGTCAAATTCGATTGCCGCACCGAAGAAACACAGCAGGGCTATTGGTGGACGACGTCGTGCGGTGGCCCGAGAGTTCCCGAAGCCGAGAGCACCTTATATACCGGCCCGGTCAATTTCACGATCCGTCTTAGAAACGAGCTTGCCGGCACCGACGCCACGCTGTTTACCGGAAAGATGAACGTCGAAAAAGCCCGGAACAACCTGGTCGGGCCTAAGGCCGCAAAGGGCTTCGTTTATTTCGTGAATCACGACTGGAACCTGCCGATCGGCTACGTCTTTCTAACGCCGAGCGACGTATTCGGGATGAAAAACCCAAGGCTTGATATTGCGTTCTGGGTACGCGGAAGCTATCAGGGCAATTTCGAACCTCACATTTTCTATCAGGGCAAAGAGATAGGCAAAGCCTATTTAGAAGGCCGCGAGGTCGGCAAACCCAGCTGCGACCCCGAAGCGACCATCGAAACCTCGTTCAACGTCAACGACAGTATCCCGCAAAAGGCCTCTTGGGTGCGCGTTCGCTGCCAGTTTTACGGCGTGCTCGGCTGGGACAAAAGCGGCAACGAACCCGGCCTGTTCGGCCCTTCATTCCAGCTTGCCGCAAATCCCGGCGAATACGAGGTAAAAGTATTGCGGGCCAATCGTCTCACACGGTCTTTGAAGTTTACCGTCGGCGCGGACGGCAAATTCGACAACGGCATCGCCCCAGCAAACAAACTCGGCCGCGACCGCGTCATCGTTCCCGTTCAGATCATCGGCGACCAGGACGGCCAGTGGGACCACACAGCCTGGAAGACCGAAGCGTTCTACGGCAATCCACTGCAGGGTTTCGTTGCTCAGTAAGGGCAGTTGAAAGGAAGGAGTGTTATGAAAAAGTGTTTCGTTGAACTCGCGATCGACCCCAATAACGAAGTCCAGAAACGAGAGTTTGGAAATAGATGGAGAAACGGATCTACGACCTTGATCCTGAGGCCCATGCTTCCGATCGGTGGCTACTGGGATTCGGATCGTCAAAGCGATATTGACAGTGCCGGCGGAAGCGAGAACGCAATTTACAAGATCTCTTATTTTTCAAGCGAACTTGAAGCCCTAACCCGAGACCAGGCAGGATGGGAAACCAAACACCTAATACTCAACGGCTTTGCGATCATGGTCGGCGAGACCGGCAACGGAACTTTCAATTTCAGAAACAGAGATTGGGACATTAACTGGCAAGTAATTCGATTTGAATAAAAACGTAAGCATTTGGAGGGCCGCATCAGGCCGCAAGGAGCAAAAATTAAATTATTAAATTGAGGAATATCATGAAAATTACTAACAATATTTCGCGTGGAAGATCGCGAGCGGTGCTGGCAATACTAGTGCTGAGTTTTGCTTCCTTTACAACCACCTTTGCGCAAACGAGCGCGTTCACTTTTCAGGGCAAATTGAATCATGGCGGAACTCCGACGAGTTCGACGTTCGACATGCAGTTCAAGTTATTCGATGCCTTGGGCGCCGGTAATCAGGTCGGCACGACAGAAACGATAACGAATGTCCAAACAACCGCGGGCATCTTTACCGTCCAGCTCGATTTCGGAAGCACCGCATTCTCCGGTGCCGAACGCTTTATCGAAATCGGTATCAGTCCCGCGGGACAGAACGATTTCACCATGCTCGCGCCGCGTCAGAAAATTAACTCCGTACCATATTCGGTTCAATCGCTTAACGCGACCGATTCATCAAATCTCGGCGGGATCGCAGCCGATCAGTATGTGCAGACAAGCGACACGCGCCTTTCGGATGCACGGATACCGTTGCAGGGCAGCAACCACTATGTGCAAGACAACACAAATACGCCACAGCCGAGCGTTAATTTCAACATCGGCGGAACCGGCACGGCGAGTATTTTAAATGCGACAACGCAATTCAATCTCGGCGGGGTGAAGATGTTCGCGGCAACCGGACCTTTCAATGATTTCGCGGGAATAAACTTGGCTTTTACGAATACTTTTGCTGGAGAAGGCGCGGGACATAATACCGTGCCCGATCCAAATTCAGGTTTAAATCCCGGCAAATTCAACACCTTCGTAGGGGCGAACGCAGGTAAAGTTAACACAACCGCGACCCAAAACGCCTTCTTTGGCGCTTTTTCCGGACGGGCTACTACGCAAGGGTCTCGTAATGCATTCTTCGGCAGCTTTGCCGGAAATTCGAACACAACTGGGAGTTCCAATTCCTATTTTGGGCAGGCTGCCGGATTCAATTCGACAACCGCATTTAACAATGCGTTTTTCGGGTCGGGCTCAGGTGTCCAGAATACGACCGGAGAGAGTAACGCATTCTTCGGAGCTTCCGCGGGCGATTCAAACAATACAGGCTTAGGAAATACGGCGGTCGGAGCGTCTTCAGATGTCGGTTCCGGCAATCTCACAAACGCCACTGCCATCGGCTACCAGGCAGTGGTCACACAAAGCAATTCGCTGGTTCTTGGACAAGTAAGTACCAGGGTAGGCATCGGAACGAGCGCTCCCGGAGCCAAGCTGCACATAAACGGGGCCGAAGAAGGCGTCCGCATCCAGGGTCCAGGAGCGGGCATTGCCAATGTCGCCTACACTTCTTTTGTCGACGCAACGGGAGCCAACATCGGTTACGTCGGTGACGGCAGCACCACTGACGAGGATCTTTACTTGACTTCTTACGGTGCCAGCGTCCACATCTATACTCCGGTCGGACCGGCTCTGACTGCCACCGCGACCGGCAATATCTTGATGAGAGGCGGTCCCGCGGTCCCCCTTTTTACTGCCGTCCAGACCTTTGACAACAACAACGGGCCTTTCAAAGGCCTGATTGCCCGATCCGTGTTTTTGGATGCAACCCCCGGTAACGGCTTCGATAATTTCCTTGCTTCAGCTGTTCACGTCTGTGCCCGCATTCAAACTCTCGGCAGCGGCTTCGGCGGTTACGCATTAACCCGCTGCTCCAGTCCTTTCTCATCGGCAAACGACAAAACCGACATCCAGCCCTTTTCCGGCGGGTTAAATATAATAAATCGACTCGATCCGGTTAGCTTCAAACGCAATGGAAGCGGAACAAGCGATATTGGCCTGAACGTCGAAGACGTCGCCCAGACCGAGCCGCTTCTTGTTATGCGCAACGAAAAAGGCGAGGCCGAAGAGGTCAGCGAGAACGGCCTACAGGTTGTCATGATCAACGCGATCAAGGACCTCGAAACTCAGATCAAGCGACAGCAGCAGGAAATCGAAGCGTTAAAACGACGCCATCAGGAATTTGACGCCTTAAAGAAACTCGTGTGTCTGACAAATGCGGAAGCAGATATCTGTAAGGAGGAACAAAAGTGAAACGAAGCACACTTATATTTCTTGCTCTGATGTCGTGTCCGCTGATCGTCTCTACGCAAACGGGCGGCACCTATCAACTGGAAAAAAGCGTCGTCGCGTCCGGCGGTAACATGAGTTTTGGCGATGCCTATTCGCTCGAAAGCACTACTGGACAGAGCGTCGCGGGCGGCTTCATTCAAGGCTCGCCATATCGAGCGTATAGCGGTTTTTGGACTCCGTCGATTGCTCCGACTGCGGCAAGTGTGTCTGTCGGAGGCCGCATTATGACCGCCGCGGGCCTCGGCATCAGTCACGTCCGCGTAACGCTTAACGCGCCCGACGGAACGATTCGAACCGCGTTGACAAACTCTTTCGGCTACTACCGATTTGACGAGGTTCGGGTCGGCGAAATGTATATCCTGAGCGTCGTCCACAAAAGGTTCGTTTTCAGTAACCCAACCCAAGCCATCATCGTCAATGACGAGATAACCGATCTGGATGTGATCGGGGCAGAACAATAAACAAGACAGAAAATAGTTATAAAACTTAAGGATCTTGCACAAATTGAAAATTCTTAACAAGAACTTCGCAAAGAAAGAGGAGCGAGAGAAATATGCCAAGACGAGACTTAATTTCAATTGACGGCAAGCAGGCTTACGGCCTGAATGTTTTTGACCCGGTTGGGGTCGGGGCCGCAAACAGCTACGCCGATGTGATGACCGTTCAGGCAATGTTCGCGTATCTCCACGAGCTTTGGCATAAGGATCTAGACGTTTACGGCGGGACTGCGAAATACTTCAAAAACGTGCTGAATCTTCATCCGGACGGCCGCGTCGGCCCGAAAACCATCAATGCGATCTTTATGTATCAGCGATATTATTCATGGGCCCTGTTAAGCGTCGATGGCAGGATCGATTCGGCGAAATATGAGAACAGGAATCTGACCATCGCCAGCGGCAAACGCTTGATGACCGTAACCCATCTGCATTTCGATCTCTGGCTGGCCGAGGCTACGGGAGTCGATTATACGAAATCGATCGCGCTTCGATTTCCGAATCTAGCGTTCTGGATCAAATGAGGCTCTGACGAACTTACTCCCTGCTGCCTTTTTGCTGTGGCCGCCGCAGCGGCCATCGGGAAACAGCTCGGGATTTAAAAACAATACCCAAAGGAGGGGAAAATGAAACGACAAGGCCAGGTAACACACAAAAACTTTCTGAAAGAAGCAATCCTGCTTATCGCATTCTCATCACTGGCCGCCTTCGGTCAGGGAAGGATAGCTTTTGAGAGGTGCAGCGGCGATTGCGACGTATACACTATGAACGCCAACGGGACGGGTACAGCGCGCCTGACCGTTCCTCCGGGTCGCAACAGCGACCCGTCGCTAAGCGCTGACGGACGAAAGATCGCATTTGTTTCCAATCGAACCGGCACCCGGCAAATTTATGTTATGAACCCGGACGGCTCCAATCAAATCCAGTTGACCAACGAAGCGGATAACATAACGCCGGCAATTAGCCCTAACGGAAGGCGGATCGCATTTGCTTCCAATCGGACAGGTATTTACAAAATTTATGTTATGAACTCAGACGGCTCTAATCTAATCCAGTTGACCAACGCAGCGGCCAGCGAAAATTCGCCGTCATTTCGCCACGACGGACTCGTCATCACTTTTGCTTCTCAGGGCGTCATTCATGTGATCAACGCCGACGGTTCAAATCTTCGGCCACTTGATGTCGGGTTGAACCCGTCCTTCGGTCCCATCGAGGACGGCAGGATCGTTTTTAGTCGCCTCTCTTCCACTTTTGGGGGGAATTTTAATGTGTGGGTGATGAACCCCGATGGCACAAATCAACTCCGATTAACTGACGTCCCCGAAGACGATCTCCAACCCTCGATGGGTCCCAACGGCAGGATCGTGTATGCTTCCGGCCCACTCGCAGGAACCCCTGAGATCTGGGTGATGAACGCGAACGGCACGAATCCAACCCAGTTAACCTTCGGTTCTAGTAGCTCCAATCCTTCTTGGGGAGCCTACGTCTCACCAACATCCGCTGCCGTTGAGGTTTCGGGCAGAGTTCTTACGTCTCACGGCAGCGGCGTGACGAACGCAACCATTTTTCTGACCGACTCTTTGGGGAACACGCGAGGCTCGTACGAGCTCGTTCGGTTATTACCGATTTGAAGAAGTCGAAGTCGGACAATCTTACGTTGTCGAAGTTCGCTCGAAGCGCTACCAATTTGCGCCCCAGCTAATTAGCGTAACCGATACAATTTCCGACTTGGATTTTATCGCGGAAAATTGAATATGGAGAAATCATACGCATAAGAGTGCGATATTGGAATAGCCATTTGCGGTTGTTCATACGTGCAGTGATACCGTTACTTCGATTTTGCGAAAGCTTCTGTTTTCGAAGCTTCGGTTGAAAAATTATGAGCCCATAAGGACAACGCGTAACGGTTGCGCGTGGAGGGAAAATGCCAAGACGAGATTTAATTACGATCAATGGAGAGCAGAATTATGGTTCGGCTGCCTCAAACACGTTTTTGCGAAGGCAGACCGACCGAAGGAGGTTGTCATGTCAAAAGTTAATCAGTATTTGAAAGCTCTGATATTTATCGCGATAACGCTTTTGTGCATCGCCGTCTATTCTCAGACGGTTGATCGAAAAGAACTTGCGGGACAACATTTTTCGCGGGCATTAGAAATCATCGAAGAAGCCGACGAAAAAATTCTCAACATATCTGAGTGGCACCGCTTGAGAGCCGAAGCCGTTGAGGAACTCGACAAGGCTTTGGAGCATGATCCCGACAATCGCAAATATTTAATCGAACGCGGGCGAGTGGCTAGAGATCCTTGGGAGGCCGTTGCGGATTTCACGCGGGCGATCGAGCTAAAGCGGGATGATGCCGACGTTTATATCCTACGTGCCGAGGCGGAGGAGGATAACGATAAAGCTCTGGCCGATTACGATAAAGCCATCACCCTTCAACCGAAAAATGCAGAATTCTATTCGAAGCGCGGCGAATTCCACGAGCTTAATAGAAGATTCGATAAAGCCCTCGCGGACTTCAGCAAAGCCGTTGCTCTCGAACCGGACAATCTGGAATCCATTAAGAAGCGAGCGTCGTTTTTCACGCAGCGAAGAAATTATCCGATGGCGATAAAAGATTACACGACGATCATTAAAAACCATCCCGAACTTCCGAGAGTGTATCTGTTCCGGGCCGAGGTTTACGGAAATATGCGGCAGTATGCAAAAGCGATCGCGGATCTTACGCAACTCCTGAAGCACGACCCGAGTGCCGCCGGAGCACTAGAGGAAAGAGCGAGATACTACCGTCTCACAGGGAAACCTACGCTGGCGGCGAAAGATGAAGCAGCAGCAAAGAAACTGCGCGCCGCTCAAAACTAGAAAGAAGCCATACGGTCAGAAAGACGACCATTAGGTTGCCGGCACATTCTATGGGATTCCATTGGCGGATTTTCCGTGGTTCCATAGGCGGTTGCGGCGTGGAGGGAAAATGCCAAGACGAGATTTAATTACCATTGAAGGCGGACAGGACTACGGTCTGAACGTTTTTCACACTGTTGGAGTTGGGGCCACAAACAATCCGGCCGACGTGATGACCGTTCAGGCAATGTTTCGATACCTCGACGAACTTTGGCACAAACACTCGTACACCTCATTTACAAACTATTACAAAAATGTGCTGCATCTGCACCCTGACGGGCTCGTCGGTCCGAAAACTATAAAAGCGATCTTCACCTATCAGCGATTCTATTCATGGAGTCTATTGAGCCTCGATGGCAGGATCGATTCGGCGAAATACGAAAACAGGAACATTACAATAGGAAAAGACAAACCCTGGATGACGATAACGCAGATGCATTTCGATCTTTTGATGGCGGAGGATACGGGAATCAATTACACGAAACAGATCGCTCTCCGATTTCCGAATTTAGCATTTTGGATCAAATGAGTTAACCACTGAACATGATGAACAGGAACGGAGAATGAACAAGAACAAGCACAAATACTACAAATACTAAACATAGGAGATTCGAACATGCGAACACTTACATCAATGATAATCGCCGCGGTGCTGACAATCGCGGTTGCGGGTACAACCTGCGCCCAGTGGACAATAACAATACCGAAACTGCCGAAGATCAAAATAGACAAACCCGCCGAGCCTTCGACTTCCACGGCCACAACTGGATCACGGGCAGAATCGGCCGGTTTTGACGCGGAAGCGTTCAACAGTTTTACCCTTTACCACAGCGGTGAGATCGACGGTTTCCTGACATGCTATGCCAATAAGCACAACCTTCAACTCAAGGACGTAACCCATAAGACCTATGGCTTATCGGCGTACGGAAACTACAAACCATTGAATGAACAGGTCGAGGGCTACCGGTCGAAACTGGCAGAACTCGAACAGCTTCTCAAAAGCAAATTCCCGTCCCGTCCTAACACGGGGAAGCAGTCCGATGACAATCCGGCCATCTGGGACGAGATCACTTCGAAGCGTGAGGAATATATTCAATGTGAGCTCACAGCTTATGAGGACGAGAGCTCGGACCCGAGGGTGAGCATGTTTAGGGACGAGGTCAAAGAGACCCGCAAGGATGTTGATGAATATTCACCTCAGACAAAAACGGCGGTGGTTAGCGGCAAGAATTGGGAGTGGCTGGAACGAGCAGTTTCGCCCAGCGTGAGAAAGACGTTTCTGGACAAATGGAACTCAGTAATGCTTCCCAGGCACCGCAAGGGCATCGAGATTGATCTCGACGCGATCTCAGCCGCTCTGCCCGCAAAGCTCGCCTTGTTTACCAAAGAAAAGATCAACGGCTTTCCTCTTCGCAATCCAGCCGAGGAACGCATGATGCGCGGCAAAATGGGGGATGTTCCCGGAGCGACGATCTATAAGATCGGCCTCTACGGAAATCAGTGGCTGATATCAAAGGACGACTGGGGGCTGCCGACTTCGCGGTACAAACAAGGCGCCATTTATTTCCGCGATCCTGCGTCCGACCATCAGTATTGCTGGCTGAACTACATAAATATCATTCAGACATATTCCGGCGGTGGAACATATGCCGCGAGTTACGCGAAATATGTCGGAGCCGACCTCGTAACGTGTCAGAGCAAATAGCTCAGCGCAAAATGCAGAGTACAGCATCGCGCTGGCGGATCCACCGGCTGGACAATCGAGACTGGTCGCTGTGGTCAAACACGGCGGGGCTGTCCGAAAGGAGAAATTCATCATAGGAGGAAAATGAAACGACAAGGCCATGAAATACGCAAATACTTTCTGAAAGAAGCAGTACTGATCCTCGCGTTCTCATCGCTGGCCGCCTTCGGACAGGGAAGGATCGCTCTCGACTCGTGCGGCGACAATAATTGCGAAGTATTTATTATGAACGCCGACGGTCGATTCACGCGGAAAAACCAATATGTCAAAAATGAAATACAAAGCCTATTTTGCCTTCCAGGATAAGGATCAAATTGGCGGAGGATCTCTGATCCGCTATTTCGAGGTCGATGGCGGGGCGTCTAGGACGATCAATCTCGACAAGCCGGAAGACATGGATATTGGGTCTGAAATGGAACAGGCCAGAACCTACAAAAACATCGTTGTATATTTACCGCCAACCAAAGGAATAGAGATTGCTTTGCTAAGCAAGCATTTTGTAGAGAAGACTGGGCTAAAAATAGCTCTGCAAATTTCGGTTTCGGTAGGAAGTACTCTTATCAAGAGGCTGGAACTCTATGAGAATTTGACAGGTAAGATCACATCGATCCCGAGTCCAGACAGCGAGAAGACTTTGGTCAAAGTAACGGCATCCATCCCAAACGTCAAACTGACGCTGACAAGTCACCGCAGCAAGAATGTCATTGTCAGGCGGGAATGGTGAGGGATGCTGCAAACGGCACACTTTCATATAGGACCGACAGGTCATTAGGATCGGCGATCGAAATGGTCGAATTCAGATGGGTTTTAAAATCGGACGTCGATCCCATGAGGCTAAGTTGAGATGAATCGTGAGTGATTTACTCGGCTTTTCCATCTTGGGCTGAAACGAACCAAATTTGTTCCGGTTCGCCGGCTTTGCCGAAAATCAGGTGCGATATTCTTTATCAATTAAGTCCCTTCATTGATAGCACATCGTGGTTCCACGAGCCTCGAATAAGGGCAAGTTCTGTGTAGTCTCTGGAAAAACCAAACGTGAATATCTCATCCGCCGGATAATTGGTGAGCTTTTTTGGCTGACTGCCGTCGAGCGGCTGCTCCCATAGATTACCGACCAAATTGCCGTCTGCCGCGCCGTAGATCAAGCCGCTGTCATCTTTGTTCCAAACGATATCGCCACCAGCAAAGATCGTGTCGGGAATCTCAAACTCGTGTAACACCTGATCATTCGGGAAGACTTTTACAACAATCATTGGCTTATTATCTATTCGGACAAAATAGGCGAATTTCGACCCGTCGGATGAGAGCGAAATATTTTTGACGCGTTGTGTTGAAAGCTGAACAGGCGGCCGTCCTCCATCGGCCGGAACTTCCCAGAGGGTTTCGTCATCCGACTTGTTAAACAGGACAAGTTTCCTGTCTGGAGTGAACACCGGAGACTTTGACGCCAGGTCTGGCGTAAGTTGGACCGGATCGCCGCCATCAGCCGTCATACGCCAAAGCGAATATTTTCCCGACCGGTCGGAGACAAAGACAATCGATCTGCCGTCGGGCGAACCCTTTGGATCAAAGTCGGTAGATTCCTCCGTAGTGAGTTGTTTTTGCCCAATTTTGTCGGAATCCAGTAGCCAAATATCCGTGCTGCCGCTAAAAGTGCTGTAAAGAATCTTGCCGTCTAGGGTCCAATCAAGCCCGCCGAATGCCCGCCCGACGGGCCTGATATTATTTGGGTCGGCGGTCGACGCAGTATAAAGAGTCCCGGAATTTTTGATCTGCGTCACTATGATCTGGCTTAGATCGCGTGTAGCGGAAATTGAACCAAGCGAATTTTGCGAATCCGTGATTTGCTTTACATCCCCGGTTTGGAGAGATATTTTCCACAGTTGGTTCCAGTCACTTCTTGATCTTGCCGTAACAAGCAAACCGCTCCGGTCGGGAAGCCATAAGACACCTTTAATATGCGCCCACTTAAAATCGGTGACAGGCGCAACCTCACCATTTTCGACGTCAATTGTATAAACACCGAAATCCTGTTCGCCCGTATCGGACTGCCCGCCGCAAAAGGCAATGGTTTTGCCGTCCGGCGAAAAGGCAATATCCGTGATCGTTTTGGGTGCGACAAAGATAGTACGCTCGTTTGTGCCGTCAATGCTCGCTATCTTGAGTGTGCTTTGGTAAAAATCTTTGCGTCCCTTGAAAGCGATTGACGTGTCGTCAGGCGAAATCCTGAACGAGCCGTCCAGATTCCGCAATATGTCCGTCTTTATTACGCCTCCGTTTACGGAAACGCGGTCAAGACGGGCCGGTTCTTCGCCGCGTCGCCGGGTGAAATAGATATAATCGCCGCTGCCCGAGAACTGTATGCCGAAGATCGTGACGTTGTCCGACGGGGGAACGATCTGACGATTGATGCCGCTCGACATCTGCCTCAGCCAGATGCTCTGTTGACTATTTATTATGACAGTGTAGGCCATGTTTCGGCCGTCAGGTGAAATTACGGCCGACATCGCACGATCGGAACTCAATATTGTTTCGAACTTAAGTGACCCGGCCGATCCAGAAAAAGCAAGCTGTTTGCTCGCATAAAAGCCTTGCTCTCTCAAGAAAAGAAAACCTAGAGCCAAAACGGCAAGCAGCGCGGCTATGGTGTATACCACCGGCCTGGAACGGAAAGCGGCTGGCTGAGTTTTGTCTGTGTCCGCGAAATGTATTGGTTTCGCGTGATTGCCTTTGAGATCGGCAACCGAGGCTATAAATCGGTATCCTCGGCGAGGCACTGTTTCAATAAAACGCGGATTACGAGTGTCCTCACCGAGAACTTTACGAAGCTGGCGAACGGTGAATGTAAGATTACTTTCCTCTACAAAACTATCGGCCCAAACTGTGTCCATTAGAGTTTGCTTTTCGACTATATGGCCGTGGTTTTCAACGAGGATAAAGAGGAGTTGAAAGATTTTAGGAGTGATTGAAAGGGACTTCCCCTGCCGCAGAAGTACCTTTTCCTTCGTATCGAGAACAAACTCGCCGAACTCGAATTGTTTTGTTTCCAATGACATACGCCTTCTAGGAACTTTCTAGGAAATCTCTCATCGTTTTCTTAGGACTTTTTGCCGCAAAGGGCGGCAAAGTGTCTCGTATATATCGGCATGAACAGTAAAACCATTCTAGGCGAAAACCCGGATGCAGGCAATATTTTTCACACTCGACCGGAACGCATGCAGACGGCGGGCGGCCAGCGAAGATTATGGATTCGTGGGAAACGCGCGGCTCACTTTGGCTTTCTGTGAGAGGCAAATATTTTGAAAAACGGAGATAACTGAAATGAAAAAGATAAAACTCATTGCAACTATATTCGCGGCTTTGCTGCTCTCGGCTGCCAGTGTTCTCGCCATTGATTTGAAAAACGAGGACGGCGTTCGGTACGAAGTTAAAGTTCATGACGGCCCGACCACTCTCAACACGTCAATTGACGGCAATTCGACGGTCTCCAACATTTGCAGCAGCTGCGAGATCGAGGTGGTTGGGGTAGGGAGAATCAAGGTTAAGGGTTCTGGAACTGTGGTTATCAAAGACGGCAAATTGTCGAAGCAATAAGCAGTAAGTCGCTATTTTGTCGAATTCGGCCGCAGCGGACGACAAATAAAATCATGGCAATTAGCGATTTGGAGATTGATAAATGGCAAGGATAGAAGAAATAGATTTTCTTGAACAAAAAGGATTCGGTGCGAATGTATCGATGACGGTAGGCATTGGCGGCGTAAATGAAAAATTCGATGTCATGCTCATTCAGGCGCTGTTCAGATACATTTCGCTGCAGGAAGATCCAGCAGCGTATGGCGAATACGATAATTTTGCGAGGAACGTTTTGGGCGTACCGTCCGCAAAAGATGTTCCTGAAGCGACGGGTTCATTTGATGGAGCAACCGCCAATGCAATTTGGTCCTTTCAAAGAAGAAATGCTCTTAAGTTGCTGGATCTAGACGGTATTATTCACCCTGCCGATTACAACGGTCGAGTTTTGAAGAAACAATATCCTCTAATGACCATAACCTTGCTTCATGCGGAAGCACTCGGAACCAGTACAAATATTGGAAAGAATTACATCGAGGGGCTAAGGATCATAGCTCCGCAACTACCAATATAGGATTCAGTAAACGCGGGTTCCCGACAGAGCAAGGATGTCCGCCGACGAGGTCAAGATAAAGCCTTGAAGAAAAGCGAAGTATTTATCAGTGTGATCTTTCAGCAAATAAGGTGGAACAAGGGAAGAGAAGGGTCTAAATAGTAAGGAGCAAATAAATGTCAACCAAATATCACCTCAGGTTTCCGTACGCGACAAGTAACGGAGCGTACTTAGACCACATGTTCAAATTAGCCGCCGTGGCATCGGTCTTTGATTACACTGGACGCGCTTACCAGAAAGCGATGGCAAGGGGACATGTTGAACTTTTTAAAGAGGTCAAAGAGAGGAACGTACTGAGTTTTTTCAAGCACTATGAGGTAGACGATTACCTCTGGGTATTCGAGAACGCCTATGACAGAAACACGATTCCATATGCTTATATCTATGCGAAAGAAAAGAACGATGTCGTGGGGATGCTGCATTTTGGCGGCGTTCAAGTTAGCCAATATCGAGTCCTCAGCATGCCTGACACAACCCGTCTAGGGGTATGGATAATTCTCCAGGCGAGCCGGATTCATTGATTCGAACGAAACAGTCTGATTTCGGCCCTCGCTCATACCGTGAGCTTCCAAGAAAATAGCATTATTTTGAAAAAAGGAGATAACTGAAATGAAAGAGATAAAACGTTTTGCAACAATATTTGCGGCTTTGCTGCTCTGCGCCGCCAATATTCTCGCCGTTGATTTGAAAAACGAGGACGGTGTCCGGTACGAAGTTAAAATTCATGATGGCCCGACTACTCTCAATACTTCGATTGACGGTAATTCGACAGTCGCCAACATTTGCAGTAGCTGCGAGATTGAGGTTGTCGGGGTAGGCAGAATCAAAGTGCAAAACCCAGACAGACTCGTCATCAAAGACGGCAAACTGTTGAAGCAATAACTTCGAGCAACAAGTAAAACAGTTACGGCAAACGAAGGCAAGAGAGTTTCCGACAGGCAAATGGCGAAACCCTCGACGTTCGTGTTTTTAGATTTCGATCCAGCGTACTAAGTCTCGTGGCTACGACCTCGAAAGGAGGAGGGGAAAAACTATGAAAACACACTTCATTACGAAAACAAAAACAATAGAAGATGTGTTGGTGAAAGTTATTTTGTTGTTGTTGGCTTTGTTGGCAAATTTACAAGTCTTTGGACAAACACCAAAAAAAGATTCCAGATCAGAAACGTCGTATCTGGTTGAGGCAGGTTCTTTTGTAGCTGATGAAGATGATTTACTGACGATGGATGAAACCAATTTGCAGTATCTCGTTAGGGCAGTTTTTTTTGTTGAGGAAGGTAATTATCCGAAAGCGATTGAAACGATTACAAAAGCCATCGAACACGACCCTAAGTTTACGACAGGTTATCTAAATCGCGGCAATTGGTATTTCAACACCGGTCACATCGACCTTGCCATCCAAGATTACACACAGGTGATAAAACTTGGCAAAAAATCACCGGAAATTTATCACAACCGCGGTCTGCTCTACACGCTAAACGAAGACTACGTGCTTGCCATAAAAGATTTATCGCAAGCGATTGCATTAAACCCGAATTACGTCAAAGTCTACAAATTAAGAGCCAAGGCATACCGCCAGCTCGACAAAATCCGCGAAGCCAAAGCTGATGAACAGATGGCTAAACGTCTTGAACGGCTGTAAGGAAACGTATAAGAATTCGACCATATGACCATAGGCGGCGTTCGGCACGATTATATGTCATTCAAGCTTAGCGACATAGAAATTGGTTATGACCAATTAACGTAAAACATTTCTTTGTTGGTACGGAACCTAACCGATCAATAGAAGTGGCTAAGTCGTCAGGGGAAAAGGAGATAAAGAAATGGGTCATTCAGCAGTCAGTCTTTGGTTTGACTTACGTGTCAATACCGGGGTTTCCGGGTTGAGCGAGAGATTCTCTGATGGACAACGCTATACAGAGAAGTTTGTTTCTGAAGTTCCTGTTGGCTCAATAATCATTCGAAACGTCTATATCGGTGATTTTGAAAAAGGTTCTGGAAAACCCGCCCCCATGGGTTTTTGGGATTGGGCGCCAAAATGCGTTTCCAAGGCAGCTTGCTCGTATCCATTGCCGAAACATTGGCAGAAAAACTTGCGGGGTGGTTGGCACTGGGGAGAAGTCGATAAATTCTACGGATCGCCCTTTTTGGCACTGTCAAAGGATAAGCCTAGATCGAAAAAAATAGGTGTAATCGCAGGTTTTAAGGTCGAAGACTTTCGAGGATACGACCCAAGCGAGAATAAATATCGGAAGATCAGCGATAGCGGTTTTTGGGCGATAAATGACGGCGAGCTGAATCTGTCCGGAACGTGGGAATTTTTAAACTTGGTTTACAATTAGTGAACTAAACAGTAAAGAGGAGGTAAGAATTATGAAGATGATTGCTTTCATTCTATTGTTAGTCGGTATCGGTCTGACTTTGGTGGGCGGATACGGATATTGTTTTAGTGGAGATTATGAACAATGTCGCAGAGCTATTTCTATGGCGGAAGAAAAATTGAGCGAGGCCCGAGCCGCACAAGGAACATCCAGGGAGTCTGCACTGATGGATGAAGTTCGCATGGAAAATGATAGCCAAGAGTTTTGGTGCAGGAATGCGAAACGAACCGAGCAGTGGACGTTGCTGGCAGGTCTGGGCGGGCTTGCCGCAATCCTTATTTCGGGCGTGCTGCTCGGTATTTCGCGTAAACGCAGAGTCTGAAGACTTTTAGGGAATGGAGGGGCAATATGGCAAAAGATTACCTCGCAATGTATTTATACCTCACCATTAGTCCGGGTAAAGCCTCTCATTTCATACCCATAATGCTTTTTGCTGAAAACTCGGCCAGATTGGCGCAGGATATTGAAAACAACGCTTTTTTCAAAAGTATAACTGAAGTGAGAGAAGCAGTAGATAGAATCAGCACACCGTTCAGCGTAACGGTTTTAGCACTTCCACCAGGATCTGCGTCCGGAGTTCTTTTTTCGCGTGCAGCGGCCCAAGAGCAGGCTCGCTTGATGGCCAGCGATCTGATTGAATTTTTCATGCCTGCCAAGGCTCCAGTCATTTCCGCACCTGAAGCCGCTATGATTCGAATATGGATCGGGATCAAAAATAGGAAGACTCCCTATCCGAACGGTTTTATTGACCCGTGGCTGAACTTCAAAAGGGAAAGATTTGTTTTCCAGTTTAGTAATGCACAGATTACGCCCGGCAGCCTTATTGCAAAAGGCGAATTGTTTTTTACACTGACCTTTCATCACCCAACTCCGGGTCAGATTTTCTTTACACCGTTGGGTTAGAGGTAAAAAGTGGGAATAAATTATCAGTCGGGCGGCGAACCGGGAAGTTTACAAAGACGCTGGAGATCGAGAAATGGTGGACTTGAAGGAGATAATGATGAATAAGAATTACTTTTTGCTATGGGTGTTAATTTTTGTCGCAACGTTTAGTTTGCAGACGGTGTCCGCACAGTTTCCGATAAAAATCCCAAAGATCCCAAAGGCTGAGAGACCACAGGAAGAAGAGCCGAAGAACGAGCGGAGCGAAGTGTCCCCCAATATTCAAACAAGTCGTTTGGAGCGCCCGGTACCGACGAACAAACCGATGCTTTTACTGGAAACGGTTGAGATCAAACCTTACTCGCAAGACACATACTGGAAGTTTCCAAAACAGCGCGATTATACGAGTTGGGTGCCTCAAATCCGGTTCAGTACGTTTTACGATGGCAGCTCGAAGCTCCGATACGTGGCGGAGTGGACAAATCCGGACGGTTCGCCGTGGTTTAGCGAAGCCCTCCGGTATATAGACCCGTATCAATCGGCTGGGCTATCGAGCGAGCATTCGGACGAGCTGATGAATACAAAAGCGGTAACGACCGTCGGGAGCTACGGCGTTAAGGTGACCGATACAAAAACCGGCGAGACCATTTTTAAGGGTAAATTCAGAGTCAAAAAACAGCCGTTTGCTCCCGGCGACGCATCGCAAAAAAACCGCGTCGTATTTTACGTCGACAACGACTGGAACTTACCGGTCGGCTATGTTGGGTTCAACTATGATTCTTCGTGGAGTTATCCGCGGCCCATCGTGTTCATGTGGTTTAAAGGCAGAACGGAAGCAAAGGATTTTGAAGCGCGGCTTTTTCAAAATGGACAAGAGATCGCATCCACGGACGGCGGGGGACTCGTGAATGGCAATCAGAATCGTAGCGAGAATTGTGGATTCGACGAAGTATGCCGCCTCCAACAGTGGGAGTTTTCCTGGAATAATATCATGCTTGAAAACAGTGGCTCGGTGACAAACCGGAAAGATGGGACGATATTTACAAAAGAACGTCCCGGCGACTTTACCGTCAAGGTTTTTTATAAGGCCGCACAGGTTCGGGAAACAACTTTCACCATCGATTCACAGGGAATGATTGCTTCTAACGCTTTTTCGAATCAAATTTTTCTGTCGAATTATCGTATCGCCGTTCCGGTGAAGGTAATTGGAAGTGATAACAAAGTACTTTCTCCAACGTGGAAAAACGAGATGTTTTACGGAAATCCGCTTACCGGTTTTGATGCACAATGACAGGTGCGGAGAATTTCGCTCACATCGCTTAGGTGGCAGACCTTTGTGGAATTTCTTGGCCGTCTTCGAAGAATTCGAGTGAGGCGGAGTTTAAGCAGTAGCGTTGGCCGGTGGGTGGCGGGCCGTCGGGGAAGACGTGGCCCTGGTGAGAGCCGCAGCGAGCGCAGCGGATCTCGACACGGCGCATTCCGTAAGTGTCGTCCTCGATATTTGTGAGGTGTTCTTTGTCGAACGGTGCATAAAACGACGGCCAGCCGGTTCCCGAATCGAACTTGTGTTTCGACGTGAACAATGGCAGCCCGCACAAACGACAGGCGTATGCGCCGTCGAGCTTATTATCGAGCAGCGTCCCGCAAAACGGAGCTTCCGTGCCGTGATTTAACAGAACGCGAGACTCTTCTTCGGTCAAGTCCTGCGACAAACGCTCAATGTCCTCGCCACCCAAAGGCGTGATGTCGTAACCGGAATCCGAGAGATGTTCTTGTGATACTGAAGTCATATCCTTAGGGTACTACAGTCTGCGGGATCATTTCAGTCCTCGTAACAGAACGGCGTCGTGTTTCCAACTGCCCTGAATTACCGCGAAGCTTTTTCCGTCAGGCGAGATCGCAAAAGCCCTCGATTCGCGAATTTCGTCCGGGCCCAAATCGGCAACCTGCACTGGCATACTCCCGTCAAGCGGCTGCTGCCAGATCAAATAGTTTTCACGTTTGTCATCCGGCGAAATGTAGAACAGGCTTTTTCCGTCAGGCGACCAGGCAGACTGAACGATTTCAGTTTTTTCGTTTGGAAGCTCGAATGTTTTTATCGTCTTCTTATCGATAAGCGAGACAATTGTAATGACCGTTCGCTTGTCTCGCAATTCGGCAAACGCAACCTGCGACGCGTCCGGCGAAAGAGCGAAGCTGTAAGTTTGCTTGTCCAAAACCGAAAAAGCAAAGTTGTCACTTCGCTTGTCTAAAACCAACTCTTCCTCGCCTCCATTCGTCGGGACTCGCATAAGTTTTCTTTCCGGCGCCGACATGTAATAAAGCCATTTCCCGTCAGGCGAAACCAAATGCGGAAATCCGCCAACCTTGCGGGTGATCTGAAGCTGATTGCTGCCGTCGGCATTCATTCTCCAAACCTGAGTTTCGCCAGTGCGGTTCGACCCGAAGAAAATGAATTTATTATCCGGCGAAACGGCGCCGAATAGATCCCAAGCCGGATCGTTCGTCAATTGCCGCTGTTCGCTGCCATCGGCATTGATACTCCAAATCTCGCGATTGCCCGTCATGTCAGATGAAAAAATCATCTTTCCGTTCGGTGCAAAAGTTATCGTCGACGCTTCCGTCAAGACACGCGGCGGGCTGGCGGGTGTGTCTGCCTGATATACATTCAATCGAAAATCCGCCCTATTCTTTGTGGCAACCAGAACGCTGCCGTCGCGGCTCAAACTTAGAGCGGCATAATCATCCGAATCGTGTGTAAGCGGGGCGATCTCGCCGGTTGCGGTTGAAACTTGCCAGATCCGAAAGTTATTGTCAGGAGGTTTACGGGCAGTTAGGAGCAACCCGCGTTGATCGGGCAGCCATGCCAAACTCTTAATATTGAAAAACTTCTCAGGCGTGATCTCGCGTTCGACACCGCTTTCGAGGTCAATTTCGGCCAAACTGAATTCGTTCGCCCAGTTTCTCGATTGTCCGAAGGCAAAGGCGATCGTTTTCCCGTCCGGAGCGATCGTGATTGTTCCGATCCTGATCGGACGCGGACGCGACACGATCTTTTTTTCGTTCTTTCCGTCGCTGTCGGCGATCCACAGCGAACAATATTCTTCGTCGAGGTAAGGGCAGCGGATGAAGGAGATTTTCTCGCCGTCGGGCGAGACGCTTATCGAGCCCTGTGCCTGGTTGACGATCTTTGTCGGAACGCCGCCCAGGATCGGGATGCGGTAAATATCGGCCTGTTGTCCGTCCTCAGGATTTTGCTGCACGCGGGCGAAATAAAGGGTCTGGCCGTCGGGCGAAACTGCCATCCCGAAATAAAAATTTTCTGATGGCGGTATGATCTGAACATTGGTTGAAGATTCGAGTTGTCTGACCCAGACGCTTTGGGTGCCTTTTCTTCCTTTCGCATAAATCACATTTGTCCCGTCCGGCGAAATAACGGCGCTGCCAACATTTCCTTCGGTCGAGAGTTTTTCGGAACTAAATGGTGCGGACAAAATAGGAGCGTTCCCGGCTGTGTTATCGAGATACCAGGAACCGACGGCAATTGACGCAATAAGCACTACGGCGGCAATAACAATCGGCACGGCGATTTTCCTCGCTCGGCTGGAAACAAATTGGACGCGAACGGTTTGGTTGCTTGAGCCGTTTCTTTGGTCGCTGTCCAGAATGTCCACATCGGCGATGAAGCGGTAGCCGCGACGCGGCACGGTTTCGATAAATCTCGGCTTGGCGGCATCGTCGCCGAGCGCCTTTCGGAGCATCTTGATATTGGATGTGAGATTGCTCTCTTCGACAAAACGGTCTTGCCAGATCCTTTGCATCAGCTCATCTTTTTCGAGCAATTGGCCGGTATTTTCAACCAGGATCTCAAGGGTGTCGAAGACCTTTGGTGTGAGCGGGACGGGCCTTCCGCCGCGTCGCAAAACTTTTTGGGATCGATCTAAGCAGAAGTCGCCAAATTCATAAAACTGTGTCGTTTTCGGCGTCATAGAGCCTTTCATAAATTTTCCATCAAAATTCCACCGTTTTTTCAGGACTCCACTGGCAAAAAAATCATAAGTTACTTGTCTGGAAACGGTAAGCGAATGATAGCAGAAATCGGGACGCTCCGAAACTGTTTATTCATTCAAGAATTGTGGGAATGAAGGCAAAGTGTTCCGAAGACCTAAATGTTGGAAAAGTTCTTTTTAGGGAGAAAGTCAGATGGCACAATTCGAGAGGATCAACTTCAACGGCTTGGAGGTTACGGGAATAAACATACGGAAGATCGTTGGGTGGGCAGGCACCAACCTTGAGGAAGATGTGATGTTGATCCAGACATTATTTGAGTACATATCGACCGGCATTGGCCCCCATGTTTTCGGTATGGATCATAAGTTTAAACCAGAATATCCCGGCAAAATTGATAACGATACATATTATGCGCTGGGCGAATTTCAGATCAAGAATGCTTCTCGATTGCTAAAGGACACATTTCGCCGAATACACCCGGCGAGCTACAAGGGCCGCGTTATCAGCGACCCAGGGAAGCCTTTGATGACAATCACTTACCTGCACTTCGTAGCCGTTGATGCTCAAGTAATGCAAGGTCACGCGGCCTACACGGAGGAACTGATAAAAATGCAGCCGAGGTTGGCTTATTTCACCGACAAGGCGCTTATTGAGAGCTAGGGTTCAGGTGGAGCTTTGGCCGTTTGTACTTATGAAACAAAAAAAAACAAGAAATACAAAAAAGGAGAATAAATGAGCAGCGATCTTTTTTTCAGACTAAGAGTTCAGTGGTCGGGTAAAACCAAGGGTGAGATGGTAATTCCAATCTACGCATTCAAATCCGACGCGACCGGCGTCAACGGCGGCTGGCGATATGGCGAAGTGACACTGCACACGATAGAAACAATCACCGATGAAGTTAACAAAAAGAAAGAGATAACCGTCTGCACGGAACGGGTGTACTGTAACCGGGCGTTGACGGATCGACCCATCGAATTTTTCGAGCTGCACGTGAAACATTATCATATACAGCCCGATCCGATTGGCGAAAAAAGAACGATCGCGACCATAACGGGCAAGGATATGAAAGGCCATGGAATTACAGCCGTCGAGCCAACGATGATCACGATGTCCACCCTGGGATCACCGAAAGAGGCTTCGGCCGTGAAGATTACCTTCGGTGACAAGCTTAAATTCGCTCGAGTTTGAAGGCGGCCGGACATACGAAAATGGAGCGGGATAGGAACGAAGCAGCGGGAATGTCACAAACGCAAAAGGAAATACAATTTAGATTGTCGATTTAAGAGTACAAACTTCCTGCTTAACTTGGGCTTGAGGCACGTAGCAATACATGCGCGAGCTTAGAGGTTCTAAATGAGCTTCGACATTTCGTTAACGATCAAAGATTATCACAATGGCGGCGGAGACCTGACGCTGGAGCTCACGAGTGCTCAATTCACTGAACAGGCTTCGAATTCGGGACGGTCGAATTGATCGCTAGCGAAAGCCGGATCAGCATTTGTCCCGTCGAACGGAAACTCGGTACCGATCAAGAACGGCGAGATTCGCCTGTTAGCATTAGAGGAGAATAAAGGAGAACGAGATCATGGCTGACGAACAGATTACCGCAGAGATACAAGCTGATGTTCGCAATCCGAATGATAAGTTGACCTTTCCCCTGTTTGCAGTAGCGAACCCCGACAAAGAGATGATCGAGTATCTATATGCGATGTATCCCGGCGAGGTGACCCGCCAGTTTCAGGTATTTGCACGAAGCGGGTTGTTGACTATGGCACATTCGGTCGCCGACGCTACGGACACCGTTGTGCTTCATAAATTTTTTTCGCTATGGCGAACTGGCGAAATGGTGCACAACATCAAGCTTAGTGCTAAAAACCCGCGCATTACTTACCCTTACGCCACCTTAAGTCTCTCAGATGTTAAGATTACCAGAGTTAGACCTGTGGAGGGAGATAGTGGACGGACGTTTTACCTTATTAACTGTGTCGCGAGCGGTTCAAACGGTGTGGTAACTTACGGAAAATAGGGCAAACGTCGCCCCGAGAGTTTTGCTGTCTACTGTCCCCTAATCGCGAGATTCCAAACGCGCGATCCGGCCTGCAAGATCGCGAATTGTTTTTGAAAGTTCGCCGGCCCGCCGAAAAGCAGCGGTAGAGCGGAGCCATTCTTTGTTGTCGAAACCGGGAATGCCGGAGATGATCTTGCTCGGTTCGACATCGTGCGAGGTCGCGGATTTCGCCGTAATAACAGCGTCGTCACCGACTTTCAAATGTCCTGCAATCCCGACCTGACCCGCGAGGATCACGCGCTTTCCAATTACCGACGAACCTGCCAAACCCGTCTGCGAGCAGATAAGTGCGTCTTCATCGATCGTGCAGGAATGGCCGATCTGGACGAGGTTGTCGATCTTTGCACCGCGTTTTATCCGCGTCTCGCCAACCGACGCGCAATCTATCGCGGTGTTCGCACCGATCTCAACATCATCCTCAAGCACGACGCGACCAGTTTGCGGGATCTTGAGCCAATGTTTGTTCTCGTCCTTGGCATAACCAAAGCCGTCCGAACCTATCGTCGTGTTGTTATGAATGATGCAGTTGCGGCCGATCTCGCAGTTTTCGCGGATCGAAACGCCCGAGTGGAGAATTGAGCCTTCGCCAACGACCGCGCCGTCATAGATCGTTACATTCGGAAATATTTTCACGCCGCTTTCGATCCGGCAATTGGTTCCGACCACAACATTAGCATCGATCTCAACGTCTTCGGCAACGGTCGCGGTCGCGTCGATCACGGCCGTAGGATGTACACCAGACTTTATCTTCGTGTCAGGATGAAACAGCCGCAAAGCCCGTGTATAGGCAAGATATGCGTCTTTGGCTCGCAGCACGGCGATGTCTGTCCGGTCGATTGAAACACCTTCGTTCAGGAAAATTGCCGAAGCTTTTGTATCGGCGATCTGCGGCGTATATTTCGGATTCGCAAGAAATGTGATCTCGCCCGGCCCGGCGATATCGAGCCCGGCGGCCGAAATTATTTCTATATCTACCGCTTCATTTTCCACTTCTGAAAATGTCTTTTCAGCGAGAAGCCCAAGTTTCATAATAAAGTCCTTGAAAAAATGTCGGCCATTGTGCAACACTAGTTTTAACAGACAAGTTTCCCCGAGCAAAACGCCCACCGTTTAGCCCACGCGATTAACAACCACATTCTAAGGAGCTGTAAAAGTATGAGCGAAATGCCCCCGAATCCGCAATTCCGCACCGGCACGCCCGAGGACTATTTAATGGCAGAAAGACAAAGCGCAACGAAGAACGAATTTGTAAACGGCCGCGTTATCGGCCGCTCGGGATCTGACAGACAGCATAATCTGCTGGTCTCAAACACCGCCATCGGCATCGGCAGCCGTCTGCACGGTCACAAGAGCGAGATCTATATCGGCAATATGCGGGTAAAACTTCGCAATAATTTCATTTGCTACCCGGATATTGTGATCGTCACCGGCGAGCCGAGCTTTGCCGACCAGAACAGCGATCTGCTGCTAAATCCGACCGTCGTTGTCGAGATATCTTCGACCGATGCGAACTCATCCGACAAGGCAAAAAAGGTCGAGAGCTTTTTGGAAATGCAGAGCATTAAGGAATGCATGCTGCTCAAACAAGACGAAATGCGTGTCGAGCACTACGCGCGCCAGAATCAAAAACAGTGGCTCTATCGGATCTATAACGAACGCGACGACGTTGTCTCGCTCGATTCGATCGGCTGCAAAATATCTCTGCAAGAAATATATGCGGGACTTAAAACCCGTCCGGCAGAGCTTACATCAAAGGCTGTGAACTAGATCTGTCCTCACTCGTGAAGGAGAATGCCTCGCCCAATTCGCGCGAGGCATTTTCGTGTTGCAGACGTAAACGTAAGTGAATGCGTTATTTCGGTTACAGATTACCGATTTCTACTTATTTTTGAACAAAAAACGGTTTGGCACATACGTTGCAATTCCCTCTGGTAATGTCCCGCCGCATGCGGGAACGGGGGGAAACAATGAGAATATTCAAACTAAAGAACATCGCAATATTTAGCAGCATAGCCTTAATCATGCTTGCCGGACTTGCGGGTGACGCATCTGCACAAAGGCGCCGTGATATCGAACGCGACCGTGAGCGATATGAGCGTCAGCAGCGGGAATACGAACAGCAGAACCGCCGGCAAAACCGTAACCGCAATCGCCGACAGGCTGATAACGACACATATTTTCCGGGCACACGCGGTGGAATGTCCGCCAACACGCGACAGGGTTACGAGCAAGGCCTGATCGCCGGCCAATATGACGCTCGCAAGCGGAAATACAACAATTCAAATGTCTATCGGAACACCGGTTCCGCCCCGAACAACGGCGACCCGACAAGCGCCGATTACCTCTATCGCCAAGCCTATCTACAGGGCTACAACGATGGCTACAACGGCCGACGCAATTACTAACTGCAAGGCGAAAAAAAACAAAGTCCGGGCTTCAAAATGAGGCTCGGACTTTTTTTCGATTAGAATAATTAAGATGACGCTTTGTTCCTAACGTCCTCTCGCTATTTCGCAAATGTGGTTACCATCCCATCGGGCGATAATTTGCGGATACTATGGTTACCCATGGCTGCGATAAATAAATTTCCTTTGCTGTCGTAAGCAATGCCTTTCGGAAAATTGAACATCGCAGTTAATGCTTTTCCGTCCTTGCTGCCTTCCTGTGCCCAGCCACCGGTGAAGCAGATCTTCACCTCAAATAGATGGGCGAAGCCCAAGAATCAAACTGGCGGCGCGGCCTTATTTTCCTTCAGCACGTCGAACACTTGCAATGCGTATTTAACATTTCCGAACGGGGCCGAGACCTGGACGCCGGCGATGATGTCGCGGACTTCGAGCAGGGATTCGCGGGCGATTATGATGCCTTCTTCGCGGGCCTCGTCCTTGCCTTTTTCGGTTGCGACGCGCATCCGCTCGAGGATTTCGGGCGTCACGTTTACACCCGGAACCTCGTTGTGCAGGAATTCCGCGTTGCGAAAGCTGACCAGCGGCCAGATACCGGCGATGATCGGTATTTTGACGTGAGCGATCTTTTGGATGAACGACCGAAGCTGCTCGGTGTCGAAAACGGGCTGAGTGATCGCATATTCCGCACCGGCCTCGACCTTCCATTCAAATCGACGGATCTCTTCTTCGAGATTAACGGCGCCCGGATTTACGCCCACGCCGATCGAAAACGCCGTTGGCTTGCCGATCGGGTTATTGCCGATATCGAGGCCGTGATTCAGTTTGTTGACCATGTTGGTCAGGCCGATCGCGTCGATGTCGAATACGGCGGTAGCGTCAGGATACGGCCCCATCTTCGGCGGGTCGCCCGTGATGATAAGCAGATTGTGCAGCCCAAGAGCCGCCGCGCCGAGCAGGTCGGACATCATCCCAAGCAGATTTCGGTCGCGGCAGCAGTAATGCAGAACGGCCTCGATGCCGATGTTTCGCTCGACCAGCACGGCCGTCGCCTGGGCGGACATCCGCGTCTGCGCACGCGGGCCGTCGGGGATATTTACGGCATCGACACCGGCGTCTTTTAGCAACTTTATCGATTCGAGCGTCTTGTCCGCGTCGCAGCCCTTTGGCGGCAGGACTTCGACGGATGTGACGAACTCGCCTCGCGCAACTTTGCGCGACCAATTCGAGCGTGCTTCAGGATCGATGACCTGTACATCGGCCGGCTGTAATTCAATAACCTCTGCCGGTTTTGTCGTCGCGTATGCCTGAGCGTGTCGCGGGTTCACCGACCGAAGCGAATCGGCGATTATCTTGATATGCGTCGGCGTCGTCCCGCAGCATCCGCCGATAAACCGAGCACCGGCCTGAACAAACCGTTTCGCATAGGTCGCCATATACTCAGGCGATCCCATATAGAACTGCCGCCCCTGAACGTCACGCGGCAAACCGGCGTTCGGCTGCGCCGATAGCGGCTTGCTTGTTACCGTCCGCATTGTCTCGAGAGCGGTCAAAACGTGGCTTGGGCCCATTCCGCAGTTGAGGCCGATCACGTCGGCTCCGAGTGCTTCGAGCCGTTGTGTAAATAACTCCGGCGTGGTCCCGAAAATGGTCTTGCCGTCGTCCTGAATCGTCATCTGAGCGACCACGGGAAGATCGGAAAGCTCGCGGACGGCACGGATCGCCTGCTCGATAACCGAGATCTCAGAGAAGGTTTCGAGAACAAAAAGATCGACGCCGCCTTCGAGCAGCCCTTCGACCTGTTCCTTATATAGCTCACGCGCCTCATCAAACGATGTCGGCCCGAACGGCTCTATGCGAATCCCCAGCGGGCCTATCGCTCCCGCAACATACACCTTTTCTCCGGCGGCCTGACGGGCGATCTTCGCGGCCGCACGGTTAATCTCGCGAGTCTTATCGTCGAGGCCGTAGGGCTGTAGTTTGTGCCGCGTCGCTCCGAAGGAATTCGTTTCGATGATGTCGGCACCGGCCTTTACATATTCTTCGTGAACCTCGCGGACAAGATCGGGCGTTGTCAGATTAAGCTCGTCGTAGCTGCGGTTAATGTACACGCCCTTGTCATAAAGCCGCGTCCCAACCGCGCCGTCGAAGACGTAAATGCCGTCGGATTCTAAAAGGTCGCGAAAGTTTTTCATAAAATGCGTTCGTCGCTCGTGGATCGTTGTTCGTTGTTTCAATTCGTTCGTCGCTCGTGGATCGTTGTTCGTTGGTCAGAAATCAATTCCGACGAACGACGAACAACCAACAACGAACAACCAACAGCGAACAACCAACATTCCAAATAAAAAGCCCCGCTTGAACAGCGAGACTTCTTTAAAAAACTGGTCTTTGATTCGCTGTTTAGCTGCTTATTTAACGTGGTCGCAAGTCGCAATAACTCACCACGATGTATTGGATGAATAATGCGATTTTATCTAAGCAGTGTCAAGGAGTCGGGCTTAGTTAGGACCGCCGGTTTCTTCGTCATCTTCGTTTTCGTCTTTCTCGACCCAGAAATGATACGATCCCGCTTTTTCAGGGGAAAGCTCAACTCCAAACTGAACGGCGGCATAAGCCAAAACGGCGTCCATCTTTTTTGCCAATGCAATAGGCGTGGGCTGTAGATACTGGTCGGGTGTGACGCCGACGTTTTCAAGCCGCGAACCGTCGCGCATTTTCACATCCGCAACCGTCACGCTCATACCGACGCGTATAATTGCTGCATCTGACAGCAAACTCATAACGCTGCGAAAAGGCATTGTAAAACTCGTCATCACACTACCGCTGCTGCTGTCGCCATAAATGACTGCTCGGTTTTCCAATTGAAGAACACGGGCCGTCATTTCCGATGCTGATGCCGAGTTGCTGTCTATTAAAACAGCGACCTGACCCTTGTATTGTTTATCGCCGAGAGGCTTGGTCATTCGGACTTCGGTTTTCTTACGTGTAATGAGATCCGCAATCTTTACTGGACGATCGAAGAAATAGCTCAAGAGATATTGTTCTACAATGACATAGCCGCCACCATTTCCGCGCAGGTCAAGAATCAGCTTCGGGTATTTGGCTGCCTGCTTCATCATCTTGTCGATATCATTCTTTTCGACTGAAAAGGAATATAATTTACACGCGATAACGTCCGCCCCAATTTCCTGACATTTAAAAGGCTCAAATTTTCTGCGGTCTTTCCGGGCCTTTTGCTCGGCACGATACTCCTTGTCCGTCATTGTCTTTGCGTTTACAGTCAAGGTTTTTTCGGTGCCGTCCGGTTTTCGAATAGTCAGATCAAGCGTTTTACTGGGATCCAACTTGTAGATCAGATAAGTCATCTTCCACAGATCTCTTCTGTTCGGACGAAATTTTCCGAGCAAGAGGATCTGGTCACCGATCTCGATTCCTTGATTTGCCGCATCACTGCCTTTTTTGATCGACGTGATCATGCAATCGTCCCCGATCATTTGCATCCCGAATCCATACTGGAAGTAATCCGACCTCGGCGGCAACATCATTGTGGTGTGTGAATCGTTAAAATCCATTAGCACCTGAACGAGAACACGATACATCTGCCAATTATATTGGAGGGTTTTAACGCGTGCCTTAGCGGCCGCGATCCGGGTTTTAAGATCGATGCCTTTGAATTTCGGATCGTAGTAATGTTCGGTTAGTATCTCTTCCATTTCGTCGAGAATACCTAGCGAATGATCTCTGGCTATTTTTGCTTCGGAAGTCAATTTGACCTTGCCTGATTCCGTCTGAGGGAATACACAGATTAGGTTTCCGAAAAGCAGAAAAAATAGAAAAAACGACGTAATCTTTAATGTATTTATTGTGGGCATTTTATTTTTTTTCAAAGAGAGAAGTTGCGAACCTTAATATCCCGTCTATTTCCGTTGGCATTTAGGGCAATAATAGGTTGAACGATTACCTTGTTTTAGCCTAACAATGGACATTTTGCAATTTTTGCAGGGTTCTTTTTCGCGGTCGTAAACAAACCAGCCTGCATCGCCGGAGCCGCTGAAGTAATTGCCTTCGAGATTTTCAGGATCGATCTCGCGAATGTCTCCGTGATTTATGGCCAGATCGAGCACCGCTCGTATGCTATCGTGAAGTATTAAAACACTTTTTTTAGAAAGCTTAAAGGCTTGTTTTCTCGGATCTATACCAGCCGTAAACATCGCTTCGCACGCGTAAATATTGCCGAGGCCACAAACCTTTGTTTGATCGATCAGAAATTCCTTCAGGCTTCGTTTCGATCCACGGAGCGCAGAACGTAAATAATCGACGGAAAACTCATCGGAAAAGGGTTCGGGGGCTAGTTTCTTGAGTTCTTTAGCTTCGTGAAGTTCACTGGTTTGCACGATTTTCATTAGCCCGAAATGTCGCTGATCGTCAAAAACGAGCCGGTTATCGTCTTTGAAATGGAAAACAGCATGGGTAAATTTAGGGTTCTCGATCTCGGGGCTCAAAAGTGAAAATCGCCCGCTCATTCTTAGGTGGACGATCAGTGTGCGGCTATTGTCGAGGTCGAAGAGTATATGCTTGCCGCGGCGATGAATGAAATTGATCTTTGCTCCCGCGAGTTTTCGAGCAAAGCTGAGTGGCTTAAAGTCTGGAGCGAGGCGTTCGCGAAAGAGTTCCGCTTTGACGATCTTTTTTCCAGCGACGATCGTTTGCAGCGCACTGACCACATGTTCTACTTCTGGAAGTTCGGGCATAGATTTTAATTCTCGCGATTAAACCTTTGAATAATCAGGCAATGAGGCCTTGTCGCCGAGGACGCTTCCTTCGCTGACAACGGTGTTGCGGCCTATGTGACAGCCGCGTCCGATGATTGCGTTGCGTATCTCGGCAAACGTCGAAATGCGGCTGTGCGGCCAAATTACGGAATTTTCGATCACCGCTTTTTCCTCAATATGGACGCCGGGGCCGATGACGGAATTTAAGATTCTTGCGTTTGGTTTTATCACGCAGCCTTCGCCGAGCAGCGACAATCTATCGACAACCGCCGATGTGGCGATCTCGGACACTGAACCCCTTTCGATGGAAACGCCGTTTATCCGACCCGCAAGAAAATCGAGATGCGCGTTCAAATAGCTTTCCGGTGTCCCGATGTCTCGCCAGTAGGTTCCAGCCAGCGAATACGTCGAAAACTGCATTCCGCGGGCAAGTATTTCCGGGAACACGTTGTATTCAAAAGAGCTGTTGGCTCCGGCCGGAATCAAGTCCAGAACCGTCGGTGCGAGAATATAGATGCCCGCGTTTATCAGGTTTGTCCCAAGCGACGCGACCTCTTCGGGTTTTGGCTTCTCGAGAAACCTTTTTACATTTCCGTTCGCGTCGGTTTCGACAAGACCGTAACGAGAAGGGTCTTCAACCGGCGTCAGGGCAATTGTTGCGTCGGCCTTTACGTCTTGATGATGAGCGATCATTGCAGAAATTTCTGCATCAACGAGAATATCGCCGTTGAAGACGACCATTGTCGTTCCGCTTGCGGCAGCAAATTTATAGGCGCCGCCCGTTCCCATTGGGCTGGGTTCGGTAACGTATTTCAGTTTTACGCCATGATCGGAACCGTCGCCTAGCACGTCCTCGATCTTGTTGGGCTGGTAGCTTAACGACAACGTGATGTCGGTTATCCCCGCCCGTTTGAGCGATTCTAGCTGGAAAAGCAGAAAAGGCCGGTTCATTACGGGTACGATCGGTTTTGGAGTGTAAACGGTCAGCGGCCTTAGTCTGGTGCCTTTGCCGCCTGCAAGGATCAATGCTTCCATAATATTCAAAACTTTAAGACGTGAAAGGCTAGATTACGGAATCGGCGATTGAAAATCAAAAGAACGGTCGAACAACAAAAGCGTTAAAACATTACAAAAAGTGGCAAAAAATGTTGACACTTTTTTGCACACTGTGTTAGCTTACAAGTTGCAGGTCGTGCAATTTTGCCTGCCCTATGGGTGTCCAAAGGCAATCCTAATTTCAGCTTACCTAAAGGCCCCCATCCTCATCGGTCAGTTTAACGTTCAACTTCTAAAGATGACTTTTGATAAGACAAAGGCAATGCGCAATGCGGAACGATTTCTTTCCCAGGGGAAAATCGGCTCCGCGATAGGTGAATTTCGTCAGGTGGTTTCCCACGACCCGAGAGATTTCAGCACAATGAACATGCTCGGAGACCTGTATGCAAAAAACTCCGAGACGCGGCCCGCGGCCGATTGCTACAAAGCGGTGGCTGAGCATTATGCGAAACAGGGTTTCGCGCAAAAAGCGATCGCGGTTTACAACAAGATCACAAGGATTCAGCCAAATACGATCGAAGTAACCGCATGTTTGGCCGAGCTTTATAAGGAAAAAGGAGCGCTAAAGGACGCCCGAACCCAGTATGAGCAATTAGCGGAACATTTTCGGCGGTCGGGACGAAAGATCGAAGCGCTTGAAACCTTGAAGCAGATCGCGGAACTCGACCCAAGAAACGCCGAGCCTTTTGTCTCGGTTGCCGAGGGGTACGTCGCCGAAAACTGCAAGGACGAAGCGGCGGAATCGTTTGCCGAAGCCGGCCGGCGTTTTGCGAAACTGTCTGAGTTCGATAAATCTTTTACGGCATATGAACGCTCGCTTGACCTCGTGGACGGTTCTCCGCAGACATTCGGTGGCTATATCGAGGCGGCGTTCGTGTCGGGCAAGGGAGTTCAAGCCGTTTCGCGTCTTGAAAAATGTCATCAGGACAAACCTTACGACCGAGAAGTTCATTCGCTGCTCGTTGATTGTTACGTTTGTGCGGGTGAGCTTGAAAAGGCGGAAAAATCGCTGATAAAACTGATCGAGCAGGAGCCGGCGTGTTATCCGAAACTGCTTGAGCTTAACCGGATGTATATGGCCGTCAGCGACGTGCCATCTGCCGCCCGAGTGCTTTCGATGGCCGCCGAACATATGTTGATGGCGGGTCAGGCCGAGGAGCTTAGCACGCTTGTTTCCGCGATCATCGACGAGGAACCTGAGCAGCTCGATGCTCTTCGTATGATGGTGAGGTGCATGTCCTGGCTGAAAGACGAAGCGCGGTTTCGTGAGTCGCTTAACGCCATGGCAAAGGCCGCGCGAAATCGCGATTCGGTTGACGACGAGCGTTTTGCACTGTCTCAGATCGTAATGATCGCTCCGCACGAATCGGAATACGCCGACCGTTTGAAAGAGATCAACGAGCTTCACGGATTCGAGCAGGATAATGTCAGCGACAGTCTTTTTGACAAGCGGTTCGTTGATAAGAAAACACAAAATGGATCGAATGGAGCGGCTATCGATTTTGCATTTGAGGCGAATGCGGACGCAATCTCGGATCAACCTGCAAACGGATTTGCATTTGCGTCGGCAGCTGAGACGCCGGTTGTTGAGGCATCGGTTGTGGGCCAAACGGCACCGGTCGATGGGGTCGGCGATGTGATCCAGCGAGAGATCGACAGCATAAAATTTTATATAGAAAGCGGCTACGGCGAGATCGCGGAAAAGGCTATCACCGAGTTCCGGGCAGAGCACGGCGAGCGTCCTGAGATCGGCGAGTTACTGGCATTGCTAAAAGGCCAGTCCCAGGAAACATCTGTCGAACCGCCAATTCAGGAGCCGACGAACACACATCAGCCTACACCATCGATAAGCGGAAGTTTTGACCTGTCGGATCTAAGAACCGAGCTTGGGTTTGATGAGGCCGAGTCGGAAGATGGCGGCGATTTTGAAACGCATTACCAGACTGCTGTTGCTTATCAGGAGATGCATTTGCTTGAGGACGCGATCAAGGAGTTTCAACAGGCGGTTTCGCTGGTTGAGCCAAACGACGGAACGCGGCGGTTTTTCCAGTGTGCCAATCTGCTCGGACATTGTTTTATGCAGCACGGCAAGCCTAATCTGGCAGTTCGCTGGTTTACACGCACGCTTGAAACTGCGGACATTTCGGATGATGAAAAGATCGGCCTGTGGTACGAACTTGCTGCGGCTTACGAGGGCGACGGCGATTATGAGAATGCCGGGCGATACTATGAGCTGGTCTATACCGAGAATATAAATTTCAGGGATGTGTCACAAAGAGTAAATAGTATGGCCGTATCCGGGTAAAAATGAGTCCCGATATATCGGGATTGTCCCGATTTCAAATATAAAGCTATAATTCAAGACGGAATGGTTGAAAAGCTGACCGTCATTTTTTTTATTCTGCTGTGCCTGCTATTGGGGTTCTATCTGATACTTGCGCCGTGGGATACTGTTTTTGGCAATTGGGGCGACAATCATCTACTGGCCTTTCTCGCTGACAAGTCGGGTTTTCCGGTGCTGCATAAGACAGTTGCATCGAATTGGGTCCGCGGCGCCGTTACCGGGCTTGGCCTTTTAAACCTGATAATTGCATTTTGGGAAATAGCTCATTTCAATAAAAGCGTCGCAATGCTGAAAGGTAAACAGGGAAGCGACGGAAAATGACTTTTCTGCTTGATCGGCCGATCGTCTGCCTGATAACTTCCGGCGAGTCAACATCCGCAAACTTTTCAAGCACTTCTGCTAATATTCTTGACCTTATCGCGGCTGCGGTCGCGAACGGTGTCTCATTGATACAGATCCGCGAAAAACAGTTGGATGGAAAACAACTGTTCGATCTGGTGACGCGCGCGGTTTTGCTGACAAAAAATTCCGGGTCGAAACTGCTGGTGAATGGCCGGACGGACATTGCGATCGCAGCTGGTGCCGACGGAATGCATTTGCCGTCAGATGCTTATTCGCCTGTTGTCGCACGGAAAATGGCGGCTAATGATTTCATTATCGGGGTTTCTACGCACAGTCTCGATGAGATCGCGGCGGCTGAGAAATGCGAGGCTGATTATGTCGTCTTTGGCCCGGTTTTTGACACGCTCGGAAAATCGTCGGAAAAAGGAATTGGTGCGTTAAAAAGTGCGGTTGGGAGTTTTCCGGCTATGCCGATTTTGGGTCTTGGCGGGATTGACGAGACGAATCTTTGTGAGGTCATTGATTCCGGTGCGGCAGGTTTTGCAGCTATCAGATATTTGAACGAGAAGGAGAATTTACGACAGCTTGCAGAGATCATCGGAAACTGTGGAAACGAGTAATAAGCCCAGATTTCGTGATAGGGATTTTTGTTATTTACTTTTCTTGCTTTGCGGTCTTTGCGGCTTTGCGTGAAACAGGATCTTCACGCAAAGCCGCGAAGTTCGCAAAGAAGAACCGCTAAGAAGAATCAACATCCCTTTTTTATTTAAATGGGCATTCCTGGGATAAGTAAAAATGTCGACAAGTAATGAACCAGTATGTTTGACCATTGCCGGACTCGATCCGTCGGGCGGTGCGGGGATTATTGCCGACATTAAGACTTTTTTTGCATTCGGTTGTTTTCCAACGGCCGCTGTTGCTTCGCTTACTTTTCAGAACACGCTTGGAGTTTTCGGAGCGGCAAATCAAACTGCCGAGACGGTTCGAGAACAGGTTCAACCCATAATCGACGATCTCGGCGTTGATGCAATGAAAACCGGGATGCTGCCGACACATGATGTGACAATGGAAACAGCGGCGATCATCAGGGAAAACGGTCTTAAGAACATTGTTGTCGATCCGGTCGTGCGTTCGACATCCGGGTTTGACTTGATCGACAACGAAGCTCTCAGAGCGATAATTGACGAGCTTTTTCCGCTTGCCGATCTCATCACTCCAAACATTCCCGAAACCGAACGTATTACCGGAATTGCGATCGAAAGCGAAGACGACATTCACGCAGCGGCGGCGCAAATGCGGGAGTTTGGCGCGAGGAGCGTGCTTATTAAAGGGGGACACGTGCGGAAGGCGGAAGGCGGAAGGCGGAAGGCGGAATCGAAGAGTGAAATCTTAAAGGCACGGGACTTTCTTTTTTTAGGAGAAGAACTGCATATTTTTGAATCCGAGTATCTCGACACAACGGCAACGCATGGGACGGGCTGCACGTTGGCGGCGGCCATTACGGCGAATCTTGCTTTGGGGAAAACTTTGAAGGAATCGGTTGAGATCGCAAAGGCTTTCGTCCACAGGGCGATTGCAACCGCTCCGGGACACGGGAAAGGCAATTCGCCGATAAATATCAAACCTATTTAGCGATGGGGAAGAAACTTGGCGATTCGTAGGTGACGCCGAATGTGACGCCTGTTCGAGGGCTTTTGCGGGTCAAAGCAAAGATGGCGGCGGTGTCGAACCTGAGGCCCGAGGCCTTGATCTGCGTGCCGATTCGGAACTGTCCGACGCTCTCGGTTCCGAGCGGCACATTGGACCGTGTATTCAATCTGCCGTTTACTTCGCTGGCGATATTTATTCTGTCGTTAAGACGGAAGATGCCGGCCAGGCCGTAGAGCAGCACGTCGTTTTGCGTAAAATTGCGGATCGGAGCGTTCATTATTCCGAGTCCGATATTTCCGTAAATATTTGCACGCGGTGATTTGCCGGTCACGCGCCCGAATCTTTTCTGAACGATTATCTTGCTGAAAACATTTATCTGGTTCGTGCCGATGCCTTTGGCCTGGTCGGTATTCGGCATCTGAAAACCGAATTTCATCCCGACAGCCGGAAGATTGTCCGTTTCGCTAAAAAGTTTAACTTTTGCCGAGATCGTAAAGTCGTCGAAATCGTTGGTGGAGTTTCCGGTGACGTTCAGCGGTATCGGCGGCGGCGTCAATTGCGAGTCGATGGCCAGGTAATTCTGAATAACGCCCTCGACCTGAAGCTCGACATTCGACGCAAAGCCCTGCCTAATGCGAATATCCCCGACGCGTGTCAGATCGCCGGTCAGCCCCGAAAGCGGGAACCTTGCCTTTTGCAGAAAATCGACACCAACCGCGATCTCAATGGCTCCTGCGGGTGTAATATCAATATCGTCAGTTATCAACGGCCGCTGCTGTCCTTCGACAACGACGGTCAAAATCAAACAGATCGCTGACGGAATCAATATTTTATACATCGCGACAATTTTTGCATAAGCGAAGGCAAAACGGAATCTCGATTCGACTTTTAGATGCCGTTGCAAAAAACTACCGATGCCTGCGGAAGTCATATGCAAGCATCGGTAGTTTATATGTATCGGTCAGCGAGCATCAAAATGATTAACAGGAAAATCACCCGCAACACCCCATTGGATAGGTTGAGCAGTAGAACTTAGGCTATTAAAAACCCAAAACATGTTGCCTGTTTGACGATAGATCGCTATATCCGTACGGGCATCTCCGTCGTAATCGCCTTGTACAGGAAGGTCACGGTTAGTGGTTGTTCCGGTGACTCCGAATGTCTGGACCCGAATGGAGCCGTTACTGCTGTTTTGAATCCACCACACGAGCGGGGACGCTGCGGTGGCACCCGTTCTTGCCGCGGCCAGGTCATATTTGCCGTCGCCGTCGTAATCGCCGGGAACGATCCAATCGGTCTGGAAGTTGCCCCATGGCCGGAAAGAAACCGATCCATTGGAACTGTTCAAGATAATGAAATTGTTTGCCGGCGTCAGCCCGAACCGGTAAACTGCAATATCAAATTTGCCATCGCCGTCGTAGTCTCCCGGTACCGGCGTGTCAAAGGTTGAGGTGCCGTTGCCGGTCAATCCAAACGGAACGACGAGGTCATTGCCGCTCCCACTGCTTGGCTTGATCCACCATGTGGCCTGCGCGGCAGCGGCGGCACCGCGCCGATAGATTGCCAGATCGGTTCTTCCGTCTCCATCGAAATCGCGGCAAACATTTTGATCACCGTTGACACCGTATCCGGTAACAAGAACAGTACTGTCTGTGCTGCGAAGTGTGAAAAATATGCTCTGATCACCGGGGTTCGCACCATCGCGGTAAACCGTATAGTCGCCTTTTCCGTCGCCATCGAAATCACCGGGTACCGGCAAATCAGTATTCGCATCGCCTAACGGGAAAGTCGAAACGGCTTCGGTGCTGTTAAGGTTCCAATAGGTGATCTGGGCCACTCCCGGCGGTGCGACGTTTGGAAACCGAAGTATGCTTAAATCGGTGCGGCCGTCGCCATCGTTATCGACCGGTCGCGAAATGCCGAGTTGACCGCGTATCTCGCCGCCGGGAAAGTTTCCCGAGTGAACATTAATATAGGCACGATGCTCTCTCAACAAAACGATCTGGGCAGGCGTTATCGTTGACGACCCGGTAAGAGTGCCGGATGTCGCACCGGTATTGCCAGTATCAATAATTATTGGTGAGTTCACCCCGATTGATCCCGTTGCGGAAGCATGAATGTGTGACGCGGTTTGATTGCTTGAAAGCCCACTGAACGTGATCGTAAAGGTTACCGTGCCCGCCGATTCATTCAGGAACACGCGTGCGAAACCGCGAGCGGTCGATGCGTTGGCCGGAACCTCCTGGACCGAAGTAAGGTATGCTGTAAAGGTCTCCGCAAAGACCGAAGCCGGCAGAAAAATTGCGATAAGCGCAACAGGAACAAGCGTTCTCAAAAATTTGTTGATTTTCATGTCTTTAAACCACCCTCCGAGAAGTTTTCGGCGGATTCTCATCCGGAAAGCAGGTCTTGGACAAGATCAATGCCTAAGACCCATTAGTCAAGCCTGATAATTCTAAGCGAATTACCCGCTTGGCCGGTTCTGAAGCAGAGGTGAGCTGATGCTTCGTAATAAATGCTGGACAGATGATGGTAACGCCGTGGCCCTATTGAGTCAATAAATATTTTTCGCGGGCCTGGCCTTAACTGGCACGGTTTTGGACATCCGAAAAGAATCTTGCAACAATATTTTGTGCGACGGCGTCAGCTTCGGGGTTTTGCAGAGCGGATGATCGAACGCCACACACAATCTGGCTTATGGAATTAGTAAACACAGCAAAGGAGCAGCAGGAACCGGCCGGACTTAGGCTGGTCGAGGAATTGAACGATTTGAGGTCGTTTCCGCAGCTCGAAAAGCAGTTTGTTAATTTTATGTTTTTCCGGATTAATCCGGAATGGCGGCGGCTTGATAATGAAACGAAATCTATTCTAAAGAGCGAGTTCCAAAGCGTTTACGACCGCTACCACGATGATTTTTTGCTTTTCAGCTATTCGCTGGTCGGATTCGATTCGAAAGCCGATTTGATGCTGTGGCGGATCGGGCGTTCGATGGATCAGATACAGGAAATGACCGCCAAACTCTATCGCACACGGCTCGGCAGCTATCTTGAGACCGCCGACAATTACCTTGCGGTCACCAAGAAAATGATGTTCATTTCGCAAGGAGCCGAAGACCGTTTTCACGTAAAGGTCGGCGACGAAAGCTATCATTTTCTTTACCCGTGTGCGAAACACAAGGACTGGTACGAAAAGCCCGCCGACGAGCGTGATGCCCTGATCGAAGAAAACTTTATGGTCGGAAAGCGGTTTCCGAATATTCGCATCCATTTAACGCATGCGTTCGGTTTCAGCGATCAGGAGTATTTGATCTCGTTCGTGACCGATGAGCCAAAGGATTTCCTTGCTCTTGCCGAGGAACTGAGGCAAACACCCGCGAGCAAATTCACGCTGCGTGGAATGCCGATCTATTCGTGCCGAAAGCGGTCGCTGATGGAATGTCTGGACTCGCTCGGATAAGCAGATGATCGCCAGAAAGTTCATCATATCGGGCATTGTTCAGGGCGTCGGGTTTAGGTATTTTGCCCAGCGGTCGGCTGCTCGGCATCAGGTCACGGGCTACGTCAAAAATCTCGAAGACGGCTCGGTCGAGGCATTTGTCCAGGGCGGCGAGCGACAGGTCATTGCATTTCGCGACGATCTTGCCGCCGGACCGAGATATTCGACTGTCGAGTCGATGGAAGAAACGGTGCTTGAACCAAATCGGGCATTTTCGTCGTTTCGCATCGAGCGTTGAGTGCTGAAATGCGTTAAAATACTAATAAGGATAGGAGACTAAAGTCTTTATAAATGGAACAACTCAAAAAACTGATTCGCGAAGTGCCCGATTTCCCGAAAGCGGGCATCAATTTTTACGACATCACCACCTTGTTGAAAGACCCGACGGGTTTGGAAGAAACGGTCGATGCATTAACAGAGGCTTGCCGCGGAATGGACATCGACACCGTGATCGGCATCGAGTCTCGCGGGTTTATTTTTGGAGCGCCGCTGGCGTATCAATTGGGCGTGGGATTTATTCCTGTGCGAAAACCGAAAAAGCTGCCTGCGGAAACCGTGTCGGTTTCTTATGACCTCGAATACGGCCAGGACTCGCTCGAAATGCACAAAGACGCGGTTGGCGATGGCCACAACGTTTTGATCGTCGATGACCTGCTGGCAACCGGTGGAACAGCCAGAGCAGTTGCCGATCTCGTCGAAAGCGTCGGCGGAAAGGTCGCTGGGCTGCTTTTCGCTGTCGAACTGGATTTTCTAAAAGGCCGCGAAAAACTCGCCGGTTATGAAGTCAAATCGCTGATAAACTACGACAAGTAGGAATTTTGGATTTTTAGATTTTGGATTGTCGGTTTTGCGAAAAGTTATTGAGCGACTAACTGGTTATGATTGCGGATATTGGAGAAAACCGAAAATGCTCTGTTTCAGACAATCCAAAATCCGCAATCCAAAATCCAAAATCGAAAGGCTCCCGTAGCTCAGTTGGATAGAGCGTTCGCCTCCTAAGTGAAAGGCCGGTGGTTCGAATCCACCCGGGAGCACCAAAAACCCCCAGTTTCTGGAAACTGGCCACAAATCCGTCTTTTTATTAAATGAACGGAAGAACACAGCGATCAAGCACAGTGGCAGACAAATTTTACGTCTGATACAGGCGAGGTCTGTTCATAATCTCCATTTGGCAAGCAAAACCGCACTTTCATCGGGTGCGGTTTTTTAATTTTGGCCACGAATGCACGAATAGCGCAGATAAACTGTTTATTCGTGCATTCGTAGCTGGTTTTTCCTGTGTTAGATTAGGTCTCAATGCGGAAAGTTCTGACAGCGGCTGAAATGCGTGAGGTCGATCGCCTGACGACCGAAAAATACGGCATTCCATCGATAATATTGATGGAAAATGCCGCCCACGCTGTCGCGCGCGTCATCACCGAAAAACTAGGCGGCTCGGTCAAAGGTAAATCGATCCTCATCCTCTGCGGCAAAGGCAACAACGGCGGCGACGGCGCTGCATTATCAAGAATATTGGCGAATTCTGGTGCGAATGTGGATGCCTATCTGTTCGGAAAGGTAGATGAAACAAGTGGCGACGCACGAATCAATTTCGAGATTTTGGGGCGAACCGCTTTTGACAAATTGCCACAGCATATTCCTTACGAATTCTGGAAATACAATGATCTGAAGTTCTGCGAGACGGAAGTTGGCAGATGGAATAGAGGCTATCATGTGACTACCGACTATGACGTCGTTGTTGATAGCCTTTTCGGCACCGGATTAACTCGAAAACTTGATGACGATTATGCCCAAATTCTTGAAGGAGCATGGTTCGAGGATGACTCCGCCTTACGCGAAAAAATCTTTTTAACCTTGGCCGTCGATCTCCCTTCTGGCCTTTCATCAGACAACAACACGAGAATCGGTATCAACCCGTTCGTTGATGTCACCGTTACTTTTACAGCTCCAAAAATCGCGAATGTGATGCCAGAAGCCTCGCGTTATAACGGTGAACTCGTTGTCGTTGACATCGGTTCGCCACTTGAACTGGTCGAGGATATGCCCTCACAGATCTTCTTGTCAGAACAGGAGGATGTTGAGAGATGGATGGCCGCATCCGAGTTTTCAAACGATTCTTACAAAAACAAACGCGGCCACGCGTTGCTCATTGCAGGTTCGGAAAATTATGCCGGTGCGGCGGTTTTGGCGGGGAATGCTGCGATGCGGTCTGGTGTCGGGCTGGTGACGTTGGAGTCACCTAAAGAATGCAAGACCGAGATCGCATCGCGTTTGCTGCCGGATGTGATACTTACGGGCATCGATACTGATGCGGATGAACAATTGACTAAGGCCGATGCCATTGCGGTCGGATGTGGTTTGTCTGCGACCGATCCGGCCATCGAAAAGCTCGTTAGGAAAGTCGTGGCAACACGAGAAGTTCCTGTAATAATCGACGCCGGAGCGTTATGGTTTTATTCGCCGTTCGAAATGCAGCAGCCCGCACGCAATATGGGCAATGCCCCACTTATCCTTACACCGCACGAGGGCGAGTTCCTGCGACTGTTAGGAACGGATGACAAGGAAGCGATAAAAGACCGCGTTGCGGCTGTTCGCGAATTTTCCCAAAAACACAACGTGATTCTCGTGTTAAAAGGCGAGCGGGTACTGATCGGCGAACCTGGCGGAAAGGTTGTTGTGAATCCGACAGGGAATTCTGGCCTCGGCAAGGCCGGCAACGGCGACACGTTGACCGGGATTCTTGCGGGGTTTGTCGCACAGGCCGCTAAAATGAACATAGATATTTTTGAGACTATTGTTGCTGCGGTTTATATTGCCGGAATGGCCGGTGACGTTGCCGAGAAAAAATATGGCAAGCGAGTGATGACGGCATCGGATGTCAGGGAATGTTTGGCGGATGTTTTTGCTGAGTTTGAGAAGCAATAGGTTCTTTTTTTCTAACAGTTGTTAGTTAAAAGTTTGAAGTTGATAGTTTAGAGAAGATGGATTCAAAAATCTTACTGCAAAATTGGATCGATGCGTTTCAAAGGCGCGATCTGGATGCGGTCGTTGCATGTTACGCAGATGACGCTGTCAATTTTCAGGTCGCGGCGGGCGAACCGGCGGTTGGTATCGAGCGGATCAGGTTCGATACGGCCGAGTTTTTCCAAGGTTTCCCGGACGCATGGTCGCGGGTTGATAACCTGATGGGCGACGGAGACTGGGCCGCCTGGGAATGGTTTGGTGGCGGGACGTTTCTCGGCGAATTTTACGGCAATCAGCCAACCGGCAAATCGTTCGAACTGCATGGCTGCGGGTTCTTCAATTTCGCCGATGGCAGATAATCTATCAACGAGGCTACTGGGACAAGCACATCTGGTTTTCGCAGGTCGGCCTGCCAATCGAATGATGGAAACGCATATTTGCAACACGCCGGATGAGACGTTTGTACTCGGTGAAATTATCGGCGGCCAACTCGTTGGGGGCGATGCAGTGCTATTGCATGGCGGACTAGGCGCCGGGAAAACCCTGTTAACTAAGGGCATTCTGAACGCTCTCAGGTTCGATGTCGATGAAGTGACAAGCCCTAGTTTTACGCTGGTTAATCTGTACAAAACGGCGTCTTTCGATGTCCATCACATTGATCTCTGGCGGATCGACGAAAAAAGCGATGCGGCGTTCGGCGTCGGGCTCGACGAGATAGTCGAACAGGAAAACGTGATCGTTATTATCGAATGGGCAGAGCGATTAGGGCAATACCGGTTTCCCTCGCGCGTTTTCGATGTCACTATTAAAGGCGACGGTGACGACGTAAGAGAGATTTCGATAAACAAAGAGAATCCAAAACTTTCCGCTGTCAACTCTTAGTGGAAAGTGGTTAATGCAGAAAAAAGCGTGTTCAAGAATCGGCATTTAATAATCTATCTGATCTTTATTTCTGGCGTGCTCGCGGGATGTTCAAATCAGGAACTGGAAGTTTCTAACGCGGCTGTCGGGCAAAAATCCGATAGCATTGAGAGACTGAAAAAACAAAAAACGGCAATCGAGCCGTTTTTCAAACCGATGAAAATCGAATCCGGCGACTGGCTTGATACGCAAAAAGAATCGGGCGAAACATTTGAAGAATATATTGCGGCAAAACCGACGCTGCCGACCTCGGAACGCAGGACGATATACATTCAGCCGATCGGCAAATTCACCGCTGAACAGAAACGTGCCATCGAGGCTGCTGCGGAATATATGCGGGCATTTTATGATCTGCCAGTTAAGTTGAATCCGGAAAAGCCGCTCGGAAATGTGCCATTCGATAAGAAGCGGTTGATCCAATATCGGAATAACCTGCAAATCCGCACCAGCTATTTTATCGATGACGTCCTTCCAAAACTGCTTCCGAGCGATGCGGCCGCTTTGATCGCATTCACCAATTACGACCTTTACCCTGAGCCGACGTGGGCGTTTGTTTTCGGCCAGGCATCACTCGACAAGCGCGTCGGCGTGTGGTCGCTGTATCAATTTGCCGATGCAAAAACACGAAAATACGATTCCAAACTCTTGCTTTCACGTACATTGAAAATAGCAATACATGAAACAGGCCACATGTTCTCTATGCGGCATTGCACAAAATACGAATGCCTGATGTCCGGCACAAACAGCCTTGCCGAAACCGACCGGCGGCCACTGGATAATTGCCCCGAATGTATGGCAAAGCTCACCTGGGCTATGAAATACGATCCGGCCGAGCGTTATAAAAAACTCGCCGCGTTCTGGCGAAAACAAGATTGGAAAGATGAGGAACAAAAGATGCTGGAAAAACTAAAAGCGGTCGAAAAGGTAAAATGAAGATGGACGCGGCCTGTAACATTCTCGTAACATTAAATTAACATTAATCAATTGGCCAGTGGTCTATAATCAGAAGTGCCTGTTATGGATCACGCCGCAATTCCGCCTTTGAAGCGCTCATCAAAAACCACCGTGAAAGCCGCTGTGAATGAGGTTACCGAAGAAACATCGGATGACGCTCGTTTGTTTAACCGCGAGTTGAGCTGGCTCGAATTCAATCGACGCGTGCTTGATGAGGCGATGGACGACAATTTGCCGGTACTTGAGCGGCTGAAATTTCTCTCGATCTTTGCCACTAATCTCGACGAGTTTTTTATGATCCGTGTTTCTGGGATCAAGGAACAGATCGAGGAAAGCGTGGCCGATCTGTCGCCCGATGGGCTGACGGCGACAGAGCAACTTCGCGAGATCGGAAAACGGCTGCGGCCGATGCTGAAAAAGCAGGTAAGCTATCTGAACCAGACGGTCTTGCCCGAGCTTAGGGTCGAAGGGATCGTTATTGAGCCTTACAAAACGCTTCCGCTGAAGGAACGCAAAAAGCTCGACAAATATTTTCTTGATAATCTATTCCCGATATTGACGCCGCAATCGGTCGATTCGAGCCATCCTTTCCCGTACATTTCAAACCTCAGCCTCAATCTCGGACTTTTCATTGAGCCGAATCGGCATCATACTCAAAAGAATCTCAAGCATCTTTTTCGTCAGCGACGGTTTACGCGAATAAAACTTCCGCCGACGGTCCCGCGTCTGGTTCCGATCAATGAAAAGAAGGGCAGATTTGCATTGCTTGAGGAAGTTATCTCGGCAAACGCCAATCATCTTTTCCCGAACATGAAAACGGGCGAGGGTTTCCTCTTTCGGGTGACGCGCGATGCCGACATCGAGCTTCGTGAGGATGAGGCCGGCGATCTGATGCGTACGCTCGAACGCGAGCTTCAACGCCGTAGATTCCGTTTTCCGGTCCGGCTCGAAGTTTCCGCCGAGATGCCCGAAAAGATGCTAAAAGTGTTGACTGAGGGCATCGGGCTTGAGGAACAGGACGTTTACAAGATCGAAGGTTTTGTCGATATTTCCGATCTGATGCAGCTTTATGCATTGGATCGTCCGCGTTTAAAGGATAAGCCGATACCGACCGTCCATCCGTCGGCGTTTCACGAAAAAAAGAGCATGTTTGATGTGCTCAAACGGCACGATGTTCTGCTGCATCATCCCTACACGGCTTATTCGGCCGTGACCGATTTCGTTGCTGAGGCCGCCGAAGACCCCGATGTTCAGGCTATTAAAATTTGCCTCTATCGCACCGGAAAAGATTCGCCGATCGTGCGTTCGTTGATACGCGCCAGCCAGTTGGGCAAGCAGGTAACGGCAGTAGTCGAACTGAAAGCCCGTTTTGACGAAGAGAACAACATCGAATGGGCACGGCGGCTTGAGAATGAGGGCGTTCACGTTGTTTACGGCATCAGCACGCTCAAGACGCATTCCAAAGTTCTGCTCGTCGTCCGCCGCGAGCGGGAAAAACTACATCGCTATGTTCATATTGCGACCGGAAACTATAATCCTGTCACCTCGCGGATGTACACCGATCTCGGACTGCTCACAGCAAACGAGGAGATCGCCTCTGACGCCACGAGCCTGTTCAACTTTCTGACCGGCTATTCGCAGCAAGACAAATATCAATGTCTGCTGGTTGCACCGTTGAACCTGCGCGAAAAGTTTCTGGATCTGATCCGTCGCGAAGCCGCGAACAAGAAAGCGGACAAGCCGGCACGAATCATCGTGAAAACAAACAGCCTGACCGATGAGGGATTTATCGAGGAGCTTTATGCGGCCTCGAATGCCGGCGTCGAGATCGATCTTATAATTCGCGGCGTCTGTGCTTTAAGGCCCGGCGTTTCCGGCCTGTCGGAAAACATAAAAGTGCGATCTATCGTCGGCAGATTTCTCGAACACAGCCGCATCTTTTATTTCCTCAACGGTGACGAATCGGCGGCGAATATGTTTATCGGAAGCGCCGACTGGATGCTTCGCAATCTTGATCGCCGTGTCGAGGTCGCTGTCCCGATTATCGATCCGGAAATAAAAGAATATATGCGGACGGTCGTGATCGAGAACTATTTGAAAGACAACGTAAACTCGAAAGCTCTGCGACCGGACGGGACCTATCGAAAGATCGCGGTTGGCAATTCTTTGCCGGCTGATGCGCAGATGGCGTTCGTCGGACAGGACATATTAGCCTAGGCCGAGGCCTTTCGCTCGAATCGGGCCTCGAAAACGTCGCCATTTTTCCTGCCGTATTTTATTGTCAATCGCGGATAGCCGCGCGGTTCGCGTTCGATCTCTTTTAGCCCCAGGCTAAGCTCTGCCTTTTCAATACCTTCGACCGTTCCTTCGATCTCCATATAAAGCCCGAACGGCAGCTCGTCCAAAACGACCTCGACATTCCCAAGCTGCCAGTATTTCCGACGTTTTTCGTAAACTGCTGTCAGTTTATAACCAAGCCTTTCAATGATCTTTTCAGTTGCATCGACATCCGAAACCGAGGTCTCAAACTCGATCCTTTCTTTTGTACCGGTGTCGTTCTTGACCCGTTCTTTATAGGTCAGAACGCTGAAATCACCGATCTTTCTTACGCGAAGCGTTGCACCGCGTGCGTCCATATCGCCGCCGCGATGCTGGTAATTGACCTCAAATACCTCTTGCTCGAACACGGCACCCAGATCGTCGAGCTTTTGCGTGATCTCCTCGACGCGTTTCGGGCTCATGCGGTATTTTCTTTCGATTTCTATGGACATCGGTTTGAACTAAAACAAGAGTTTATTTAATTGCACGACGCTCGGCAACCGAACGCGCGGGTTATGACCGACTCTTGACGAAACGTGACCATTAGTTGATACTTGAAAAAAAGGTCAGGTATCTGACTCGACGAGTTTAGCAATAATTTAAGGAAATAAAATATGCCATATCCCGAAATAATGATCCACGGAATGCGTGCCGAACTTTCACAGCTCGGCCTGGAAGAAACCAAAACATCAGAAGCGGTTGCCGAAGCGGTTGAAAACACCGACGGCACGCTGATGGTCGTTGTAAACTCGGTCTGCGGCTGTGCGGCCGGCGGCGTTCGTCCGGGCATCGCAATGGCTTTGCAAAATTCGGAAGCCAAGCCCGACAAATCGATCACCGTTTTTGCCGGGGCCGACATTGACGCGACCGACACCGCACGCGGCTATTTCACAGGCTACGCACCGTCGTCACCGGCGATCGGTTTGCTCAAAAACGGCAAGCTCGTAAAAATGTTCGAGCGAAAAGACCTCGAAGGCCGTCACCCCGCAATGATCGCAGAAAACCTCACCGAAGCTTTCAACACCTACTGCGGCCAGGAAGAAGCGGTCACCGCTTAGGTTTTCGTTTCGATAACATCTCAAGGCTGTCCGGCAAATTTCCGGGCGGCCTTGTTTCGTTTCGGAAAGTCCCAAGCCCCAAGTCCAAAATTTTCTTTGGTTCCATTTCGCGATGTTTGTTTCAGTGAGCGCGAGCCCGACTGAAACAGCGTGAAACAAAAATGGGCGTTTTTGACGTTTTTTTAGGTCAGTACCGCACGCATGAGCGGGTGGCAGCATCTCGCCGTCGTTTCCAGCCCCAGTGAACCGACCGATCTCGACACTCAGCGCTTTGCCACCTGCTGACGCAGGCGGTACTGACTTGCGGTCCGGCGCGGGTGGAGCGAAATCTGGGTTTTGGCGTAACCGAGAGAAGCCCTTGCTTATGTGCGCGCCTACTGACATATCAAATATCTTGACCGAAAAATGGTTCCGGCCCGAGGGAATTATCTGATAAATGCGACGCGTCGAGCAATAGCAAATGGCGCGATTTGCGCGATATGTGAAGAATGGCATGATTTGCGCGATTTGATAGGTTTGGAATGATTGGAAAGGTCAGATGTCCAATTTACTCGCGGCTTGCTGCACCTTTCACTAACCGAGATGGCCACTCATTGCGGTTTTACCGATCAGAGCCATTTCACGAGAAAACTTTAAAGAATTGACCGGCTTTTTACCAAAAAACTTCAGGAAATTGTAATTTTATTTCAAAACCGCTAATCTCATTCTACTTTCAATCATCATTTTAGATATACTCATCAGTGATTAAAATTCAGACATCTTGAAGGAAATCCATATTTTTATGAAACGGGTATTCATATTGATTATTTTGAGCATTTTGTCATTTTCTATATCAATCGCGGCGCAACAAAATAAATTTGAGTCGCCGACGTCGCGAATGCGCCGAATCGCGGAACAAGTGATCGATCTTCCCCTGGGAACCGGTGAAGATCCTCTTCGGTTAAGCCTTCCTCAACTGATGAAGATATACAATGTACCAGGCTTCAGCATTGTTATCATCAACGATTTCAAAATCGTTGCGTCAAAAGGATATGGTTTCGTTTCCGCCGGTTCGACTATTCCGGTTACCACTCAAACACTCTTTCAGTCAGCATCGATCAGCAAACCGGTGACGGCTACTGCTGCCCTCGCATTTGTCGAGCAGGGAAAGCTATCGCTTAACGAAGACGTGAACCGGAAACTAAAGTCATGGCTGGTGCCCGAGAACGATTTCACACGCGATCAGAAAGTAACGCTGCGCCATTTGATCTCACACATCAGCGGCTTGAGTGTACATGGATTTAGAGGTTATGACATAGACGAGCGAAAGCCTACTACTCTGCAAATATTGAATGGTGAAAAGCCGGCTAACAATTCTCCCATCCGAGTCACCTTCATACCCGGATCCCGGGAGTCTTATTCAGGAGGAGGCACTGTCGTAGAGCAAGTACTTCTCACGGATATATCAGGGAAAGAATTCCCCCAAGTGATGGATGACGTCGTACTGAAAAAGCTCAAGATGACTTCAAGCACTTACTCGCAACCGCTGCTCCGGGATCTCGCCAGACGAGCCGCCAGCGGAACTTACAGTAATGGAACATCCGTACACGGCGGAGCTTATGTTTATCCTGAGATGGGACCTGCCGGACTCTGGACGACTCCCTCCGATCTGGCAAGATTTGCGATAGAAATCGCGAGGTCGCGAAACGGCACGTCTAACCGGATTCTTTCCCAAAAGATGACCGAAATTATGCTAACTCGCTGGACGGATGGCGGTGCTCAATGTTTCCACATGAACCAGGCGAATCCCGGGCAATTCAGTCACAACGGGGCAAATGAAGGATTCCAAGCAACGCTCTCAATGAACTGGAAAACCGGCGACGGCATTATCATGATGGCGAATTCAAACAACGGTGAGTATCTTTGGGATCCGTTATTGCGGCGAGTCGCCGCAATTTACGGCTGGAACTACCGTTTCTCCGACCCATTGCAAGTTTTGCCTCTGATTGCCAAGACACAAGGCGGAAAGGCGGCTCTAAGATACTTGACTGTCCATAAGCAAGCGGGCGATTCCAAGACTGGGGAAAGCGAGGTAAACAGGGCTGGCTATATGCTGCTTGCCGATCAGCGAATTGATGAAGCGATAACTCTTTTCATTTACAATGTTCAGCAATACCCACAATCTTTTAACGCCTACGATAGTCTTGCCGAAGGATATATGAAAGCCGGACAAACTGATCTGGCGATCAGGAATTACGAAAAATCGCTGGAACTCAACGATAAGAATGAAAATGCGCGTGAGATGTTACGAAAATTGCGTAAATAATTCCGGAGCCGAGAGCCGCACAACTCAGTGCAGATCAATAGTTTATGGGATTATTACGGTTACAGGGCACGATCCGATCCCGAAGTATCGGGACTCATCCCGCAATTTTCTCACACCAGTCGCTGTTTCACACATACTGGACCAATGCATTCCCCCACTGACGCAGTAAAAGAGTATTAATGGGATGCTCACGGGAAATGTAGCATTTTTCGCCTGTTTCGGACAAGGTTGCCGGCCAGTAAAAACTAATTGTTGATTTACATCTATGTGAACGGCTAAAATGGATGTGTCAGGCCGGTATGCCCCACATCCTCATTTCGGCTGAATCCACAAATGTCAATAAATCAAAGACAGCACATCAGATTTTCGCTTGATATTCCGGCGACGCTTATTACGAAATTTGGCGAGCGGCAGGAGACGATGCTGCAGCAGATAAGCATCGGCGGGTGTTTTA
>CAZSEL010000021.1:0-69948 GCA_964605905.1 uncultured Chloracidobacterium sp. | reverse complement strand
ATCTACCACCCCGTCTGCCGAAGCGGCAGCCACCCCTCCTAATCAAGGAGGGGAGTTTGGTTTGCCTGATCGATGGATTATTTCGCGGCTGAATAAAACTTCCGTGTCGGTGAATAGGGCGCTTGAGACCTATCAGTTTCATGAGGCGGTTCAGCTTCTTTATCATTTCTTCTGGGACGATTTTTGCGATTGGTATATCGAGCTGAAAAAGGACGAGATAATCGCCGGTGATGTTGCGGCGAGTTCGCGTATCTTGTCGATCCTCGAACAAGCTCTTCGTCTTCTTCATCCATTTATGCCGTATTTGACGGAGGAGTTGTGGCAGAAACTGCCGGGTGTGTCGAATGGTTTGCACAATGCCGCTTATTCTTCGGCGGAACAGTCGATAATGCTGGCGGATTTTCCGAAAGGTGATCCGGCTTTGATCGACGAAGCGGCTGAGGCCGAGATGAACGCTGTGATCGAGGTTATTTCCAAAGTGCGAAATATCCGCAGCGAAATGAGCATTTCGCCCGCGATAAAGTTTACGATTCATCTTGCTGCGGATGCGGCCAAACAAGATATATTCCGTGCGAACGAGGCGCAAGTTTTAAAACTTGCCCGGGCTGATAAAATTGTTCTGGGCGAAACTCTCGATGTTCCAAAGGCCTCGGCAAAGGCCGTCACAGCCGCCGCCGAGATCGCCGTCCCGCTCGAAGGCCTGATTGATTTCGAAAAAGAACGCTCACGTTTGAGCAACCAGATCGACAAACTAAACACCGAACACGAGCGTCTAAGCGGACAGCTTTCAAACAAAAGTTTCACCGAAAAAGCCCCGCCCGAAAAAGTCGCCGAACTGCGGGAACGAAAAACAGAGATAGAACAACAAGTGAAAACTCTAAATCAAAATCTGGAGGCTTTGAATTAAATGAAGTGCATTTCCTTATCGATTGCGATCATGCTAATACAGTTCGTTCAGTTGTCAGCCCAATCCGTTGACCTAAAAACAGAAGTGGAAAAGCGTCGCTCGGTCGCCATGAACAGACTAAGCACTATTGCTTACAGACAATCTGAGGTAACCGAGGACTTCTCATCGCAAGATGGTCCGCTAGACGACAAATATGAATACACAACCACTTTCTTTCCTCCAAAGTCGAGCCATGTAATTCGACGCGAAACGAGAGGAACGGATGTGTATCTCAGCGAAGATATTTATATTGGAGGCGTTCGATACTTCAGGAAAGAGAACGATAAATGGGAAAAAGAAACATATAGCGGTGATCGGTTTACGATGATCTGGAGCGTAAGCGACGCTGGAACGACCGTTGAGTCAAAAGGCGAGATTGATCTCGGCGGCAAGAAGGCTCATCTTTTCGTTATTACGCGGACAACAATTTCGGGTGGATCTACGAGCAGAAGTATAGAACAACTTTGGTTTGGCTCTAACGGCCTGCTTCTTAAATCAACGAGCGAGGGCGGAATTGGACAGGGAACTATTTTTCGTAGGGAAGTTTCTACCTATGAATATAATATTGCCGGGCCAAAGATAAAGGCTCCGATTCCTTGATTTTTGGTTTGGGCGATTTATTCTTTTGGGCTGTGCCCATCTATTTGCGGTGGAGCTATGCTCCACCGGGCTTGCCATTATTCTTTGCGGCTTTGCCGCTGTTTATTTCACGACACAGGGAAAGCGGCGGCGGAGCCGCGAAGAAAAATAGATTTGTGGGAAAGATTTCTACAATTCCGGGAAGACAAATTGCGTTAAATTAGATCTTTCTGAGGCTCTCTGAAAGAAAAGTGGCTTGTGGGAAATAAAAATTGGTCTCAATAAATCGTTCGCGCATCTCCCGGAAAGAAAAATTGGACTCAATTATTTGTTCGCGCATCCCATGGAAATAAAATTGGTCTCAATAATTCGTTCGCGCATCTCCCGGAAAGAAAAATTGGTCTCAATTAATCGTTCGCGCATCCCCTGAAAATAAAATTGGTCTCAATTATTTGTTCGCGCATCTCCCGGAAAAATAAATTGGTCTCAATTATTTGTTCCCACATGCCCAAAAATCCCCAGTTTTCTTCTAAGTGGACATTTTTACACCCTTTTAGCGATAAAAAGAGCGGATCAGGTCAATTTGACCGATCAACTCAATGTTATTTCGTGGCTGAAAATAAATCGAAAGAACGGTAACTGTTGCGGGAAATGTCCATTGGGATGATAATCTTAGCTCTTATGAACTGGTTAGATAACGGTGAAATTATTGGGGCTATCGGTCAATTTTTGGCTGAGGATATTGGCCGCGGCGATCTGACGACGAGTTCTACGGTTGATCCGGAGGTTCGCGGGCTGGGGCGATTTTTGGCGAAGGAGTATTTGGTCGTCTGTGGTATCGAAGTCGCCGAGGCAGTGTTCCTGCATCTCGATTCTGAGATATCTGAGATCGAAACAAGCGTCAATGAAGGCGACGAGGTCGAAGAGGGAACGGTTTTTGCGACCTTAAAAGGTTATGCCGACGTTCTGCTGACCGGCGAGCGGGTCGCGTTAAATATATTGCAGCGAATGTCGGGCGTCGCGACGTTGACCAGGCAATTTGTGCGTGCGGTCGAGGGAACCGGTGCAGTTATTGTCGATACCAGAAAGACGACTCCGGGTTTAAGATTGCTCGAAAAATATGCCGTGACCGTCGGCGGCGGTAAGAATCACCGGATGGGTTTGGATGACGGCGTTTTGATCAAGGACAACCACATTACACTCGCCGGCGGCATCACCGAGGCAGTTACAGCAGCCAAACAAAAGGTCGGACATCTGCATAAGATCGAGGTCGAAATTACAAATTGGGCACAGCTCCGTGAGGCGATCGACGCCGGTGCGGATATTGTAATGCTCGATAATCAAACGCCCGAAGAGGCCGCGAAACTCGTAGAAATGTCGCGAAACTTAAATCCCAACGTGCTGATCGAAGCGAGTGGCGGAATGGAATTCGACAAAGTCCGCTCATACGCCGAAGCCGGCGTCGATCTAATATCGGTAGGCCGTCTGACACACTCGGCGAAAGCTGTAGATATAAGTTTCAAGATTCAAACTGTGTAATTGGTTAGGTGTTTTTCGCCGAGCGGCGAAGCTCAGCTTCGCCGGGCTGGATAAATTGATCCCTCGCGGCTATGCCGCCGACTTGCGGCGTAGCCGCGAAGGAAAGGAAAGCTGGCCGGAAAAGCAGAGCTTTTCCGCTCGGCGAGTAAGACAGGAAATCGGCAACTAAGACCAGAAAATCGGCGAGTAAGACCAGAAAATCACCGACTAAGAAAGAAGTTTTTGTTGAATTATTCTGACACCTGCGATGTGTTATCGAAAGTGATATCTTTCTCCCCGTCGCTATTTTTTGCAATTGGTAGGAAATAAATAGCGACCGTCGAGAGTATTATGGCGATCGTTGTGACGATTCCGCCTTCTAATCCGTATTCTCCGCCGCCGATCCAGGTTGGGCCGGTTTCTATTTCTTTTAGGACGGGATGTGTAACTATCTTTGTTAGGCCGCTGACCTCAATTCCGAAGACTGATCCCTGCATCCAGTTCCAGACAAAATGCATTCCCGTAACGAACCAAAGATCGCGCGTCTTTAAATATGCGACGCCGAACCAAATACCGGCGAGTGCGGTGTTAAGCGAAGAAAGCGGCCCGGCCGCAGGGTTTCCCAGATGCACAACACCAAAGAAAACAGCTGTCAAAAGAATTGCGAACCAAGCGAGATTTGACCGCGCAAATGTTTGCAGAATATATCCTCGAAAAAGAGACTCTTCCGCAGCCGCACCAAGAAAAAACACAGCGCCTGAAACCGCCAGCGAATACAAAATATCGTTTGTAGCAAACTCATTCGAAAGAAAACGCGTCCCGGCAAACGTCATCGAAAGCCCGACGGCGATCATTAACGTCACGGCGCCGATAGCAAGACCCAGCAGCAAATTTATAAACCATAAACCGCTGAACGACGTGCCCAGAGCTTTGAACGGAAGGCCTTCAAGATATTTTCCGCAGAGCCAACCGATCAACAGCGCCGTGACAAGCATCGTCAGCGAACTAATCATCATCCAGGACGCGCCCGGTTCTTCTCCCGGCTGTAAGAGATCCCGAAATGTGATAATCATCAACGTCGAGAGGAAACCGGCCGCGATCGTAAAGCTGAGAACAAAGATCGTAAACCGCCAACCGCTGCGGAGTTTGCTGTCGCTGCCAAGGAAGATTTGTCTGATATTCATCGCTGCGGATGAGTTTAGCTGACAGTTGTGCCACGGGCAAAACGCGGCCGGTCTGTCGTTGCGTTGTGTTAAACTTTCTGACGGATGACCAGCGAAAAACCAAAACGCATCAGACTTTCTTTATGGCTGCTGGGCGGCTTTGTGCTCGTTCTGTTGACGCTGCTTGTATTGCTGCAATCGTCAAATCTTTGGAAAAGTTTTTCAGTGGAAACGGCGGGCGATACGCTGCTGTTGTACGGACTTTCTTCGCTGAACTTTGCCGCATTTGTTGTCTTCGGATTTATCTTTCTGCGAAGCATTGTCCGGCTCGTGCGCGAGCGGCGGGCTTTGCAATTGGGATCGAGAATAAAAACGCGCCTGCTTTTTTTCTTCGTGATGATCAGTATTTTGCCGATCATCGCGATGGCCGGTTTTTCGATCCTGTTTATGAACCGTGCGATCGACCGGTGGTTCGTCCAGATACCGGAAAACATTGTGCGTCTGCCGAGAGAAATTCAGGATAATGCGATTGCTGAACAACGGGAAAGTTTGAATGAAACAGCGCGAATGCTGGCTAAATCGCTCGAAGGAAAGGTTGTCAGTTCGGAGGATCTAAGCGCTATTTCGCGGGACGGAAATCTGGCGTATGCGGCGATCTTAGATAAAAATGGCGAAGCTCTCGCATCCGCTGTAAACGGAGTCGAAGACGTGCCCGAAATAGCACTGCTGAAGCGAGAGAATTTTGCAGACGCGATATTAAATGACGGGTTCGGAATAGACGCCGTGACCGCGCCGCTTTCAGGTGAGCGGACATTAGTTATCGCACCGAATCTCGGAACTGATCTTGGCGTAAATAAAACGGTTGACGGTTCGCTCGAACAATTCGACCGGTTGAAAGATTCGCAGATAACTATCAGACAGGTCGGGTTTCTAACGCTCGGAGTCCTGACATTTATGCTGATCTTCGCGGCGATGTGGACGGCATTCTATGTCGCCCGCGGGCTGACCACGCCGCTCAAGGCCCTTGCCGAAGGCGCGGAAAAGATCGCACAGGGCGAACTCGGACATCGCGTGGATGTTTTTGCCGAGGATGAACTTGCTCTATTGGTTTCGACATTCAACGAGATGTCCGCAAAGCTCGAGGCGAATTCGACGGAACTAACCGAACGCCGCAGATATATCGAAACTGTTTTGCTGTCGCTGCCGACGGGTGTTATCTCGATAGATGCGTCGGATCGCGTTAGCACAATAAATCCCGCAGCACGAAATATCCTGAATATCGAATCGGGAATCGCCACAGGGGTTGAGCTTTCGGAGCTGATAAAGCCCGCAGACATCGAAACATTTGAAAGACTGATCTCACGAGCCAAACGCATAGGCCACGCGTCGGACCAATCTAAATTAAAGATCGATCAGGATAACGGGAACGGCTCCGAGGGGCTTTCAGTTTCAATTACCGCAACCGCTCTGCCCGAAAACGGCGGCGTTGTTTTGGTTATCGAAGATCTTTCGGAACTAATTTCTGCGCAGAGAGCCTCGGCTTGGCAGGAGGTTGCAAGACGGATGGCTCACGAGATAAAAAACCCTCTGACGCCGATACAACTTTCCGCCGAACGCATTGCCAGAAGATTTGTTTCCGACGAAACGGCAAACGGCTCGCTCTTAAACTCAGTCGCCCCGAACATTGACGGCAAAACCGAACGCGTCGTTAAAGAAGGAACGGACACAATAATCCGCGAAGTCCAAAGCCTGAAATCGATGGTTGATGAATTCTCGCGGTTTGCCCGTCTGCCTAATGTCTCGCTCGAATCCGGCGACGTCAATCAGATAATCGAACAGGCCGCAACACTGTATCGCGAACGCACTGATGAGGTTTCTGTCGATCTAAAATTAGCTGCGGACTTGCCGACCGCATTGCTCGACAGCGAACAGCTCAAACGCGTGGTTGTTAACCTGATCGACAACGCTATCGAGGCCCCAAACAACGCCGATTCGCCAAAAGCGGTCTCTATCTCATCACGTCACGACACCGCTCGCGATATAATAGTTGTAGAGGTTGCGGACAATGGCGACGGAATCGATCCGGCAGATTTCCAAAAGCTTTTTCAACCGTATTTCTCAACCAAAGGTCGCGGAACAGGCTTAGGATTGGCTATTGTTCAAAGGATAATTGCCGAACATCATGGAAAGATAAAGGCAGTGGCAAACCAGCCGCGAGGTGCGAAGTTTATTGTGGAGATCCCAGTTCAGGGTTAAATGAGTTCAATTCTAATAGTTGATGACGAGCCCGGCATTCGCGAATCGCTTCGCGGGGTGTTGGAGGACGAAGGATTTGCGGTTGAGACGGCCGCGACGGGTGAGGCTTGTTTAAAGCTAGTGGGTGAGCAGAACTTTGCGTGCATCTTGCTCGATATTTGGTTGGGAAAGGGAATAGACGGGCTGGAAACTCTAAAGCGATTGCGAGAGGATGGGAATGATTCGGCGGTCGTGATGATCTCGGGGCATGGGAATATTGAGACGGCGGTGAAATCGACAAAGTTGGGAGCGTTCGATTTTATCGAAAAGCCATTGAGTTTAGACCGCACCGTCGTCACGGTAAAAAACGCGGTTCGGCAAAGGGAACTTGAGCGGGCGAATGAACAGCTTCAGAAAGAGCTTGCTGACGAATACGTAATGGTCGGCGAATCGATCGGAATGCGTGCGTTGAGAAAGCAGATCGCGATAGTTGCTCCGTCTGATGGACGAGTTCTTATTTCCGGGGAAAGCGGAACAGGGAAAGAGTTGGTCGCGCGTGCAATTCACGCTCAATCAAAACGAAAGGACTCGCCGTTTGTTGAGATCAATTCTGCGGCGATTCCGGAAGAGTTGGTCGAATCGGAATTGTTTGGCCATGCAAAAGGTGCTTTTTCAGGTGCGAATACTGCGAAGAAAGGGAAGTTTGAAATAGCGGATGGTGCGACGCTTTTCTTGGACGAGATCGGCGACATGTCGGCCCGAGTTCAAGCGAAAATGCTGCGTGTTTTAGAAGAACAGCGCTTTGAACCGGTCGGCAGCAATACGCCCGTTAAAGTCGATGTCCGTGTGATCTCCGCGACAAATAAAAGGCTCGAAGACCTGATCGACAACGGCAATTTTCGGCATGATCTTTTTTATCGTTTGAATGTAATTCCGTTTCAGGTTCCGCCGCTGAGGGAGCGTCTGGAAGATATTCCGCTGCTCGTCGAACATTTCAATAACCGTTTTTCAACTGATAACGGCAAAAAGCCAAAGGTCTTTTTGCCCCCTGCCGTTGAGGCTCTGCAAAACCACAGTTGGCCGGGAAATGTCCGTGAGCTAAAGAACATCATCGAGCGTGTGATCATAATGACCTCGAAACAGAAGATCAACGCGGACGATCTGCCCGAGCTTGGGTTCGCCGATGAAAAACCAGCATCGAGCTTTCGCTTTCCGACCTTCAAGGCCGCGACGGACGCCTATCAACGCGAATTCATCCAACACAAGCTCGCCGAATTCGATGGCAATGTAACCAAGGCCGCGGAAGATATGGGCGTTGACCGGAGTCATTTGTATAGGCGAATGCGGAATTTGGGAATTCCGGGGAAATAGATAGATCAGCTCAAATTTCAAATTTGAGATTTCAGATTTGAAATTTAAGAAAATATCGAAAATGAAATATTCGACTTTCGAAGAATTACCGGTGTGGAATGCTGCTGTTGAGTTCGCCCTAAAGGTTTTTGCGTTTACCAACGACGCAGATTTTCGCGGATTCGGTGACACAAAGAATCAGCTTGAGCGTGCGGCATTATCAATCTCGAACAACATCGCAGAGGGTTTTGAGCGCGGTTCTACTACCGAATTAATTCAGTTCTTGTACATTGCCCGTGGTTCTGCGGGTGAATGCAGATCGATGCTGCGCGTTTGCGAACGTGCCGAGCGATTTTCAAATTTCAAATCTGAAATTTCAGATTTGATAGGCCGTGCGACGAATATTTCTAAGCAGCTTCATGGTTGGCTTGAATCGCTGAAGAACACGGATATCAAGGGCGTCAAATATTTTACGGATAAAGAAAAACGAAATATTCAGCGCGACAAAGAATTTGAAGAATTCGATAGAGAGATGGCTCGCTATAAGTCTGAGTTGGAAGAAAGGCTAAGCAAACGATATTCGTAAAAAAGGCCTCGACATTTCTGCCGAAGCCTTATTCACGTCCGACCGATCAAATCTGAAATTTCAAATTTGAGATCTGAAAATCTTCGATACGTTCAAAGTCAGCAGCCGGTTCATACCCGGCTGCTAATGATTGTAACTATTTCTTCGGAACCGGAAATCCGCGTTTTATCATCAGTGCTTCGACCTTTGGATCGCGGCCGCGGAATTTGCGGTAGGCTTCGGCCGGGTCGATGGTGTTGCCGACTGAGAATATATAATCAACCAGCTTTTTCCCGACTGCTTTGTCATACGGGCCTTTGCCTTCGGTGAATGCACCGAACGAATCTGCGGTGATCACGTCAGACCACAGATAGCTGTAATAACCGGCGGAGTAGCCATCGCTTGAAAACGCGTGGCCGAATTGCGGTGTGCGGTGACGCATGACCAATTCCTTTGGCATTCCCAATGAAGCGAGCGTTTCGCGTTCGAATTTGTCCGGGTCGATCTTGGTCGAACCGGCAAGATGCAGTTTCATATCGATCAATGCTGATGACAGATATTCGGTCGTCGCAAAACCCTGATTGAAAGTTTTGGCCTTCTCGATCTTATCGACGAGTGCTTGCGGGATCGGTTTGCCGGTTTCGAAATGCAGCGCATATTTCTGAAGCACTTCCGGCGTTGCCAGCCAGTGTTCGAGAAGCTGTGAAGGGAACTCGACATAGTCACGCGCGACGTTTGTGCCGGAAAGCGTTGGATAGATCACGTTTGACGAAAGTCCGTGAAGAGCGTGGCCGAATTCGTGGAACATCGTCGTTGCGTCGTCCCACGAGATCAGAACAGGTTCGCCCGGCTTTCCTTTTACAAAGTTCGAGTTGTTGGAAACGATCGTCTTGATGTCGCTGTCCATGCGTTCCTGATTGCGATAGGCATTCATCCACGCGCCTGAGCGTTTGCCGTCGCGGGCATACGGATCGAAATACCACAGGCCGACATGTTTGCCTGTCGCTTTGTTCTTTACTTCCCATACCGTTACGTCAGGGTGAAAGACCGGGACATTTGTAACAGGCGTAAATGTGAAATTGAACAGCTCGCCGGCGACGAAAAACATCGCGTCGCGTACTTTATCAAGCTGCAAATATGGCTTGACCTCGTTTTGGTCGAGGTCGTATCTCGCCTTGCGGACCTTTTCCATATAGTAGCGATAGTCCCAGGGTTCGATAGTGATCTTCGTGCTTTCCTTATCGGCAAGAGCCTGCATGTCGGCAACCTCTTCTTTGACTCGGGCGACCGCTGCGGGCCAGACGGTTTCCATCAACTCAAGCGTTCGCTCGGGCGTTTTTGCCATTGTGTTCTCGACCCGCCAATGCGCATGCGTCGCATAACCCAACAGCTTGGCCCTTTCGGCCCGCAGTTGGAGTATCTCGGTGATGGTCGCGTTATTGTTGAACTCATTTTCGTTATCGCCGCGATTGATGAACATCTTCCAGACCTTTTCGCGAAGGTCGCGACGAGACGAATCGGTTAAAAACGGATCGACGGACGAACGCGTGTTGGTAATAATACCGACCGAGCCTTCGACCTTTTTCGAAACGGCCGCGGCGGCTGCGGCATCACGCAGGGACTGCGAAAGACCTGCAAGATCCGCCTCATCTTTCAGTACGACCCATTGCCCGCTTTCCTCGGCGAGCTGATTCTGGCTGAACTTGGTGAACAGTCCGGCGAGCTGTTGATTTATCTCGGACAAACGCTTCTTTTCTTCCGGCTTGAGCTTGGCACCGGATCGGACGAAGCTTGTGTAATAGACCCAGGTCAACCGTTGCTGTTCGGACGTGAGGTTCGCCTTTGCAGGCGAATTGTAAACGGCCTCGATGCGTTTGAAAAGTTCTGCGTTCTGGGTGATCTTGTCGGACATTGCGGACAGTTTCGGCGCCATTTCACGCTCAACCGTTTGGAATTCAGGCGAGCTCATATTTCCGCCCCAGATATCATAGACCGCGCTTACACGGCTCATCGTGCGGCCCGTGCGTTCCATTGCGGCGATGGTATTTTCAAAGGTCGCAGGTTCAGTGTTGGCTGCGATCTTGTCGATCTCGGCAAGATTCTCGGTCATTGCGGCCTCAAGCGCCGGTTTGAAATCGGCAACTTTTACCTTGTCGAATGGCGGAATGCCGCTAAACGGCCCGGCCCATTCGGCGAGAAGCGGATTTTCGGAAGGGCTAACCACGGCCGAGATCGCTGAAACTTTGTCATTGTTCATAAATGAAATTGAAATACTCGCGATTCCCGCAAGGGCACCGGCGAGAACGAGACGATAAGGGTGAAAATTCTTCATACGCATATTTGATTCACTCCGGATGATAATTGATGGAAAGAAATTTAGCTTTTTGTCCAAAACTTATTCTACACCGAGATTCCAAAAATCGGGCTTTTTGATCAAGCAAATCTCCCGGTGCTCCGCTTTCGCCTACTGCGCTGAAAACCCGCTTTGCACCGGACGTTCCTACGCAACCTACATTGCTCCCACTCGTTCCGACAGCGACGATTTTTTGTTATCAGGACGAAAAAAAAGTGTTATCTGGAGTCGAAAAATAGTTATCTGAGGATACAAACCTGTTATCTGAACGGCAAATTGGGTTATCTGAGATAACACGCCACTGGAAGGAAGATTGTTCATCATTCGTAGAGGTTTTTTATTATTTGATGTTACCATATTGAATATTTCCGGGGTATACCGGAATCCTTTCCCTATTTAACTAAATTAGTATGAAAAACAGATTTGGAGTTATTCCGATTTTGCTCGTGTGTATCGTTTCGACCTTAAGCCAGAGTTCGGCACGCGAAGGTTATCTTTCGTGGACAGCCGCTCAGGCAGAGAAGGTCGGCAAAGAAATGCGGATCAGTGACAAGGTCGGCCCAAGTTTCGACCTGCGACTGATCAACACGGATAAGGCAATAAACTATAAATTGCGGGCGACATGGCTTACGCCTGAAGTCATCAGGGCCAGTGCCCGGCTGGAGCAGCTTAGAAACCGTCTGAGCGATCAACAGACCCGCGAACTCGTGGCCGAAGCCGAAAGTGCGGGCGACGCGGTGTTTTTGATCGAGATCGATCCGAGAGAAGGTTCGGGAGTTATACCGCTCGATTGGCGCGTGATCTTGCAGCCGAAAGATTTGAAGATCGGATTGCCCGGAGCGATTTCCGGGATCAAATCTCCCCAATTAAAAAGGGTTAAAGCGCTGAGCGGTGTGCTGCGACGCGATTACGACTACGATATCTTTTGGGTCGTTTTTCCGCTGCTCGACAATGACAAGAAACCTGTATTCGGCCCCGACGTTACGCAGGTACAATTGATAGTTGGCATCTATGGCCGTGAAGGGATGATTACCTGGCAAATTCCGGAATCGGTCCGAACACGAATTTCCTTACTCTCGAACAAATAGACTTACTTGGAGAAAAAAAATGAAACGAAGCACGATCTTTACAACACTTATAATTACCATCTTTTGCAGCGTCAGTTTTGGACAGAATGAAAAATCCGAAAATCTGCAATACAAACTGCTTGCGACGATGAAAACGTCCACGATGCAAAAAGAGATGGACGAGACCGCCGCGCAGGGTTATCGAATTCTGGTTGGCTCACCGACGAGCGGCTCGGAGATGGCGGTATTTTTATCGCGTGAAGGGACCGTGGCCGCACCTTATAAATACAAATTACTTGCGACTACCCGCACCGGAACGATGCAAAAGGAATTGAATGAAGCCGCCGATAACGGCTTTCGCCTGATCCCAAGCACGATGATCGCAAAGAAAGGAATATTGATGGGTGTCGAGATCGTAATGATAATGGAACAGCCGCCCAAGGTCGTAAAGCAGTATGAATACAAACTTTTGGCAACCACGCTGACCTCGACACTTCAAAAAGAAGTCACCGAGGCACATGCGGCCGGTTTCGTTATCATCGGTATGGTCAGCCGCGGCGAACACATGGTCGTTATGGAACGAGAGAGCGCCGTAAAACAGTAATACAAACTGTTCAACGTCCGCCCGTTCAAGCAAAAAGGCCGTCCATTTGGACAGCCTTTTTGTTTTTGAACTAATGGTACACCCGGCATGATTCGAACATGCGACCCCTTGATTCGTAGTCAAGTACTCTATCCAGCTGAGCTACGGGTGCTCGAAAGCGAACAACTAGAATACAAACGCACTCTGGACACTGTCAAGCAAGCGGAGCGTGTCATTATCGTGCAAAGTAACCTTGTCGCGAACGGGCGATCAGGCCCGGTTCGTTTACCTCGACGCGGATCGCTCGCCATTTGCCGTCGCGTTTATCGTTTACCGGTTGATATTCGATGGTGTAGAGCGTGCGTAGGTCGGCGGCGACCATTGCGTAAAGAGCACCCATTTCTTCGAGCCGCCTGATCGTGTTCAGCGTTCCGCCGGAGCGGTCGGCGACGATCTTCAGGCGGTCGCGGGCAGCCGTGAACAAGGCGATCTGTCGCGGTGTCGGGTCGGCCAGCCTTGCCGGATCGCCCGTCGGCAAAGCGAGCGGGTAAATAGTGACGCCGAGAGCATCAGCAAGGTTCAGGATACGGTTAAGGGCCGGATTAGCGTCAGGCTTTATCGTTTCTACCACTTGGCCGTCAGCCACGTTTGCCAGAGCGATACGGTCCGTCTTTTGCGATTCGGTGTCAACGCCGTCGGTCAGCACGACGATCGCCTTTCGTCTGTTTTGTTCACCGGCAAGCTTTTCGAGCGAGAATGAGAGAGCTTTATAAAGATTGGTGTCGCCCTCTCCGTTTGAAACGGCAATGGAATGAGCGGCAGTGCTCCGGTTCGTCGTAAAATCGTTCAGCATTCGGATCTTGCTGTAAAATTCGACAACAGCCACGCGGTCTCCCGGAGCCAGGGCATCCAGAAACCGAGCGGCTGACAGCTTGATATTCTGACGAAAGCTTTTTGTCGAACCGCTCATATCGAGCAGCATTACCACGCTGAACGGTGCGGTCGATAACTCAAACCGAGATATCGACTGGCGTTCGCCGTCCTCGAAGACCTGAAAATTCTGCTGAGACAGATCGGTGATCGGACGCCCGCGCCCATCCGCCACGCCAATGTTCACACGAACGACCGATGTATCGACCTTGATCGGGTCGTCGTCCTGAGCGAAAGAAACTTGGGCCGCCGAGAGTAAAGTTATTATGTAAAAAAGCGTTATGAACCGGCGCATATTAAAATGTTAACAATCAGACGCATTTTTACGAAGCGTGGTTGTATAGACGCTTTGGCAGTGGATCAGTTTAGGCTTCTGCGTCATGTCTCTGCTTTGCGTTCTTAGCGACTTTGCGTGAGGTTCACCTGAATGTTCACGCAAAGACGCGAAGAACGCAAAGGAAAGTCAAAGAAATCTACCTGACTGTATCCCGTTGCGTCTTTATGAACACTAGATGCGAAAGTTATATTTCAAACTGACCCACGACCAACGCTTTAGACCGCTTATCGATTCGGCGAAAATGAAATATAATGTCGGCAACCTTTATTCTCAGGTTATTGTTTTCCAACCGTATTTAAGAAGTCGTTCGCCGGATGCTTTATAGACCAAAATTTTGCAGCGAATGCGGCGAGCGGATTCAGCGTGCCGAGTGGCGGCTGACAACGAGCCGGCAGTATTGCGACCTTTGCGCGACCGAGTACCCGATAATGAACAGAATCCCGCTGCTGAGCGTTGCTATCTGCGGGCTGTTGCTTATCGTTGGCGCGAAAACTGCTTTTTTCCCCGGAGTTGTGGATAAACCTCAACCACTCGTTTCACAGCCCGTTCGGAACGATTCGAAAGGGACGGTTCTTAAATCACAGGCTTCTGAGATCAAACCATCGGTCTCATCGAACGAATTACCTATCGATAATCCGGAAAATGCATCAAATACGGGCGGCGAGCGTGTAAACAATAAAGATAAAAATGCCGAGCCGATTTATTACTGTGGAGCGCCAACCAAAAAGGGAGCACCTTGCTCCCGGCGGGTTAAAACAAAAGGTTACTGCTGGCAGCACAATAAAACGGACGACCGGTAAATTGTGCCTTTCAGTCCCAATGAAAATGGGTGCCTAAGAGCCGGGTTTCAAACTTTGATCGAAAACTTGTTGAAGTTTGTCCGAATTTGTTACAAAATAATGGTTTGTCGATTCAATTAAACACCCTTGACCTGATTTTACAAATTAACGAATGAAAGCCCTTGCACAGAATACTCTGATTCAAAATCGCTATCTTATCGTTCAGCTTATCGGTAAGGGCGGAATGGGTGAGGTTTATCTCGCCGTCGATCAGCGGTTGGGAAGCGCCATCGCCCTGAAACGTACCTTTTTTGCCGGCGACGAAACGCTCGGTAACGCGTTCGAGCGCGAGGCCCGCGTTCTCGCTAGAATGCGACATCCGGTATTGCCAAAGGTGAGCGACCATTTTGGCGAAGGCGACGAGCAGTTCCTCGTGATGGAGCATATTTCCGGCGATGATCTGTCGAAACGGCTTGAGGCCGCCCAAAAGCCGTTTCCCGTAAGCTGGGTAATGTTTTGGGCCGATCAGCTTCTCGACGCGTTGTCGTATCTGCATTCGCACGAGCCGCCGATCATCCATCGCGATATCAAGCCTCAGAACCTGAAACTGACGGACGAAAACCACATCATTCTGTTGGATTTCGGCCTTTCGAAAACTTCGACCGGACAGACTAACATTGGGCCTAACTCAACCGGCAGCACCGGCAGCGTCGTCGGTTACACGCCGCATTACGCACCGATGGAGCAGATACGCGGGATCGGTACTAGCGCAAAGAGCGATATTTACTCGTTGTCGGCGACGCTCTATCAGTTGCTGACGAACACCGTGCCGATCGATGCTCTGTCGCGAGCGGACTCGATGTTGAACGGCGAGGACGATCCGGTCAGGCCGTTATTTGAACTTAATCCCGAGGTGCCGGCGGATATTTCCGAAGTAATTATACACGGGATGGAAGTCAGCCAGGAGAAACGCTTTGTCAACGCCCGTGAGATGCAGAAAGCTCTTCGCAATGCCTTCAGCGAAATGCAGAATGCGATGTCGGCTAAGACGGTCGTTATTGCGAGCGGAGCCGGTCTAGCAGTCGACCAGCCGCAAGCGGATGTTTCGGGGGTTAGCGACCCAAAGAATGCGCCCACCGCCGAGCCAAGCGAGGCTCTCGAACCAGATTTCGGAGCGACGCTGGCATTCGACAATTTTCCGAACGTACAGCCAGATGAGCCTCAGCAGTCCGGGATAAAGACCGAAGTGTTTCTTCCGGGCAGCGGCGGCTTTCCGGTCATTCCGTTTCAAGAAGAACCGGCTGCTTATGAAGCAACACCATCTGTTTACGAACCTGCACAAAACGACGCGGCAGAGGTCGATTTCGGGATGACGAATGACTACCGAATAGCCGGCGCGGAAAAATCTGAAGCAAATTTTGGTGAAGAAACCGATTTCCCTGCTAATGCAACGGCCCCGATCATTGCATTCGATGAAGCTAACGAGTTTGCAACGTCCGGTGGTTATGATTCGGAGGGTTTTTCGCCACCAGAACAACCAGGCGGTTTCGCAACGATGGCCGCTTCGGGCAGTGAGTTCAATGAGGCCGCCAGAAATGATGAGCCGGATAATGCGGCGTTTGTTCCTGCCGCGGCTTCAAACGTTCCAGCTAAGAAAAAAGGCGGTGCGGGAAAGATATTCGCGATACTGGGCGTTTTGTTTCTATTGTGCCTTTTGGCTGCAGGTGGGGTTGCCGGTGTTTTGTACTATATGAATTATTTCGGTGGCGGTACTTTTGGAGACAGTTCGCCGACACCGACACCTGATGAGCCGACTCCCAGCCCGACGCCGACACCTACGCCTGAGAGCACACCAAGTCCAACCCCGACGGCAACGCCGTTTGGATCCGTTGTCGAGCCGACACCGGTTGTGGAAGACGGGCCGGGACCTGTCGGCCCGCGGCCTACGCCAATCCGTACGCCGGCCGGACCGCGTCCTACACCGATAAGAGTACCGACTCCGCGTCCTACGCCTAGAAGAACGCCGGGAGTCCTTCAATGATTCAGGAGACTGGAAAATGAGCAGTAATTTTAGATCAAAATTAATCCTTTCTTTAGTTTTTGTTTGCACGTTTATCGCGCTCGCCGAAACCGGTCAGGCTCAGAATCGCCGCAACGAGAGACGGGCGCGCGATCTTGCCGAACAGGGCGACAGACAGTTTAGGCAGAATAATTTTCGTGGTGCGATAGAGAATTACGCACAGGCGATAGCTCTTGTCCCAAACGTAGGTTACCCGCGGTTTTGGAAAGGCCTGGCCCATGTTCGTCTTAACGAACCTGACATGGCCTTGCCTGAATTCGATGCCGCGCTTGTAAACGGATACAACAAACCGCTCGACGTTTACGGAGCGCGTTGGCGAATATATTTTCAGCGCAAGGATTACGACAACGCTCTTTCGGATGTGCGTAATGCGTTGAAACTTCAGCCTGAGAATCAGGAGTTTGTGCTTGCCGAGGGCGATATTGCGTTTGCAAAGGGTTCGTTTGATGAAGCTCTGACCGCTTATCAGAAATATGTTGCAAAAAACCCTGCAAATGCCGAAGTTCATCTAAATATTGCGAGAAGCCATCAGGCTCTTGACAATTTCACGGGGCAGACAACCGCTGCCGAAGAGGCGATCCGTCGCGGAACACGCGATTTGGCGGATGCCCATATGATCATAGGTGACGGCTATGAGGGACAGATGAAGTTTCCTGAGGCGGTGGAAGCATACAAACGAGCTGTCCTCGCAAGGCCCGACGCCTACCAGCCGTATCAGCGTTTGGCCGAGGGTTATCGAGCCTTAGCAAAGTTTGATGACGCGATAGAAACATCTCGCCGAGCCTTGCGGTTGTTTCCAACTAATGGCGCGATCTATAGCGATATCAGTTGGTATTACAGCCTCGCCGACCGCCATCAGGAGGCCGTCGAATCCGCTCAGGCGGGCATCCGATATACGCCCGATACTCACACGGCATACACGAACCTTTGCCGTGCGTACAACGATCTAAATCGGCGCGATCTGGCTCTGTCCGCGTGCAATAACGCTCTTCGGATCAAGCCAAACGATGGCGAATCGTTATTTTATCTTGCGAGAGCAACAAAAGCACTTGGGAAAACAGCTGAGGCCGCGCAGCTGACAAAGCGGGCTGTGATCGGGCTGGAAGAATTTGCCAGGGCAAATCCAACATATTCTGACGCCTACTACCTTCTGGGCAATGCATATTATGACGATGGCCAACGTAAAAAAGCGCTCGATGCTTATGAGCGGTGTCTGGAACTAAGCCCGAATTTTGTTAAGGCCCTTTTCAACGTCGGCTATGTCTATATGGAAGACGGCAAGAAAGATCGCGCTCTAAGTTTTCAAAAGAGACTTGAGCAGCTTGACCCAAAATACGCAAAAAATTTACTGGATTTTATAAACTCGAAGTAATCTTTGCTAAAATCTAAGGCCCAATTGCTCATTTTTGAGCAACTGGGCCTTTGTGTTTTTAGATTAGCAGTATTTTATCAAAGCCCGGAAGGGTCAGCCGGAACGTTGACACTCTGGATCTTAAAAACGACGCGAACCGAATTGGAGCGCCGATCCATCGAAGCCGGAACGAAAGGGGCGAAATCGGTTGATTGAAATGCTTTTCTCAACTCGAGAATCTGAGCCTCGCTGTGCGGCGGCTCGACTACTTCGGCAATTTGAGCAAGGCCGTCGCCAAACACATCTGCTACGATAACGACCTCTTCGTCCTTCATTTCACCACGAACTAGCGATCTGGAAAGAGCGATCAAAGCGCCTTGCGGATTGATGCTCGGCGATTCGCCGGAGACCGAAAGCCGGGTGTTTGCAAACTCCAGCGGTGAAAGGTCAATGCCGTCAACAATATTTGTATTCGTGCTCGCAATATAGACTGTCGAGGTTCCGGTTGGCGTTATCGCCATTTCTGTCCTGTTAATTGGGAGAAGGATCACCCAGAGCAGCGAAAGAGCGAATATCAATGTCGCAAACGAACCAACCATCGACGGCATCAGCCAGGTGTCGAGCCAGTTGCGTTTTTCATTGAGCAGCCTGAATTCAGGTGAAGCAAACTGCGGAACCAAAACCGACCGAACCGCCGATCTGACACTTTCGATCAAGACTTTCGGCGGAGCAAAATTTTGAGCGGACCTGAGATCGTTTCTGACGGCCTGATAACCAGACAGTTTTTCGCGACACAACGGACATGTGTCCAGATGCGCATCGACACGCTGGGTCTCGGCGGGCGCAAGAATATCATCGAAAAATAACGACAATTCGAATTGAATATCCTGACACTTCATAAAATTCTCCAGCGTTTACTGCTTAGCGAATAACTCACTGACCCCGGTTGTTCTCTCGTAAAAGAAAACAACTTTTGATCGACAACTGAACTTTTGTCTGCTTCGGGTAATCCATAGACTTGTTGCTGATCTATTTCAAACTTCACCTTCCGCTGATTTCCAATCCCGTTTTCGATCTCGCGTTCTTTTCGACCTCTCGTTTGGCACCGATACGTCATTTAGTTAAAGATAAAACCGGGGCGAGTCAGTTATCCGCTAAGTTTTCAAAAATCCTGTAAACGCTTTCTAAGCTCTTCCCGGCCGCGGGCGAGCCGCGATTTTACCGTTCCGATGTTAATTTCAAGCGAGGAAGCGATCTCCTCGTAGCTCAAGCCTTCGATATCGCAAAGAATAATTGCCTCGCGATAAATATCAGGCAGTTTTGCGAGTTCCGCGACCGCGGCCCTTTCGCGTTCGCTTTGGATCGCCGCATTCTCAGGGTCGATCTCGTTTCCTGCGATACGTTCCGCAAGCGGTGTTTCGTTTCGATCATCGACCGCGTCGAGCGAAACCGAATTGTTCCTTTGCCGCCTGTTCCACCAGCGAAAGCGGTTTCGGGCATGGTTTATCGCAATGCGAAATAACCAGGTCTTGATACCCGAGTCGCCGCGAAATCCTTTGATTGCCTTGATCGCACTCAGGAAAGTTTCCTGCATCAGATCACCGGCCTCGTCCGGGTCGTTTGTCATTCGGCACAGCAGCGAGTAAAGATCGCCGGAATACCGCGTAACCAAAAGATCAAACGCATCCGCGTCGCCTTGCTTGAGCTTGTCAATGAACTCTGTTTCGGCCCAATCGAAAACGGACGAACCACTTGCCGCCGAGGCGACTGTTTCAATATCCTTCTCGTCAAATGCTATTGACTTACTGAAGAGCATCGTGCGTTTTCATCCTGACACGAAGCGAAACGTCCTAATTTATGTCCGTTAAATTGGCCGGACACACGATTAGACACCGCTTCGAGACTTTTGTTCCCGAAAATAATGAAAATATTTTGCCTGCAATTCCCTCAGTTAAACGTAATCGACTCGGCATCGTTTGCTCCGACGCCGTTTTTAAGCTAAATTGAGTGTTTTGCAAAAGCTTCATGTTAGTCGATTATATAACGATAGTTAGTTAGAAAATTGCAATAATTTCAAAATGGCACGAAAGAAAAGAAGACTTGAGCCCGTAGCGGCCACACAGACCGAAACCGGCCCGAAGTCGCGTTACCAGGATTCGTTTCAGTCAACCGTCGGACAACGCATCGAAGATGCCGGCAAAATATTCGACGGACAGGGCCGGAATATACTCTATGCCGTCGGTGCGCTGATCGTATTAGGCATTGTCGCATGGCTGATCTATTCATGGTCGGGCAGCTCGAACGCAAAGGCACAGACGGCGCTCGGAAAGGCGATCGAAACGTCGCAGGCCCAGATAATTGACACGCCGCCTGCCGGATCAACCGCGAAAACCTTTAAGACTGAAAAAGAACGGGCCGAAGCCGCGATCGCCGAATTCCAGTCCGTATCGGATAATTACGGTGGCAGCGTTGGTTCGAAGGCGAAATACTTTATTGCAGTTAACCGTCTTGCGATCGACAAACCCACAGCGATCGCCGAACTTGAAACATTGAGCAAAGAAAGCGGCGAGATCGGCTATCTTTCAAAATTCGCATTGGCACAGGCAAAGAACGACGAAGGGAAATTTGACGAAGCCGCTGCGTTGTATTCGGAACTCGCCGCAGCCGCCGATCCTGTCGTCGCCAAGGAAACCATTAATTTTGAATTGGCAAAGATCTACGAGAAACAGGGCAAAAAGCCTGAGGCCGTTCAGATACTGTTCGATCTGGTTAAAAAAGCCAGCGAAGCAAAAGACCTCGAAGGAAAAGCAGTTCCGCTAACCTCAACCGCGCAAAGCGCAAAAGAGAAGTTGACGGAACTCGATCCTGAGAAAGCTAAAGAAATACCGGAACCGGGATTGGATACCGGAGCGAGCGGTTTGCCTTTCTAATAACTGTCGGTTTGTCACTGACATTGACCGAAAAGAGAATTCCGGCCGCTTTCCTCGTTTATTAGCCTTGTCGGCTACAGTGTTCGGCATCAAAACTGGAATGGCTACGGATCACGAAACACAGGCGGCAAAGATATATGTTCGGGTAACACTGCGGTCATATCTTGCCGCCGGTTTTTTTCTTTTGTTTGTCTCCGCATTTCTTTTTTACCTCGAATACTCCATTTCCGGGCTCGTCGTATTTGCAGCGACGATTATCGCATTACCTTATCTCGCCTATTTCGATCGTATTTATTTTGACGGCCGCCGTTTGCGTCGGACGGGTTTGATTCATCGCCTTGCCTCCCGACTGATCGGTTTTGGCGAACACATTCGCATTAATCACATTGAACAGGTCGATACTCAGGCGATGCGTGTCTTTAAGCGGAGCGGCCGTGTCGTTTACGCCTATCGCACGACGGTTCGCGGACGCGGCGTTTCGATGACCTTTGCGACCGGCGGCGAAAAGTACATCACGCTTGTCCGTTCGTTGTTCAGCCGGTTGCCGGATGATGTGCTCGACCAGCGTTCGATGGATCTCCGCGATCATTACTCCGACCGGCGACAGGTTCTGGCCGAGGCAAAACGGTCGAACATTCCCGGTGCAGACGTGCTTGAGAATTCATTTAAGAATGTCCGTTCCACCCGCAAGGAAAGCGAACCTGATTTTGAAACGGTTTCCGAAGAACGTATCGACCGTGCCGAAGACCTGCGAAAGCTGGCAAACCGTCTGCGGGTAACCGGTGCTCTTGTACAGGCTTTGGAAGCGTTTCGTCGAGCTACGCTTATCAAACCGCCCGACGGTTGGCTGCTGTTTGAATTCGCCAAATGCCTCTATTCGTTTGCCGGTTCCGAGAAAGACACCAAACTCGAACGCCGTGCTCTTGCGATGATGAGGCTTGCCGAAAAACGTGCGGGTAATGACGGCGAGCTTCTGTCGCGGCTCGGTGAAAGCTATTTTCAGGTCGGCGACTGGCGTCGTGCGTCTCAGGTTTTCAGGCGAACGGCCGAGAATGTCGGCGCGAGCTTTCGGTCATTGCGTGGCCTTGCCGAACTATCGCTCCGCGAGGGAAAGATCGCTCACGTTATCCATAACTTCGCCGCGGCGAACCGGCTTGCCACATCGCCCGCATTAAAACGTTGGTCAAAAGGCGAGGTCGATTATTTCTCGCGGCTCAACGAAGACGACGAGTATATGGAACTAGAGATCAGCCGCGTAAATCTCGTCGATTCACTCGCCGCATGGCGTTCGACGGCGCTCAAGATCACCGCTTTCGGTCTGCCGCTGATCGGCTCCGGCATCCTGTTTCAAGAAGAACTAGTCGCAAACCTAGGCTGGGCCCTTTCCGGCATCGCCATCGTCGCCTGGACAACCCTCAGTGTGCTTGAAAAAATGCTCGCCACCCGTATCCCGCTCGACCTGGTTGAAAGAAGTGACTAATTCGAAGATATGAAAATATAAGGAAGGGTGCCCGATTTGGACACCCTTTGTGTTGGTTATTCGCCCGCCTTCTTTGATTGGTCCTTCTTTGGTTTTGTCTTTGTCGGGGCTTTGGCTTTTAGGGCTGCAGGCTTTGCCGTTTTGGCCGATGTCGTCGCTGCTGTTTTGACTGTTGTTTTCGCAGCGGCCGGATTGAGCATTGCGGTCCAGCGGTATTCCGGGGCCTCGTAGCCTTCTTCGATAGTCTTCAGGATGAACTCGGTCATGTTTTCGACGATCCAGTTGTGGTTGTATTCGCCAACGGACGCGATCTCGGCATCAGGAGCCGGGTTCATAAAATCGATCGCGTACGGGATGCCGTCCTTGATGGCGAACTCGACGGTGTTCAGGTCGTAGCCGAGAGTCTTGCAGATCGTTATAACGTCCTGCTCGACGCGTTTGTGCAGTTCGGGCGAGAGATAGTTTTCGACGTTTACATACTGCATACCCGAAAGATAAGGTTTTGACGGATCGTATGGCATGATCAGGACCTTTTCCTGACCGACGCAATAGCAACGGACGAACTGGTCGTATTCGATGCCTTCCTGCAGGGTCATGCAGAGCGTGCCTGACTGGTTGTATTCGCTCCAAAGCTCTTCGAGCGAATGGATCTTCGACACGTTCTTCCAGCCGCCGCCGTCAAACGGTTTTAGAAAAGCGGGGAAGCCGACGTGGTTTACAATGCCTTCCCAATCGATAGGGAACTCAAGGTTGCGGAGCGATTCGCTTGTAATGTCCTTGATATAATCGTGCTGCGGCAACAGGACCGTTTTCGGGATCGCAACGCCAAGTTTTGCGGCGAGCGAGAAATTGAAAAACTTGTCGTCTGCCGACCACCAGAACGGATTGTTGATAATGTAGGTACCCTCAAGCGCCATGCGTTTGAGCATCGCTCGATAATATGGGACCTCGTGCGAAATGCGGTCGATAATAACGTCGTATTTCTTTTCTTCGTCAAGGCGAATGCCGCCGACCGTCATTAACTCGGCGACGACCTTACCGCCGCTCTTTTCATTGATACTCTTGATCATCGAATCGGGAAACGTCTGCTCGCGTCCCACCAATATTCCTACTCGCTTCATAATATTTATGTCCTCTATTGATAATGGCTATGATAATTGCACTGACTAAAATCCCTAATTTTAATAAATACTCTCGATACACGCAATGTTAATACGGACGATGTAACAACTTGCTAATGGCAGTTCGCTGGAACCCAGTCGCTATCGCTCCCGGTTCTGACATTGAGTGATGTTTGTTCATTATGAACACGCGCGAACTGAACACAACTGAACAAAAAGCGGCGCTTTTCGCGATTTTTGTTACAGCGAGCGTGTGCGCGCCTGAAACGGCCTGAAACAAAAATGGGCGTTTTTAAAGAATTTGACCAAAATTTCCCCATTTTTGTTCCGTGTGAGCATGCGCGAACGGAACAGAGCGGAACAAACATCGACGTTTAAGATTTTTCAAAGATTCTGCCGGAAATTCTTCCGGTACGGACGATGGAATTATCTAATAGTGCTGCGTGTCGGACAATGGCAAATGGCGCGATTTGCGCGATATGTGAAGAATGCGCGATTTGATAGCATATGGCGCGTTTGGAATGATTGGAAAAGCCAAGAAGAATATCGTGCTAGAATCAGAGACCGAACCCGTCGAAAGTCATAGGCGGGCACTAGGCTTCTAGACACCGGATTTTTGTTAGCGACCACGTTATGCTCATTACACGAAAATCTTATCTTGAACGACTGGATGACATAGCCGAAGCTGCCGCAAGACTTCGTACCGACGGAATGGAGATTTCGGAACTGGTCTTGCAGACGATTGTCGAACTATATAAAGCTGCGAAGGCGGAAAGCTCGTTCACGAATGAGAATTTTGAGACAGCGTATCATTCCCCAATTACAGGTGAACTAGAGTTTCTGGTCGCTCGAATCCTGTACCACTATTCCGCGTTGAATGGCCGTGGTTGGAAAATTCTCCTTCGGCGACAGGTCAACAAAACCGCTCCTGACATCCGAGTCGAGGTAAAAGGGAAGACGATTGGTGTTATTGAGATTAAGGCGAAAGCAGGTTGGATACAGCCATTCTTCTCAGCGGAACGTTATGCGAAAGACGAGGCAAAGTTTGCAGAGGGCGGTGATCTAAATCCTGAATTGCTTGTTCAGGGAGTAAGAAAGCAGTTGGACAAATATCGAGAGGCTTTTGGACTCACAGAACATGACGTGTTTATGCTACTGCCAACGCTGGCTCTCGTTCACCGCAAAAAGTCGGAAACCGATCTTAGTGGATATCTAACGAATTTTGAATCCAACTCCGGTCTGCCTGCGGAGAACCTGATTCTACTTTCCGGCAACATCAATCTCGACCTTTCTTACAAGATTGGAGACCTTGATCCGACGGATGGCTTTGAACGTTTATTGCGGGGCATAAATGCGAGAACGCCGGAGCCTCTAACTGAAATTGATGAGGACGAGGGGGAAGAGGCTGAGCCGACGGAGCGAGGGAATAAGTTTGAGCATCAGATGGATGGGCGAAGGCTGCGTGCTAACTCCCGAGAATTTATGCGAAGGAATTTTCCGGAACTCAAAGAGTACTTAACGCGGACAAGTCGCAGATACGACAGTAACGAAAGGGCAGTCTATGGCGATGATTGGTGGTTCACATTTTCGTTGCCTGAGTTGAAAGAAAAGGGACAACTTATCCTCGTCTGTGCCGAGGATAACTACAACAAGGACTTCAAAGTTTTAAAGGTTCCGTACGAGTATTTTGAAATGAATTTTGGGAAGTTTGATATAAGTAGGACTGGAAATGTGACGCTCTATATAAAGTTCGACACGCTAAAAGATGGACGGCACAGCATGAATCTGCCGTTCGAACAATTCATCCTGAATTGACGCTTTCTATCTATTTGAACTTGGGAGCAGTTCGTAGTTGCCCATTTCGCGGTTGTAGCTGTCGAGGGCACCGACGGAATCGGCGGTGGCGTCGAGCATTTGTTTGGTCATCGCGATGGAATCGGAAAGCTGTTCGAAGTCGAGCAGAGAGAATTTCTCGGGCGTGGACATCGTGACGATCTCGTCGTTTAGATAGCTAAAGAAATTCTCGATCGATTGCAGTTGGCCTTCGACGAGCTTTACGCTGCGTTCGATTTCGTCGAACGATGCGATGCGGCGTTTTAGTATCTCGACGTTTGTCTGCTGTACGCGCTTGGTCTTGTCGTCGGTCGAACTCTCGGCGGCACGATATGCCTGCGAAAGCTGATTATGAACGGCCTGACGATTTATCGATTTCAGATGCTGTTTGCGGCGGCGATAAACGTCGAGCAGATCGACAAAATCTTCCCAGCGTTGGTCGAGCGTGCGTAGATTTGACGGCAACTGTGCCGCTCCGGTGAACTTTTTATAATTGTCCTGGATCTTTTCTTTCAGCCAACGAAGATATTCGACCGCCTCGCGTTCGCGGGGCGTAAATGTCTTGATGAGCTTTTCGCGAGCGGTGCGGCTTGCAAGGAACAAGCGGTCTTTTTCCCGTGTCTGAACAAGCTGTCGATACCAAGGAAGATTGGGAACGAGCAGAATATAGATCATCTCGACCGCTAACGCGATAAGAAGCGGGATCACACTTCCCGTATATGCGGCGGCCACGGCAAAGCCCGCCAGACCCCAAAAATTTACCGGTTCCTTGACCGCTTCTTTGGCGTAGCTTGTATTAAATTTTGCCAGGTTCTGCTGGTACTTCGCCAGATCTGCCATATTACGCTTGGATGTTAGAATTCACGTTTCGGTTTCGATAATTCTTCGTCTTGTTCCGTGAATTCTTCTTGTTCTGTGGTTAAAACCTCAAACACAGAACAAGATGAGCTAAAACCGAACAAAGGCTCTGATCTTCGATTAGCTGCTCTGCTGATTGGTTTCATTGAGCAAAACTTCTTCGAGAACTTCTTCGTTTTTTTCAGGTTCCGAACCGGCACCGATCTGTTTGCCGGACGTAGTCCCCGAACCTGCGCCGAGCAGACCCATTTGCTGTTTGTATTCGAGCAGTTTGTCCTGCAGCTGAATATCCATTGCCTCGCGTTCGATGTCCTGCATCTGCGAATCGACCGAGCTTGTTCCAAGCTGTAACTTTGCTTCGGCTGCGGCTACGCGGCGGTCGATCTTTTCGCGCATCTCGTTAAACGTCGATGCGTCGTCGCCGATGTTGAACGTTTCCATCGTCTGGGCAAGCTGTTCTTGTAGCTTGGCCTGTTTCGCGGCTGAAATAAGCTGCATCGCCTCGGCGGAGCGCTTTTTCATATTGAGGACATAGTTGTCGCGGGCCTTTAGTGCCTGTTTTGATGCAAGCGAAGCATGCTCAAGCTGCGCCGATGTGCGTTCGCGATCAAGCTGCGCCTGCTGCAATTGGCCGATGTAGGCCGTCGCGATGTCGTCGCGGCCCATTTTGACCGATGCCTTGATCTTTGAATCGAGATCGACGACCTGATTTTCCAGATTCTCATGATTCTTTAGCAAAAGCCTTTCGGTCGCCATGACCTGTGCCACCGAATTATTCAGTTCCGGTACGCGGTCGCGCATGTCGCGAATAGTTTGCTGCAATACAAGCTCCGGATTCTCGATCCTGTCGAGGGCCGCTCCGGTGCTCGCCCGAAATACTCGTGTTAATCTCGCCCACAATCCCATTTTTCTATTCAAGCTCCTAAAATCTTTAAGTAAACCGGCATATTTGCCAAATTCTCTACGACAGCTTATGAACGTAAGTTGCAAATTACGTTGCAAGTATATCAGGAAAAGATTTTATTTACACCGATTCTATAATCTGTTTGCGGTCGGAGAGCAACAATTTCGTTGCGGCCGATGACTATTTCTTGTTTTAACGGCATCTCATGACTGCGATCCTCCCAAACGCTCTTATTCTATTGTGTGCAAGAACTTAGCTTTTGTTACGTTCAAAAAGCGGGGACGGTTCCGACGATAACGATTGTGTTATGACGTTCGGACAATCTCTAATATGATTTAGTTTGCTTCGATCGAAGCTGTTACAAGAGGGAACCTACAACAATGCGAGAATTGATAACCGGAATCGTTACGACCGCCATTTTTTGGTCGATGTTTGCACCGCTGGCATTACGCACCAACGCACAGGTGATCGGCAGAGCGATGGAGAATAAGATGCAGGATACGCCATCAGGATTGAAGTTCACCCTAAGCGAAGGAGCCGAGGGAGCAGAAACGCGCGACGTTCAGCCGCCGGTTTCCACCGATCCGCTGTCGGGCGATGACGCGGGCAAACTGCTCGGACGGCTTCCGGCGATCAAGTCCGATCCTGACGATCAGACCGATTTTGCAAAGCGCGCCGGAACGCTTCCGGCGCCGAAAACCGGTGAAAAAATTCCCGTTAAGTTCCCGTCGGCAGATCAGATGGCACCGCCCGATTCCGGCGGTGCGAAACAGACGCTCGAGGTTGTTCGTTTTTCGCCCGAAGGCCAGGTTCCGATTGCGCCCGATCTGAGCGTTACTTTCTCACAGCCAATGGTTGCTGTTACGTCGCAGGAAGAAGCTGCGAAATATGCACCGGTAGAACTCACGCCAAATGTCGAAGGCCGTTGGCGTTGGTTGGGGACAAAAACATTGATGTTCGACACCGACAAGCGTTTTCCGATGGCAACACAGTTTACTGCCCGTGTTCCCGCCGGAACCAAGTCGGCGACGGGACAGATGCTGGCAAAAGATTTCACATGGACGTTCACCACGCCTCCGCCAAAAGCGATCCAGATGGCACCGAGCAACGGTCAGACAACTCGACGGGATGTGCTGATGTACATCGGTTTCGATCAGGCAATAAGCCCCGAGGCCGTTATCAAAACTTTGACCGTCACAGTCGGTGGCAAAAAACTGCCGATCCGTCTGGCTACCGAGGCGGAGATCGGCGGCGACAGCACCATTTCATATTACAAACAGCAATCCCAACCGAATCGCTGGATTGCGTTTCGAGCAATAAACGCTGACGGCTCGGTTGAAAATGCTTTGCCCGGTGCGTCCGCTATTAAGATCACGATCGAAAAGGGAACTCCGTCTGCCGAAGGTCCGCTTAAGACGACCGCAGCTCAATCGTTTGGTTTTCAAACGTACGGTGCGATGAAGTTCGTCGAAGCTCTCTGCGGTTGGCAGCGAAATCAGAACTGCTCGCCTTTTGAGCAATGGACGATACAGTTTTCGAATGCTATTGATTCGACAAAATTTACTAAGGAGATGCTCAAGATCGAGCCTGCTGTCGAAGGACTGAACATTTATCCTTCCGGAAATTACATCTACATTCAGGGTTATAAAAAAGGCCGAACCACTTACAAGATCACAGTTGATGGCACGCTGCCGGATATTTTTGGCCAAACGATGGCACAACCGGCGACCGCGACGATAAAGGTCGGATCTGCCGAGCAGAATTTCTACGCACAGGGCGGAGCGATGACGGTTCTGGACCCGACGGCCAAGCCAAGTTTTTCGATCTATTCGACTAATCACAACGCGGCTCGTGTTCGGATCTATCGCGTGCAGCCGACGGATTGGTATGCGTTCGGACAATATTACCGGCGACTGAATTACGACGACGGTCAGAAACCCGCGATTCCCGGAACGCTCGTTTCGGACAAAGTAGTTCCGATCAAGAGCGTTGCCGACGAGATGGTTGAAACACGGATCGATATTTCCGGCGGTCTCGACGCTGGTTTTGGCAACATCATTGTTGACATCGAACCGACGGTAAAGAAGGACAAATACGACCGTTCGCGCATTTTCACCTGGCTGCAAGCTACGCAGATCGGACTTGATGCATTTGTCGATAATCAGGAACTCGTCGGTTTTGTGACCGACCTGAAATCAGGAGCGCCTTTAAATGGAGTTGACCTGTCGATTTATCCGAACGACGGTAAGAGTGACGGCTTAAGCAGTTCAGATGGAACCGGGCTTGTGCCAGGCGTCACTCTTACGGAAGAAAAAGGCTGGATCGAATCGGCTTGGGAATGGGTCACAGGTGCAAGCGGCCCGAACGACACCGAGGCTTTGAACTCGGACGGCAGTGTGAACGAGATCGAAACCATCGATCCGGCCCAAACGGATAAGACTGGTGCCAACGGCATTTTGCGGCTGGCTCTTTCAGAAAAGACGTCCGACAAAGGAATGAACATCCTGATCGCAAAACGCGGTAAGGACTCGGCGTTTCTTCCCGAAAATTCGGATTATTATTGGCAGGATTACGGTTCTTGGCACAAAAAGCCTGACCACGATTCGCTTCGCTGGTTCGTTTTCGACGACCGCAAAATGTACAAGCCGAACGAAGAGGTCGCGGTCAAGGGTTACATCCGAACAATGACCGGCGGTAAGCTTGGCGATATCGAGGCTCTTGGCAGTCCGTTGACTTATGCATGGTCGGCAAAAGACCCGCGGAACAATGAGGTTGCAAAGGGGAGCATCACTACGAACGCATTCGGTGCTTTCGATCTTAAATTCAAGCTGCCGGACAACGTGAATCTTGGTTACGGCCGTATCGACTTTACCCAGACGCCGGATTCGGGCACCAGTTACGCGCATCAATATCAGATACAGGAATTTCGCCGGCCGGAATTTGAGGTGACGGCAAAGGTCGAATCTGAGGCGCCGCATTTTGTCGGCGGCAAGGCAGATCTTTCGGTCGAGGCGAAATATTATGCCGGTGGCGGTTTGGCGAATGCCGAGACGAACTGGACCGTAACCGCAACTCCGACAAATTATACACCGCCGAACCGTGACGATTTTACTTTCGGAACATGGGTTCCGTGGTGGCGCATTTACGACTATTACGGACGCGGCCCATCAGGCCCGAGTTCGACGCAGTATTTGAAAGGCGTGACCGACGCGAGCGGCAAACACTTACTAAAGGTCGATTTCGAATCGGTCAAGCCGCCTCAGCCTTACACGATCTCGGCATCGGCGGCCGTTCAGGACGTGAACCGTCAGACTTGGGCCGGGCAGACTTCTCTGCTCGTGCATCCGTCCGATCTATATGTCGGTATAAAAACGCAGCGAACATTTGTTCAGAAGGGCGAGAATATTCAGATCGAATCGATCGTTTCGGATCTTGATGGCAAACTGATCGCCGGACGCGACATCGAGATAAAGGCACTGCTCAAAGACTGGCAGTTCGACAAGGGTTCGTGGAAAGAGGTTACTGTAGATGAGCAGTTTTGTAATGTGAAATCTCCCGACGGAGGAGGTGCGGCTGACGGGGTGGTGGGAGCGAAATGTTCGTTCGTGGCAAAAGCCGGTGGCCGATACACGATCACGGCAACCGTAATGGACGACCGCGAACGCTTTAACGAGAGCGAGTTAACGGTTTGGGTTCCCGGTGGTAAAACGCCGCCGAACCGAAACGTCGAGCAGGAAGAAGTTCAGATAATCCCAAGTCAGAAAGATTTTCAGCCCGGCGATGTTGCCGAACTGCTGGTGATCGCGCCGTTCACACCTGCGGAAGGCGTGTTGACGCTCCGTCGTGATGGCATTGTCAAAACCGAGCGGTTTTCGATGAAGGATTCTTCTACGACGCTGAAATTCAAGCTTGATGAGGCCTATCTGCCGAACATTTATGCTCAGGTCGATCTGGTTGGCTCAGCACCACGCATGAAAGACGACGGAACGCCGGCATCCCTGCCGGCGAATAGTGGCCGGCAGGGTGCCGGCGTTCCAAACCGCCCGGCGTTTGCCAGCGGTAATATCAATCTTTCGATCTCGACCGAATCGCGGAAACTGACGATCACGGCCGACCCGAAGGACACGACGCTCGCACCCGGCGGCGAGACCAAAGTTGACATCGTCGTCAAAGATCATCGCGGCGAACCGGTCGCAAACAGCGAAGTAGCGGTCGTCATCGTTGACGAAAGCGTGCTGGCTTTGTCGCGTTACAGCATCGCCGATCCGGCATCGATATTTTACACGGCACGTCAGCCGGGCGTTGTTGATTACCATTCTCGAAAGGATGTGTTGCTCGGCAATCCTGATGATGTGAAGAATCAGGCTCCACCGCCACCTCCGGCTGGAATTGGTGGAGGCCGCGGTGATCTCTCGGCACGCCAAGTTAGTAATATGCCTATGGCGAAGGCATCAAGAAACGAGTTCGCCCTTGATGGAGCCTCCGCGGCCGAGACCGTGGTGACCGTGGATGGTCAGGAAACCGGAACTCCGATCAACCTACGCGAAAATTTCAACGCGTTGGCCGTCTTTGCTCCATCGGTCAAAACCGATTCGAACGGCCGGGCAACGGTTGACGTAAAACTGCCTGACAATCTGACGCGTTATCGGATCACGGCAGTGTCGGTTGACGCGGGCAAGCGGTTTGGCAAGACCGAATCGAACATTACGGCTAAGAAACCTCTGATGGTTCGCCCGTCGGCTCCGAGGTTTATGAACTTTGGCGATCGTGTCGAACTGCCGGTCGTCGTACAAAATCAGACCGATCAGGACATGGCGGTGGATGTTGCGATTAGGGCCACGAACGCGGACTTAGGTGTCGGTAGCTCGCACGTAAGTAAGGGAGCTAACCCGGCGGGAGCCCTTTCTAACGGTCGGGCTACTGACACGACGAATGCCGGTAAGCGCGTCCTTGTTAAAGCCAACAGCCGTGAGGAGATTCGTTTCCCGGTCTCGACCGTAAAGGCGGGAACCGCGCGGTTCCAGATCGCTGTGAATTCCGGCAAGCATAATGATGCCGCCGAGATCTCGCTGCCCGTTTGGACACCGGCGACGACTGAGGCGTTTGCGACATATGGAACGACCGACGCGAACGGCGCGATATTCCAGCCGGTACAAACGCCGGGCGATGTTTATTCGCAATTCGGCGGGTTGGAAGTTACGACCAGTTCGACGCAGTTGCAGGAATTGACCGACGCTTTCATTTATCTGACGAATTATCCGTACGCTTGCTCCGAGCAGATCGCGTCAAGGATGATTTCTACCGCCGCGTTGCGTGACGTATTACAGGCATTCAAAGCAAAGGACACGCCGACCAACGCCGAGCTAGAAGCGCAGTTCAAACGCGATATTCAGATATTGCAATCGCGTCAGCGTGACGACGGCAGCTTTGGTTTGTGGAAACGCGACCGTGAGCGTTACGAGTATCCGTTCCTGACGGTTCACGTCGCACACGCGCTCGCATTGGCAAAATCGAAAGGCTACAAGGTGCCTGACGAAATGCTCAACAAGGTCAAGCCGTATCTCTCGAATGTCGAGAAATACTACGTTGGCGAATGGTACCCGCGCTCGCCGCAGGTTCGCTGGACGATCTCGGCCTATGCGTTGTACATCCGCGACATGATGGGTGACAAGGACGTTGGCAAAGCAAAGAAATTGCTTGCCGAAGCTGCCACCACCCCGTCAGCCGAAGCGGCTGCCACCCCTCCTCAAACCAGGAGGGGAGCCGAAGGAATGCCGTTCGAGGCACTCGGCTGGATATTGTCGGTGCTTGCAAATGATCCCGGTTCGGTCGCCGAGGTCGAGCAGATCGTTCGGTTCCTAATGAACCGCACTACGGAAACTGCTGCGGCAGCAAACTTTGTCACGAATTACGGCGACGGCGGCTGGCTGATAATGTACTCGAACCGCCGTGCCGACGGCGTGCTGCTCGAAGCGTTGATTAAAGTTCGGAGTTCCCGCTTTAGCGGGCAAGAGCCGCCTAAAGGCGGAACTCCAAACGCCGGCGAAGACCTCATCCCGAAACTGGTTCGCGGATTGCTCGCTCACCGAACGAAAGGGCATTGGGGATCGACGCAGGATAACGTGTTTATCTTGCTGGCGTTGGATAAATATTTTAATGCTTTCGAAAAAGTGACTCCCGATTTCGTAACAAAGGTTTGGCTTGGGAATACTTATGCGGGCGAACAGGCATTTAAGGGACGCTCGGTTGATTCGAACCAGTTGAGCATTCCGATGTCGTTTCTTGTCGATCAGGGTGGAACGTCTAACCTGATCCTTGACCGGCAAGGAGCCGGAAGGCTCTATTACCGCATCGGTATGAAATACGCGCCTAAGAATCTTAAACTGGCTCCGGCTGATTACGGCTTCACGGTTCTGCGAAAATACGAGGCGGTCGATGATCCGGCCGACGTTAAACAAAACACGGACGGAAGCTGGACGATCAAGTCCGGTGCGCGAGTTCGCATTCGGCTAACGATGGTCGCTCAGGCCCGCCGATACCACGTTGCATTGGTCGATCAACTGCCCGCCGGTTTGGAAATACTCAATCCGGAACTCGCGACGACCGAGGCGATCCCGCCCGACACAGGCGGCGGCAACACCGGCGTTATCGAGGTCGGCAGTCAATCGATAGGAAGAAACTATTACTGGTGGCGAATGAATTGGTTCGAGCATCAAAACTTCCGCGACGAACGTGCCGAAGCGTTTAGCTCGCTGCTGTGGGAAGGCGTTTACAACTATACCTATGTAACGCGGGCAACCACGCCCGGACAATTCGTCGTCCCGCCCGCCAAGGTCGAGGAGATGTATCACCCCGAAACCTTTGGCCGCACGGGAACGGATTTTGTAAAGGTCGAATAAATCGTCGAGGGGAACAAGAGAGAAGTCGATGAAGTGCGTGCTTCTCTCTTTTTTTCGTTTAACCCAAATATACGAGATGTGTAAGTTCAAGATACCTTATTATGCGGTGGCCCGAAGAGGTTTTCGGTCCTAGCCGCCGACTAATTCATTGGACCCATCTTTTTTGTAGCGAAGCACAACCCCATCAAACTCGACCCATCCAAAATTGCGCCATTTGCGGATGGGCCCTAATGACCAACCCCACTGGTCGTCCGTTGAAGCGTAAACGAAAGAACCTGTTTGTTTAGCTACCTCACCACACCAGAGATTTCCGTCGTACACGCCCTGAACAGCGGCGACGGAGCATCCGGTGAAATAGATTTCATCTACCAGGTTGTTTAGCTTGGCAAAAACACTTGAATCCGAAATGCCTGTCCCAATGCCAAGGAAGCGATTCATGATCGAAGATCCTCCGAGATTAATGTAATAAATCATGTTGTGTGAGTGGATTACCAGAGCGTTAAGCTTTTTATTCGGTTGTTTTAAGGCGTGTGTCCGAACCCAATCGAAAACTTGTTCCGGAGTATGACTCTCGGCAACCTCGTAATTATTTTCCATTTGGAAATATGGTGTAGCCCCCTTCGCGTTAAGCGCCATCGACGATTGTGTTAAATATTTATGCATTCTTTCTATCCTTTAGTTTTTCCCGTTCAAGCCCATTTGTGTTGTAATTCATTGCTTTTCACTTTTTTGGTCAATATTCGATATGAATCTCAACCTTTGCTTCGTGCGCGAGCGCCTTGAAAAATTCGTTCCACCCGTCCGTGAGCACTATGCAGCGGTGGATGCCACAAGGCGGGTAGCCGTGGATGTAAAATCCGCCTTCGCGCTCCCGAACAAAGATCGTCGGGCCCGTGTGCGAATGATTCTCCGGCCGTCGGCGTTTTTGATAACCAGTAATATTGGTGCGTTGAGCATCCGAACCCGGGTAGTCGTAAACCTCAAGGCCGCCGCCGGACACCTTTAATTTATGGCCGACCGCGCCTACCGAAACCGCGTCCTGGATAACTTTTCCCCTCTCCGCGACAACCCACTTTTGCCACGCCGTGATCCCGAAGGGGTTCCGATAGACAGGCAGACGAAAGTGTCTGCCGGAAACCGTGCCGGTCAGAACTCCATGCTGTATTTGATATGTTGCCATAATGCCCGTCATAAACTGCCGCCAATTTCAAGGTGCAGCTGGATTTAGCTTGATGATGGTATAAACCGTATTTGAAATAGAAGAAGTAAAAGATTCTATAACCTTGTCCACCAGCCCGTCCGTCGCTATCGGGTGTCCTCGTTTGAGTGCTAGAAATTGAAACTCGATAATCCATTTTCGGGTGGTCGGACCGCACAATCCGTCCACTTTCATTTCGCCTGACGCCGGTGGCGGCAATGGCGACTCAAAAGCGGTCGGGTTTGCCCAAATGTGTTTCAAACAATACTGGACGAGCATTACATCATCCCGCTTGTTGGGAGCGTTTTTGCCGACTGCCATATCCACGTTGTAAAAAAACGGAAGTTCGTCATCAACAGCAAATGCTACTCCAGCCATATTCTTTATTCCTCTCTTTTCTATTTTTGGACGACGTATTTTATGTAACTTAAGCCGTCCGCATTTTGCCTTTAGTCGCAGGGTGTAATCAGTCATTCAAAATCTAACAATCATGCGCTGGGAATGTTATATCGTCCGCTGCCTTGAAAGGTGTGAAATCCTACTGCGGGACACACGCCAGCAGAAGTCAAATCCTCAAGCAGTCCTTGTGGAAAGTGCAGCCACATTCCCTCACATTTGGCGCACCAAATAAACTGACCAAGTTTTGCAAACTTATTTCCCGTAACACCTACTAGACCGGTGGCAAGCAGGATTTGGTAGTTTCCACTGTTGCTTGAATCGTGCGGACCGCCGGCAGGGCACACGCCGTCGAACTGATTGCCGTGAAAAAATAAAACTTCGCATTTCCGACACCAACGCCAATTATCTTGAAAAAGCGACGATTTTTGGCCAAAAAATTTAAGCTGGAATTTGACATTGCTCAACATAAGATGCGCATCGCCGGCGGGACACTTTCCTTTAGTGGAATTTCCGCCGAAAAAGATGATTTTGCAGTTAATACACAAACGCCAATTATTTTGAACAGCCATACTTTACGCCCTCCGATAAAATTCTTTGTTTTCACTTCAGCCTTTAACTCGGTGAATCAATCACATTTGAGGACGCAAGTTTTAATTCAGCCGGACAATCAGGGTCGAGTGCAATGCTCGGAAAAAATTGCGAACGCGCCCGTCTGAAGGCGAAGTTCATCATTACTATCGAGTAAGCAGTTCTGGACATTGACGAGATCTGCGTTCCTTTTTTTGCTCTGTCCACAACGCCCTTGGCCTTTAAAGCGAAAATTTTGGCTCGTTTTTTAATCATGGAAACGGCTGGACCTCGCGACTCGGTAGGAACTGATACATCGGTCCCTCGAAGTTATCTATCATACCGCCGGGAAGTTTCACCGCTACCGAGATCGGCAGTGTTTGATCCCATTCCCCGGCGATTACGGTTGCTCCAGAGACGTAAGCCATCTCTTTACAGAATGATTTTCCGCTTTCGCCCCGCGCAGCACCGCAGACCGTCATGTAGATCTTTTCAACAAACGGCTTAAGTTTTGAGAAATGGCCAAGGTCCTTAAAATGAATCTCTTTGCCAATGGCCAATCCGACAAATTCGTTCTCCGGCGTAACCAGTCCATGACAGTTGATAATAAGTGCTGCCAGTTTTCCGCCCGGTGCACCGGCGGCCACCGACGCGGTATTTTCTGCGAGCCATCGTGCGCTTATGTCTTTGGTAACCTTACGCGTGTTCCACATCTTGTAGTCCATCATGGAGGGATACATATCCTCGGCGTTGAGACACATGGCCGGGTCGGGTATCTTTAGCATTCGAGATTCTCCTTATCTAATTTTAAGTCCGAGGTAAAAATGACGATGACACCGTCAATGCTCAGACAGTTTGTTGACCGCATCGCATGTTGTGGCCACAAGTATCGGCAAAACAAAAAGCGTGGCGGCAGCTGACAGGATTCCCAGAAACGGAACCAGCGTCAAAATCACCATGATCGGATAAACAAGGTAAAGTCCTTGCGACAACTGCGGTACCGACAAACCGCGGCGAGCGGCATAATTGTTATAGTCAGTCGGAAAACCGTTCCATACATTGAAAATCCAATAAAGATTGAAAAAGGGAATAAAAAGAAAGCCGATCGCTTTTGCCGGCGTCGTGCGGGCATATTCGTCCTGAATTGCGCCCCACATTTTTGCCAGCAGGACAAAGGGATAAATAATTGCGACAACCAGAAACTGAAGAACTCCGATCCCGGTCACCACGCGAACAACCGTCATCACCGGATGCTTTTCGTCATACGTCAAGGCAAACACAAGAGCCGCGAAAAATGCTGCAAATGCCAGTAGAAAACTTGCGAGATAAACTCCCAGATAGACTTTTTTATTCATTTTTTTCATCTACAATTGCTCCAATCACTGCGGCTGACTCACTCTTAAACACCACCGGTTGCCGGTACCGGCGCCGGTTTTGGAAGCGTGTCTAATGTCGGCGCCGGAACATTGAGCGGATTTTCCAAAGGAACCAGCGATGGCAGCACCACAAAGGCTTCCGGGTTGACCGCGGCGACATTCGCATTGAGAAATGCCAGCGTATAAACTGTTTTGCTGATCGTACCTTCGAGTCGCGTTTTGTCTCTAATGCGGTCAACACGATTGTCGAGAGCGATTTTGCCGGGGTGATGAAAGCTGACATCCAACTGAAATTTGAGGATCCAGTTCATCGTCGCTCCGCCGCAAAACCCAGTAACTGCGATGTCGCCTTTTGGCCGTACTGGCGGCGGCATCTTGTCGTAAAAAGCCATCAACAGAAACTGCACCAGTTTCACATCGTCGCGCACGTTCGGACAGTTTTTCCCGACACCGTGAACCACGTTAAAGAAAACCGGCATGTTCGTTCCCGGCGCTGTATCAATGAATCCCATATTTACCTCCTTTGCATCTAAAAGCTCTAACTCCGCCGTTAAGGCACATCCACGAAGTAGCCAGAGACGCTAAAGAAGACAAAACCGTTGACTGCTGTTCCATTGCGTTGTGCGACGACTTTGATGAAGTCTCCGGTTCCGGCGTACAGTCTCAGCGGCTGGCTGGCCGTGAAGACATCTCTTCCGCCTTCGAAAGTTCCCTGTGAGGTTGACACCAGAGCATGAGAAGTCAGCTCGGAGTTGAGCCGCGTGAGCACAAACATCCGCAGCTTTTGCCCAGCCGGAACAAACCCTGTGGCCGAAGCATGTTCCATTACAAAACGTTGGTTCGGCGGAATCGTGATCGGGACAAATTCCTGCACCTCGGCCTCACCCGGATTGAGGTTGACGATGATCTCCTTTTGAAAAGGCTGGCGGGCCGGATGATCCACATCGCGAATAAGAGCGGGTTTATTCGCCGTGTTAACGACCCTCACGTCTAAGAAGGCGGCGACTGCGTGGCTCACATCAGGGCGGGCCAACGCGAGTGCCGTTAAAAAAAGACCCAGAACGAACGCCGAAAAACCGACGTAAAAACCCCGAGTTTTTGTTTTGAAAATCATTGTTGTTTCTCCCAGTGCATGAAGCGATTTCATTTACAGATTATTTGAGCACCCCTTTACAGCGGCGGCCGATACGAAAAGGGACGATCGACCGGTCGTGTTGTCGATCACCTCGACCGAGACATTTATGTTGCGGTTGAAAGTGTCCGGGCCGCCGAGCCCTTTGACGACTGCCCGCATCTGTATTCGTCCAAAGCGGTCGCGCGGAGCGTTCAGCTCGTCTCCGTTCACGTCGAAAGAAACCGTCTTGCCGGGCGGAATGATGTGCGGCTCAGGCCCTCGTTTCAGCACGCCGCCGTCGCCGTCGAGAAAAGTCCAATTTACGACAAAACCTTGGTCTTCCCCGCAATTGAGAATATTGAGTCGTGCAGATTGACCGGGAGCCACACCCCACGAATGGCTATTTATCTCAAAGTCTCGAACAGCCTGCACGGAATCAGCGTTCCACCCAATCGCTGCTAAAACACACAAAGCGGTGATAAACACCACGGCAAATAATTTCTTTTTCATAATTTCGTTCTCCATATTTCTAACCCTGTCCGGAAAAGATTCATTTTTGGTGCATCGTCTGTTAAAATTTAAGCCAAATCGTCGCGCTCGCTTTCTAACGGTTGCTGCGTATTTTGCGATGCAGTCCATCATCCGCAGTCAGCCGATTAAAAGTCTTTAATTCGACGCTTTATTTTTCTTAAAATTTCTTAAAGCCGTTTGGAAATCACGCAGATCTATCTATTCATCGCAAAAAACACGGTTTCTGAACGCCTGTAATAAAGATGGAAACCGTCAGGCACAGTTTTATTTATTCATTTGCCGATTTCAGCCTTGACCCGACGCGACGTGTCCTGGAGCGTAACGGTGAGTCGATAGTCCTGCATCCGAAAGCATTTGAACTTCTACTTGCCCTGATCGAAAATCGCGACCGGATTCTTACGAAAAACGAGCTGCTGAACACGGTTTGGGAAGGGCAGTTTGTTGAGGAAAACAATCTCGCCGTGCAGATCTCCACTCTGCGAAAGGTGTTCGGCGAGAAAAGAGAAGAACATCGCTTTATAGTTACCGTGCCCGGGAAAGGGTATCGTTTCGTGGCCAAAGTCAGCGCGGAAAACCACGCCGACAATGATTTTTTCGATACGGAGTTTGCCGATAATGGTTTTGGCGAGAAGACAAAAACTTCCTTCGTCGCGGCTGATGTGCCATTGCCGAAAGAAACGTTATTGCCGCCAGTCAAGCGGAATTATTTTCTGTGGTTGAGTGCCGGCATTGGCCTGTTAGTTTTATTCAGCGGAATTTTCTTCTGGCGCGATGGCGATAGATCGCAACCAAAACAGTTAAAATTGACCAAACTGACGGCGAGCGGTAAGGTTAACGCCGCTACGCTCACGCCGGACGGGAGCTACGCGGTTTTCGCTCAAAAAGACTCGGATGGTGAAAGCCTGTGGCTCAAACAGATAGAAACTGGTGCGAGTATGCGTATAGTCGCACCGCAGAATCTCGAATACGTCGGCCTGACAGTTTCGCCTGATAACCGCTTCATTTATTATTCGGTTTTTCAGGCAAATCAGGCAGACACTCCGTTGTATAGAATTCCCCTGCTCGGTGGTGCGGCTGAGAAAATCGCGGAGATCGAGACGGGCGTATCCGTCAGCTTTTCGCCGGACCGCAGGCAATTTGCTTTCACCGAATCGCACGCCAAGCTCCGGGAAACTCACTTGAAGATCGTGGATGCCGACGGTACAAATCAGCAGATCGTGATTCAGGCTAAAAATGAAAGCCGTATTTTTGAGACCTTCAGGGCCAATCCTGTGGCGTGGTCGCCATCAGACGCGGAAATTGCCGTGGCGGTTGTCGAAAGGAGCGCGAACGAGTCAAAGGCAGGAATTTTACTGGTCGATCCGATCAGTGGCGGCGAACGCTTTTTGCTTGCTCCGAGTTTTGGGTGGATCAGCAATCTGGTTTGGACTGACGCGGAAAACGTGGCGTTTATCGCCTATAACACAGATGACTGGTCGAGCCAGGTTTGGACAGTTTCCCGAAAAACTGGCGAGGCTCGGCAGTTGACCAACGATCTGCAAAAGTATCTTTGGCTGGCGGCGGCTAACGGCACCTTGTTAACCGTCCAGCAAACCGGTGTTTCGCGGCTGCAGATTGCCGATTTTGACGAAACCTCGGGCGAGATCAAGCCGCGTGAGATCTTAAATGAAGCGGGTATCGGTTATGCCGCCTTTGGCGCCGACGGTTCGATTCTTTATGTTTCACAAACGACAGGCAAACGCGAGATCTGGCGCGTCGATAAGAGCGGCGTAAACCCGACCCAACTCACCGTGGATGCCCAAGTCACCGACGGATTCACAGTTTCCCGATTGGATGGCTCAATCGTCTTTAGCGGCATTCGCGGCGGCGGCAAGCGTTCGCTATGGCTTGCAGACGCTGACGGTAAAAATTTTCGCAAGCTGACGGACAACGATGATATTTTTCCGCAGTTCACACCTGACGGAAAGAGTGTGGTTTTTCAACGCGGCTACATCGATAACCCGACCGTTTTGCGTATCGGGATTAACGACAAAGAGCCGATCCAGTTGGTTAGCACGCATTCCCTAAAGCCGAATGTTTCTCCTGACGGCTCGCAGACGGCCTACTATTTTATGGACAAGGAAACGGACGGCGTGTGGCGGATCGGCTTGATCTCAACCGCGACCGGCGAATTTCTTGGGAAACTGAGTTTCCCGCAAATGGTCAACGAGCGGCGAATGCGCTGGCATCCGAGCGGTAAATTTATAACACAGGTTTTCAATACCGGCGAAACGGCAAATCTGCTGCTCTTACCGCCCGACGGCGGCGAAGCCCGTATAATTTCGGGTTTGGGAAAGGGAAAAGTCAGTTCGTTTGAATGGTCGCCAAACGGCAAGCAGATCGTTTTCTCGCAAACCGACGAAACGCGCGATGCCGTACTGCTGACAAATTTCTAAAAATGATCTCGCCCGGCGAATGATTCCAGCCGTTTCGGGTTCTCTATACAAATCAATTGCACGAACTTCACTATCTCGTGTATTTTCAATATTTTAACCAGCAAGGATTAAGTTACCTGAAGTTCGTTTTTGCTTCGTTTTTATATAAAAATATCTTGCTTTTATATTAAAATACTCTGTTTTTATATAAAACGGCTCCGTTTTAATATAAAAATACTCTGTTTTAATATAAAAATGTCCTGTATTTATATTAAAATGCTCTATTTTTATATAACAATGCTTCGTTTTTATATAAAAATACTCTGCTTTTAAGTTAAAAATACTTCTTTCTTTATCATCTTGTTCTGCGGTGCTTTTAACCACCGGGCAGGGTGGACCAGAACGAACAAGATGAAACGGCAAACTGTATAGCAAGTAGTTTGCCGTTTTCTTTTTACTGTGTTCCCAAAGCGGTGAAATCGACGTCGCTCAATTCATCAGTGAGCGTAATTGTTCTTGTATTCGGCTCGAACTCGAAACGGTTGGTGTGGACGGCCAAAATATAAGTTTGGCCGACCGTGATCTCGTCGAAGCGGTAATGGCCGAATGAGCTTGAGAGTGCGTGGAGCGTTTCGCCGGTCGCGGCGTTTGTCAAAACTAGCCTGACGCTTCTGATGCCTGAGCCTTGAGCCGTTAGGATACGCCCGCTGATCGATACCGCAGCAGCCGTCGGAACGAGTGCGTCAAATGCCCAAAACCCGCCGCGCAATCTGTAACTGGCTCCGCCCGAAAGCGTCCCAGCCAGATTTTGCCCGGCGGTCCCCTCGACCGTAAATTGTCCGCCAACACTTCGACTTCCGCCGCCCGCGATGACATTGTGCGAAAGGTCGAACGTACCACCGGTTTGGGCATATACATCAAGCGACATAACAAAAAATAAAATCGCAGTAAAGATAGAAAGCTTTTTCATGTTTGTTTCTCCTATGTTTAGAGTTGCAGGGTATGGTTCAGCTTACAAGCGGTTTGCTTTTTGCGGCAGCAGGCCGCCGCCTAAAGACGGAACTCCTGACTATTTACCTGCAAATTTCCGCTTCCGGATTTGATAAACAGACAATCTTTTTCAATGCATCGATCTGCTTTCTCTGTTCGACGATTTGTTTGGCTTGATCTTCGATCTGCGCCTGCTGTTCCTTGACGGCATTTAACAATACGACACCGATACGATCATATTTTACGCCTTCGACCTGTCCGTTTTTGTTGTAAGTTACAAGCAAAGGCTCGATTTTTTCAACATCTTCCGCAACCAAACCCATATCGGCTTGATTATCAGCTTTCCAATTAAAAGTTATAGGCCGAAGACGATTTACCAGAGTTAATCCGGAGCTAAACGGAGCGATCCCGGTTTTGTATCGCAAGCTGGATGAACATCCGGCGATTTGATTCGATGCATTGCGGCATATCGCTGTGGTTCCGGCTGCACCCAGAGTATTTACCGCCAGATTTCCCGGAACGATCACATCGTCAGAACTTCTGCCAAGCACAACGGTGCTGCTGGTGGAAACTACAGCACCCGCTCCGATCGCCGTGGCGAATGTAAGGCCTGTCGAGCCGAGTTGAGAGCCGCTGCCGATAGCGGTGTTATTGCTGCCGGTCGTGTTAAAAACGCCTGCGTCAAAACCGATGAATGTATTATTATTCCCGGCCGTATTTGTTTCGCCTGAGTTAAACCCGGCGAATACATTCAATTCTCCCGTCGTATTTCTAAAACCCGAGCCGTCACCGGCAAATACGTTGCGGTTTCCGGTGGTGTTGCTGCCTCCGGAAAGCATTCCGAAAAACGAGTTTGAATTGCCGGTTGTAAGATTGCCGGCGTTAGAGCCAAAGATCGAGTTTCGAAAACCGTCGCTGGTCAGCCCGGCCCGGTGGCCGAAAAAGGAATTGTCGTTTCCGGTCACGTTCGATTGCCCCGAGCTATGGCCAAAAAAAGAATTCCTTGTGCCGGTCGTGTTGGATTGGCCGGCGATATTTCCGAAGAACGAATTGTTATTGCCGCTTATGTTCGATATGCCTGAATCCGCTCCAAAAAAAGAATTCTCTATTCCTGTCGTATTAAACTGGCCGGCGTTGATTCCGAAAAACGAGTTATTCGATGCAGTTGTGTTTCTTTCACCTGCAGCTCTTCCATAAAAGGAATTGCCTGTGCCGGTTGAGTTCACGGTTCCGGCTCCGCCGCCGAAAAATGAATTTTGAGCTCCGGTTGTGTTGCTTAATCCGGCGTTAAATCCGAAAAAGGAATTATTGTTTGCCGTTGTGTTTGAACTGCCCGCATTCATTCCGAAAAATGCATTGTTGATCCCGGTTGAATTGAGAAGGCCCGCAAATCTTCCAAAGAAGGAATTATTGCTGCCAGTCGTGTTTGCAAAGCCGGTGTTATTTCCGAAAAAAGAATTATTGACGCCGGTCGTATTTCTTTCGCCGGCAAAACTTCCGAAGAACGAATTAAAACTGCCGGTTGTATTCTGGTGGCCGGCGCTCGTTCCGTAAAAGGAATTCGCGCCTCCCTCTGTGTTAAACGTCCCGGCGTTCAGGCCGAAGAAAGAGTTATTGCTGCCGGTTGTGTTGGATGAACCTGAATTGAATCCGAAAAAGGCATTGTTCGCACCAGTAGAGTTTGATGCGCCTGTTAGAAAGCCGACAAAAAGATTATTCGTGCCTGCCGTGCTTAACACGCGGCTGCCGCCGATGTTGTATTGTGTTAGAGCGTTCAAAGTGTTGAATGTCGCTGCACCGTTGACTGTTAAATCGCCGCCGATCGCGCCGTTGCCGGAAACGTTGAAATCGGCGGTTTGGGCTGCTGTCGTGTTTTGAATAAATCCAGTTGCAGGAATGCCGTCGAGTTGTTCCGCATTCGCTGCATTCAGACTGCGAATCCCATGCGGAGCACTTGTTATCGGCTGACGCGGCGTAAGAGTTGTAAACGCCGGGCCGCCTGCGAGCCTGACGGCGATCTCCATGAAACGGTCCTCGCCTGTAAACTGAGACCCGAAATCAAGCCGGACTGTAAAAACACCGTTCGAGACCGCAACGCCATTTACTGTTTGCGTGCCACCAAGGGCTGTTCCGCCCGTCGCCGCATCAAACAGCCGAAACTCAAAATCATAATTCGCCGTCGCCGGCAGCGAACCGTCAAGCAAACGGCCTTGATATGTGAATTCAGTTGTTTGAGCCGATGCGACATTCGCGATCAACGACAAAACCAGCAAAAGTAAGAACTTTTTGATCTTTTTCATAATTTCCTCTTGAGTCACGCTATCTAACCGACAACCATGCAACCGAGCCTCTTATCTGACTGCGGCCGCGTGACGTACTTCTTAGGGCCGGCTCAAGTTTTGCCGACATAACCCGCTCGGATCGCACCGGTTGTATTTTTTCCAGTTGAACCGAAATAGTGTATTTTCATCGCCGGCGCCTGCGGTAACCGGAACTCCGAAAGCGCGGGCAAAAAAGGTGAGGAGCACGAAGTTCTGGCCGATCTCACAAATCTGCAAGTGAACAAAACCGTTCCTAACAAATCTTCCCCGCAATAACAATAAAGCTGGTTCATAACGACTAAAGTTATTTACATCGATGAAGTCGTTTCCAAAGATGGTAATCGTCGGTGTTCCGTGAGCCACTATATTCAGTCTCGTAATAGGGGTGGAGCTCGCTCTCGCGAGCACATTAGTCACCATGCTTAAGACGCTCGTCATATAAATTTCACCAATGCGGGCAGCCTCATCTACCCAATCCCCGATTTTGTCGTGCGTACTGAAATATTGCTTTCGTAGCGCGGGATCGGTCGTTTTAGACATAACTGTTATTTCCATGATTCGTTTTACTCCTTATGCAAGCGTTAAAATTCATTTATCTTCGTTGATTGCTCTCCGTATCATTGTTGCGTCCATTCATTTTCTCCTGTCCAAATCCGAAATTCTTGTCGCTTTCTTACGGATAGGCCACCGCAAATCCCTCGAAGTAGCGCCGGAAATCGCCGACCGGCAAGGCGAACAGCCCGTTTGTGTTTAATTGCAGCCCAAAGAATCTCCCGCCTTCCGCTCTCCTCTCATGCGTTGACTCACCATTGCCCCATGGATTGCGGAGGACAACGTACCTGGTTCCGGATCGAATCATCCAACCAAGTATCGCGTAGCAGTGGTTATAGTGAATGTCCTTGCTTTCATAGTCGCGTGTTGCACTATCGTCGGGAAAGGACTCGGCATCTGCGTAGGTCCAAGCCGTCACAGGATGAATCGTCCGCCCGGACCGCGTGTGGCCGGAAAGGAGACTGAAGATGTCCTGAGAGCTTTCGTTTTCGTTGTACCACCATTCAAGGTGCCAGTCGCGACCAACGATGACACGAGTCGCCTCGCCGCACCAGCCACCGCCGAGAAGACTGTAGAGGTCTGCCCCCGCGACACCACGTCCCCGCCAGATAGCAAACGCCTTTTCGTATAGTCCCGGCCACGTTTCGCCTGCATCGCTCGAATGAGCGTAAAGCGGAATGCCTTCGGGAGTTGTCGGCAACAACTCACCGAGCGTCACCCTATGCCACAGCGGCCCGCTGTCAACGACGCCACCCGCACGGTCGAGGTCACCTTCGTGGTAGTAACCCGGCGAGAAACGGATCGAGCCGCGTTCGTGCCCGGCAGCATCGGTGCGTGCGATCCCTGACCGTGGCGGACCCCAAATTATCAGTCCTGGGTTCGACCATGCGACGGCGTCGAGAGCGGAGATGAAATAACAGTCGGCAACGCCCCGCTGAACCGGGTCGCCACCCTCAGCCGCGTCGGCGAAAAACGACCCCTGATCAGTCCAGCGAATGCCATCGTCGGTGCTTGTTTCGGCACCGGCCGAAAGACTCAATTTAAGAGCGAGCTGAAGGCGTCTTCTTGCCACGTCCGCCGGGCGATCTACCAGCTCTTTCATAAAAGATGAAATTCGGTTCAGTTTTACACTCGGCCGAAAAGTTTTGTGCAGTTTCAGACGCCTTTTGAAGTCGGCCGGGACATCTTTGACGGGTACCTTTTTGATCTTTTTTCCGTCAGCCTTTAGCCCGAGGAAAAGGATCGATCCCGATTTCGGATCGACCAACTTTCCCCAAGGCATGCCAAGTGCCGTCTCCATTACTGCTTTAGGGTTATTGACGCGTCGCCAATCGATCTGGCGGCCTATCGCGACCTCTGCCAACGCGTATGGGTTTGCCATTCCGATGGTTGATAAATCTTCTCGCATTATGATGGTTCACTCCTTATTGCCAGGGCTGAGCGTGTCAGGGGCACAATTTTGTTGCCCTACATCGAAGAAATTGCATATAATTGCTCTACTTTTTACAAGACAGATCGCAATTTTCTTTCGAGACAGCGATCAAGATATGACAATGGTTGTCTGAAAATACTTCGGTTTTACTGAATCTTTTCTGAATCTTTTCTGAATCTGCTGTTATGCCTCGAACTGCAACTGAAATCTACGAATTTAACGGGTTTCGTCTCGACGTGTCCGAGCGCCTTTTGCTCTATAAAAGCGTGCCGCTGCAGATTCCCGAAAAAGCATTTGAAACTCTTCGCATGCTTGTGCGGAATTCGGGCCGTCTTGTCACCAAGGAAGATCTGCTCAGCGATGTATGGGCCGGGGCGTTTGTCGAGGAAAACAATCTTGATAAAAGTATTTCAACTCTTCGCCGAGCTCTCGGAGAAAAGGCAGGCAAAACAAAACTTATCGAAACGGTACGTGGCCACGGATACAGGTTTGTACCCGATGTGCGGAAAACCGAAACAGACCCTTTAGAAACAACGGCTAGTATAAAAGCTACGATTCAACATCCACGACCGGTAGATGTAGTTCGGCAGACACCGGTCTTTGCCGGACGCGTTCACAGAGGCAGCAATATCGTCGCCCTCGCTGATTGGCGGCCTGATTCTAAAGAAGTAGTTTTCGACGATTCAGCCGGTACAGATTTCAAACCGGAAAATATTGTTGCTATCGGAAAGAAAACTAAGCACAGGTGGCGAAACTCGGTGATCGGCCTTGCCGTTTTGGCTGCCAGTATTGCCATTGCAATTGCATCGTTTATGTTCGTGAACCGTGAATCCGACCGCTCACTCGGAACTGGGCCGTGGGAGACTTATAAGGTCAAAAGATTCTCGGATAACGGCAGCTTTAATCCGGCGGTGATCTCGCCGGACGGTAAGTTTATTGCCTATACGGACATAAATTTCGCTGTCTGGATCAAGAATGCGGCAACCGACAGCAATGTCAAGATTCTCTCCGAATTCGATTCCGACGAACGATCGATGATCGGGTTTTCGCCGGACGGTGATTATCTTTACTTTCAGCATTCTCATAAAGAAAAAAAAGGCGAGATTTTAAAGATGGCGGTTTTCGGCGGTGTGGCTCCGCAAAAAATATCCGAAGACGCATGGTCGCAGCCGAGCCTTTCGCCTGACGGCAAGCAGATCGCTTTGACCCGTTACGAATCTGAAACCGGCGCGTTTTTATTGATCGCCGCCAACACGGATGGCACTGGCGAGCGTGTCGTCACCAGAAGCATGGAAAACGAGCGGTTTGACAGTTGGATTCAGGCAACGGCATGGTCGCCCGATTCGAGTCGTATCGCCTGTGTCGGAAGAAGCCAGGAAGGCGAAAAGATAACCCGCTTTATTGTGATTTTCCGAGCCGAAGACGGCGTGGAAATTCAGCGGATAAGATCGGAAGAATCTTTGTATTCGATGCAGGCCGTCGCATGGCTGACGGACGGCGAGAACCTGCTCGTCATTGGCAATGACCAGGCCTTGCTCGGACAGATCTACCATTACTCGCTTTCAACCTACGTCTGGCGCCGTGTGACCAACGATTTAAGCGATTACCGTAATTTATCAATTGCGGCCGACGGCAAAACTATACTCGCGACAATTTTTGATAATCAAAGCAACTTGTGGGTTTTGCCGGACGCGGATGCAAACCGCGCGCGGCAAATTACTTTTGGCTTTAACACGATTTCCGACGCGACCGGAATTTCATGGGCCGCTGACGGGCGGATCGTATATGCTACAAACACGAGCGGCAGATGGGAAATCTGGATGATCTACGCGGACGGCTCTGATCGACGGCAGCTCACGCAGAACTGCGCCGGAAACTTTACATGCGCAATGCCCTTTGTTTCGCCCGATAATCGTTATATTGTTTTCCACGCTTCCCGCGACCTCAGGCACAACATCTGGCGAATGGACATCGATGGTTCGAACCCGGTGCAACTGACTACCGATGGAGGCATGTATCCGTTCGTCACGCCGGACGGCAAGGACGTAATTTATTTGAATAAAACCCTGACCGCCTCAAAGCTTTTTAAGGTTCCGATCGAGGGCGGCGACCCGAAGCAGATTACGAAGATCTCCGACGTTTATCTCGCTAGTTTATCTCCCGACGGCAGACTGATGGCCTTCACTCATTACGATAAAAGCCTGAAACAACCCTGGCAGATTTGCGTTGCGGCGGCAGCAGCTCAACAGCCGGAAAAATGTTTCACCACGGGACGCTCGTTCCCGCGATGGAATGCCGAGGGCACCGCGTTTTACACGATAGCAGGCGATTTTTCAGGAATTTGGCGGCAAATGCTGGACGGAAAGCGTGATCTGTTTTTAGAGTTCCCGGGCGAGCGTATAAACAATTTCGCATTCTCTCCCGATGGCAAACAATTAGCCGTCGCCCGCAGTCGCCCGAATCACAGTATCGTCGCCCTTATCGACGAACAATAAAACGGTCGAACTTTGTCAGATCGAAGCCCTAACGCTCGTCCGTAAGAGCAACAATGTCCTGTGTCGGTTTGCTGCGGGCTACGACGAGTGATTTGCGGTCCTGTGAAAAGGCAAAGTTGTTAGTGCGTTCGCCGGGGAATTCAAAAAACAATTCGCGTTCGCCGTCGAGCGGTTGTTTCCAAATTCCAAGATAACTGTGGTCGAGATAGTAAAATGCCTTTCCGTCCTCGGTCCATCGAGGAAACGAACGGCTTATGCCGAAACATTTTTCGGGCGAGTCGGCTTCAACTCGTGCGACGCAGGTTTGAAAAGGCTGTTTCGCTTTCTTGTCGTAATGCCCGAATGCCATATATTTGCCGTCGGGCGAAAAAGCGGCGCTTGCGATCGACGTAATTTTGCTGAATAGCTCCGCCTTGCCGCCTTCGATCGGAACCTGCCATAACATCGAAGCAGGAGCGTATCGAGCGTAGATAACGTAACGCCCGTCGCTCGAAATCGAGGGAGAGTATCCACCGTCGGTAGTCAATTGTGTTGGATTGCCGCCGTCGATATCCATCCGCCAAATATTTCTGACGCCGCCGAGCGTTGCATGAAAAACTATGTAGCGGCCATCCGGCGAGACGACGGGCTGGCTGCACGTATCGTTTCCGGCGCAATTTTGCGTTAACTGTTTTTGATTCGTACCGTCTGCGTCAATCATCCAGATCTCCCACCTGCTGCCGGTGTTTGTCGCATAAACGATCTTGCCGTCCGGCGTCCACGAAACACCTGTTGCGTCGGTCATTAAATTTCGGCCGAAAGTGATCTGTTTCGCCTGGCTTGTGTCGCCATTGGCCGGATAAAGCCACAAATTGCCGGGGTTTTCGTGTTGGATCGTAACGACTGTTTTCCCGTCAGCCGTTACCGATAATCTGACATAATTGTTCAGATCGTTGGTTACGCGCTTCCATTCACCGGTTGAGATCGTGTGTTTATAGATCTGGCCTTGCGCGGTGTGGTCGCCAACGATCACGAGCAGATTGTCGCCATCCGGCAGCCACAAAATGGCATCGATCCAACTCCAATCCGATCCGGGCTTGATGGTCGCGATCTCTTCGCCGCCGGCTACACTAAAAATCTTGATGTCCCAAATTGATCTTCCATCGGCAGTCGTTCCGCCCGTGGATGCGATCCGGCTGCCGTCGGGCGACCACGCCGTTGATTGACTCCACAGACCGAACCACATTCCTTCCTTGCTTGCCGCTGCCGCACGTTCACCCGTACCGTTGGCATCGGCAATCATTAAATATTGTTTGCCCGTTTCGTTGTCGTTACGGATAAAAGACAGATGTTTGCCGTCTGGCGAAAGCGACGCGTCGGACCAGACATCTTCGACAACGATCTGCTCAACCGAGCCGCCGACCACTGACATTTTCGCTATACGGCCTTTTTTGTCTTCGGATATATTGAAAAAATAGATGTGATTGTCGTCGGGTGAAAACGAGATGACGCTGCGAGTGAATTTCCCTGATTCCGGCAATATCTTAATATCGTCACCAGTCGCCGTGTTTTTAAGCCACAGAGAATTTTGCTTGCCGTTGTAAGCAATAAATTTCCCATCGTGGGAAATTACCGCGCTGGTAATATCGTTACTGTCCGAATGGCGTTTGAGTTTAAAGCTCTCAAATGGAGTAACAACCGAAATGTTGTTTGCGGTTGAAAATCGGCTTGGAATTATTGTAGTGAATACGAAAGCCGTCACGCCGATCACACCTGCGGCCGCAATTGCCGAGATGAGCCAATTTCGTCTGGACGAATTTTCCGTGGTCGTTTCTTCTACAACGGTCTGTGTTCTTGTCTGAGTCGCAAAGACGAGTTCCGTACTTGCGGGCAATTTCACCTCGCCGTTAAATCGATAGCCACGCCGGGCAAAATTTTCGATATAAGGCCTTCCGTTTTCGCACTTCCCAAGTGTCTTTCGCAGAAGATAAATGTTCTGCGTGAGATTCGACTCCTCGACGAAGGAATCAGCCCACAGCCGATCCATCAATTCATCTTTCGATATCACCTCTCCTCGCTTTTCGATCAACGCGACCAAGGTCTCCACGACCTTCGGCTTCAACGCAACGACCCGACCGTCCTTGTAAAGCATAAGGTGCGCGGCATCGAGCCGATAGTCGTCGAAGCTGTAACTCTCATCAACACAATGGTTAGACTCGTTGAGAACTTGTTGAGAAATTAATGAATGTTTGTCAAAAGACATTTTTTCGCACCTGGAGCTATCGTCTTGACGAAACGGCGAATTGCTTTTGCTGAAAGTCGGGTGAACAACGAAGTATACGCCGGAATTCGATTTTACCGAAAGTTTGTTTGAATATGCGACGAAAACAGAAACGGACCGAATCATTGAGCGAAACCACGACACTGCTTTTTTTGAAAAAGCCTGCTGCTGCAGACCGGATGACATGGTGCGAGCGGTGCTCGGAAATGGTGTTTTTCATCGAGCGCTCTGACTTGAGGTTTTTCGGAATATTTGCAGTTGCTCTCGGAGATTCGGTTCATTCGATCGGAACAAGCATCTGCTCACGATCTCTCATTGACGAAATTAGAAAGGAGAAATGATATGAATATTCGATTTACAAAATTATTATCGACCATCGCAATGCTTACGATCGTCCTGATCTCGAACGCGTTTGCATTCCGCCCGATCTTCCATCCGCCGACGATTAGCATTCTAGACGCACTGCGAAACGACCAGGAAAATTTCAGTATACTGATCGGCTTGGTCCGTGACTCGGGGCTTGAGGAATTAACAAAAGAAGGGAAAGCATTTACGCTGCTTGCTCCGACCAATGCCGCTTTCAACAAATTACCGAAAGGGACGCTCGATTCGTTTAAGAAGGACAAGAGAAAAGTACGAGAGCTGCTATTCGATCATCTGCTTTCCGGCAAGGTCCTTTTCAAGGAGATGTTTATGCCCGACACTCCGTCAACGAGGGCAAACGAACGACGAAATCTGTAAGAAATGTAAACGGCAATCTGGCCTATTTTCTGTGCAACGAACATAAAGCATTCGCCGAAACAGTGCATTTGCCGATTATCAATGGAAAGGCCCAAGTACTGGCGAGTGATTTTGAGGGCAAGTCGGCGGTGATACAGGTGATCGACACCGTTTTGCTTCCAAGCGACAATTCTTCAAATACGATGGATTTTGGAGCTTCTCCGGCGACTATGGATTTTGGTGCGATCCCAAGAAACGAAACCGCGAACGGCCTTAATACAACGACATTCGACACACTCGCGGGAACCGTGACGGTTAATCTTCCGGACGATCTCGCGGCCGGCGATACGATTTCTGGAACCGTGATAGCGGAAGTAAAGAAACCGACAGACACGGCTAAAGATCAGTCTCCGAGAGATATTGATGAGCTTAGCGGTTACGTCGTCGAGGTCGCCGAACAAAAAACGCCGATGAAAAAGGCGGATGGCAACCAGATAGATTTCTGTAAAAACCCGGGTGAAAAAGACGGACTTAACATTATTGATTTTTGTAAATCATGGACGGTTCCCGAAATTGCTACTTCAATTCCGATCGTACTAAAAAACAAAGCCGGAGTTGTCGTCGGGCGAGCGGACATCCCCGTTGCGCAGAAGGCGGCTTTTCCCGTAAAAATGGAGGACACAAAATATTCGACGCCAGCGGTCGGACAGGCCGGGAAGCCGATTTCGATCAAAGGGCAAATGGGAAGCTTTGAGGATACGGCAATCAAGATAGGAAATCAGACGGCGAAATTCCTCGCGTCATCGCCACGAAAAATTGTGGTTGAAAGTCCGCGTGACTTGAAAGGCGTAAACGATATTGAGGTCGAGTATAAAGGCAAAGTGGTTGCGAAATGCATGTATCGCAGCGTCAGCATCAAGCTGGCAGGCCGACAAGCTAAATCTAATTAAAGGTGAGCAGACGGACTTCACCGCTACGCTGTCCGGTCTCATGGGTATGCTAAGCCCGGTGGTAATGCAGTTGACAAACAAGAGCCCCGGAACGGTCAGCATGTCAGGCGGTGAGACACAGACCGTAGTTGTCAGCCCGAGAGATGTCAACGGTGACAACTTTACGGCAAAGAGAACTCTGACCGGAGTGACAGCGGGCGGGTTTTCGATCAGCGCGATCCTTGATCCGGCTCCATCAGGCCAGATCAATTGCGGTGGCGGCGGAACGCCAAACGACATTCCAGTTCCGCCTGTTCCGCAGCCATCTCCGCCGGACAACCCGAATCCCACTCCGAATGTGGATGCCGACGGGAATCCGCGGACTAATGATGGGCCGGACCGGCCGGTCGCTCCGATGCGTGGCCGTTATCGCGTGACGCTAAATGGTTTCAGGGTCCATCATGTTACCAATCACGGGATCTTTCAGCGGCCTGACGCCGTGACGTTTCAGCCGGAAATTTTAACTGTTACCGCAGGCGGGGAGGCCAGGGTGACTCTTCATGGCGGCAACACTAACACTATCGGTTCGTCCGAATGGCCGGTTGGCGGAGGCTCGGCACCCGGCGGCGGATTTCTAACTGGCGATGGTTTTCCGACACAGGAAACGCCGTGGCGAAGGATCGTTGCTTTTAATCGCGGTATTGCAACTATTCCGCCGACGATCTATTTCGAAAATGAGATCGTGCAAAACACAAACGCGATCGTTATTATCCCAAGCCTGTGGTCGATAGACGGCCAAATAAATCTTCGGCTGCGGGAAAACTATCTGGACGCACTGGTTCCTCCGCGTGCGGCGTTGGGAGCAGCGGTCGCAAGAACGATCACTCGTCCGCCGGGAAGATCATTATCCAACTTTCTCCGGCCCGGCGCCGCAATGGGAATCGGCAACACTGTCTCGCTTGCCATCGGTGTACCGCAAAACAGGCCGGTCGGAATGCAGCCGGTCGGGAGCCAATTCGGCTATACGCCGCAGGTGCTCGTGCTGACCTACGAATCGGCGGAATTCATTTCCGGTACGGATTTCGGATTCGGCAACGGCGTCGTTCCGGTAAGGTATGTAGATCACGCAAGTTTTGGCGGCGATTATGAAATGTATTTTCAAGTCGAACGGCTTGCCGACTGCCCGGAACCGATCGTCGGCGGCAGTGTTACGGGGTCAGCCGAACTAACCACCACGCACGAACGGGCTCGCGGGCCGTTTCACTCGAATTTAAATCTGACGGTCAATTTCACCGAATGCCGCGGGGTGATAGCGATCACGAATTTTCCGCCAATCGTTACCGAGCCGTTTCCCATCGAGCTGCCAGATGGACGAATTCTACAAAACCGGACAACGGTTACTCAAACCGGTGGCGGAACAGGCACGCGTGACCCCGCGACCGGGCGAATAACTATACCGGTCACGCTTCGTTTCCAGCACAGCGTCGAAGCGGATCTCGGAGTGTTTGCCGGGCCGTCCGATCTGAATCTTGTTCTGACGACCGACGCCCGTGGCGGCCGGCGTTTGACTAACGGCAGTTTCGTTCTGGTCGGTTCAGGGCAATTCATAGGCGGATTCCTTGGCAATACCACCGGCACTCTCACCGTAAACGGAACTTTCTCGCCGAGGCCTTAGTGCGATCAATTATGAAGGCGAGTAAATGCGGGTTTCAATTCCAAAATATCAAGAGGTGATCCTTTGTAATCAAATCCGCCGCCGTAGCTTCCTTGGGCAAACCATGGGACCAGCGGCGGGTTTGTTTTCCAGCCTATCGAGCACAAACACCGATTACGGTTTTTGAAATGTTTGAGGTCATTTCAAAACGGAAATTTGTTCCGCTGGCCACCCATTGTCTTGTGCCGCCGTCATTCCGGCCGTTTGGCCCTCGCCATTCCCAAACGTACGCACTCTGTCCGGCCGCGTCCTTTATGGTGTAAACTTCGATCACGCCAAGCTGCAACGTCGTGCGATGGAAAACAGCTTACGTTTGCTCGCGGAAATAATATCCTGGACGTAGTTCTTATCGAGAGGTCTATTGAGAAATAGAACAGTTCCTTACCATCGTCGTGAGCCTATAAGTATGTTGCCTTTGGAAGAAAAATATTCGATATCGTTGGTTAAGTGCCCGCCGTCGTCCATGTCCGGATTCAGATACGAAACCAATTTTTTGTCTATTCCATAGATCAGCGACAGATGCCAGCCGTTTGTCGCGGGTTCCCAGTAACCAATGATAACCGGGCCGGTTTGTAATTTTTGAAAGAGAAACGCTGGTGTGTTTGCGAAATAAAGGTGCGAGATCTCTTCGATCTCGATTCCGAACCGGTGATCTGAAAACAAGCGGCGAATTCCGTCGAGCGGAATTTTTCGGTCGAGCAGACTGTTCGAGAGTTTACCGTATTCCCGCAGCAGCTCGTCCTGATTGGTGTGAGGCCTGCCCAGGCTAACGCGACAGAACACTTCGAGCACGGCTGCCCAACATGTGTCGCTTGATCTTTGCCTGATATCAGGCGGCGTTTCCCAGATAATTCGCATAAGCAAATATGTTAGAATTCGACCATTGAAGTGGTTTCAAACATTATCGCATTTGTAGGTTTTGGAAAGAAATATTCAGATTAAACTGTCTAAATGGCGGAAAGTCATTGAGCAAATGATGCACGCAAAGGAAACTCCAATCACATTCGATCATCTGAAAGTAGCCGATATGCTGAGGCTCGAGGCCGACTCAATTGCCAGAGCCGCCGACAGGCTTGACGCTGTAGCGGTGATAAAGGCTCTCGAAATTCTTGCGAACTGCGCGGGAACGGTTATCGTTTCAGGTGTCGGCAAATCGGGCGTTATTGCGCAAAAGATCGCACAGACAATGACCAGCACCGGGACGGTCGCGATATTTGTTCATCCGTCGGACGCATTGCACGGAAGTCTGGGGTCAATAAGACATGGAGATGTTTTTATTGCGTTGAGCAATTCGGGCGAGACCGAAGAATTGCTCTCGCTTTTTCCAACATTAAAGAGTCGGCAAATACCGCTGATCTCTATAACCGGCAATCTCGAATCATCGATGGCCGTCCAGTCCGATGTTGCTCTCGATGCATCGGTGGACCGCGAAGCCTGTCCGCTAAATCTCGCGCCGACTACATCGACAACAGTTGCCCTCGCTATCGGCGATGCGCTGGCAATGGCGCTGATGGAAGCAAAGGGCTTGACCCACGAAGATTTTGCATCAAATCATCCGGCCGGACAATTGGGAAAACGTCTTACCGTTCGGGTCGAAAGCCTGATGCATCCAAGCCCAAACATCGCTCCGTCCGCAGGTTGGCTCGAGGTCATAAAGCAAATTTCGACGGCCTCGCTCGGTGCTGTAAATGTCGTCGAAACAAACGGAAAGCTCATCGGAATAATCACCGACGGCGATCTGCGACGAACTATTGAAAAAACGCCGCCTGAGCTGTTTGGCCGCCTTATCGCTGAACAAATGATGACCGCTTCGCCCGTCACCGCGCCCGCGGATATGCTTGCATACGACGCTTTGAGGTTGATGGAAGACCGCCCATCGCAAATTTCGGTTTTGCCGGTTGTTGATAATGAGGCAAAGGCAGTCGGTTTGCTTCGCATTCACGACATCGTGAGGGCGGGATTATGAATTCGTTATTCGAAGATCAAAAAGCGGCCTTGAAGGACTGCGTCGATCGGTTTGAGAAACTTGGGATTGCTTACATGCTCACCGGTTCGATGGCGATGGTCAATTACGCAATGATGCGAATGACCAACGATATAGATATTGTAATGGAATTGAATAGCGGCGACGCTACGAAGATAATCGCGGAGTTTGAGCCTGATTATTACGTGCCGCATGATCGTGTCCGTGACGCGATTGATCGACGGTCAATGTTCAATTTATTGCACCAGAAGACAATCGTGAAGATCGACTGTGTGGTTCGTAAGACAGGCAAATTCGATCAGGCGGCATTCGATAATCGTAAGAAACTCGATTATTTTGGGTTTGACGTCTGGGTGATCGGAAAGGAAGATTTGGTCTTATCGAAACTAAGATGGGCAAAGGACTCCAGGTCGGAAATGCAGATGCGAGATGTGGCGGGAATTATTCGTAATGGTTACGACGAAGAATATGTGCAAGGGTGGGCAAAGAAACTGGACGTTGAAGACATCTTAAACGATTGTATATCACTCTTGGGTGAAAAAAATGTTGAAAGACACGACGCATGAAATCGAGGAATTGCAAAACGAGATGTGGATGAGGCGCTCTGCCGGCGAACGGGCTGATTTCATGTTTGGAATGTTTGCAACTGCCCGCAAAGCGTTGATTTCGTCGCTGGACAAAAATTTGACTGATCGCGAGATTCGCGAACAGATCTATTTTCGCACGTACGGCGAGCCTCTTCCCGCAGATTTTTTTAAGGACGACGAGTTATGAAGTTTATTCAATTTTCGATTCTGGTCATCGCATTAATTCTTTCTTCCCAATCAACCTACGCCCAGAAAACCGAGATCACGATCGGGCTTAGCGAGCAGTTTTTCGATACGGTTATCGACGCGCTGTTTCAAACAGGATCGCCGCTTGAGTTTGCTATTGGCGATAAGGCTCTGAGCGACACATCTTGCCGCGAATCGATCAGGCTCCAGAGGGAAATCGGCGGCGTACGGACGGCGGTTCGTTTTCGCGATGGAAAGATACTCGCTCCGCTTGCGTTTAACGGCAGCTATAATCCGCCTTTTATCGGGTGCGTCGATTTTTCCGGCTGGGCTGAGACTGCGATCGACCTCGAATTCGACGCGACGAATCAACGCCTTGTCGCGCGGGCCCGCGTGGTTAATGTTTCCCTAAATGGCACAGGCGGAGTCGGCGGGACGGTCATAGCAAAAATGGTTCAAAGCGCGATCGACCGAAAGATAAATCCCATCGAAATAATAAAGCTCGAAAAGATCTCGTTCATGCTGCCGGTGCAGAACTCTGCAAACATTAAAATGCGTGCTGTCGGGGTTCGTCATGAGCTCCAAAATGGCATTTTGAATGTATTTATTTCCTACGAATTTTCAAAGATCTAGCCTGTTCGAAATCTGATTGGACTGCACCGATTTGTTAGGCTCTCCCGACGAAATGCGTCGATAACCAACCAATTTGCTCCTAAATACGCCATAAATAAGGTTTTTCGCTTGTGGAACGTAATTTGCAATTAATTCTCCCGGAAGAGTCGGCGCGCTTCGAAAGCGAGAGCAGACAAGGGGGACAAATATGAGACAAAGTATCTTGGGAAGAATAACGCTGGCATCTATTGCCGCAGCTTTTATGCTTCTCGGGCTTAACGTAAACGCGGATGCTCAACGTACCCGCGGCAACCGGCCGGAACAGGGAAATACGAAGCAGAAAGAAGAGGCTCAGCGTACCGAAAAGACCGCTCAGCCAACGAAGCAGCGTCAGCAGCTTGAGGCTCGTCGGCAACAGGCTTCACAGCAAAATGAACAGCGCCGTCAACAGCAGACTCAACAGCAGAATGAACAACGCCGTCAACAGCAGGGCCAGATGCAGCAGCAGCGGCAGATAAACGAACAGCGCCAACAGCAGCAGGTTGAACAACATCGCCAACAACAAGGCCAGATGCAGCAGCAGCGGCAGATCAACGAGCAGCGCCAGCAGCAGCAAGTTGAACAGCGTCGTCAGCAGCAGGGCCAGATGCAGCAGCAGCGGCAGATAAACGAACAGCGCCAACAGCAGCAGGTTGAACAACGTCGCCAACAACAAGGCCAGATGCAGCAACAGCGGCAGATAAACGAGCAACGTCAACAACAGCAAGAGCAGCAGGTTGAACAACGTCGCTCACAGCAGCGTGGCGTTATCACAAAGCCTCAGACACAACAGCAGCCCGAACAGCAGCAGCGTACCTGGAACCGCGACCGCACTAACCAGCGGCCGCAGCGTGGCGATTATCAGCGTTACGACCGGGCACAACAGCAGCAGTTACAGCGGGAACGCTATAACCAATACAACAGCCGCTGGCAGAACTGGGAGCGTTTGCGAGACCAGCGTCAGCGACAGTTGCAGCAGCAGCGACGTTTCCGTTACATCCAGTATCAGCAGCGATATTGGGAGCGAATCCGTCAGGATCAGCTACGTTTGCAGCAGGCTCGTTACTACGACAACCTGACGAATAACTACTACTATTCGCGCGGCGGTTCGTATTACTACACCAGCCAGTACGGTGCTCAGATGCTTCGTGACGCGGTAAATCGCGGTTACGAGGAAGGCTTCCGTTCCGGCCAGGCCGACCGTTATGACAGTTGGGGAAATAACCCCGAAAGCTCGTACGGCTACTCGGATGCGTCTTACGGATACGATAGCTATTACGTCAGCCTTGACGAATACAACCACTACTTCCGCGAAGGCTTCCGACGCGGCTACGAAGACGGCTACAACGGCCAGTCCGAGTACGGCCAGTACAACAACGGCAACTACAGCGTCCTCGGAACGATCATCGGAACTATACTCAACATCGTTCAGTACTAACATCCAAACGATCGTAAACAAACGCCCTGTCCGGTTAACCCCGGACAGGGTTTTCTATTGTTCCGTTTCCGAGCGGGGCATCAGTGTTTCGCGTTGCAGACGGACAATGATCCTTCCCAGCCCTGCGTTTTTACCTCCCAGCCCCGCGTTTTTTGGCTTCAGCCCCGCGTTTTTGGCCTCCAGCCCCGCGGTTTTTTAGAGCCAGCAACGCGAAAGTCGGCGGTGTAGGAGTGAGCGGAGTTGACGTCGGGTGCGTAGGAACGTCCGGTACATACGGATGATCGGTGTTGTAGGATTCTTACCGGAGCATTATCGGATCAGTAGGAGCGAAACAGTAGTCGTCGTGCATCTCTCGTCATCGAGGCCGAAGGCATCATGAATGTCGATCCGGTGCTCCGCCATTTCGCTCCGGCAAAATATCCGTTGGCGTGCTGTGGCGCAAAATTCGGCCTTTTTTGGCGTCGTTCGATGCTAAAAACGGTTGTTTCGAGTGTGTCAGTTCAACACATCTACACTTTTGCCCTGACCGAGCCATCTTTCGGGGCTATTTTGTTTTTCATTACATGTGAATATTTTCGGACCATGACCGATCTCTAACTATGATATACATTTTATCTTCGGTCAGATTCTAATGAAAAATTTTCAAGAAGGAAGTATCGCACAACGACTAAGCATTTTGGCCGCGTTCGCATTATTGGTCGCGTCTGGGATGGGTGATTTTTTTCTATTGTTTAGTTCGGATGCCGCACCGGGAGTCGATGGATACTACTACGTCCTTCAAACAAGCCGATTAATTTTGGATGTAGAGCTATATTATTTCACTTATGCACCGGTCGTAATTTACTACTTTACAGCCCTTACATTTCTTTTTAGTGATCCGGTCATTGCCATCAAAATTGGAACACTGATTTTGCAGTTTTTACTGTCCTTGGGCATTTTTTGTTTTGTTGTCGATCTAACGAGAAGTGTATGGCTTGCGGTACTTGGGCTGGCCATAGTCGCTCTATCACATCTGCATTTTTACTATATCTCGGAATTTCTAAGTAATCTAGGATCTCTAGTTTTCTTGATTTGGGGCGCTTTCGCGCTTGTTAGATTTTTCGAATTTAAGAATCGAATATGGTTGATAGCTTCGTTCATGTTGTTTGTCGGAGCTATTTTTTCGCACCGTTCCGCGTTTGCTGTGCTTCTATTAGTTTCAACATCTTCTGTCGTATCAATCTTTCTTTTTTCCGCGAATAAACTCGTGCGTGTTGCCGCGATAGGACTTTTTTTAATTGTTCTTGCGTCGCCAGCAATTGTTTTGGGACAACCTGTTTTTGAACTTCCTGATGCTCTGAAAAACGAATTTTTATTTTATCCTCGATTACCGTTTCGCGAGCTAAATCTGCAGGAAACGGTGATTCTGATAATTGCCTTGGTTGCAGCGGCAATCGCGTATCAAAAAAGGAATGTTCAGGAAAATTGGGAAACTGTGATTATTCTCGTCACAGTGCTGATTTGGTCGTTATTTACTACTTTGAATCCTTTCCTGAATCATAGAAGCGGTGTTCAGGGTGTTTTCGGGCGGCTTGATACGCTTGCTTTTGTTCAGGCGGCGGTTGTTGCGCCGCTTGCATTGAAACTGCTTCAAAGTCACCCAATATTTCTCAGATCAATTGTCACTATTTGTTTCATCGGATTGCTGATCTGGAGTTTTTGCAAGCCGCTGCCTTACGGGTTAAGTGCTGAGTATATTCAGCGGCGGGAAAGATTGATTAAGGAATTGCCTGCGATTCCCAAACCGTCGTGCCCGAACCCGCTTGTAATCGCACGGCACGGCGACCAATTTCTTGTTACTTATTTTACGGGGCTTTCCGCACAGCAAAAGCCGTCTGAGGATTTATCAAATCAATGTGTTTACTGGCTGATCGATTGGGACATCTCATCACGAACATTCAGCGATTCGCGGTTGTTACAAAACGGCGGGGATTTTGCACTTGTCGATAACATTCTCCTGCTTGAACTCGCCAGCAATCTACCTGAACCCGAGCGACTAAATCTCGTTGAAAAAAATCCGCACCTCAAGCCGCTCTTCGAAACCCTATCAGGACGCTGAAATAAGTATTGACAAAGGAATCTTTTTTTTTTTATTATCACGGCACAGATTCTTTTCCTTCTATATCTTGCGGCATTTCCTGTTCCTACGGAGAAAAATATGAAGTCGGTCTTCCAGTTAGCGATTCTATACGCATTTCTCGGTGTTGGCGGTATTTTTGTGATGCCGTCGTTTGCTCAGTTGGTCGAAATCGAGAACAAGATTCCAAAAAGCGCTCCGATCAAAATCGAGTACAAAAATCAAGATTCTGACAATTGGGTGCATGACTTGGAGATTAGAGTAACAAACACAAGCAGAAAACCGATTTATTTTCTAGCCCTTTCAATTATCCTACAGGATTTGAAATCTGAAGAAGGAAATCCATGGGGGTTTCCTCTCGACTTCGGCAACCATGATCTTGTATCAAACAGTAAAATTGCTACTCTCAACGATGTCGCAATTGCGCCAGAAGACACTTACACGTTCAAGATTCGCGATAAATCCGCTGCGGCATGGACGCGTCGAAAAGATTCTGGGCGTGTACCGGAGTCTGTTAAGGCCCGCATTGTTTTACATTACTTAAGCTTTGGCGACGGTTCCGGAGTCAAAAGCGGCGGAACGATGGTCAACAAGAAATTAATAAATTTTTTTCAAAGTGTTCATGACCCTCCACAGAAAAGAGCCAATAATTTCATGTTTATTGGTACAGCCTTCTTAAAACCTCCCGCAGCGTCTATGGGCTGTAATTCAAACCAAGATAAAATCTCCTCTGTCAGTCTCGTTCCCAATTTCATTAACAGCAGCTATTCGAATGCCGGCGACGACTGCTTTACTTGTACGTCAGGAAACGGATGTCCAAATGCTTATTGGACTGCCATGATTTATGACACAACGTGTCAGCACTGCGATTACAGTCTCCGGGCTACGTTTTTAAGACCTGTTAATAGCGATTGTTATTCGCCCCAACGCGGTTGCTATTTTATTGCGGATATTAATGAGCCTTGCGATATGCCTGGCACCCCACCGATACCTAGCGTATGCACTTATCACCTTTTGACTGAATGTGAGCCGGAAGTTTGCATAGACAACGACAAAGATGATTATTATGACGAAATTGAAGGAAACTGTCGGACCGGTCCGTTTGACTGTGACGATGACGACGAGAACATTAATCCTGGCATGCCGGAAATCTGTGATGATGAAGATTTAAATGATGAGAACTGCGATGGTAAAAAGAACTGTGAGGACGAAAACTGCCGACTGGTTTACGGAGATGCATGTGATGAACAATGTGACCAGGATGAAGACGGATTCTATTCTATAGGTTGCGGTGGCGGAGACTGCATGGATAACCCGGATTTGCAGCGTAATGCCGCTAATATATTCCCAGGCCAAGATCAAGAGAATACTGAAGAGCTGTGTAGTAACGGGGTAAGCGACGACTGTGATTGGGAAGAAGATTGTCTGGATCCGGATTGTGCTCAGTTTTGTCCGACACCAACCCCGACTCCTGATCCCGGCCCTGAGCCACCTCCGGAATGCCCATGTAATAACTGCGATACCGGCTGTGGCGGTTGTGATTGTAACGACTGTGTTAATGGGTGCGAACCGAACTGTGAATGGGTAACGGTTCAGGGACAGTGTTATGAAACTTCAGTTTGTTGGGAAGAATACGATGCATATCGCAATCAATATATCATAACCTGTGAGTATTCATGGGAATGTGAACCGGATCAAACGATCTGGGTCTGCTACTAAGCAGGTCAGATTAAGTGAGGTGATTATGAAAATTCCTATAGCAATATCCGCGTGTTTGATTGGCTTGTTGGTGTGCCTGACACTTCTGTCAGGTTCGGTTGATACAAAAGTTTATTCACAAACCAATCTTCACCCTGATTATCAATTGCTCGTGAGTTCGCTTGAAGGAGATACGGACAGTGTACGAGCGTTGCTACGAAACGGGGTCGATCCGAACACTCCGCCGGAACCGAACGATAAAGGAATGACCGCCCTAATGTTCGCGGCATGGAAGGGGTACGAAGAAATCGCTCTAATGCTGCTAAATGCCGGGGCGAATCCAAATCTTACAGCTGCTAACGGTTCGTCGCCGTTGATGTATGCGGCAACCAGCGGGAATGGCCGAATCGCGCGTGCTCTAATTGCAAAAGGTGCGAATCCGAATTATGTTCGAGAGGATGGAAAGATCGCCATCATGTTTTCCATATTAAACGGCCACGTTGATGTAGTAAGTTCCCTCGCGGCTGTGACCCAGTTGTCGTTACTGAATAATTCCCGATATTCTCACGGTGCACCGCTATTGGTCGAGGCCGTAAAAACCGGAAATCCTGAATTAGTCGAGGTTTTATTACGAGCAAACGTATCGTTGGAAATACGGGAGGCCACGGGTCAAACGGCTTTGATGTATGCGGCTCGGAGTGGTCACACGAGAATTGTGACCAAGCTATTGAGAAAGGGAGCAAATGTAAATGCCCGCGACCCGCGTGGTATAACTGCTCTCACGAAAGCAGTTGTCGGAAATCGTGTCGCAGTAGTTCAGGTACTTCGCGAGTATGGAGCAAGACGTTAATGAAAAATGCCTTTCGCCGGATACAGATGCTGGCAAATCTCGCAATCATATTGATTGCCATTCTGCTAAGCGTTATCACCGTTAAACAGTTTACCTCGCCGACCGATGCGGCTGATTCCTCATCCGGGCCGAGACGCATTCCAGCCACGGCTGCCGAACCCAATCCCAATCCTAATGCAGCTGCCGAAAAAATATCGCCTGTTGGAAAACCCATTCCGATCGACGGTTTGGATGTCCAAAATAAAAGGTCGCTTGTTCTCTATCTTTCCACAAAATGTCGTTACTGTACGGAAAGTGCGCCGTTCTATAAGCGGTTGCTGGAAGAAAACAAATCGAAAGGCATCAGCGTTGTTGCGGTTCTACCCCAATCAGTTGAGGAATCGCGGGAGTATCTCAAAGAACATGGCGTTCAAATAGACGAAATTAAACAATCGTCTCTCCAATCAATCGGCGTCCGAGCAACCCCAACGATCCTGCTGACCGACGAGAGCGGCGTAGTTACCGACTCGTGGGTCGGAAAACTGCAGCCCGACAGAGAAGAACAAGTCATTGCCAAACTCTTCCAGTAAGCTCCACTATATTGACTCCAACTCAGGCTAGGTTGTATGCAATCGGGCGGATGCGTAAAATGGTAGGTTATGTCTTTACCGCTTGTTGCTATAATTGGACGGCCCAATGTGGGGAAATCTACGCTGTTTAACCGGTTGACGGGGACGCGGCGGTCTATTGTTGGGGATATGCCGGGGATAACTCGGGACCGGATCTATGGTGAGGTCGATTGGCGGTCGAAGACGTTTGAGCTTGTCGATACGGGCGGCATTGTGCCGGACGACGAGGCGATAATTCCCGCGAACATTTTTAAGCAGGCCGGGTTTGCTATCGATTCGGCGCAGGCGATCATCTGGGTGGTTGACGCCCGGGCGGGCATAACGCCGCTTGATGAAGAGATCTCGGTTTACCTGCGAAATATCGGAAAGCCCGTTTTTATCGCGGCGAACAAGGCCGAATCGCGAAAGGTCGAGGACGAGGCGGGCGAGTTTTACCAGTTCGGTTTCGACGTCTCGCCGCTCTCGGCCGAGCACGGCACGTCGGTCGGCGATATGACCGACAAGGTGTTCGAGGTGCTCGAATTTCCAGAGGAAGTTGAAGAAGAAAATACCGGCGAGATAAAGCTCGCGATCGTCGGGCGGCCAAATGTAGGGAAGTCTTCGATCTTGAATAAGCTGCTCGGCGAAGAGCGCGTGATCGTTTCGCCGATCGCCGGAACCACGCGTGATGCGATCGACACGCATCTGGAAGTTGACGGACAGAAATTCGTTTTGATCGACACCGCCGGAATTCGGCGCAAAGGAAAAACGGTCGAGATGGCCGAAAAAATGTCCGTCGTTATGGCGGTCAAGGCGCTTGAGCGTGCGGATGTTGCGGTGCTTGTTATTGATGCTGTCGAGGGCGTTACGCATCTTGACGCAAATATTGGTGGTTATGCGGTTGACGCAGGCTGCTCGGTAATTATCGCCGTCAACAAATGGGACGCACTCCTAGAAAAAGAAACCAATACGATCTACGAATTCGAACGAACCGTGCGAATGGGAATGAAGTTTCTCGACTGGGCGCCGATCGTCACGACATCGGCTTTGTCGGGCCAGCGAGTCGCAAAGCTTTTGCCGTTAGTAGTTCAGGCAAACGAAAGCCGCAATAAGCGCGTTGCCACCTCACAGCTAAATAAGTTTTTCGAGGAAAGCATTTTGCAGCCAAAAGGCGGCTCGGCTCCCGCACCGGTCAAAGGCGGCGTCTCGCGTTTGAAAGTGCAATACATAACCCAAGGCGGTATGCGTCCGCCGTTATTCGTCCTATTCACGTCCGGTGGAAGTAAGGCCGGATTGCACTTTTCTTATCTGCGATATATCGAAAACAGGCTCCGCGACGCTTTTGAGTTTTTTGCGACTCCGATTAGATTAAAAGAGAAGCATAAGATGGGTAAGAAGAAATAGTTTTCCTGTTAGTGGAAAGTGGTGAGTGTATAGCGTAAAACAAAAGAAATGGAGATAGTTTTACTTCTTGTCCGGCTTTTCTTGTTTGGTGTCTTCGCGTTGGCGGGCATTGGCAAACTGATGGATCTTGAGGGTTCGGAGAAGGCTGTTAAAGGATTTGGCCTGCCGGAGCCGTTGGCAAAACCGGTCGGTTACGGATTGCCTGTAATTGAAATTATTCTCGCGTTTCTTTTCCTATTTGTATCGACCAGTTGGTTTGCGGCGATTGCGGCTGTGCTGTTGATCTCGATATTTCTCGGCGGAATGATCTATCAGATCGCACAGGGAAATGCGCCGGATTGCCATTGTTTTGGACAGATACACAGTGAGCCTGTCGGGAAAAGCAGCTTATTGAGAAACGGCGGTTTTGCGATTTTTGCACTTTTTCTTGCGATACAGGGCAGAGCGAATCAGGGAGTGAGCCTTGCGGACGATGGTTCAGGTATGACGATTGTACTTATTTTGGTGCTGGCGGTTTTGGCCGTCGGGGTATTTTATTTGAAACGTATTTTCGATCAGCAGACCGAGTTGATGCGGCGGATCGATCTGCTCGAACTGATCTCGCGTGACGGCGGACAGGTCGAACGTGAAGAAGCCGTCCCGCCGACCGAAGGCCTTGCTATCGGCTCGCCGTTTCCTGAGTTTCAACTAAAAGAGTTAAACGGAACGAGTGTCAACCGTTCGGACGTGTTCGCGTCAGGCAAACCTTCACTTGTATTTTTTGTAAGCCCTGATTGCAGCCCGTGTAAGGCTCTTTATCCTGAGATTCAAGAGTGGCAAAAGGAACTCGGGGAAAAACTCGATTTTGTTTTCATCAGTTCAGGCGACCTAAAAGCAAACCGCGATAAGTATGGCGACTCGGACGGCATTCGGGTGATCGTCGAAGAAAAACGCGAACTGGCTGAATCCGTCAAGGCACAATGGACGCCTTCGGCATTATTCGTTAATGCTGACGGGCGGATCGGCAGCTATGTTTCGACCGGTGATAGTGCGATCCGCCTGCTGGTTGACGATCTGCGTGAACGTGAACTCGGGCGTGATTTTGTCTTTGTCGTGAATTCGATCGGTGCTTCGCAGGCACTGAAGATCGGCGAGCCGATCCCTGATTTCTCATTGATCGGGGCAGACGGCGAAACCGTGACAAAGGATGCGATCGCGGGCCGAAACACGCTTGCCGTCTTTTGGAGCATGACCTGTCCACACTGCGTCCACATGAAAGAGGCTCTTGCCGAACTGGAGAACACGCAAAATGGTTCGGGACCGAACCTGATCTTTTTTTCAGACGGTAACCCTGCGGAAAATCGCGAACTCGGATTTAGATCGCCGGTCGTTCTTGACGCTCGTTACACGGTTTCAAAAGAGCTTGGAATGTCCGGAACTCCGTCCGCAGTCTTGATCGACGACAAGGGCCGCATCGCCAGCGGAACTGCGACCGGAGAGCAAAAGATCTGGGCGCTGATCGGCCGCAGGAATTCATAAGATGAAGGCGATCGATTGGCAGGTAACCGCGACAGACGGCGAGGCTCGAACCGGAATTATTACGACGCGCCGCTCTCAGATCGAAACGCCGGTCTTTATGCCGGTCGGGACGCAAGGCTCGATCAAAGGCGTTCGGTTCGAATGGCTGGCGGATGAGCTTGATGCGCGGATAATTCTCGGTAACACCTATCATCTTTTTTTACGTCCGGGAACCGAGATCATCCGCCAACTCGGCGGGCTTCATAAATTCACAACCTGGGATCGTTCCTATCTAACTGACTCCGGTGGTTTTCAGGTTTTTTCTCTGGCCGATCTTCGTAAACTAAACGAGGATGGTGTTGAATTTCGTTCGCACTTCGACGGCAGCAAGCAGTTTCTGTCACCCGAAATCTCGATGGAGATACAGGCCGCGTTGGGTGCCGAGATCGTGATGGTCTTTGATGAATGCCCGCCCGGCGATGCGGGGCATGAGGCGACGAAGAAGAGTCTGGAATTGACGGCTCGGTGGGCTGCACGCTCGAAGAAAAGGTTTGACGAATTGCAGAATGAAGGTGCGGACTGCGGATTCATGTCAGTACCGCCTGCGTTAGCAGGTGGCGAAGCTGCTCTATTCAAAGTTGGCAGACGTGAGTCGGACACTTTACCACTTGCTTACGCAAGCGGTACTGACCTGAGCCAAGCTCTGTTTGGAATCATTCAGGGCGCCGGCCATTTCGATCTGCGGAGCGAAAGTTTGGAACGGACGGTTGAGATCGGGTTTGACGGCTACGCTATTGGCGGTTTGAGCGTCGGCGAGGAAAAGGCGGTGATGTACAGCGTACTCGAACATATCGCTCCGAAGATGCCGAAAGACAGGCCGCGTTATTTAATGGGCGTCGGAACTCCCGAAGACCTGATCGAGGCGGTTTCGCACGGCGTGGATATGTTTGACTGCGTTATGCCGACGCGAAACGGCCGGACAGGCAGCGTGTTTACCTCACGCGGAAAGATCAATATAAGGAACGCCCGCTTTGCAACCGATGACGGCCCGCTCGACCCCGAATGCGGCTGTTCGGTGTGCAAAAGATATTCGCGAGCGTATCTGAGACACTTAAATAATGCGGGCGAAATGACCGCCGCGACCTTGCTCTCGCACCACAATCTCGCGTTCTACCTTGATCTTATGCGAAACATTCGTGGAGCGATAAAGCTCGGCAGGTTCAACGAATTTCGACGTGAATTTTTGAGTAAAATGAGCGATAATTAAAACTATGAACACTCACGTTTCGACACGCAAACCTCAGTTCGGTAACAAGAATATTATCCCGCGTCTTGAGAACGGCGATCGTTTGACACGCGAGGAGTTTCACCGACGTTACGAAGCGATGCCCGAAAACGTCAGGGCGGAATTGATCAAAGGAATCGTTTATATGGCATCACCCGTCAGAGCGGACAACCACGGCAAACCACACGCTGATATTATGAGCTTTCTCAGTTACTATCGGCTGGTGACTAACGGGATCAGTTTGCTGGACAATGCGACCTACGTGGCAGGCCATGATTACGAACCTCAGCCTGACGTAGTGTTGCGAATCGAAGAGAAAAGCGGCGGCAAATCGTGGATAAACGAAGCCGGGTATCTTGAGGGCTCGCCGGAATTGATCGCCGAAATTTCATCTACTAGCGTTTCATACGATCTGCATGACAAATTGGAATTGTACGAAGCAAAAGGCGTGCAGGAATACATAGTTTGGCGTGTTTTGGATGAGCAGATCGACTGGTTCGGTCTTGTGAACGGGAAGTATAAAAAGATGTCTGCCGATAAGAATGGAATTGTGGAAAGCAAGGTTTTTCCGGGTTTGACACTGAATGTAACAGCCTTGCTGGAAGATGATTTGAAACAGGTATTAGCGACTTTACAGGAAGGGCTGGCGAGCGAGACATACAAGGAGTTTGCGGCTTCGCTCGGGGTATAACTTGAGTACAATCTTTTATTCAACCTTGACAGTAACCGCCGCATTCGGCAATCTATCGAATCCGGCGGTTTCCGCGAGTTCAAAAAAGAATTTCTAAGTAA
>CAZSEL010000020.1:0-73390 GCA_964605905.1 uncultured Chloracidobacterium sp. | reverse complement strand
GCCGCCGCGGATGTGCGCGATCGCATAGATCATTCCGCGATCGACCAGGCTCAAACGAGCGGTCGAAAAGTTCGGCGTCATCGACGCGCCATACGAACCATACGCATAAAGCAGCATCGGCGATTTGCCGTCGAGCTTAGTTCCCTTTTTCATCACGATCGAAACCGGGACCTTGACGCCGTCGCGGGCCGCCGACCAAACGCGCACGGTCTCGTACTGAGCCTTGTCGTAACCGCTCGGAATCTCCTGCTGTTTTATCAGCTTGCTTCCGCGAGTCTTGAGGTCGAATTCATACGTCGAATTCGGCGTTATCATCGACGAATAATTGTAACGAACGACCGGCGTATCGTATTCCGGATTAAACGCAAGGCCCATCGTATAGACACTTTCCGGCGTTTCGACGCGAGCCGACGCACGCCGAGTTTTCATGTCCATCACGCGGATATATTCGAGGCCGTTTTCAAGTTCCGAAACCAGAGCGTAATCCTTGAAAAAGTTAATGTCCTCGATCTTGATCGCCGGGTTGTGCGGAATGTAATCCTTCCAGTTTGCTTCGCTCGGATCGCTCGCCGGAGCACGCATAACCTTAAAATTCTCAGCGTCCTTGTTGGTGACAAAGAAGAATTCGCCGTTGTTGTAGTCGGCTGAGTATTCGTGGCCCTCGCGGCGCGGAGCTATTACCTTAAACTCTCCCGTCGGGTTATCGGCGGATAGATACCGAAACTCACGCGATGTCTTTGCGAACGAGAGGATGAAATACATCTTCTTATCGCGCGAACGGCCGATGCCGATGTTGTACAGAACGTCCTTGTCTTCATAGATGAGCTCGTCGGCACCGGTCGTACCGACCGTGTGGCGAAATATCTTGTCCGTGCGTTTTGAAACGGGGTCTTCCTGGCTGTAAAAAATATATTTACCGTCCGGCGACCATTCCACGCCCGTCACACGCTCGATCTTGTCCGCAAGCATTTTGCCCGTCTTTAGGTCTTTGATCTGCAAGGTGTATTGCCGATAGCCGGTCGTATCCGTAGCGAATGCAAGCATGTTGCCGTCATCGTTCGGCTCGAAACTCGAGATCGAAAAGTACTTAAAACCCGTCGCCATCGCATTTTGATCAAGCAAAACTTCCGGTCCCGCTCCGTCCTTGGTTTTACTCCGCAGATATGTCGGGTACTGCTTCCCTTCCTCGGTCTTGTTAAAGTACCAATATTCGCCAAGCTTATACGGAACGCTCAGGTCAGTCTGCTTTATGCGGCCGAGCATTTCCTTGTAAAGATTGTCGGCAAACGCTTTATGCGGCCCCATGTGGGCTTCGGTATAAGCGTTCTCGTCCTCGAGATACTTGATTATCTCAGGATTCTTTTTGTCTTCGCGGTCCCTCAGCCACGCATAATTATCCGTGACCTCGTAACCATGAATCTTCAAAACCTTGGGTTCTTTCTTAGCTACTGGTGGTTTCATATTATCTTGCGCAAACACAGCCCCGCCCGAAACTGCAATCATAATAATTGCCGCCAAACACAACAAACCTCGCATAACCTATTTGCTCCTTATGAATAGAATAAATTCTCCTGGTCTGTTACGCATTATACAACGCAGGGGTTTCGACTGCGGTAATTATGGGTAGCAAGGGTGAATTTAAAGCCGCGAAATTCTTCAGAATTTCTTCATGAAAAATTCACAACTTCCTCAAGATTTCCGCCGGATGATCGTATAGACTTTATTCACACCACAAGCATCTCTCCTACGCCCGCATTAACCTGAGTGTTCTGGCGGAGCAAAGTGCCCGTCACGGCATTTTTCCCCTCAGAGAAATACGAAAAAGAGATACCAGCCTAAGACTTTACGTTTTTAGAGTCGAAAGGCCCTCTGAAATCCAGTAGCAAAATAAATCGAAGGGAGATCAAAAACATGGCATATCGTGAACCACCGCAGCCCGTCAGGCCGTTTGAAATTCAGTTAATCGTTAGGACATTTATACCATTCGAAAGTTATTTCGGATTTGTCGGAGATGACAGAACTTTCTCGACATCTCCGTTCGTGACTTACAGGACCGGAATGTTTTTAGTAGTCGATCTGCCAAATGGAAAGATAACTTCTCCATTGATCGGCAATAGTACGGGAACGCGCTTAAGTAAATCGGATGTCCCGTACATTACGAATGTAAAAACCCGCTTGATCAGGTTTGAGGGGGACAACGGGCGAGTTGTGTTACAGGCCCATATGGAGGCTCACGACCCGTTCCCTGTATTGGAGAAAGCGGCTCCAAACATTGATACCGACCTATTTTTCACCGCATTTCTGCGCGACGGCAATCTGTTCGTTGCCGGCTCGGTGGTCGGTGACGCTTTTCCAAACACCGAGGTATTTATCCGTGGCCACGACGATCAAGCCCATCCGTTGCTAAGCTTTGCAACTCCATACGATTTGACGGGCACCGCACATCTTGCCGGGGTCGCAACACGAAACCTCGGCCGATTTGAAGAAGGAATACTGTTGGATCAAACTGGCCGACTTATCGGATGTGTGCCTTGGAATTCATAGAAATAATGAAAAGTAATTCGCTCTGTAAAATCTTAGCAATCGCCATAGTTTTATCGGGATGTAACATACAGATTATCCCCATTGATGTCGCTATTGCGTGCGACGAGGCAAACAACGGCAAGTATATCGAGATGGAAGGGTTTCTGATTCAGCCCAAAGAGGTATTTTGCACAAACCTGCGCGGCGGAGCTGTAACGTGTGACATAGAACTGAGAAAAATAAGCGGCTCGGCCTCCGTTCGGCTTGAGATAGAAGAAGGCTCGGGCCCGAATCAGTTTTCTCGACCGATGGATCAATACAACATTGGCTCGATATCGATATTCGACAATATCGGATACAAAGTAGTGTTTTCCGACAAGCTTAGAGTGACGGGCAAAATGAGAACCGGTCCTGAAATCTGTTTCATGACCGTGTATAAAATAGAGAAAACAGAAGACAAGAAACGATGAAACGTCATATTTTCCGTGCCGAACGGACCTCGTGCAGGCTCAGGATGAGGATGCCGTTTTTATCGACTTCGGCGTTGGTGAAGGCAAGGGTTTTATCGGGATTGATGTGGTAGCGACGGCAAAAGTTTGTGGCGTAGAGCATTTTACCGTTGCGGTCGCGGTCTTTGCGTCGCAGCCTGTACGCACTGCGCCGGTCGAGCGGCGAACGTTTGATACCGATCGTTTGTTGCCGGCGATCGTACATCATTACGACCGCGTCAGGCTCGCCCATCGCCACAAGCGTCCGGCCATTTAGATAGAGGTTGCCGCGGCGGTTAATTGTTACGTGAATTTGCTCGGTGTTCTGAACCACCGGGCCGTCTTCGAATTCTTCCCATTTTAATTCCATAGTTGGGAGAATGTATCATACTCGCAACAGTTTTTCAACCACTATTTTTAGTTGAGAAAGGACAATTTAGCTTGTCCCGCTCCGACACTTGCTACGTCACCCGACCTCCTATTGCACCGGTTGCTCCGACACAACCTAAGCCATCTACCTGAATTCCTACAACATCCAAATTCTGTTATCAGGCCGGAAGAAAGTTGTTATCAAAGGGGCAAAAACTGTTATCAGGAGGGCTGATTGTGTTATCAAGTGGTATTCGAATGCGAATTTTTGATAACAACAAAAAGGCCCCGGAATCTCCGATGCCCTTTTCACTTTTTCACTCTTCCACTTTTTACCTTTCCCCGATCGCCACATATTTCTGATCTCTCGCACCGATATACTCGGCACGCGGGCGGATCAGTTTGTTGTTGTGGTATTGCTCAAGGATGTGGCCGGTCCAGCCTGAGATGCGGCTGACGGCGAAGATCGGCGTGAAAAGATCGAGCGGAATTCCCATCAGGTAATAGGTCGAGGCCGAGTAAAAATCGACGTTCGCGTACATTCCCTTTTTCTCGAACATCAGTTTTTCGATCCGCTGCGACATATCGAACCATTTCTGCTCGCCTTTCTTGTCGGCCATCGTTTTCGAGAATTTACGCAGCCAGGTCGCACGCGGGTCTTCCGTTTTGTAAACCGCGTGGCCGATGCCCATGATCTTTTTCTTGTTCTCCAGAGCGTTCTCGACAAATGCGTCGATCTTTTCAACATCGCCTATCTCGATCAGCATTTTCATCACGTTCGTATTAGCACCACCGTGAAGCGGGCCTGCAAGTGCTGCAATACCAGCAGTTACCGCACCGTACATATCGGCAAGTGTTCCGGCCACGACGCGGGTCGTAAACGTCGAGGCGTTAAGCTCGTGATCGGCATGCAATATCAATGCGATGTCAAACATCCGCGCTTCGTCCGCATCGGGCTTTTCGCCGCGGAGCATATACAGGAAATTCTCGGCAATCGAAAGGCTTGTGTCCGGAGCGACAACGTCCTTGCCGTTACGGATGCGATCCCAAGCAGCCGCAATTGTTCCGATCTGGCCGGTGATCTTTATTGCAGCCTTGGTCGCGTTTTCGCGGTCGGTCCCGTGGCCGTCCCTGTCAAAAAAATCAAGCGTCGAAACCGATGTTCTAAGCACGTCCATCGGATCGGAATCCTTCGGATACTGCTTCATCAGGTCAATCACCGCCGACGGAACTTCATAGTTTGCACGCAGCTGTTTGGTCAAACCGTCAAGCTCGTCCTGCTTCGGCAAACGGCCGTTCCAGAGCAGAAAAATGACCTCTTCAAACGTCGAATTTTCCGCCAGATCGTGAATATCATAGCCCTGATAAATGAGTTTTCCTTCTTCGCCATTTACATCGCCGATCGCGCTCTGCGCCGCAACCACGCCTCGCAGCCCGGCAGTCGCGGCGGTTGATTCTGTTCCTGTACTCATAAAAAAAATGTCCCTTAAAACGATATATTTTGAACTACTTAGAATAACAAACGCTCAAGGAACTTACAAATTTATCGCTTACCTCGTCACGGCTTACGATCAATAAACCGGCGGTTTGCGTGTCAAGTAGGCAAATGTGCGCAAGACGATCTTTATGTCCATTACAAACGAAACGTTCGCTGCGTATTCGCCGTCGAATCCTGCCTTTTCGGTTTCCGGCATTCTGTCGTAACCGTTCACCTGTGCCAAACCGGTCAGGCCCGGAAGGCAGTCAAATGCCCCGTTTTTATTGCGCAGCGAGATCAACGCCGTCTGCGAAGCGATCGGCGGACGCGGGCCGACAATGCTCATATCGCCGCGCAGAATATTGAAAAGCTGCGGCAGCTCGTCGATGCTCGTCCGGCGGATAAACCGGCCGACCCGCGTTACCTGGATTTCCCCGGCCTCGGATTTTTGTACGTTCGACGCATTAACCGGCATGCTGCGAAATTTAAAAACCTCAAACGACTCCGCTTTGTGGCCAACTCGCGCTTGCCGAAAAATGACCGGGCCGCCGTCCTCGATCTTTATAAGCAGCGAAACCAGCAGCATCAACGGCGAAAGCAAAACCAGCGAAACCGCCGCAAATGCAATGTCGAAAAATCTTTTCAGAAAACCGGAATACATCAGAATTCACAAACCAATTGCCGCAACAAGAGATAATTTCAAGATTTTAGCGGCTGGATCAGCAATCGCAAAACGTGCCTTGCGGCAGCATGTGGGTTGAACATATATTTGCCGAAATGAAATTGTAGAACAGACTGTTAGTCTGTTCAGCGACAGGCCAACAGCCTGTCGTACACAAAAATATCCACGAAAACCGCCGGTTCGAAAGGAGTCAAAACGAACCGGACGGTTTTCGTGGATCGAATGTAATTCACCAGATCTCAGGCGTTTTTACCTGATCTTGGTCTCGTACGAAGCTTTTATCTTCAATTGCTGGTTACGGTTAAGCCGGATATGTTTTCCACGTTCGATCACGACCGCTCCGACGCCAAATGCGGCACCAACGCTGGCACCGACCGCCGCGCCGACCGGCCCGCCGGTCACAGCCCCGATGCCCAAACCGGTGCCGGTCGCGGCCCCGATCTTGATCGCATCAGCCTTGTACGAGCTTTTGCCGATCGCCGTTCCTTCGTTGTCAACGAGCTTGACGTTGTCGCCTTTTATCGGCATTACTTCGGTCAATACTGCATTAAAATTGCTCCAACGCTGTTCGGAGAGGATTATCCGGTCGAACGAAAGCTCCATTTGCGAACGCCGTTTAATGCGGCCCGGTTTTTGGATTCGGGTGATGTGGCCTTCTATGGTCGCTCCGGCGATCTCAATCGGCCCGACGATCTTTGCCGTAAAGCGGTCGCCGTCACGGTTGCCTGCGGTGCCGATGTCGTCCTGTAATTCGATTATCAATTCCGTGTCTCGCGGAATGATGATTATCGGATCGTCGGTGTTCGTGAAACTTGCCTGTCGCATTATCGCCCCGCCATTTGCGGCCGGATCGACATTCGCCGGTTGTGTTTCGGTAGCGGCGGGCGGCGGGTTTTCCGCTACCTGGGTTGGCTCGGGCTGACTAACCGGCTCTGAAACCGGCGGAGCGGGTGGCTGCGATTCTGTTGCGGCGACTGGGGCCGGAACACTGCTCTCCGCCATCTCGGTTATCTCAGTCACGCCCTTTCTCGCAAGGCTGGACGGAACTGCGGAATCAAACGACCGCTTCTCAAAACCGGTGTCATAGCCGGTTTCAAATCCCTGGCGATAGCCGTCGCGATAATCGTCTATCGTGCCGTAGTCTTTGTTAAATGCACGGTCAGCGGCGATGTATTCCTTGTGCTTCGCAGCCTGCTTGGCGAGATTATCGATCGAGTCGCGATAACCGGCCATATAACCGTCGGAATAGCCGGTCCGATACCCGCGTTGAAGTGCAACTCTTGTGTCCTGAGCATTTACGGGCTGAACCGCAAGAGCCGTGGATGACATAAAACCGAGGGAATAGACAAGGGCAGTAGCTAAAAAATTGCGTGTTAGCTTCATTTGATCTCCTTTTATTCTGGCAAGAAAGTATTGAAACGTAGTGTCCTCTTAGGTTTATACACTACTGCTTAAGAAATTACAAGAACTTTTTAGCACATGCTTAAGATTTTTGATTTTTCGAGACTGCAAATTGGGATCAACCGGATTACGCAATAGGCTCTTTTATTATCATTCTTCCTTTGCGGTTTCACGCAAAGACGCAAAGTCCGCAAACGAAATCACTAAGAATAAGGACGAATGCACATCAATTAGTCTAATGAAAAAAACGGGCAGCAAGCCCACATAGCTCGCTGCCCAAGGCACTATCAGGAGGAAAAAACCTAATTAAAAGCTCTTCCGGAATAGATACGACGCCCGGATAAAGAAAGTTCGGGTGTTGCGATGGAAACCAGGTACAAGTTGATCATCTATCGAATTGATCCCGTTGAAGTTAAAGTTGTCGTTATAGCCCGCGTAAAACGCTGTACCGGGACTTGGGGTCCACGCGAACAATAACTGGCCGGCATAATTGCGGCGGGTCGAATCGTAGTCAAGCCTCATTCGCGTGAAGATAAATCTTGTAAACGAATATGTCGAGCGCAGGCTAATGACATCGGAATCAAACGACCGTACCCGATTGTCATTCCGCACAAGACGGCTTTTCTGATAGTTGATCGACGCGGTCAACGCATCAACTGGCTTCCAGTCTATCTGAACACGACCGCTAAACTGTTTACCTGGCCCCGGATCTATCTGGTTTTCTCTGACAGGGTCTATATCAACATTCGGCGCCGGGAAAAAATAATCAAAAGCGTTATTTGTGTAATTTCCCGAAACGAAATAGTAGATCTGTTTGTTCAGTTTATGGCTCACTTCGGCATAAATGAACTGCTGCCATGTTCCACGAACGTTATCGCCAAAAAATCTTCCGGCCCTGGTCGGCATTCGCTTGAGGCCGAACTCTTCCTCATAAAGTTTTTCGTACGTGACGCCTCCCTCGATAAAGGCAAACATCGACCGTTGGAGCGAAAGGCCAAGACTCGATCCGGCGCGAAACTTCTGCATACGTCCCTTCCAGTCATAGTCCAGACCGGTAAATTTGCCCCAGTTTGCACGGATGATAGCGGCCTTCGGCTTAGATTTCGTGCTGGTTCGATGGAAAAAAAAAGCAAAGTTCGTGTCCGTTCTGCGGGTGAAGCCGACGTCGGCCCGGAAATCTTTTGTCCGCCCACCGATCTCCGCAAACCAGCCGTTCTGATCTGTATAATGGTCAACGTTTGCGTAAAAGCCGATTGCGTTTCCTGTCCGGAAATTGTTGAACGTTCTGTTCTCCAGCGGGTCCTCGGATGTCAGACCAGTGCCGCATATTTCACGATTTCTGTGCGCCTGCATCGGATCGACATCCGGTTCAAAACTGTTTTCAAAAAAGCAGCGCCTCGATGTTGTGCCTACGACCTGAAACTGGGCAACCGTGGTCGAATTCAACTTAATTCGCGAATCGACACTGGCAAGAAAGTTTTTCTGCTCGGGAAATCCACGGTACGTTCCGAAAAACCCGATATGATTTTCCTTGCCGATATCCCGTTTAACTCTAAACACCCCAAACAGCGCATTTTTGTCGAGAAACTCTTGGTTGTGCGCAACGCCGCGGTCATTTTCCTCAAAATTGCCCGGTGCCTTGTCCGAGGCGAGCATAAATCCGAAGGAATTTTTTCCTGTTTTTCCTGTCAGTTTTGCCGCAAAGTCCGGATCGACTATCGAGCGCGAGTCGTATATCGAAAGCGGTGTTTGAAAAACATCGGCGCCTTCGAGAAAGAAAGGGCGTTTTTCCTGAAAAAATATCGGGAACCGCTGGTTTGCAGTTATTACCGGCGCATCGGCTTCGATCTCGGCAAAATCGGGATTTATCGCCGCATCGAGCGTTACATTTGGTGAAATGGAGTACTTCACCGTCAGCCCGATGTCCTGCTTTATCGGCTGGTTGACCCAGCGGCCGGCAGCAACCTCAATGGCCGGAACGCGGCGGCCCGTCTGCGAAAGCGTGATGCTTGGGGTCAGTTCCAGCGTCCGCTCGTATTTGATGGAGTCCAGGCCGGTGATCTTTCCGAACTTTATAAGGAAGCCGGAAATATTGCGGTCGTCGGGCATCCATGTGTCGAACTCGTCATTAAAACGGTCAATGTTTCGGGCCGCGTTGAAACCCCAGTTTTTGCCCGGTCCCGCAGAATATCTCAGTGACTTGAAAGGGATCTTTATCTCTACCGACCAGCCCCAGTCCTCAATAACGCCCTTTGACTCCATTACGATATCGACTGAAAAATCCGTACCTTGACCTTCGGTATAGATGCCGTCCTGCTGGATTCCCAGAGGATTAAAGCCGAAAATGTATGCACGTCGCTGGTCGTCATATGTGTCGAGCCAGATACGAACATTATCCTCGCCAAAAACGTTATCGCGCTTTGCGACCGAGGCCCGTATCTTGTCTTTTTCATCCCAACATTTGAACGCGATGTACAGATGCTTTTCGTCGTACATCATATACGCCTCGGTCGGTTTTGACGGAGCGATATTGTCGCCGGGAGCGGTCTGGTAAAAGTCCTTGAAGACCGCTGCGGTTTTCCATTGCTCTTCATCAGGACGGCCGTCAATTAAAACCGGTGTGGTGATTATCGGAATTTTGTTCGGCCTCGATTTTTCAGGCGGCAGCGGGATCTTGCCGGTGTTTAAAGGTTTGTCGTCGGCCTTTGGCGTTTCTTTTGCAACAGGTGCCGGCGGCGGTGGATCGCTGAAACCGGTCGTCTGCGCAGCGACGCCGCCGGTAAGCAGCATAAAAGCAGTAATAGCGTATAAGTGCTTCATTTTCTTAATCTAAGTTTGTATGAAAGAGACACCGGGTATATGGATTATAAGTGTCTCGGTTGACTAAAACGTACTTTCGGTCAAAAGGTTTCAAAACTAATACCGGACAGGCATTTTTTCAACGCCCGGGAAATTCTATTTTGACTGGATGGATGATTGGTCCCGGACGACAACACTGCCGTCCACGACATTGAAATCGAAATTTGAACTGCCGGCGCCGAACCGCCATTTACCGTTCTTTTCGCGAACGCCGTCGGCTCGCTCGGAATGAATGCTTCCGTTGGAACTGACCGTGGCATTCGCCGTTGAAGGAAGCGTTAGAATTATCGCGCCATCGACCGAATTGGATTTGATCGATTTAAAATCGCCTTCAAGAAAAACCGGGCCGTCGGCTGTTTGTGAAATCAGGTCGCCCTTAAAACCAACAACACGCACCTGGCCGTCACCGGCGGTAACCTTAAGCTCGCCGTCAATCTCACGAAAATCTATCGCCTCGTCCTCGCCGGTCACATCGATCTCGCCTGAAATGCCGCTTACACGGATCTCGCCGTCGGTAACGACCTTGATATTTAATTTTCTCGGCACAAAGATCTCGAGCCGGTTAGTCGCTCCCGACCATCCGTCAGCGTGTCCATCATTATTGCCCACGACCTTGATGGTTACTTGAGAGTCGGACGCGGAATCCGCAACCGACGCTTTCGACGATTCGCGGCCATGGCTGATCTCGGTAAGCGCGTATTTCACTTCCGGATTGTCCCAACCACGGACAGTGACGTTGCAGCCTTTTGCGTCGATGGTTACCTTGGGCACGCCGCGAACGGGAAAGGACTTTGATTGTTTAACTATCGACGGAAGCCCCGGCATCCACATAGCGTCTCGCATCCTGGCCATCGCTTCGCCCTGTACGATCATCGCCTCGCGAATGCCTTTCTCGATGCCTTTTGTATCAATGTCTATGTCAACCTTCAGATTCTCTAAATCCTTTAATTTGATCTTATTGATCTCTTTCTGAGCAGCTCTCATCGCCGCCTGTGCTTCCTTTTGCGACGCTCTGACCGAGCGTTCGATCGAGCGATCAACATTGCGTGCCATCGAACCGCCATCATCTCTCTCAGTTCCTTTTTCGGGGAGCAGGTCGGTAACGGGACTCAGCGATTTGCCGTCGTTCTTTCGCGTTATCGCCAACTGGCCGTTTACGCTGTCTAATTTTATCTGCGCATCACCGCTTCCGATGCGTCCATAGAGATCGCGCCCGACATACTCGCCTTTTTTAACGCGTAAACCGAAACCGTTGGTGATATTTCCGTTCAATGTGTCGGCCTTGACAGTCGCGTTTATATCCGATGGAAGAGAAAGATTGACCCGTCCGTTTACGGTACTGAGCGTAACCTTGCTGCTGCCGTCCAGCCGCTCGAAATCGCACTGAACGGTTCCATTAACGGTTGAAAGATTTGCGGTTCCGCGAAGATTTGTGGCCGTGACCTCGCCGTTGACTGCCGAGATCTTTGTTATATTCGTAAAATTTGAAACGGTTACCGAACCGTTGACGGCTTCGATCTCATCCAGAACGGCGGTTCGCGGCACTGAAAGCCGGAACTGAACTTCCATTCGCTTTCTGCCCCATTGTTTATGATCGCCATAATTCTGTCTTTTATAATCGACCTCGACGCTGAACCGGTCGCTTGTCGAAACAATATCCAGTTCCATTTCGGCAAGAGCTTCCTTTGTGTCGGCAAACTTCGTCGCCTCAAGTCGTACCTCGTTCTTGTCCCAAGCCTCGATGGTTATCGAGCCGTTGACATTTGAGACGCTGACACGGCCGTTTGGATTTAACGGATAGGACTGCTCAAATTTCTCAGTTTCGTCAAAAACTGCCGATACTATATTGGTGTTTGAGCTTAAGTTTGCCTGATCTGCATTAAAGGTCGCCGGCTGACTGTCAGACGCTACAAACAAGCCCGCGAAAAGAATGGAATAAAGCCACGTCATATATTATTTGCTCCGAATTGTTATGAATTGTACGGAAAAATCCGTGTTCTATAAGCAATACACCACCGCCAACGGAACTATGACAGATATTTTTCGTAAATCATTATTCAGCTGGTCGTTGAAGTTTGGAGCTTAAGCACGGGAATCGAGCATCCAATCCAGTGTTTTATATAGAGGACGCACAAAAGTTTAAAAAGGTTGGAAGTTAACACTAAATTGACTCGCGGCAGCTACGCTATGAATTTACTTCCGCAAGCAGATTTGATAGCTTAGAACGTTTAGTTAGGGAACGTTTCGGAGAACGTAATGAATCTAAGAAACACAAGGCTGCACATTATTAGCCGTAAATCGGATCTTGCTGAAAAGGCCAAGACCGGCGTTTCGCTTCATTGTCATACGGAACATTCGAATGAAATGCTCGATTTCGTTCCGCATTACGCCGAAAAACTGCCTATCATTGCACAGTTTTGGCGTCGCGAACGCAACCGTTATATGAAGCGGGTTGGCAAAGAAGTCAATTTTTCCACTGCCTATTGGTCGCCGCCGCTCGCCCCTGACGATGTTTACGACATCGAGAAACAGCAGATAGAGGAGTCAGGGCTGAACGCAATTGTTTCGCTTACCGACCACGACAGCATCAACGCAACGTTAACGGTCAATGAGCGTGTCGAGAACGCTTTCGCTCCTATCTCGATGGAGTGGACCGTGCCGTTCGACTACGGATTTTTTCATGTCGGCGTGCATAACCTGCCGAAGGATCGCGCGGCCGAACTGACCAAAACACTGCTGGAATTTACTTTCAACGAGGCGAATCACACCAACGAATATTTGACCGAAATGTTCGCGATGCTGAACGATCTCCCGCATGTGCTGGTGATCCTTAACCACCCGCTGTGGGACATCGAAATAGTCGGTAAGGAACGCCACACGACCCTATTAAAAGATTTCGTCAAACTGCATGGTAAATGGATCCACGCTTTCGAGGTAAACGGATTTCGTGCGTGGTCGGAAAACAAGGCAGTGATAGAGATGGCCGAGGCGTTTGGCATTCCGGTGGCGACCGGCGGTGACCGGCACGGCTGCAAGCCAAACACGGTTATCAACCTCACGAACGCGAATACCTTTGATGATTTTGTCGAAGAGATTCGTATAAACAAGCGGAGCGAGGTTGTGTTAATGCCGGCTTACGAACAGCCTCTGCACTCGCGTCAGCTCGAGTCGTTTGCTGAAATACTCTCGCATTATCCCCACTTTCGAGATGGACGGCGGCAGTGGTTTGACCGTGTCTTTTATGAAGGCAACGATGACCTGGGTGTGAGGCCTCTCTCGACGCATGGCTGGGTCAATGGCGGCCCGTTATGGCTTCGGTGGGCGGTTTGGACATTGGGAATTTTTGGCAGCCCGGCGATGCGCCCGATATTTCGCATTGCACGAAAGAAAGCAGATCGTGTTCCGAAAACTGTCGAACTGACCAGCTTTGATATTCCCGAAAAAGACGATCCGAAGGTCGATCTTTCGTCGGAGCATGTTACCTGGTCTTAGTGCCGGTTCTATAAAACAGGTTGATTATCAGCGGGCGGTCTATCGGCCGCCTTTAGACTTTTCTAGTGAACGATATTTCCGTAACTGACATTCCACGCGTCGCATTTTTCCCGGACTCTTATGTAGAGATAAACGGGGCGGCGATGACCTGTAAGAGACTTGCTGACTACGCGGCGAAGAACGATTTCCCGTATCTTGTGGTCTATGCGGACAAAAAGACCGGCATTGAAAAAAAAGGATCGGTCGAATATCTTTCGCTCAAGCGCTCGCCGTTTTCATTTCCGCTCGACGAGGAACTCGCGTATGACCCGCTGTTCCAACGCCACACGAATCGTGTCTTGCGTGCGGTGATGGAATTTAAGCCCGACGTGATCCATGTAACGGGCATAAATGACGTAAGCATCATCGGTTCGTACCTTGCATGGAAATTGCAGATCCCGCTGGTTGGATCATGGCACACGAATGTCCACGAATTCGCCGCGCAAAGGCTTAGAAAATTACTTCGCTTCGTTCCAGGGAATACATCGCGATTTGTTTCTCGATTTGCGGAAAGGAAAATTCTTGACGGCACCGTTTTGTATTACAAAATGCCGAAAGTGGTGCTTGCTCCGAACCAGGAACTGGTCGATCTTCTCGGGAAAGGGACCAAAAGGTCCGCATTTCTGATGGGCCGAGGGGTTGATGCCGAAAAGTTTTCGCCCCGGCATCGAACTGTTTCCGACAGCACTATCAGGTTGGGTTCCGTGGGCCGTTTGCGGGCCGAAAAGAATGTCAGAAAGTTAGTCGATATCGAAAAAACTTTGATTAAAACGGGCCTCACGAACTTTGAGTTTTTGATCGTTGGCGAAGGAAACGAACGCGAGTATCTGGAAAAGAATCTGAAGCACGCAAAATTCACAGGCTTTCTGTCGGGCGAAGCTCTTTCCGAGGCTTACGCGAACATGGACATCTTTCTGTTCACGTCCGAAACGGATGCTTTCGGCAATGTCGCTCAGGAAGCGTCAGCGTCCGGCGTAGTTCCAATAGTTTCGGACAAAGGCGGCCCAAAGTTTTTGGTCGATCACGACCAATCCGGCTTCGTTGCAAAGAACATCGACGAGTTCGTAAAGTACACTATCGAACTTATGAATGACCGTGCGAAGTTGTTGTCCATGAAAGAAAAAGCCCGCACTCGGGCGCTTTCAAAATCCTGGGAATCGGTATTCGACGGAGTTTATGACGGTTACCGCGAAGCGCTTCGAATCGCTGAAAAGCTAAAACGGGAATCAGAGCAGTCGAGTCAGAATCCCGACTCGTCGGGATAGCGACCGGATTCTCACATCACGAATGGGTTCTTAGATTACAATGAGCGAAATGACAATTGAGGAAACACCGCCCGAACGCCCGACGCACACAATAACCGAGGCGTGGTTGTTTCTCTGGCGCAATCCGTCGCAGTTCGTCCGGTATTGGAATTACAAAGGCGCCGTTCTCAGCGGAGTCTTGCGTGCCCCGATCTTTTTAGCGACATATTTGATCGGCAAGGAAAGCCTGCGGCTCGCGTTGGCGGCGGCGTCCGTACAGTTTATATTCCGGTTCTTTTTTGCGGGTGTCGGCGGTGCATTGATCCAGTCTTTTCGTAGTGTCGAGCCGCCGTGGAAAGCAATATTGTCGATAATGATGCTGCTTCCGTTGGTAAGTCACGTCCTCGAATTCCTTCTTCAGTTTGCTTTTGGCTACGTCACAGGCACACAAGACAGAACCGATGAGGCGATTCTTCGCTCGATCTCGGTTTCGATCATTTCGGCTCTTTTTACCCTGTTTGCGATGCGCCGGGGCATAATGATCGTTGGCGAATCCGAGAGCAAATCTCTGATGAACGATATCTCGAGACTTCCCGGCATTATTTTTCACTTCTGCGCCTTTATTCCTAACGAGATCTCCGCAATGTTTCGACGCGGCGCACATTTAGGCGGGCTAATAGCAATCGCTGCTTTTGGTATTTTTTCCCAAGTAATAATTTGGGCCCTCGTGAACAAACCCTCATGGACATACAGCGGCGGCCAGGAAATAACACTTCTAAAATATTGGGGCTTTAACGGAATGATCCTGATGGTGCTAGCAGTTATACTCTCGTCAATAGTTTACGACCGCAAGCATAAAAACCTACCCTCGTGACTTAACCCTCACCCGAACCATTTACCCGAAAATCGCAGGCCAGACCCCAGTTTTAAGACCCCAGGTTTACGAGACCCCAGTTTTACGTAGGCGGCAGTTTCCTTGCTAAGACAATCCTCACTCTGGCAAAGGCGGAGAGCGGAACGGAACTGGGGAAGATTGAATCAGCGATGTCGTCGTGTTGCCGAATGCGAGAAATAAGTCAAGAATTTGGTCGAGTTGTTCGAGATTCGGTAGGTAAACCTTAAGAACAAAACAGTCTTCGCCGGTCACACGATGACATTCTGCTACTTCCGGGATGCTCTGAGCTAATTCAGTAATCTTGTAAAGCTGTCCAGTGTTTGGTCGAATCCTGATGTAAGCCGAAATCGGCAATCCGAGTGCTACCGGATTGACATCAAGACGATAACCGTTGATAACTCCCGCCTCCTCCAGACGCCGCACACGCTCGGTTACCGCAGGTGACGAAAGCCCAACACGACGACTCAACTCAGTCATCGGTAACCTAGGCTCGAATTGAAGTTCGGTCAAAATCCGCACATTCATCATGTCCGACAGTGCTTCTTCAGGTTTATAAGTGAATATGCGTTTTCGCTTTAATTTCTGAGGCATATAGTTACATGTTCCTAAAACAAGGTATTTACAGACATCATTTTACATTGTTATCATAAGATTTCAATGACTGAAAAAGAAACCATCCTTGAATGAGATCAATAAGACATGAGGAATGCAAACCTATGAAAACCCTTTACCCGCAAATCGAACCGTTCGATTCGGGATATTTACAAGTTTCGGATATTCACACGATCTATTACGAGAGGGTCGGAAATCCTGACGGCATCCCCGCTGTTTTTCTGCACGGTGGACCGGGCGCGGGCCTCATCCCGATGTACCGTCAGTTTTTCGACCCGCAATCATTTCACGTTGTCCTTTTCGATCAGCGCGGTTGCGGGCAAAGCACGCCGAGTGCCAGCATCGAAGAGAATACGACGTGGGATTTGGTCGCGGACATCGAGCGTTTGCGTGAGTATCTAGGTATCGAACGATGGGTTGTGTTCGGCGGCTCGTGGGGCAGCACGCTCGCACTCACATACACCGAAACGCATCCCGAACGTGTGGGCGGACTCGTCCTGCGTGGGATTTTCCTCGGTCGGCAGTGGGAGAATGACTGGATTTTTAGATTGGGCACGAACGCAATTTTCCCCGATATGTGGGATGAGTTCGCGAACGTGATTCCTGTAGGCGAACACATCGATATGATGGGTGCATACTACAAACGTTTGACGAGCAGCGACCCTAAAGTTAGCAGTGAAGCGGCTCGTTCATGGAGCATTTGGGAAGGCAGTACATCAAAGCTGTTTCCCGACCCAGGCTTGATGGATAAATTCGGTGAGGCCGAGTTTGCGCTGATTATCGCGCGCATCGAGTGTCACTATTACATCAATAACCTATTCCTGCCATCGGATAATTACCTGTTGGAAAATGTTTCTAAAATCAGACAGATTCCGACAACCATCGTACAGGGCCGTTATGACATGCTGTGTCCAATGAGGAGCGCGTGGGATTTACACAAAGCGTTTCCCGAAGCCGAACTTGTTATAGTGCCGGACGCCGGACATTCGGCGGAGGAAAAAGGAATATTAAGCGCGTTGATTGAAGCTACGGATCGTTTACGCGACATAAAATAAAGAAAACGATAGGGCATGAATAACTTCGAGCATGTGAAGATTCGGTCGGCTACCAATCAGGATAAGGACAGGATCGTTTCCCTGGTCACCAAGGCCTTGGCCGAGTTTGGCTTAAAGCCGGAGTTTGAAAATGCCGAGTCGGATTTGCTTGATGTTGAAGCGACCTATTTTCAAACTGGTGGATTTCTCAAGATCGTGGAAGATAACCAGGGTCGCCTTCTCGGTACTTTTGGCTTATTTCCGATTGATCGCGACCGTTGCAAGTTAAGAAAAATGTACCTTGCTCCGCACGTCCGCGGGATCGGTTTGGGTAAACGAATGTTGGATTGTGCGATTGCCAGTGCTCAAAAGCTGGGTTTCAAGACTATGATTTTAGAAACGATGCTCGTCATGAAAGATGCCGTTCGTCTTTACACGCGCAGGGGTTTTAAGCTTATCAAAAAACAACCTGAATCGCCGCGTTGTGAACTTGTCTTTGCCCTGAGCTTGGCGAGAATTAGGATTCAGGTTTGAACAGATGACCGACAGATCACAATCCAACGATGAAGTCTTGCCGTCGCAAAGACATTTATTCAAGATTCCCGACGATGTAACGTTCCTCAATTGCGCGAATTTATCGCCGCAACTTCGTTCCGTAACGGCAGATGGCCTTAGTGCGGTGAGAGAAAAGGCAACACCTTGGTGTATCACACCTCCAGATTGGTTTTCGGGCGCGGAAAGATTGCGAGAGCTTGCAGCACGATTGATCTCTGCAGATGCGGATTCAATCGCTCTTGTACCTTCGGTCAGCTATGGGATGGCGGTTGCCGCTGCCAATGTTGAAGTCGAACGAGGTCAAAACATAGTTTTCCTTCACGAAGAGTATCCTTCCAACTACTATGCCTGGAGAGAAATCGAGAAGAAAACAGGTGCACAAATTCGAGTTGTCAAAAGGAGCATAGGCGAAGCCTGGACACCTGCCATTGTAGAAGCTATCAACGAAGATACGGCTGTTGTCTCCGTGCCGAATTGTCATTGGACGGACGGAAGCCTTGTTGACCTTGAGAAAGTCGGCAAAAAAGCGCGTTCCGTTGGTGCCGCGCTGGTCGTTGACGCAAGCCAGTCGCTCGGAGCTTTCCCTCTTGATGTCAATAAAATACAGCCCGATTTTCTGGTCTCCGCTGGCTATAAATGGTTGCTTGGTGCCTATGCTCTCGGCTATTTGTATGTCGCTCCCAAATACCACGAGAACGGAAGGCCTATTGAAAACTCCTGGTTGAGCCGCTCTGGAAGCGAAGATTTTGCCAAACTCGTTGAGTACAGAGATCAGTTCCGAGCAGGGGCTCGACGGTTTGATATGGGGGAATTTCCTAATTTCGTTTTAGTTCCGATGGCGATTGCCGCGCTAAATCAAATTGATTTATGGCAAGTTGACCGTATCCAACGAACAATTGCTGTTCTAACCGATTCGATTGCGAATAGAGCTATGAGCTTGGGGTTTACTGTTCTACCACCGCAAGACAGAGTAGGCCATTTTATTGGCGTCCGTCTTCCGAACGGAGTCGTTGACGGACTTGGCCAAAAACTGGCTGATAAAAAAATTTACGTCAGCATTCGCGGCGACGCTATACGAATCGCACCACACCTTTACAACAATGAAGACGATGTTAAAAGGCTATTCGCGGTTCTACGATTGTTGATTTGATTCTGGTTATTGCAGAGATAGGGCATTCACGAAGTCTAACAAATCTCTCCCGGTGTGCTGGACGCCCGCGCCGTCGATACGAGTTGCGATACGTGGGGTAGCCTTGGGGTCTCAGGGTAGCCTTGGGGGGTCAGGGTAGCCTTGGGGTCAAGCCTGCAATTCTGCGATTCTAGCACGATCTGTTTTCCAACACCTTCGCCGACGCATTACCTCCGGGAGTCGCCAACGGCGACAAACATTAAAGCCTAGGGAAACGAGCGAAGCGAGTGCATCCCTAGGTACCGTACGATAGACCGTTCCGTCCCTGAAGGGGACGAACATCTGCCACACATTGTTCGACGCCTTCAGCGTCGGAATCGTTTGTTGCAGCAGACCTAGGGTTACGCTCATTTCATTCGCTCACCCTAGGCTTTAATGTCCGTCGCCGTTGGCGACCAAAAAAGCTCCCCTCCTTACGAAGGAGGGGTGGCATCCGCTTCGGAGGACGGGGTGGTTCTCTACTCACGGTTCGTGTCCTTTGCGTTTGCACCGCACAAAACGCACGCTTAAAAATATGCATCTACCTTTCCAATCATTCCATTCATCATACCCTATCAAATCGCTCATTCTTCACATATCGCGCAAATCGCGCCATTTGCTATTGCCCGAAGATTGGCATTTATCAGATAATTCCCTCTGGCCGGAAAGCTTTTTCCGGTCGAGATCTTTGATATCCGAATTGAAAGGTCAAAAAAACCCGGTGTTTGTTCAGGCTTGTTCAAGTCGGGTTCGCGCGCACACAATTGAACAAAAATGGGGCAAAATGCCCCAACACAGGTAATCTGAGACGAAAAAACGTCAAAAACGCCCATTTTTGTTCCACCCTGTTCCGCTCGCGCGTTTGCGAACCGGAACAAAATACTGGACTTGAACGCAGTTGATGTCGCTTCATCCCGGCTTTTTATTACAGAAGTGTTAGCAAAAACAGAGTCGCTTGTGGGAAACTTAGAGAAACATAAAACATCTGAACCCGCCATTAATGAAGTCCATCCACATAACCAATTACTATCATAAGAACTCCGGCGGCATCAGCACTTCTTATAACAATCTGATGGCGGCGGCGGCCCGGCATAAGCGTTGTGTGCGGCTGATCGTGCCCGGCGAGACGGAAGAGATCGAGGACGTAAACGAGTTTGCTCGCATCTATTACGTGCCGGCAAAATATTCGCCGATCTTTGACAAGCGGTACCGGCTGATGATGCCGTGGCAGTATATGCCGAACGATTCTTTGATCCGTAAAATTCTGCTCGATGAAATGCCGGATATGGTTGAGATAACCGACAAATACACGCTCAGTATGTTCGGTGCGATGGTACGGTTAGGTAAATTCAAGCAGATCGGCCGGCCGCTGCTTGTCCATTTTTCGTGTGAACGAATGGATGATAACGTCGCTTCGTTCCTTTCCAAAGGCAGTTTCGGACGCTGGGTCGCGCGAAACGTCATTGGCAAATACACGCTTCCGAGTTTCGATTTCCATCTGGCAAATTCATCCTATACTGCGGACGAATTTATGGAATCCGTCACGACAAAAGGCGAGCCGAACAAGGGAATCAACAGATTTTGGAGAATGTTCAAAGCGCCGCGTGTTCCTTTGAGCGAACGCATCAGGGTTTGTCCGCGCGGTGTCGATGCGGCGCAATTCACGCCCGACAGGAAATCAGAACGGGCGCGAAAAGAAATGATCGAGCGTGCCGGTATTCCCGCTGACTCGGTAATACTGCTTTACGCCGGTCGCATTTCGCCGGAGAAAAATATCGAGCTTCTTCCGGATATAATGCAGATTCTCGCGAGCGAGGAAAAAGATTTTCGTCTGCTGATTGCCGGTGACGGGCCGCAGGCCGATTGGCTGAAAGAAGAAGGTTTGAAGATCGGCGAAGGTAAGATCGTGCTGTTCGGACATCTCGATAAAGAAACATTGTCGGACTATTACGCGAACGCCGATGTCTTCATTCATCCAAATCCAAAGGAACCATTCGGCATCGCTCCGCTCGAGGCGATGGCATCAGGCGTCCCGACCGTCGCTCCGCGTGCCGGCGGAATTTTGTCGTATGCAACAGACGATAACGTCTGGCTCGTCGAACCAAATGCGGAAGAATTTGCCGAAGCCATCCGGGACGCAGCCGGTGATTCTTCACAAAAAACAGATCGCGTAAACAACGCCGTCGAAACCGCTCGCGTCAATACACGCGAGGCGTCGACCGACCGCTTGTTTGCCACCTACGACGAAATATACGAAGATTTTCAGAACAGGAAAGAACTTTTCATTGATGGCGAAAGTGTAAAAACCTTTGACTATTCGAAACTGATAGATGATTGACCTTGTATTAGCAAATTTACGTGTTCGTCCATTTAGGACGCTGATCAGTGTCGTCGGCGTCGCTCTCGGCGTTGTTCTGGTCGTGTTGTTTACGGGCCTGGCTCGCGGGATGTCGAACGATATGGCAAAACGCGCGGCAAATTGGAAAGCTGAGATCGTTTTCACGCGCGCCGGGGCAATGGGACTCGACAGCTCGAACATGAGCGTCAGCACGGCGTATGTGCCGCGTTTGCTTGAGATCGAGGGTATTCAATCGGTCGTGCCAGTCGGACGATATATAACGCCGGACACTCGCGGACGCTGGGGCATTCAGCAGATCGACGGCGTTCCTTGGGATGATTTTGCGACGATGAACGGCATGACGCTGGTCGAGGGACGCGCACCCGCGGCCGACAACGAAGTGATTCTCGACGAACGCCAGATCCGCGATGATAAATCGAAGATTGGCGACAAGATAAAGTTTTTCGGTGACCGCGAATTTTCGATCGTCGGCATATTTTCGCCGCCTTCAGGCTCGCGGATCAAAATGTCGCTGAACGCGTTGCAAAATATTCTGCAGGCGTCGGATAAATGCACATACATTCTCGTAAAGATCGCCGACGGCCAGGACGTCGATGCAGTCGCGGCCCGGATCAACGAGGCTCTGCCGGGAAACAAGATAAATCTCACCCGCGATCTGGTGATCGATGCCCAGGAACGCATACCGGCGCTCAACACATTTCTTCGCGTGCTTGTCGGCCTCGGAGCATTCGTCAGCACGATATTTGTGCTGCTTTCGATGTACACGACCGTCACCGAACGCCGCAAAGAGATCGGCATTCTAAAATCGCTTGGAGCGTCCAAAGGCTTTATCATCAAGGCGATCGAAGGCGAGGCATTGCTCATCGGAATTCTCGGCGTTTTGCTCGGCGTGCTGGTTTCGTTTATTGCATCCGGCCTTATCACTTATTTATTTGAACTCGTCTTTGAATTCAGCATCGGATGGCTCGCAACCGCCGTCGTCATTGCCGTGATCGGCAGCTTATTCGGCGCTCTTTACCCGGCATGGCGAGCCTCGGTCATCGACCCGGTCGAGGTTATGGCAAATGAATAGACAGTCAGTACCGCCTGCGTAAGCGGGTGGCGGAGACTCGACATTGAATAAGTTGATTCAATTGTGGCACTGCAACGCCTAAAGGCGTCACTCTTACTTAACATGGCCGAACAACTCGTCCTCGAAGCCGTCAGAAACAAAAGCGTCTCGTCGAAAGAAGGCATTCTGCAAAAGCTGTTCGCCGTCTGGTTCGATGCGTTTGTTTACAACCAGATCTGGGAAGACCCGCGTGTCGATATCGAAGCTCTGCGGATAGATGAAAATTCCCGCATTCTCACCATCTCATCCGGCGGCTGCAACGCTCTGAACTATCTGGTCGAGAAACCGCAGTCAGTGACCGCCGTCGATCTAAACCGGCACCATATCTACCTGTTGAATCTTAAGCTCGCAGCTCTAAAACATCTTCCGTCGCACGAAGATTTCTTTGCATTTTTCGGCTTTGGCAAAGGAGACAAAACCGGCACCGATTACCTGCGATACATTCAAACGAATCTCGACAAAGACACTCGGAGTTTCTGGGAATCAAATACGCTCGGCGGCAGCATTATCTACGGCGACCGCATCAGTTTCTTTCGAAATGCCGGTCTGTACGAGCACTCGCGAAACGGTTATTTTCTCCGGTTTTTTCATTCCGTAGCTCGTTTATTCGGTTGCAAACCGGACGAAATTCTAAAGGCGAAAACGCTGGAAGAACAAGAAGAACTCTATGCCAAACACATCGACCCATTCTTCGACAGTTTCGTTATCAAAACCTTAGGTAAACTGCCGATAACAATGTTCGGTCTTGGCATTCCGCCGCAGCAGTATGACGAATTAAAAAAAGACATCGGCGAAGGCAAAACCGTGATCGATATCTACCGCGAACGTACGCGCCGTCTCGCCTGCGATTATCCGATACTGGAAAACTATTTTGCCTGGCAAGGATTCGCGAGAAAGTACGACACCGAAAACCGTCTGGCCGTTCCCGAATATTTGAAGGAAGAAAATTTCGACACATTGCGTTCAAACGCCAGCCGTTTGAGCACAAAGATCGGCTCCGCCACTGATGAGATAAAAAACAACGCGGACGGCACGTTCAACCGATTTATTTTTCTCGACGCGCAGGACTGGATGAACGCCGAAACAATGACCGAACTCTGGTCAACCATCGCAGAAAAAGGCAACCCCGGATCGCGTATAATATTCCGCACCGCAAGTGCCGGTTCACCGATAGAAACAAATCTGCCGCCGGAACTGAGAGCAAAATTTCATTACGAAAAAGAGACATCCGAACGATTGTTCAAACAAGATCGTGCCTCGATCTACGGCGGCTTTCATCTTTACGAATTGAAGACTTGATTCACCACAAAGTCACAGAGAACACAAAGGAAATCAATAAAACTTTGTGTTCTTCGTGCCTTTGTGGTGAACCCAAATATGGCAGACGCATTCGAAAACATGGACCGGATGTATCGCATGCAGCGGTATTTCTACGACCTTTCGCGTAAGTATTACTTGCTTGGCCGCGATCAGCTGCTTGATGAAATGAATGTCCAACCCGGCGAAACTGTGTTGGAAGCAGGCTGCGGAACTGCGCGAAATTTGATAGTCCTTGGCAAGCGTTATCCGAATGCGAAACTTTTCGGCCTGGACGCATCGGCCGCGATGCTCGAAACAGCCCAAGCGAAAGTTGATGCCGCCGGCGTTAAGAACATCGATCTAAAAACCGCCCTCGCCGACGATTTCACATTCGACAAAACCTTCCGCCTCAGCGAACCGTTCGACAAGATTTTCTTTTCCTATTCCATATCGATGATCCCGCCGTGGAAAGAATCAATCGAAAACGCTCTTAGAAATTTAAAACCGGGCGGCACGCTTTACATAGTCGATTTTTACGATCAGAAAGGCCTTCCGGCTCCGTTTCGAAAGTTCCTGAAATGGTGGCTCGCTAAGTTTCACGTAAAGTTTTGGGCGGAACTGATGCCGCATCTCGAATCACTGAAAACCGTCGGCTGTACCGTTTCCATAACGCCTCTCTACAAAAATTATTCATTTGTTGCAGTCATCACAAAGGCTTCCGGAATAACTGAAAACTAAAAAGTAAAAACTGAAACTACGCGACGCCACGCTTCACCTATCAGTTTTCACTTATCAGTTATTCCGGAGAGATTCTTTTTCTCGAGACAGCCAAGCCAATACCGCCAAGAATTAGAAAACCTGCAACTGCCAGGCGGAGATCGGCTGTTTCCGACAGCAACAATACACCACCGATTGCCGTCAGGAGCGGAACCTGAAGTTGGAGTATAGCAGCTCGTGTAGCGGTATGATATTTCAGCGCTGAGTACCAGACCGTGTAGCCCAAACCCGAGGCGATAGCTCCAGACAGAACGGCAAGAATAACGCCGCGTGTGGATAAATTTATCTGTGATAGGAACGGCAGCGAAAAAACAACCACCATCGGCACCGAACGGATAAAATTCTCCGATGTATCGGCGAGCGGGTCGTCGCTGCCCTTTCCTCGCAGCGTGTAAAATCCCCACGCAATCCCGGCGAACGCCATCAGCATCGCGCTTAATATCGGCGGTGCCGCAACGCGCGGAAACACAAGATAGATCAGTCCGCCAAAAGCGATACCAAAGCCCGCCCATTCTAAGGATGTTGGTCGTTCGCCGTTAAATATACCGAACGAGATCATTGTTATCTGGACAAATGCAAACAAGATCAATGCTCCTGTTCCGGCGGTCAGGCCGAGATACGCAAATGAGAAACAGATCGCATAGGCAAATAGAAAAAAGGCAGATGGCCATTGTCCGCTTTGAAAACACTTTGCGTTTTTCCCATTAAAGCGACGATGATCGCCAGCACCACAGCACCGGAGAGCAGACGAACGGCGGTAAAACTCGCGGCATCGATCTCCTGCGCTCCGAGCGCCATTCTGCATAACAGCGAATTCATCGCGAATGCGACCAGAGCAAAGGTTGTAAGTATGACGGCCTTCATTCGAAAGTTGAGATTACTATCTGTAGCCTATTTCAGAAAATCTTCATAAAAGATTCAGCAATTCTTCAAGACGGTTTGCCCGCCGCCGAATTAACCTTTAACCGTACCAGTTTGCTCTGCGTGCGAATTCATATATTTTTAGGAGTCATGATGAAAGATAGTAATTATAATCAACAGAAGGCCGAGGCATTCTCGGAAAGTTTAGTGGACGTTTTGAACAAGAGTGCGATCGCCCTCGGTTTGAGCATCGGACATCGCTGCGGAATATTTGCCGCGATGGCAAATTTACCCGCATCGACCTCGCAGCAGATAGCGGACGCCGCGGGTTTGAACGAACGTTACGTTCGCGAATGGCTCGGAACGATGGTAACAGGCCGCGTCGTAAATTATTTCCCGGAATCGAAGACCAATCAGCTTCCGGCGGAGCACGTCGCCTATTTAACGGATGAAGGCGAGTTTAACATGGCGTCGTCGATGCAGTTCATTCCGCTGCTCGGCGGTATTGAGGACAAACTCGTCAACTGTTTCCAAAATGGCGGCGGTGTTCCCTACTCTGAGTTTCCGCGTTTTCACGAAGTAATGGCGGGGAAAGCGATCAGACGACTGTCGCCGGTTTGGAGCCGTTCATTCTTCCGCTGGTTCCGGGTTTGAAGGAAAAACTCGAAACCGGGATCGACGTGCTGGACGTCGGCTGCGGCCGCGGCCGTGCGATGATCGCCTTGGCAAAAACGTACCCGAACAGCCGTTTTGCAGGTTACGATTTTTCCGACGAGGGCATCACCGACGCTCGTCTCGAGGCTGAGGCTCAAGAACTTAAGAACATCCGTTTCGAGATTCGCGACGCAGCGGCCATCGGTGAAACGGCGACGTACGATCTGATCACCTCGTTCGATGCTATACACGATCAGGCAAATCCGGCCGGAATGCTTTCGAGCATCGAGAGCGCGTTAAAACCCGAAGGCGTATATCTGATCCAGGACATCACCGGTTCGAGCCATCTGGAAAAGAATCTCGATCTTCCGGTCGCTCCGTACCTTTACACGATCTCATATATGCATTGTATGACCGTCTCGCTCGCATACGGCGGCGAAGGACTCGGAGCAATGTGGGGCGAGGAAAAATGTATGGAGATGCTAAACACGGCCGGCTTTTCAAACGTCCAGCTTCATCATCTCAAACACGACTTTATAAACACCTACTACGTCGCTCGGAAAGCGTAAGCGATCTAGCCACGAACGGACACGAATAAACACGAACAATTTAATCCTGTCTTTCGTGTTCTTTCGTGAATGTTCGTGGCTATTTTTTCCTCTGTGTTCTCTGTGGCCACCATCTCCCAAACATTGATTTCATCTCTCGCCCGGAGTATCATTCTATTTGTTGCGTCCGTGCAACAGAATCTCACAGATTGATATGCCGGATCGTAACGCCATAGCCCTTGTGGACTGCAATAATTTTTTCGTGTCGTGCGAAAGAGCGGTAAATGCCGAGCTGCAAGATCGTCCCGTCGTAGTTCTTTCAAACAATGATGGTTGTGTCATTTCACGGAGCAATGAGGTCAAGGCTCTCGGCGTCCAGATGGCCGCTCCTTACTTTCAGGTTCGCGAACTTCTGGAAAAACACAATACCGAGGTTATATCGTGCAATCACGCGCTTTATCGTGAGTTTGCCGAACAAATTGTCGATACATTGATCGAGGACCTCGGCGATAACGTGCTTGAGCTATATTCGATCGACGAGGCGTTTCTCGACGTAGGCATTCCCGACAAATTAAAGTTGCTCGGAAAACATATAAAAAATAAGGTTTGGGAAAAAACCAAAATACCCGTCTCGGTCGGGTTTGCAGAAACAAAAACGCTCGCAAAACTAGCAAATGGTATCGCCAAAACATCGGGAAAAACACAAGGCGTGTTGGACCTTTATAATTCGAGATATACCGATCTGGCACTGAAACAAACGGACGTTCAGAATATTTGGGGCGTCGGGTCACGCTCGGCGGCACATCTCAGGAATCACGGCATAAACACCGCGTTTGAGTTAAAGAATGCCGACCCGGAAAAAGTACGCAGCTATCTCAATGTATTTGGCTCAAGAACCGTTCTCGAACTGAACGGGATAAAATGCATTCCGCTTGAGATCACCAAAAAAGACAGTAAGTCTATTGCCCATACGCGCACATTCGGCAGCACGATCAGCAGCTTTTCGGAAGTAAAAAACGCGATATTTTATTTTGCGACGCGGGCACTCGAGAAAATGCGCTGGAACGGCCTGACCGCCAAAAGCGTTACGGTTTTTCTAAAAACCGACCGTTTCAATCCCGTTCCGTATTATTATTCGAATGCTCATTCGTATAACTCGGTCTATCTTTCAGACATAACCAGCGAGATATACACGTGGGCGAGAATCTGTCTGGAGCAGATATATCTGCCCGGACTCCAGTACAAACGTGCGGGTGTCGTTTTTAGCGGATTGACACCGGCCGATTCCATCTCAAAACGCCTTTATAATCAGCCGGTTTTTGAACGCTGGCACAAACTCAACAAATCGATAGACGAGCTTAACCTGAGATACGGCCGAGACATTATCAGGCTTGCCGCTCTTTACGATGACGGAACATGGCAAAGCCAGAGCACTCACCGTTCAAACGACGAGAACCATTCGGTCGAACGCGAAAACCTCGGACTGGGCCGGAAATTCAGCAGGCCGGTGCGGTTCTTGTAGAGTATTTTCAGCCACGGATAGACACAGATAAACACGGATATTTTCAGAATTGATCCGTGCTTATCCGTGAAAATCCGTGGCTAAATGCTTACTTCTTGAAGCCTGTTGTCAGCGTTGCACCGCTGATCTTGATAGAGGTTACATTTGGCGGGCCTTCCCAGCCGCGTATTACCTCGACAACGACGACCGCGACACGCGATTCGAACGGGCTCTTGAGCGAACCTGATATTTCTGCATTACGAAAGCCGTTGGTTTCCGTCTTTTTATAAACGTCGCGGCGAATGACCTTTGACCCGTGTTTTGTTGAGGCCATCGTCAAGGCAACTGTGCCGTCAACTTCGTACCCACCATCGGTCTCGATCTTTACGTCGAGTTTTGGCGTCAGAACATCGCCGTCGAAATTGATTGTCGGATGCATCAATTGAACGTCGCCGATCGGCTCGATGCGATGTTGATTTAGCTTGGCAGAGTATGCCTTCCCTTTTCGCTTCCACAACGCGTCCAGATCATCTTCCTCGGGTTTAGCAAGATCGCTGCTGTCCCAACGCTCCTGCCAAACGACCTTGTCAGTCTTCAGGTTTACGATCACGATCTCGGCAAAATAACAGCCGCAAGCCTCATCCGGCGGCTCGACCAGATACGCAAACTTCCCGTCACGCGACCAGCCGATGGGATAGAAATTTTCCGTCATCAGCTTTGCCGGCGTGTCTTCCTCATTTGGGTCAGACTCGCCAATGCCGTTTAACGCAAGCCGTTCGGGCACTGGAAATAAACGTGTTTTGCTCGTCTGAGCGGCCGCACAAACGGACGCCGACAAGATCAGAACTATCAGAAATAACGGACTAATTTTCGATCGATGCATTTTCTTTGAAACTCCTCAATCTAGTATGACGCTTATTCCGTCTCTTCTTGCGTATTTTTCTCAGGCCGCATGTGCGGGAACAATATCACATCCCTGATCGAATGCTTGTTCGTCAGCAGCATCACAAGCCGGTCGATGCCGATACCAATCCCCGCCGCCGGCGGCATTCCGTATGACAACGCCCGGATATAATCTTCGTCAAGGATCATCGCTTCCTCATCGCCGCGTTCCCTTTCAGACATCTGATCGACAAAACGGTCGTACTGCTCTTTCGGGTCGTTTAGCTCACTAAAACCATTCGCAACCTCCATGCCGTTGATAAACAATTCGAACCGCTCGGCAATGTTCGGGTTGTTGGGCGATGCTTTCGATAGAGGAGAGATAGATTTTGGATAATCGGTAATAAATGTAGGATTTACCAGGAAATCCTCAACTAAAACTTCAAACAGATATTCTAAGGAGGTCGCGGCAGAAGCACCTTGGTCAATAGGTATATTTTCGGTCACGTTCCACATCGTATTAAACGTAACTGACACTCTTTCCCGATTATTTCGAGGCTGAGATAGCCCAGCTTGATTAGACTCGTCAGGCATCAAGCCTGCGGTAGCCTTCGCTGGTAACGCAGCACCTGAAACAGATTGAGAGACGCAATATCGGGCACGTTGCAGTAAGCTGTCGTCGTCAATCCATCCGCCTGGTAACTGTGCTCCATCTGGAAATACTTGGCTCCAAGCTTGAACAATCGAGTCTTTCATCGACATTCGATCAAACGTGCTGAAATCGATCTCGTTCCCTTCGTAATTCACCGTCAATCCGCCGGTCGCTTTCTGAACGCTTTCTTGCAGCATCTTCTCGCAAAAATCCATCATCCCGTTGACATCCATGTAGGCACAGTAGAATTCGAGCATTGTGAATTCGGGGTTGTGCTTGTACGAGATGCCTTCGTTGCGGAAGTTGCGGTTTAGTTCGTAAACCTTTTCGAAACCGCCGACGACGAGACGTTTCAGATAAAGCTCTGGCGCGATGCGGGCGTAGAGGTCGATGTCGAGAGCGTTGTGATGCGTCTTGAACGGCTTGGCCGCGGCACCGGTCGCCTTTGGAGTGAGCATCGGCGTTTCGACCTCGATATAGCCGTGATCTTCCAGAAAATGCCGCATCGAAGAAATGATCTTCGCCCTGCGCTCAAACACCTCGCGGGTAGAAAGCTCCTGTCTCTCGTCTCCAGTCTCCTGACTTTCCACCCGCAGGCTCGAGCCGATCAGGTCGTAATAACGCTGTCGTTGACGGATCTCGGCGTCGGCAATGCCATGCATCTTGTCGGGCATCGGCAGCATCGCCTTTGCAAGGAACTGCAGCTTTTCGACGTGAACGCTGACCTCGCCTGTATTTGTGACGAACAAATAACCATCGACACCAACGAAATCGCCATGATCGATCAACTGCCACGCTGCCCAGCCTCTTTCTTCATCAAGCGTGTCGTTGCCGTCGTTCTTAACAAGCGCAAATGTCGCTTTCTTGGCGTATATTTGCAGCTTATTGATGCCATCGGTCAGATGGACAAAATTTCCTCGCGGCGGCGTGGTCAACCGGCCCGCAATGCGGACATTTCCAAACTCTCTTAATTTCCCATTGATCGCGTCTTTGATCTCAGCCGGCGGACGCTCGCCTTCTTTCAAACCAGCTTTGACTGCGGCCATTTCTGCGGCAAGATTCGCGACCGGTTCATATGCGATCAGTGCCGAAATCGTGTCCTCGCTGCCGCTGATCGACGAACGGACGAACTTGTTCGGATAGACATTTCCGACCAACTCACGCATCTTTTCAAGATGCTCGCTGCGGGCCTCGGTCTGGTCGTTCGGTTCGACGATCTCTTCAAACTTAGGAATGCTCATAATCTGTGTAGGACAGGCTGTTAGCCTGTCCTCTTTGGTTGTTATCATCGACAGGCTAACAGCCTGTCGTACCAAAAAGGAATCCCTGATTATAGAAAACCGTGACACGCACGGCAAACTTTGGCCGATTATGGCACAATATAAATGACTGTAGAGTTCGTTCCTTAGGACGATTTCTGTGGCTAAGTGCGTTTATGTTAGGCAAAACCGGCGATCTCGCCGAAATAAAAAGGCTAAGGGCCGCGATCGAAGGCGGTTCGCGGATAGTTGCGCTTGATGGGCTGACCTCGGTCGCCGCAAAAGCGTTCGTTTTGTCGCAAGCTGTAGTTTCCGACGGAAAAATGCTGGTCGTCGTCACCGACAATAACGCCTCACTCGAAACATGGGAATCGGATTTGAACTTTTGGAATACTCAGAAGAGCGGACCAATTGCTGAACCGGAAAAATCCACAATCCGCAATCCGCAATCCGCAATTATATTGAGCCTGCATTCCTTTGAAACAGATGTGTACTCCGGTGGCTCGCCGCACGCCGAGACGATGGAACGCCGGGCTCTGGCGCTTTGGCAAATGACGCGCAGTCAGCCGACCGTGCTGATCGTGTCCGCGCGTTCGCTTGTCAGTCGAACTGATACGCCCGATCAAGTTCGCGAACTCGGTGCCGTTCTTAAAGTCGATGAAGATGTGCCGCCCGAGAATCTGGTTGAAAGGCTTGCCTCGGCCGGTTATGTCCGCGAAGACCCGATCTATAACTTCGGCCAGTTCTCTGTTCGCGGCGGCATTCTCGATGTCTGGTCGCCTGATTCAGAGTCTCCCGTGCGAATCGAGTTTTTTGGCGATACGGTCGATTCGATCCGCGTATTCGATCCTGAAACACAGCTCTCGACGGAACGATTAAAGGAAACCTCTATCGCCCCGATGCGCGAGTTTTCGGCGTCGGAAAGCGATATGCGCGATTGGGCATTTTTTGCCCGCGAGAAATATGCCGGCGGAACTTTCAGCCGTGCCCTACGCGACCGCACCGATTTCGCCGACGCGGGTGAAACATTTTCGGGCTGGGAATTCCTGATGCCGTTGGTTAAGCCGCTCAAGGGAACCGTTTTTGATTTTCTTGATGATGCTATTTTTGTTATCGACGAACCATCAATTGTTGAGCAATCACTTGCCTCGTTTTACGATCTCTTAGATCGACGCCATACGTCACTCACCGAAACTGGCGAGATCGGCCTAGCTCCGAATGAACTATTTATTCAATCCGAAGAACTGCGAACGCGGCTAGACGAATCGCGACGCATTGAACTGCGTGCACTCGGAAAAACAGCGGCAGTAACCGACGAAGAGTTTGCCGTCGCAGGCGGAAACCCGAACGGTAGTGAGGGTGTTTCGATTGCGGATTTGTCAGAACCGGGAGCGATAGCGACTGGGCTCTCCAATCCAAAATCCACAAATCCAACATCAAGAGGCACACTCCCTACCGGTCGTGTTTCCGCCGTGGCACATGCTCCGCTTTTTCTCTTTCCGGCGACGGCAAAGTCGGTAAACATCGAAATCCTATCCCGTTCGACACGCAATTTCCACGGCGATTTTGCCGGGTTTGTTTCAAACATCAGACCGCAATCTGATACAACGGTCGTTGTTCAAACGCCCGGAATCGCGGAGCGGTTAGAAGAAATCTTTCGCGATTATAACGCCGAGATTTCTCATGATTCGATCATTGTCGGCACGCTTTCCGGCGGGTTTGAAATACCGTCGGCCGAGCTGGTCGTTAACACCGAATCCGACATTTTCGGCGAAACAGTCTCTGCCGAATCTGCTGCTCCGAATCGGAGAATTGCAGGCGGGCAGAAATCGAAACTTGGCGCGTTTATTTCTGATTTTCGCGATCTGAAACCGGGCGATTTCGTCGTTCACGTTGATCATGGAATTGGCCGTTTCGACGGGCTTCAGACGATAACGTCGCAGGGTGCGGAACGCGAGTTTATGCTGCTCGTCTATACGGACGACACAAAGCTTTTTGTTCCCGTCGAGCGGCTCGATCTCGTGTCGCGGTTTTCGTCCGGTGAGGCTACTTCGCCGTCGCTCGATAAGCTTGGCGGCATCGGTTGGCAAAAGACAAAGGCCAAGGTCAAACGCGCGATGCGCGATATGGCCGACGAGCTTTTGAAACTTTATGCCGAACGCAAACTCGTTTCCGGTTACGCCTTTTCGCCCGACGCGCCGTGGCAGCACGAATTCGAAGACGCGTTTCCGTACGAACTGACCATCGATCAGGCAAAGGCGATCGAGGACGTAAAGGAAGACATGGAAACGGCCCGGCCGATGGACCGTTTGGTGATAGGCGATGTCGGTTACGGCAAGACCGAAGTTGCAATGCGTGCCGCGTTTAAGGCCGTGATGGATGGCAAACAGGTTGTGGTGTTAACGCCGACGACGATTCTCGCGTACCAACATTTCGAGTCGTTTCGGAAACGCTTTGCGGCGTTCCCTGCCAAGATCGATCTGCTGTCGCGATTTCGCAGCACAAAAGAGCAGAAATCCGTCGTCGAGGCAGCCAAAAAAGGCGATGTCGATGTCGTGATCGGCACTCACCGTGTTTTGTCAAACGACGTAAAGCTGCCAAAACTCGGCCTCGTCGTGGTCGATGAAGAACAGCGTTTCGGCGTTGCGCACAAAGAGAAATTAAAGCAGCTAAAGAAAAAGGTTGATGTGCTGACGCTTTCGGCAACGCCTATACCGCGAACTCTTAATATGTCTCTGCTCGGTATGCGCGATCTTTCTGTTATCGAAACGCCGCCGCGCGACCGGCTGGCGATCAATACGCAGGTCGTCCAATTTTCCGAGAGCGTTGTTCGTTCCGCTATCGAGCTTGAACTGGCCCGCAACGGACAGGTTTTCTTCATTCACAATCGCGTCGAGACGATCGAATCAATCGCCGCTCTCGTCCAGAGCATTGTGCCAAACGCACGCATCGCCATCGGCCACGGCCAGATGAACGAAAAGGAAATGGAGCAGGTGATGCTCGATTTCATGGATTACAAATATGATGTTCTGGTCGCAACGACGATCATCGAAAACGGCATCGACATTCCGCGTGCAAATACGATCATTATCAACCGTGCGGACAATTACGGCCTGTCTCAGCTTTACCAGCTACGCGGGCGCGTTGGGCGGTCGAACCGCAGGGCTTATGCGTATCTGCTGATCCCAAGCGAGATAGAGCTGACGCCGATCGCTCGCAGGAGACTCTCAGCTATCCGCGAATTTTCCGATCTCGGGGCCGGTTTCCGCATCGCTGCTCTGGATATGGAACTGCGCGGTGCGGGAAACCTGCTCGGCGGACAGCAATCCGGCCATTTGGATGCTCTTGGTTTCGATCTTTATACCAAGATGCTCGAACGCACCATAGCAGAAATTCGCGGTGATGAGATCGCTGACGAGATCAGTGTTTCCATCAATTTGGGAATAGATGTTTCGATCCCGAAAGATTATATCGTCGAGTCCGGCCAACGGCTGCGGACGTATAAACGTATCGCATCGGCGGACACGGAAGAAGCTCTTATGCAGATTCACGCCGAGATCGCAGACCGTTACGGCCGCATACCGGAATCGGTCGATAATCTTTTCGCCTATGGCCGCTTGCGAAAACTTGCCGAGTCGCTCGGTATTGTTTCCGTTGACCGCTCCAGCGGCGGTATCGGAATTAAATTTAGTGAAAGTGCCAAAATTTCACCCGAAAAACTGATGGCCTTGATAGCGTCGGACGAGACGATCACGTTTTCGGCGTCTGGAATTCTGCGGTTGCCGGACGCCGGAGACGAGCCGATACGAACAGCTTATGAACTTTTAGTTGAGGTTTCGAGTTAAACCCAGATTACACGATAGGGATTTTGTTATTACTTTCTTGCTTTGCGTTCTTTGCGGCTTTGCGTGAAATAGGCTAATTTTCACGCGAAGTCGCAAAGTTCGCAAAGAAGAAAAGAAAAAGAAAAAATATCAACATCTGGGTAAATTCAGCGGGAAAGATCAGATGGCAGACGCGGCCGGTCGGTGCAGTCGTTGGCGATGTTTAGCTCGCAGATAAAAAGGTTTGGCGAGTATTCGGTGGTTTGTCTGCGCACGTTTTGCCAAATCTCCGACCGGCTAAATTGTTCGCCGTCCCAACCAAGTTTTTTGCGGTTCTTCCAGACGAATTCATACGCCGCTTTTTCATCGTCGCCATGAATGTGCTTGGCTTCGTGGAGCAAAACGGCCGCCCGTTCGACATTATTCGACGTCTGCTCGAAAAAATCGGGATAGAGCGTTACGATGCCGAAGGGGAAATTTGTCGCGGCATAGGCGTTCTCTTTTTCGACCGAAGCATTTAGCCAATTGTCATTGCTTCGAAAGGCAGCAATGTTTCTGAGCAAGAAGACTTCGTCTTTAAATCCTTGTGCTTCCAGTAATTCGATAGCCGAGATCACTTTGTTTTGCTCTTCGACCGTCAACGGAGCCGCAGAGTAAATAAGTGAGGCGTAAAAACCCGCAAGAGCCGCGACGCAGACAAGCAAAAGCGTCGATATACGTGTAAAAACCTTTGAAAACATGCTTTTCGCAGGATCCGTCAATTCTCCGCCACATGCAGCACAACGGAGTTTACCGCCGCCAGCCAGCATGCCGTCAAAACCGCATTCGGGACATTTTCGCGTCTTGCCTGTCGGGTTTTCTCTCACAATATCTGTTAATATACAACAAAGTTACAAAGAATCGAATTTTGCAAAAAAGCATTCGAGCTTTCACAAGACGAACCCAACCGAACATTTTTGCATCGAAGCCATCGTAACTAATTAATATTGAAGACCTAAGTCTTCCGACATCTTGGAGATTTGATGAAATATTTACGATTTTTGCCGCTAGTTATTTTCGCAGCCGGTGTGTTTAGCTCACCGATAAATGCCCAGGAAACCGAGACCCGCGTCGTCGATGAAGTTGTCGCACAGGTGAACGAGGGCGTTATTACGCTTTCCCGCATAAAGCGTGAAATGAAGGCGATCGTCGATCAGGACGTCACTCAGGGCAAGAGCCGTGAAGAGGCCGAACGGCTTGTCAACGAAAAAAAGGGTGAGTTGATCGCAAATATGATCAACGAAGAACTTCTGATGCAGCGCGGCAAAGAGCTTAAGATCGATGCCGACGTCGAGGCCTCGGTCAATCAGCGTTCGCTCGCGATAATGAAAGAGCACGACCTTAAGACGCTCGACGCTCTTTATAAGGAAATGGAAAAACAGGGCGTCGATCCGCAGGAAATTCGCGAGATGTGGCGCCGACAGGCAACGCGTGACATGGTCATTCAACAGGAAGTCCATCGAAAAGTTTATTGGGAATCCAAAGACCCCGAGATCAAAGCGTTTTACGAAGCCAACAAGGCAAAATTTACCAAGCCTGAGACCGTTTCGGTCAGCGAAATATTTCTCGGGTTTGCCGGACGTGACGAGAATGCCGTCAGAGAGAAAGCGAAACAACTGCTCAAAGAGCTTCGTGCCGGTGCCGATTTTGCAAAGATCGCCACGGAAAATTCCGATCCGGGCCAAATGACGCGGGGGCAAGGAAAAGCCGAGAAAGTCCTGGTTTCCGAATTAGTTCCGGTAATTGCCGATCCGCTCAAACCGGTCAAAGTCGGCGGCTATACTGAGCCTATCGAGGTTGATAAACTCGGCGTTATAATTCTAAGGGTGGATGCCCGCGAACAGGCAAGCAGCGAATCGGAGTTCAACGAAGCCGCCGTTCGCTCCGCTATGATGCAGCCTAAAATTCCCGAGGCTCAAAAGAAGTTTATGGCGAAACTTCGTCAGGACTCGTACATCAAGATCAACGAGGAATACCGGCCGCTGGTCGCCCCGATCCTGTTCGCCGAAGAGCGTTCGGAAAAAGTCGCAAATAACTAATTAACGTATGCGATAATTTTTTGAAAGGCCGTTCGGGCGAACGGCTTTTTTTTATTGATAAAATGCGTCTCGATCTATTTCTAAAAGCAAGCCGTCTGCTTCCGCGAAGAAGCCTCGCTCAGCAATTTTGCGAGAAGAATTTGATTCGGGTGAACGGAGCGATTGCGAAATCGTCAAAAAGCATAACCGCAGGTGACGAGATAGAAATTCGCCGGAAAGATACGATCGTCGTTATTAAGGTAATCGCGATACCTAAGACGAAACAGATGTCAAAGGAATCCGCCGCCGAACTTTATTCGGTCGTTTCGGAAATATCGCGATCGGACGACGCTATCTAGTCGATTATCTGTTTGATCGCACGGTCGTAAACCTCGACACGTCGTTTCGCCCTTTTCACATCCGGATGCTCGTCCTTGTATGACTGTAGCAGATTCCAAAGATCGGTTTCAAGATCGACTCGCCGAACGATCAATTTTCCAAGCGCCTGAGACAGCCGTCCGGCATCGGCCGGTTTCGTCCCGAGAATCCTGTCAGCGTCACGCTGCAGCACGGAAAGCGAAAACCGTATCTCTTTAACCCTTGGAAATTCGTCGGTGTAATCGATCAGTAAAGATTCCATCTCCGATTCGAATTCCGTCTTTTTAAGCAAAACCTCTGCATACGCGGCAGAGCCGCGCAATGCGGCGTTAGGCTGGGCTGAGTTTTGCGTTGCGGGTTGCTTTTGAGCAAAGACGGCCGTCGTGACAAGCAAGAAAATCACCGGTAACGACAGCCTGTAATACTTGAATTTTGACATTTTATTTACTAACGACAAAAGTTCCGGCATCAAGTGGCTGATTGATCGCAAACTCGCTCAACTCATAGGTCCACGAAACTTCTTTGGTTCCGTTGGTGCCGGTGAACGTGTAGTACATTTTGTATTTGTGGGGCATCATCCGGCCTTGGAAATCTTTGTAGTCCGAAAAATCCTCGGTAACTTTCAATCGTGTCTCGCTTGTTCGGGCAGATTCATTGATCGTACGGCCGATGCTCGACGAAAGAATCCTGGCGTATTCGGTGCGAACGTGCCTAAATGTATCCTTATCGAAAAACATTTTAATATCCAAGTCACTGCCGCCTTTCGGCATATAGTTGAGCACATAAACCTCGACACCATCGATCTTTTTAGTGCCGCCGCCCGAAATTTTCGGTTTGTTGGATTCTGTATTTAGAAGGGCCCAAGCGGTCGAAAGCGTACCGCCGAGAAGGCCATGATTGATGAGTTCCCCATTTGATTGAACAAAAGTGCCAAGGTCTGAGCGAACACCCGGACGAACAAAATCGACACTCGATTTGTCGCCATCGTAAACGATTTTCTCCCGAGAATAATCCACAGCGTTCAAACTCATACCGAAAAACAACTTTTGCCCTTCCGACGCAACAACAACACGTCCCTTTGCCGGCTGATTTTTCTGAGTTATGAATTCGATTTGCACCTCGCCGACGGCAACCAGACTCTTGGCTGTGTTTCGCTTGTCCGCGGCTGCGATCGAATCCAGGTGTTTTGAGATTATCTCCTCAGGCTTTAATTTTTGAGCCGTTACGGATGTGGACAAAACGAATATCGCTGCTGCGATTGCCGCAATCGGAAAATAAGATCGGTTTTTCATAATCAGGGTTCTCCGAAGCTTCTAAACAATCGCCGATCCGACGGTGAAAGTTTGTTCTTTGGCAAAAGCGTCGCACGAATCAATGGTTGGAACTTCTGCTTCGACGATCCCGTCGCCGTACCGGTTGCCTGAGGAGAGCGTCTTAAAGTATATCGTAATGTTGTCTAAAATCTCTTCAGCCGAGTGGGAATGGTATAGAGTCTGGCGAAACTGTGCTCCGCCGACTAAACCTTTTGTAAATTGTCCGGCAAGCTGCTTCATTTTACCCAGGGCAACCAGTTCGGGCATTTCCTCAAGGCACATCTCAAAGAACTCAAGCAAAACGGCTTTCTTTTCATTGAGATCCGGTTGGTATGGTTCGTCGCCGGCGAGCACGTCTGCAAACTGACGAAAAATCCACGGATTCTGCATCGCTCCCCGGCCGATCAAAATACCGTTGGTGCCAGACTCGCTCCATTTTCGCATTCCGTATTCGATGGACGTAATGTCGCCGTTGCCCGAAACCGGGATCGAAACTGCCTCTTTCACCTGACGGATCAGTTCCCAATTCGCAAGCCCTCGATAGGCTTGTTCGCGGCTACGGCCGTGGACCTGAATATGCTCGACGCCGCATTGTTCGGCCATTTTCGCGACATCAACTACATTGATCGACGAGTCTGTGTAGCCGGTCCTGAGTTTTAGCGTTAGCGGGATCGAGATCGTTTTTTTGATCTCTTTAAGAATTTCCACGAGCTTTGCCGGTTCCTTGAGCAAACCGGAACCGCCGCCATTTCTAACGACCTTTGGTGCCGGACAACCGCAGTTTACGTCAAGAATATCTGCACCGATCTCTTGGGCCATTTCCGCGCCCATCGCCATCCGTTCGGGCCGTCCGCCAAATATTTGAACCGCAAATGGCCGTTCTTCCTCGTCAAAGTGCATCTGCCGCTTCGACTTAGGATTTCCGCGAGTCAGCCCTTCGACCGAGATAAATTCCGACACGACCAACCCCACGCCGCCGCGACGCTTTATCAAACGCCGAAAGGTGTAGTCCGTCACGCCCGCCATCGGTGAAAGTATAAGCGGCGGGTTTATTTCTATGTCTCGGATCTTGAACGGTTTCACACTTTAGGTACCTTAGGCCGCAATCCTTTAATAAATCGAAAGTCCTTAGCGTTAAAAGTCACCAGTTGGAGATCGTTTTCGAGGCAGGTTGCCGCTATCACCGCGTCACCGAACATCAGGCCGTGACTCTTGGAATAAGCTCGGATCAAATCAATGGTTCTTCGCGAAATACTCTCGTCGAAATGAAATAGCTGGAACTGTCCCAACGCACGTTCGATACTTGCAACTTCGATCTTGTTCTTGCTCCCTGAATTAACTCGACGTATATAGTCGTATCGATAGCACAGTCCAAACTCTCAACAAATGACGCAAGCTCGCGGTCACCTCGAAGCACACCAATCAAAATGTTGGTATCAATAATGAACTCAGGCATTCTTTACCCTAGAGTTCGACTTCCGGCGCAGATTGCTCGCAATGTCTTCTGCGGACTCAGGTCGATCTGCCCACAGGCCTACAATACCGCTAAGATCAACGTGATTCGCCCGCTTCACCAGCTTATCCAACTCGTCTATCACATCTCGCGCCGCATCTTCGGAGACGATTCGATGTTTTAAATGGCAACACAAACTTACGAACCGAACTGGTTGATATTTACGTTGTTCGGCGAAGACTTCTTCTTTCGGTTCTTGATAACAAATATAAGGCCGATCAAAAACATCAAAAACGAAACGATCAGCACTAACACGCCGGGAATGATACCGATGGCGGCTTCTTCCCAACTTGTCCGGCCGTCAGTTGCGATCGGCAACGCGACCGATATTCCGGTCACGGCGAGACCGAGCAACAAACCTAAAATCCCCAGAACTAAAACGATCTTCCAAAGCATATAGATTTTCCTCCGCGGTATTGGATGTCTTCGGAGCGGAAACCGCTGTTGCCCCGGCCGCCAAAACGACTTGCGATAGCTTACCACAGCGATAATTGGCAAAGGAATTTCGAATCTCTTTCCGTCATCTTATGAGGTTATAAGATTTAACACTATCGCAGTTGTATTTCGTCCCGCTCAGTTCTATAATCCGGCAGTTTTCATTTCTGTAACATTGCTGTTACGTTGGAACGAATTTCGAGTGCTGTCGGCTATCTTCTGACTGCTTTAAAACAGTTCCAGCAAACTTTTATTAGATTCACAGAGGACACAACTATGACCAGAATTTCCCGACTAATTTGCATGCTTGGCCTCGTGCCGCTGCTTGCCATCGGTGCGATGGCCCAATCACAATCAACAACCGGCACCATTCAGGGCACAGTTGTCGATCAAAACGGGGCAGTTGTCGCCGGTGCGGCGATCACTGTCCGCAATCTCGATACCGGCTTTGAACGAAGCGTAACGTCAAACTCCGACGGCTTTTTCACGGCTCCGCTGCTGCCATTGGGACGCTATCGCGTAACTTCCAAGGCCGGCGGCTTTTCGGATCAGGTACTCGAAAATGTCGAGGTGACCATCGGCCAGACTCTTGCTCTTCGTTTCGAGATGAAGGTCGGCCAGGCAACAGAGACGGTCGATGTGTCGGTCGATGCCAATGTGGTCGATACCGCACGCACCGAGCTTTCAACGCAGATAAATCAACGCTCGGTCGAAAATCTGCCGATCAATCGACGCGACTTTTCGCGATTTGCGTTGCTAACGCCCGGCGTTTCGATAGTTCAGGGCCCGGACGGCGACGAGATATCGATCAACGGCCAGAAAGGCATTCAGAACAACGTGTCGATCGACGGCGCCGATGCAAACAACCCGTTCTTTGGCGAGCAGCGAGGCGGCCAGCGTCCGGCCTTTACGATCAGCCTCGAATCGGTAAAAGAGTTTCAGGTGGTTCCGGTCGGCGCGTCAGCCGAGTTTGGCCGCAGTTCCGGCGGGTTCATCAATGCCGTCACCAAATCGGGCACAAACGAATTCTCAGGCTCTGCATTTCTCTTTTTCCGTAATCAGTCGCTTTCAAGTCAAAACCCGGACGCTGTCGAAGCCGGTTTGCCGGTCGAAGATTTTAGAAATTATCAGTTCGGCGGCAACATTGGCGGCCCGATCAAGCGGGACAGGGTGTTTTTCTTTCTAGCCTATGAACGCAACGACGGCAAAAGCAGCAAGCCGAACTTTATCGATCCGATTTTGAGCGACATCTTCGCAACGCGTTTCAACTCGCCCGACGAGGAAACCGTTATTAACCGCACGAACGACGCCGACGTTTTTCTTGCGAAGGTCGACGTAAATATCAACAACAGCAATTTGCTGACGCTGCGTCACAACTACAGCCGTGCGGAACAGGTTAACGGCACATTCGACGTGCCGACCTGGGGCTCATCGGCCAACGGCCGCGAGACCGATAGTTCGAATTCGTTTATCGGCCAATTAGTCTCGACGATCACGCCGACTCTGTTGAATGAATTCCGATTTCAAATTGCGAAAGAAGAACGTCCGCGATTTTATGACGGACCTGATCTTCCAGACGTTACGATAGGAACGTTTAATGCAGGAACATCTCCCGATGGCGTCTCATACCGTTTTGGACGGCCGTTCTTCCTCCCGGTTCCTTCCGACGATGTTCGTGTCCAATTTACCGACAATTTTACGGTTATCAAAGGCAACCATACCATCAAGCTCGGCGCGGATTTCAATCGCACCAAAGTTTCTCAGACCTTTATTGGATTCGCACGCGGCCGTTATATCTTTGTGGCCGGCGATATTGATACTGCGATCAACAACTTTATCGATTATATCGACGGTGTCAGCCCGGCGGGGCTTTCACTTTATCTACAGTTTGCTCCGATCGGAGACAGGACCGTCGAAGAAGCCGGAACGCAAGCTTATTCGACTATCGAACCGGGCCTTTATATTCAGGACAGTTGGCAGGTCCGCCGCAACCTTACGCTCAATATGGGTTTCCGCTGGGAAGGCCAGTATCAGCCGGATATTATTAACGACATTTCGGATACTGCCTATGGACAATTTGTGAGCGATCCGCGATTCCCTTCTGACGGAACGATCCCCGATTTCACCGATGGCTGGTCGCCAAGGCTCGCGCTTTCATGGTCGCCGGGCAACGACGGCAAGACTGCGATCCGCTTGGGTGCAGGTATATATTACGCCCGTATTCCAGGATTGGTCGTCGCCGGGCCGAGAAATACGGACGGAGCGATCGCGGGAAATATTTACAGGGACGGCACGTTCTGCTCATTCGACCCGACGTCGCCGGTCAGATGTCCCCCTTTTCCAGATCCGCTTCCGACGGACAATTTCACGGCGTTCAACCCTGGTGTTGCCGTGTTTGAGCGCAATTTCAAAAATCCGCGAACGGTACAATATTCGGCCAGCATCGAGCGCGAGATCGCGAAGAATATGTCCTTCCTTTTCGCTTACAATTACGCAAAATCGACTCGGCTGACACGCTTCGTAAACCGCGGTGATGCCCGGCTCTACGGTGGCGTGGCGATCTTTGAACGCCCGGATGGTTCAGGTGTTGGTGAGATCCGCTCGACGGAAAGTTCGGCCCGGTAGCTGTATCAGGGGCTTACTTTTACGCTGAACAAACGATTCGCTAACCGTTACCAGTTTCAGGCGAATTATCTGCTTGCGTGGGATAGGTCGGACGACGATAACGAGCGCGATCCGTTTACTTTCCGCTATATCGATCCGCGTGATCTGACGCCGGAATACGGCTATTCGGATCGCGATCAGCGGCATCGTTTTAATGCCTTTGCGACGTTCCTGCTACCCTATAATATAAACATCTCGCCGATAGTTCAGTATCGTTCGGCACAGCCGACATCGGTCTCAGTCGAAGATCGCGGAACGTTCCCTAATATCGTGCAGCGAAATACGGAGCGGCTGGATAACGAATTCTTCACGCTGGATTTCCGTGCGTCGAAGGGATTCAAGTTCGGCGAGCGGATGGAGCTTGAGGGTATTTTTGAGGCCTTTAACCTCTTCAATAATCGCAACCTGCGAAGCCTGCCCCGTCCGTTGACCTTCAACTTTGACGGAACCGTAACGGCCGGTTTCGGCGAACCCCGCCAAGCCCAGCTCGGTGTCAGATTCAAGTTTTAGTTAACGACTGAGGTAAACCGCGAAAAACGCGGAATACGCTAAAAGAATCTTCTTTCGCGTATTCCGCGTTTTTCGCGGTTATTTTTCGCCCCGGACTACTCCGCCTTCGTCAGCACAACTCCGGTTGCGTCAAACGACACTTCGGTAACGGTGCCGTCGGCGTTGCGAGTATCGAATTTTGCTCCGTCGTCGTTAATGAGGTGATCGACGTGTTCTTTGGTCAGTGTTTTTGTCTTGAACACGCCCTGGGCTCGGACGTTCATTCCGGCGGAATTAAGCGGGATAAAGAACGCATGATCGCCAAAAGTTACGCGGACCGATTTTCCACCTTCCTTATCGGCCATCTCCATCCAGCAGCCTTCTTTCTTGCACGAACGAACAATAACGCCCTTGACCTCGACGGTCTTGTCGGCAAACTTTGCGGGCTCGGCAAAGACCTTTTCGACCTTCGCTTTTTTCAAGCCCTTCGCCAAAGCCGCACCGCGCGTGATCGATTCGCCTTTTTTCAATTCAACCGGCGCATTCTGCTCGCTCTTAACGACCGGCTCGCCTTTGCTGTTCAATTCGCCCTGTGCGAAAACTGTGACAGAGAGTAAAAGTGTCGTGAATATTGCTAAAATAAATTGTTTCATATTTAGATTCCTCGGATAATTTTTCTGAATTTTCCTATCTACTAATCTGCCTGAAATACCACCTTTCCGTCAACGATAGTAAACCGGATTCGAGAACCGTTCGACGATGCAGTTAGAATTTCATTAAGAATAACTATATCGGCCAATTTCCCAACTTCGATGGTTCCTTTGACCGTTTCCTGAAACTCTGCTCGGGCGGAACCGAGCGTGTATGAGCGAATTGCGTCGTCGAGCGACATGCCTTGATTCGACACTGCGGCAGAAATGCCGAAAAACGGATCGATGTCGGTCATCGGCGCGTCCGATCCGAAAGCGATGCTTGAGCCGGACACAAGCATTTCGCGATAGTATTTGCTGTCCGCATTCAGCCCGCCAAACAGATATGGCTGCATCGAGGCGATAATTCCGAGACGTGCAAAACGCGGAACGTCTTCGTTATTAGCACGTTCGGCGTGTTCTATGCGAAAGCGGCGGTCGCGCGTTCCGTTCGTTTTGGCCGCGCTATCAAATACGTCTAAAGCGGTCTTGTTCGCATTCGGCCCTATAGCGTGAAGCAAAACCTGCATTCCGGCTTTGTCGGCGGCGGTCACGTCGCGTTGCAACGCGGCCTTGCCTTTATCATCGACATCGGCCGTTCCTTTCAAACATCCGGTTCGCACCATCGCGTCGTCGGTCGCGGCTTTCAATCCGGCATCGGCGTATTTTTTCCAATTCGGAAGGCCGTGGCAATCGTAAATGCGGACTTTCAATTTACCCTGCCGTGCAAGTTCGCGATAAAGCTCCGCGTGGTCGTCCGAGTCTGTGTCCTGCACGCTTGTGATGCCGAACGGCGCGGCATAGTTCGACGCGGTCTCAGCTATCTCGGCCCAACGCTTTGAATGATCGGCAGGCACGGCTTGGCGGACACGTTCAAACTGCGAGCCGGTGACGATGCCTGATTTAGTATTCTTTAAGTTTGCCGCCTTGATCGCCGCCGAATTTGAAATTGCTGACCTTGTATCGGCATTATAAAGAAACACAGGATTATCCGGTGTCAGCTCGTCCAGCTTTTGTCCGTCGATCTGTTTCCATAGATCATTACCGCCGCCGCTGCCCAATATCCAACGGCCTTTTGGCAGAAATTTAATGTAGTGAGCGATCCGGCGAGACAATTCGTCTGCTGTCTTAATATCCCGCAGATCCAGCGTCGAAAATAAATTCCCTACGCCAATAAAATGAACATGCGAATCGTTGAATCCAGACAGCACGAGCCTTCCGCCTGCGTCGATAATTCTGGTTCTTTCGCCTACAAGCTTTCGAATTTCCGCGTTTGTCCCAACGGCGGCGATCTTGTTGCCGGTCACCGCTATCGCCTCGGCTTTCGGCTGTTTCGCGGCCATCGTCCGCACATTGGCATTTACGATAACGAGATCAGCGGCTTGCTGAGCATCGAGACGTACCAGAAACAGAAGCACAAAAACCGTCGATACAAAAACCCTCATTGGATCGTAGGAAGACCAGCTATTTCCTGACTTTGCGCCCTTGGCGGCTTTGCGTGGAGATATTTTTCACGCAAAGGCCGCTAAGATCGCAAAGAGCAAAACCTCATTTCGCTTCGTAAACCAGCTTGCCGTCAACGAACGTCATCAGCACTTTCACATCGCGTATCTTGACCGGATCGATGCTGAAAATATCATCTGACAGCACAACAAAATCCGCCAGTTTACCAACCTCGAGCGTGCCTTTAACCTTATCCTGAAACTCAGCGTAGGCCGAACCCCAAGTGAATGCTCGGACGGCTTCTTCGACCGAAATTTTTTGCTCGGGAACCCAGCCGTTCGGATTCTTGTCATCGAGCGTGCTACGCGTAACCGCGCCGTAAACGCCCCACAACGGATTGAGCGGAGCGACCGGCGAATCCGACCCGAACGCAAGCACGCCGCCGCTGTCGAGCAAGGAACGAAACGCGTAAGTCCCTTTGATCCGAGATTCGTCCAACCGCTTCCAAGCCCAACGACCATCGTCCATAATGTGAAACGGCTGCATCGACGCCACGACCTTTTGCCCGCCAAAACGCTTGATGTCCTCTTGCCGCAGGTGCTGTGCATGCTCGATGCGGAAACGGCGGTCTTTCGGACCATTGGCTTGTTCGACTTTCGCAAAAATGTCCAGTATTTCGTCATTCGCACGGTCGCCGATCGCGTGAATGTTTACCTGCAATCCGGCTTTGTCGGCGGCCAAAACCAGTTCCGGCGTTTTAGGTATCTCGTCCGACGCCAAACCAACTGTGTTTGGCGCATCAAGATACGGCTGAAAAAACCAGGCAGTGGTCGAACCAAGACTGCCGTCCGCATAGCCTTTCAAACAGCCGACCCGCAGCATCGCATCGCCAAACGCGGCACGCACGCCGGTTTTTTCCCAACGCTGATAGTCGCCAAGCGGCGAACAGCCGTAAACGCGCGTCTTCAACGTGCCGCGACGAAGCAACTCCTGATAAACGCCAACGTCCGTTCCCGCCGACATATCCTGCACGCTCGTTACGCCAAGCGAGGCCGCGTGGTCGGTCGCGGCCTGTGCCGATTCGAGCCGCTGTTCCCAAGACGGCGGCGGAATCGCCGGGCTGAAATAGTTCATCGCCGCGTCTTTAAAAACACCGGTCGGATTGCCGGTCGCATCGCGAACGATCTCGCCGCCGGCGACATCCTTTGTGCTTTTATCGACCTTTGCAAGCTGCATCGCGAGGCTGTTTGCAAGCGCCATGTGGCCGTCCAAGCGGTCGATGAAAACCGGATTGTCCGGCGTCACGGCATCGATCATCGCCGCCGTCGGCAAATTGTTCGGCGTCCAATTTTCGTGGTCCCATTTCCCGCCAAGTATCCAACGTCCCTTCGGCAGCGTTGCCGCAGACACCTTTATCCGACCGACAAATTCCTGCGGCGTTTTCGCATCACGCAGATCGACCGACGAAAGCTGCGCACCCGTTTCCGAAAAATGAACGTGCGCGTCATTGAAACCCGGAATCACCGTCTTGCCCTTCAGATCGATAATCTTCGTATTCGAACCCGCAAGCCTGCGTATTTCCGCATCAGTACCGATGGCCACGATAGTATTCCCTTTGACCGCAATTGCGCTGACGGTTGAGTTCTTCCCATCCATCAACCGGATTTTTCCGTTTACAAGGATCACGTCAGCGCCTGAATTCTGAGCGGCAATAAAGCAAGCAGATGCCAAAACGATTATTGCGAACAAGCTATTTTTCATTTTTGTTAGTGTCTGATTTGGTGAAATATATCTTTCCTGATTTCTCATTCTTCGGGACGATGGGCGTGAATTTGCCCCAATGCGTGAGCAAAACAGTCTTGACTTTTTCTGTTTTTCGTTCGAGCGTCAGCAGAAGATCGCCTGACTTGTACGACTCGAAAACATTGTCCTCGCCGTAGCTTTCGAGATAGATGTTTAGTTTGTCGCCGGTGATCTTTGCGGTACAGATCAGGTCTTTCGACGTTTGATAGCCGTTGCTTTTAAGGAACGCAATCAGGCCGTCGTTGCCTTCGACGATCTCAAGGTCGTGCTGGACAAATATCGCTGTGCCGCCGGCAGTTTTTCCGCCGTCCTCGCTGAATTCGTAACGGCCGACCCATTCGTTTTGGCCAAAGATCGAAACGGACGCAAAACCGATCACGATCAACCCAAAACTGATACGAAAAAACTTGAACATAGCGAAAGTGCGGACGGAAAGTGTATTCTTATGAACGGCTGATTATAGCAATGAACGAAAAATATATCCAAATTTTAGGCATCCTGTTGGCGGCCATTTACGGCGTGTTCATTGTGTTTCTCTATGCCGCCGAGCCGCGTTCGGTCGAGGAGATCACGATCAAGGCGAGAGAGACCGTCGAAAATGCCGTTACATAAAGGCACGGTCGTCATCGGAACATACGAAGTAAATCAACAGCTTTTCGATCAAGGCATTCTGTCGTTTCGTGCTGATAATTTCGTCGCCGCCCGCGATGCATTCGAACGTGCCGATCCTGAAAAACGCGACGCACGAACGCAGTTTTACATCGCGTACAGTTCTTATCGACAAGGCTGGGGGGCCATTTCGAACGACGATGCGTTGTTCACTCAGTCGCTCGAAACACTGGCCAGAGTAACCGTACTCGACGCAAATTACCGTTCCGACGACGCGAGCCTGTTGCTGCGAAGACCGGCCGAACTTCGTGCCGAACTCGAAGAAGGAATGCGGATAACGATCGACGATTTCAACCCGTTCCGCGTGCTCCGGGAGAGAAATTAGTAGTACTGCCGGAACGGGTATTACCTACCGTGCGGCCACGCCGGTCAAACTCATCTGCGGTGATGTTGTCTCGCAGCATTATTGCGAGTTTGACCAGAAGCTTTCGGGCGGTAGCTGTTTTCGCCACTGCCAACTGCTACGGCCCGTTGGCGATGAAGATTATGCCGGTCAGGTCTTCGTTGACCTGGACGGTCTGGGTCGGCTCGGCAAATATGTACGATTTGTGCCGGACGGAGACGACGTAAGTGTTCCCGGCAGTCAGGCCCTCGACGCGAAAGTTTCCGAAAGGATTGGAGACGGCTGAAAACGTGTCCGACGTGAGCGGATCGATCACCGTTACCGACACTCTGCCGATTCCACGGCCGTCGGGCGTCTCGATACGGCCTGAGATCGAAACCGGCGCAGCCGACGGAGCGATCAGAGCGAGCGTCGCGCCGATAAAACTGAGGTGCTCGGTATTGCCGTCGTTGCTCCCGACGGCGAAGTCGTCATCGCCCACCAACAATATCGCAAACCGGACCCGCGCCGGAGACGCGGCGTCAACAAATCCGATCCAACTGGACGTTTCGTTCCCGCATGCCGATACCGATGTCGTCGCGTCGGGCCCGCCGCAGATAGATTGATCGGGTACTCCGTTCGGAGGGATGATAATGTCGTTGCCGATGCGGTTCCCCGCAACATCCACAAGCCTCAGCAGGGTCGGCTGACCCACTCCGTCACTCCTCGTTTCCACGTCGCCGAACCACGCGCCAAACGCATTGACGTCACGCGTGAACGAAAAAACGACCGCGTTCCTGTTCGCCGGCGACCCCGCGTTCTCATTCCAAAACCGCGGCTGGTTTCCGGCTATAAAAAACTGGTTTGGACGCGGCGCTATATCCTGCATGTTGTCGGTGTTTGCCAAGTCGCCCTGGTTTCCGTTAATCCCGCCATCGCAATCGGCGCCGCCGATCTCAACATTGTGAAGCGCCGCCGAAACCGTCACCCCGCTGAACGAAAACAAGACCAGCGGCACGCCCGCCGGATTCGGCGTGGTCGCCCCCGAACCGCCCGTCCAGGCGTTGCTGAAACTCGTAAAGTTGGCCGATTGGGCGGCGATTCGCCACGGATCGTCCTGCAGATCAAGAAGCTGCCTGCTTGCCGGGCTTGCATTGCCGCGATTAGGCAGAGGGGAAAACTCAATGTCGTCCCCGATAAACACCGACACGCCCGCCGGCGGCGTTGTTGATGGCGCTCCCAAATTGCAGTTTTGACTAAAGGAATTTGTCTGCGAAAGGATTAGTAAGAACAGGGCCAGAGTCGCTCGAACAGAGTTAAATAACATTATGGAACCTCCTACTGAGTTGTTGTGGGCCAAGCATAGGGGAATTCCGGCGAAATTCTACCGGCTGAGTTATTCCTTTAGATTGTAAAGCCAAAAAGTAAATAGTGAAAGGAGTTTTTTTCAAAGGTTGGTTTAACCCGCTTACTCATAAAATAGTGATTGCTGATTTCTTCTTCCTTCTTTGCGATTCTTCTTTGCGAACTTCGCGGCTTTGCGTGAAAAACCTGTTCCACGCAAAGCCGCAAAGAACGCAAAGCAAAGGCGCGTTTCAATGGAAATGCGGTTTGTGCTAATCTCAACCTGCAATAATCTGATCCGTTCCGAAGATAAATATGACCCGAAATAAGTTTCTCGGCACTCTTTTTCTGCTTGCGACTTTGTCTGTTTTTGCGCCGCTCGCAGCCCAGCCACAGGCGACGCCAAGCCCTTCGCCGACTCCGGCTGCTCCTGCTCGTTCAGACGAGCCGCCAGTGGTTACAAAACACTCGTCACGCGTCGGCGGCCGGCAGTTGAATTACACCGTCACAACGGGTTTTATGCCGATCCGCAATTCCGTCTCGGGCGAGACCGAAGGTCGGATTTTCTATATGGCTTACACGCTCGACGGCGTTGCGGACAAACGCACGCGGCCGCTGATGTTTTCCTTCAATGGCGGGCCGGGATCGGCTTCGGTCTGGCTGCATCTTGGGGCGTTGGGGCCGAAACGGGTAAAGATGCTCGACGACGGCCTGATGCCTCCGCCGCCATACGAACTGGTTGAAAACGATCACAGTTGGCTCGACCTGACTGACATTGTGTTCATCGATCCGGTGGGAACAGGCTATTCGCGTGCGGCAAAGCCGGAGCTTGCGAGCAAGTTCTTTTCCGTCAACGGCGACATCGACGCGAACGGCGAATTTATTAGAATGTATCTAGGCCGGAGCGAACGCTGGGCGTCGCCGCTATATCTGGTCGGTGAAAGCTACGGCACGACGCGGGTTGCGGGGCTTGCGAATCACCTGTTCGAACGCGGTATCGGACTGAACGGCGTAGCACTTGTTTCGATGGTGACAAACTTTCAGACCATCCGATTTGCCGACAACAACGATACGCCGCTGGTGATGTATTTCCCGTCGTATGCCGCTACGGCGTGGTATCACAAAGCGCTATCACCCACGATGCAAAATAAGCCGCTGACGGAATTTTTGCGCGAGGCCGAAAACTTTGCAGCCCGCGAATACGCTCCGGCCTTGTTGCGGATCGACCGTCTCAGTCCGCAGGAACGCAACGATCTGCTCGACAAGTTCAGCTCGTTTACCGGAATCTCAAAATCGTTTATCGACAACCAAAATTTTCGCGTTGAGCTTGGTGAATTCAACAAGGAATTATTGAGAACACGACGACGAACCACCGGCCGCTTGGACAGCCGTTTTCTCGGATATGACCGCGATTCCGGCGGCGACGGCCCGGAATTCGACCCGAGCATGACCGCGATCAGAACGCCTTATACGGCAACATTTAACGATTATATCCGCAGTGATCTGGGGTTTAAGACCGATCTCGAATATTACATTCTCGGAGGCGGTATTACGTCACCGTGGAACTGGAACACAAACAACGCCTACGCCGATACGACAGGCGCATTGTCATCAGCTATGCGGAAGAATCCGTATATGAAAGTGTTTTTGGCAAGCGGCTATTACGATATGGCGACGCCGTATTTTGCTTCGGACTACACGATGTCGTCAATGAACCTCGACCCGACGCTCCGCAGCAATATCACCACCCAATATTACGAAGCCGGGCACATGATGTATATCGAAAAGAATTCTATGGTGAAACTAAAGAACGACATCGCGTCGTTTCTGCGTTCATCGGCAAAACGATAGTTATTCGAACATCACATTTACCGCGCCCGGAAGGTCCATTCGCATGACCGACTTTTGGTCAAACTGTTTCACGTAAGCCGCCCTGATAGCGTCAAGCTTTCGGCGGCTTTCGCTTCTTGAGCTTTTTGGGTAGAGTACGATCAGCACCTTGCTCTTTTCCGAGATCGTTACCAAACCGTCGCGAAAGCGCCCATCGGCATCGACGACCGTATAACCGTCGGGAAATGCGGGCGTTACAATCTCGTCCAAAAACTTCGTCCACTCAGCCTCAGAAACCTGCCCGCCGCTTCGTTTACTCAGTCCAAAAAACAGTTCAGTTCGAAGAAATTTTTCACTGAGCGTTCCTGTGTTAGTGACAGGAAATCTGTAATGAGCGTATGAGCTGACAGGTTCGGTAAATAAGAGAAGGCCTAAAAGAAATACAGAAAAAATCGCTTGTTTCATAACTTGTTGCATGTTCTTCTTTGCGTCCTCTGCGAGCTTTGCGTGAGATATTTTTCACGCAGAGACGCAAAGCCCGCAAAGCAAGTCAAACGGTTTAGTGTCTTGAATCACCCAATATTAAATCAACAGCGTGAGCCAAGACGGGTTTTACGACCTCGAAACATTCCGTCACGGCTTTCGGTGAGCCTGGGAAATTTATTATCAGAGTGTTTCCGCGAATACCGGCTACGCCGCGCGACAACATCGCCATCGGCGTGGCCTTTGCCGACTCGCGCCGTAATGCCTCGGCAATTCCCGGAGCTTCGCGTTCGATGACGGCAAGCGTTGCCTCGGGTGTATTATCACGCGGGGCAAATCCGGTTCCGCCGGTTGTCAAAATTAGATTAACGTCCGACTGCTCGGCAAGTTCGGTTAACGCCAGTTTCAGATCGTCAAGATCGTCGGAAACTATGACGTTCGCGACGATCTCCGCACCCGATCCGGTCAAAAGCTCGACAAGTACATCGCCTGAAATATTATCGCCCTTATTTCGCGTATCGCTCGCTGTAACGATCGCCGCCCGGATAATTGTCATAATCAAATAAATATGGTGTTCCGGTGTGAACCGGAACACCATTCACATTGGTCCGCTAAATAAAATTAACGGTTGTTATGGCCAGCGACCGCAAAGTCACCTGACTGTCCCCAGTGGAAGAACGAGTGGGGCGATCCGTTCGACGGCAGAACCCAAAAGCCCTGCGGTGCACCGGTTTGCCAGATGGCATAATCCGATCTTCCGTCGCCGTCATAGTCGCCCTGCGCCCGCGTTCGGGCCGTGGTTCCCCAAACCTGTCGCGTCAAATACAGATTCTGCGTCGGGTTGAGGGTGCTGACGTAATACCATGCAGTCGTTGACGGGGTTCCTTCCGTAGCCGTAACTGCAACATCGGTCTTCCCGTCGCCGTCATAGTCGCCGGGCACGCCAAATGAGCCGCCCGTACCGACGGTGACGATCTGGAACGAAAGATCGCTGCTTCGCAGTATCCACCATTGGCCGCCGATCTGGTTCATAAAATCACCGCGGCCGTCGCCGTCGTAATCACCCGGGTTCGCAAAGCTGGGTCCCCAACGAACAAAAGTAATATTCCGTGCCGCGTTATTGGAACTCGCGAGAAAATACCATGTGTCGTCGGAGTTACGGAAAACCGCCAAGTCGCAACGGCCGTCGCCGTCGTAGTCATAAACAACGCGAGGGTCGTCGCCGGTAATGCCGAATTGCTCAAATCGGACGGTGGAATCGCTGCTCTGCAGGATCAGGAATCCGGCCGCTGGCGCGGCGCCGGTTCTCCAGATTGTAGTATCGTCTCTGCCATCGCCGTCGAAGTCTCCAGCTACGATCCGCACCGTGCTGAACTCGGCTGATACGCCGAACGCAAATGCCGACATGCCACCTGTGCTGTTGGCTGTCCACCACTCGATCTGATTCGCTCCGACATTGTTTCGGGCGATCGTATAATCGGTCTTGCTGTCGCCGTCAAAATCCAAAACCGTGCTTCGCCGGCGTTGTATCTGACCGCGTATTTCGCCTCCGGGGTTTGCCCCGGTGTGAATGTTTACGTAAAGCTGCGCGGTCCGCATTGCGGTTGCCTGTGCCGGCGTAAGTGTGCACAGACGATCAACTACCGAACCGGTTGCGGCGGCGGGCGGCGCCAGATCGCAGATGATCGGCCCGTTTACGCCGCTGCGGCCGCTATGAACGTGCCCGGCTATGGCGTTTCCCGAAAGCCCGTTCCACGTAGCAGTTACAAGCGCCTGTGTCCCGGCTGCATTGATGCTCACGGCGCCGCTGCCGGTCGCAGGCGTTGTCACCGGTGGATTTTCCTGTCCGCCATTCTGATATGCAATGTACGGCGAATCGACACCGATCTGCCCACGAATCTCGCCGCCGCCGAAATTTACCGTGTGGATGTTAAAGTACCACCGCCCCGCTTTCAGATCGGCCACCTGTGCCGCATTGACCGCAATGACCATGTTTACAACTGAGCCGAATGTGACGCCAATCGTGGGTGCGAGATCGAAGATGATCGGAGCATTGACACCCGGCCCCGCGGGACCGTGGATGTGGCCGGCCACTACATTGCTGGACAAGGGTGCGGCGGCCGATCCGTAATAGACTGAAACCGTCATAGAGGTTTCAGCATTGTTCAACGTAACCCGTCCAAAACCGGTTGCAGTCGAGCCTGTCGGCGGAACCTCCTGTGACCCTGCGAGATTGCCGGTAAAATAAGTTGCCGCACCCGCAATTTCAGAACCCGCAAAGACCAAAACTAACAACAAAACAGCTCGTGAAAAGAAATTTGACATTTTTCCTCCCTGATTTGAGTCGAGAATCGAAACGGGCGTGAACACCCGCAGTAGTTCTAATGAAATATCGAATGCGAGAATCTTACTCCTTTGCTCAATTTCTGGCAACCTTTTTTTTCGGCAATTGGCTGTTAAGAATGCCGTTTAAGCGTCTGTTAGGTGTGACGCGGCGAGACGCTGTATTCGTTTTGTGTAAATGACGCTCAACAACACGCCCAAAACCACCAGCATCATGCCGCCGATTGACCAAACCGTCTGCGGTTCGCCGAAGACTATCCAGCCGACAGATACGGCGTAAACGAGGCCTGTGTAATTAACTATCGCAACGCCCGCGACCGCTTCTTTCTGCAATGCGCTGGTTAGAAATATCTGCCCAAGCTGCGAGAAAACTCCGATCAGAAAAAGCCAGAACCAGTCCCAGCCTGTCGGCATCCGAAAGTCGAAAAACAGGCTGACGAAACCGGCGAGCACGCCGACGAGTTGAAAATGAAGCACAACCGTCAGTGGGTGTTCCTTGCCCTTTAGACTGCGGACAAGATTGTACGCAATACCGGAACAAAACGCCGAGACGATCCCGAATATCAGAAACGTCAGCGAAATTCGCGGGTCGAAGCGCTCGATCAGCAGCACGCCCGAAAACGCGATCGCGTAGAACAGCCACTGCATCAGTCGCACGCCTTCTTTTAATACAAAGATCGCGATTATCGTCGTAAATATCGGCGACAAATATTGGATCGTCATCGCCGACGCAAGCGGAATGTTTTGAACCGTCGTGAAAAAAAGATAGAGAGCGATGGTTCCAAAAGTCCCTCGTAACAAAAGCAGCGTTCGATTCGACCCTTTCCAATCCGCACCGGCTCGATGCAATCCATACAGGCAAAAAGCCGTCGCGGTGAAACAGCGAAAAAAGACGACCTCCATCGCCGGAATATGCGAAACCTGTTTTACGAGAATATTTGCGAGTGCAAAAGAGAGCGTCGAGAGAACCATCGCCCGAACACCGTCGGTCAGAAATGGGCTTTCGTCGCTCAAGCGTGTTTTTTTGAGGGTTTCGATAAGGTCGAACAACCGCAGTCGGAGTCACACACCGATCGCGGTGAAAAGGAACGTCCCTGTCGCACAAGCCTAAAAACGAAATAGCCAACGGCTGCAACGACGATTGATATGACAAAAAGATACTGAAGTTCCATATCAACTAAATCCTAAAAACATGCCACCCTGATATGTCACAAACGCCGCGGCGTATGCAAGTGCGGTCATATATCCGACCATGAAAAGCGTCCACGCCCACGAATTTGTTTCCCGCCGGACAACCGCAACCGTTGACATACATTGTAATGCAAGCACAAAGAAAACCATCAATGTCACAGCGGTCAACGGCGTCCAAACACGCGTACCGTCGACTCGTTTTGCGTCACGAATCGCGCTGACCAGTGTTTCCGACTCAGCATCGGCGTCCTTACCGACATTGTAAATTATGCTCAGGGTAGAAACCAAAACCTCACGAGCGGCAAAACTCGCGATCAACGCGACGCCAATCTTCCAATCAAACCCCAAAGGCGCGATAACCGGCTCGATAGCGTGACCCAACATTCCGGCGTAACTCTGCTCAAGCTGAACGCTGCCGGTATCCGTTGGTTGTTCGTCGTTCGTCGTTCGTTGTTCGTTGCCCGCTAACTCCTGACTTTGGACATTGGACAAGGGACTTTGGACTTCTTCTTGATGCCGTGGAAAATACGTCAACGCCCACAGTATTATCGAGATCGCCAGAATGACCGTTCCGGCGCGTTTTACGAACAGCCACGATCTTTCAAATACATTCTGCAAAACGGTTCTTAGATTTGGCCGGCGATATGGCGGCATTTCCATTATGAACGGCGGCGGCGGCGCTTTTAGCAGCGTGCGTTTCAAAACAAAAGCGGCGACTATCGCGGCGACGATCCCGAGCAAATACATTCCGAGCATCAGTACCGCTCCGAGCGACAGAAAACCAAAGACCGTCTGGCCCGCGAAAAACGCCGCGATCATCAACGTGTAAACCGGCAGACGCGCCGAACAGCTCATAAACGGCGCGATCATTATAGTCGCAAAACGGTCGCGGCGGTCTTCGATCGTTCGCGTCGCCATAATGCCCGGTATCGCGCACGCAAAGCTGCTTATCAGCGGCAGAAATGCCTTACCGTGCAGCCCAACTCCGCTCATCAACCTGTCGAGCAAAAACGCCGCACGGGCCATGTATCCAGAATCTTCGAGAATCGATATAAACAAAAAAAGCAGCAATATCTGCGGCAGAAAAACCAGAACGCCACCAACGCCGGCAATTATTCCATCCGCTACAAGATCGGCCAGAATACCCTCCGGCAATACCGCTCGGGCAAGATCACCGAGCGCTGCAAACCCCTGATCGAGCAGATCCATCGGTATCGCCGCCCAGCTAAATATCGCCTGAAAAACAACAAGCAGGATCGCGATCAGAATGGCCAATCCAAAAACACGGTGAGTCAAAACGCGGTCGATCTTCTCGGTCGTCCGATGAGCGGCCAAGTCGTTGTGGCGAACCACCTGCTGAACGATGTTAGAAATAAACGCATATCTGCGAAATATCGGATTTGAATCAACGTCTTCTGCTTTCAGTCCTCTTGGACTTACCACATCGCTTTTCGACAATTTAGCAGCTGCCTCAGCCAGTTCCGTCAGACCTCGGCCGGTTCTTGCATCAACCTCAACGACCGGTTGTCCAAGCAGCCGCGAAAGTTTTTCAACCTCGATCAAATGCCCTTCGTGCTCGAACACATCGACCATCGTCAATGCAACAACAACCTTTCGGCCTTGCTCAAGCAACTGGGTAACGAGATATAAATTTCGTTCGAGATTGGTTACATCGACGACCGCAATGACAACCTCCGGCGTTTCTATTCCGGGCGAGTTTCCGCTCAAAACTTCCCTTGCGATCTGCTCGTCGATCGACGTTGCGTCAAGGCTGTAAAGCCCGGGCAGATCAATCAGGTCGATCGTTTGATCGCCCGCACGCCACGCGCCCGTCTTTCGCTCGACCGTCACGCCGGGATAATTAGCGACCTTTTGCCGCATGCCGGTCAGGGCATTGAACAGCGTCGTCTTGCCCGCGTTCGGGTTGCCGGCAAGCGCATAGGTCAAGGTATTTGTTGCCATGAAAGGATTATTTATCCGACGAAATATTGATAGCCGCCGCCTCGTTTCGGCGAACGGCGAGGTTATATCCGAGCAACCTGATCTCGATCGGGTCGCCGAACGGGGCAGATTTCAAAACCCGCACGTTAACGCCAGGCACAACGCCCATTTCCATCAACCGCCGCGATACGACGCCGTCATCGTCCACCGATTCGACGCGTCCGCTCTCGCCCATTGGCAGATCGTTCAAAGTCATATGTTAAATTCGTCCGACACCTGTCATCAAGGCGCAATTGTACGCTAATTGGAATTGAAATCCAATTTCAGAAAGACTCGAAAAAAATATTTATCCCAAATTACGCTTTTATTCTTTCTTAGCGATTTCCTTTGCGTGCTTAGCGTCTTTGCGTGGAAAAAGCATTTCACGCAAAGTCGCTAAGCACGCAAAGAAAGAATGATGATAATAAAAGCTCTTATCGCGCTGGGTTATTTATTTAGGGGAATAACGCTCGAGTTATCGAGATCGAACTGATATTGGCCTAGTGTGAATCTCAATGGAACGCGCCTGGCATCCTGACTCAGCCATACTTTTGGGGCGAGTTGGTCCAGCACAGGATCGTTCGTTGTTATGTTTGCGACCACCGCCGGAACTTTTCGTCCGTCGATAGCTGTGATTTCGACCGCCATCGGCCTGAGCACGAAGATGTTTGCCTTGTTCGACCAGAAAACCGAAACACGCGTGTCGTTGACCGGGTTCGTTGCATCGCTCGTCGGGTTCAGTTTGAACGACCGCATCGCGTAAAGCAGCGATATCACGCTGTGCGTTCCAACCGGCACATCAACCTTATTCGTCCCGCCAAAAAAGACGCTGCTGGTTTGCTCGTCAAATGTCGCATTCTGGCTAAATGCCGCCAACGGCCCGCGAAGAGCGATCTCCGTTTGCTTCGGAAAAAGCGTCTGCGGATCGACCTGCGCGGCAATTTTGTCACCGACGATAAAGGCTGTCTGCGGCGGTGTCGATTCGGTAACGGTCGCGGTCAATAGCAGGCTGTCCGCACCGTTAAATTGTTTGCGTTCCTTTGCCTCAAAAACGATCTTTCCTGCACGCTGTGCGCCGTATGTGACGCGGTATTCGAGCCGTTCGCCGAGCGCGAACGCAAGTTCTTCTGACAATGGCCGGTTATCGACATAAACTTCCGGCGTCGGCATCGCTGTAGGCGTAGGCAGCGGTCTCGGCGTATCGACCAGCGTCGGCGTGGCCGCCGGTTCGGGGGAATTATTCTGCACGCTTGAGATTGTCGCTTTCATTTCGCCACTCGGCATTTTGGCGCGAAAAAGAACAGGAAGGCGATTACCGGCGTTTTCAATGTTTATTCTCAGATCGGTGACGCCATGCTCTGTTAGGTAGTCGCTTTGTACCGACAGTATCGTCGTTTCGTATGTTCCGGCCGCGGTCGAAACGCTTTCAGTTCCACCCGCAACAAATGTGACCGTATAACTTCTGCCGTTTTCAAGCAGGATCGATGAGCCGCCCGAAAATGTTCCGCGGAGACGATAGATAAGCGAAAGCAGGTCAAACCCCGTCGCCGGAGTTTCCAGATAACTATAGGTGCTTTCCTTTGGCAAACCGGTAGCAAAATTCGTTCGCTTAACGTAAAGCGGCATTCCAGTTTCAGGCGAAACAAATGTGCTTATCGTCTCGTCCGCCAAAAAACCGGTCGCGCTAAACAAGTCTGTTGTCCTAAATGTTCCGCTCAACTCGATAGCGTCACGGCTGCCCAAACGCCCGCGTGAAACGACGCTCAGGTTCGCAAAACCGGCGTTCGGATAGCGCTCGGTTGAAAGAGCGTATGTTATCCGCTCGCCGACCTTAAATTGCGTGGCTTCGCCGGTTTCGGTCGCTTGCCCGAAAACACTAGATGAGTACAACAAGGCGGCGATCGTCAAAACAACAGAACGCTTTATCACATGGCGGAAACTGAAAGACAATGAAATCATGAGGTTTTCGGGCGTAGAAAATCGTATCATTTATCGGCGGTTTCGATCTCTTCCAGTATTTGTTCCAAAGCAAGCTTGCGATCCGGCGCCGCTGTTATTGGCCGGCCGATGACAAGATAGTCGGCTCCGGCCAAAATTGCCTCGCCCGGCGTTGTTACACGGTTCTGGTCGTCGTTGGTTGCACTTTGCGGACGAATTCCGGGAGTAACGATCAGAAAATTCGGATCTGTGATCTCGAATCGTATCAGTTTAGCCTCGCGAGCCGAGGCTACAACGCCGTCCATTTTCGATTCCGCCGATAATTTTGCCAGCCGGACGACCTGAGTTTCGACCTCCGAATCAACGCCGGTTCCCTTTAGAGTCGAATTATCCGAACTCGTCAGAACAGTAACGGCGATCACTTTTGGCCGTTCAATGTCGCGTTGCGCCGTAATATTATCAACAGTTTCCGCCGTTCGCAGCATCATCTCGCTGCCGCCGGATGCGTGAACGTTAAAGATCGCAACGCCGAGCTTTGTCGCTTCGGCTGCGGCAGCGGCAACGGTGTTAGGAATGTCGTGAAATTTCAGATCAAGAAAAACCGGCCTGCCATGATCGACTATTTTCGAGACCAGCACCGGCCCGCCGACCGCAAAAAGCTGCAAGCCAACCTTGAACCCGACATTATAAGCAGAACATTCGCGTACGATGTCCAAAGCCGCGGCTTGCGTATCGACATCGAGCGCGATAAAGAGCCGATGTTTCGCATCTGGTGTTGGCTGCATTTGGGTTGAGGCCATGCGTTAGAAATCGGTCGGTCAATCCATATCGAGCGGATTGAGAAACGGCTTGCCGGTGTCGGTGTCCGCTTTTTTCAGCGCTTCCTGAAACTTTTCTTCGAGCAGCCGCTCGCGGTCCTTCACCGACGACATTTCCTGCTCAAACAATTGGTCCCGCAGTTCGCTCTGTTTAGACATCGCACCTTTAAGGTCTTCGAACGAGCCGAGGACCTTCTTTTTTTCCTCGTGCGAAATTATCGCGCCCATCTGGGTATCGACCGAGATCGTCGCTTCGCAGCAGGGGCAAATGATGCTGAACTTTTCCATCGCGTTCACATCGAAAAAACTATGGCTTTTTTGTCGGCGCGCTCGGGTCGGTATCCTGATCTTCAACCTGTGCAGGCGGTGGCGGTGGCGGTGGCGGTTTTACACCTGCCGCAGCCAAAATGTCCGTCGTGCTCGCGGTTTTGATCGCCGGAATTTTATCACCTGCAACATCCACGACCTTGCCATTTTTAAGATGAATTTTTATCGATGAAGCTCCAGGCTTGATCGTTTTGACGACCTTATCGAGCTGCGGATGATTCTTAAAGGTCCGCGTTTCCGTCCCGACGTCCGTGAGCACCATCGTAAATTCCGAATTTTCCGGAGCAGTCTGCACAAGCGGCTTGACGTTTCCGGTCATCGCCGGATTCTCGCCGTTCGCATTGAGTGTCCGTTGCGAGTTCGCCATTTCGATCTGCGAATTCGCGACCGGCGGAGCGTTAACAGCGTTGGCCGCTGCCGAATTTGTCGAATTATTTGACGCCGTATTTTCCGCACCGCCGCAGCCAGCGGCAACGAGCACAGCCAAAAAAGTAATAGCTAAAGAAATATTTCTCATAATAAGTCTGTCGAGTAACCAATTTGATGATTCGTTTTTATTGGTATCTTATACAGAATAATAACCTATAGTCAGGCTCTGGCGAAATACAGCAAAAAAAAATGGTAGTGATGTCATTAGAGATCCTGCGTCTCAGATAACACAATTTTCCGTCCAGATAACCAGTTTGTATCCTCAGATAACAGTTTTTCCACTCCAGATACACACCTTTTTGAGTTCAGATAACGTAAATTCGGCGGTGTAGGAATACGTGAGAGCTGATGTGGTTGCGTAGGAACGTCCGGTGCGTATGGAAAGCGGATGTCGCAGGATGCATAGGGGGCAAACAAATATAAATTTGAATGAGGATTAAGCGGATTTGGCAGATATGAGCGGATTTTTTACAAAAAATCCGCTCAATCCTCTTAATCCGCGTTTGTCTTGCCGCCAAATTTCGCCGCAACAGTAATTGTCCTTGCAATAATCTCCTTTCTGCCATTAAACTGGTTTCCAGCACCCGTAGCTCAGTGGATAGATCTCTTACTTCGCAAGTAGAAGGTCGTGGGTTCGAGTCCCACCGGGTGCGTTTTTCTCTTGACAACCAATTTGCATTTATTGCATCCTAAATGTGCGAAGTAAGAGCGTGTTCCGTTGAGCGAAAAGTTCTCCGAATACGACCTTCTAAGATCAGGTCGGGTTTAATAGCCCGGCCTTTTCCTTTTCCGCAATTACGACGTATCTAAAAACGGAACGTTTTGATTCAAAAACGCCTCAGCCTCGAACGGCGGATTTACACCGTCTTTGAACGGAATCCCCTCGACCTGAATCGTCGAATATCTCGCATCGCTCGCCTCACTTCTTTCAAATCGCCAATCTAAATGTCGTAATACATCGAAAATTCCAACGGATGCGGCCGCAGACGCAATGGAGTTATCTCTTTTTCACGTTTGTATGCGATCCATTTTTCGATCATAGCGGTTGAGAACACATCGCCTTTTAGCAAAAAGTCATGGTCGTTTTCGAGTGCGGTCAGAGCCTCGTCGAGCGTTCCGGGCAGTGACGGGACATTCTTTAATTCTTCTGGCGGCAGATCGTAAATATCCTTATCAAGCGGTTCGCCCGGATCGATCCGGTTTTGAACGCCGTCAAGCCCGGCCATCAGCAATGCCGCAAAAGTGATGTACGGATTGCAGCTTGGGTCCGGCGGACGAAATTCCAATCGCTTCGCTTTTGGCGACGAAGAGAACATCGGAATGCGAACGGCCGCCGAACGGTTACGCGCCGAATATGCGAGATTAACCGGAGCCTCAAATCCCGGCACAAGCCGTTTATAACTGTTCGTCGTCGGCGCGGCAAACGCCACCAACGCCGGTGCGTGTTTAAGCAAGCCGCCGATATAAAACTTCGCCATTTCGGACAAGCCCGCATACTGATCGCCCGCAAAAAGCGGCTCGCCGTCTTTCCACAAAGACTGGTGGCAGTGCATTCCCGAACCGTTATCGCCGTAAAGCGGCTTAGGCATAAATGTCGCCGTCTTGCCGTGAGCAACAGCCGTGTTCTTAACAATGTATTTGAACAGCATCACATTGTCCGCCGTGTGCAGCAGGTTCGAGAATCTAAAATCAATCTCGCACTGTCCGGCGGTCGCAACCTCGTGGTGATGACATTCGACATCGATCCCAACATCGCCAAGCAGGTTTGAAATGCTGTTGCGAAGATCGATCAATGTGTCTAGCGGCGCGACCGGCACATAACCCTCTTTTGGCCGAATATGAAAACCGCTGTTCGGATAAATGTCCGTGCCCTGCCGACCGGTGTTCCAATGCCCTTCTTCAGAGTTAACCGAAAAACCGGCAGCGTATTGATCGTTCCTGAAATTGACCCCATCGAAAACAAAAAATTCCGCTTCGGGCCCGACAAAGATCGTATCGGCTATCCCTGTAAAGCGAAGATAGCTTTCAGCCCGGACCGCGACCGAACGCGGATCAAGCCCGTATCCTTCCTTCGTTATGGGATCGACGACATTTGCGATAAGGCACATTGTCGTGTCGTCGGCGAACGGATCGATCCAGAAACGACCGGCGTCCGGGATCAGCAGCATGTCCGATTCATTGATCGCCGCCCAGCCGCGAAGGCTCGATGCGTCGAAACCAAAACCGTCCTCAAAAGAATCTTCGGTAAGTTGAGCGATGGGATACGTCAGGTGATGCCACGAACCGATCAGGTCCGTGAATCTGATCGATACAAACTTTGCCTCCTGATCGGCGGCGAAATGTAATACGTTTTTTGCGTTCATTCAAGCTCCATTTAAATTAGTAAAAATATTTGCGATCGGTTCGTCCATCCTTGTTATCATCGCGCACGAAAAACCGATGCACAAAGCAACGGTCGTCATAATCGTTCGGACAATCAAATTCCGGGCTGGCCATATGAACCAGCTAATTCAAGTATTGTGCCATCCGGTAAAATATTAGTAATCTGTTGATATATGGATACTTAGGGCAAAATAAAGTGAATAACTGTCAATACATATTCTGACATTTTTGTAGTATTATTGGTTTTAATGCAACATTTTTGTCACACTTAATATTTATAGACCTGAACCTTGTTTTGCGTTGCATAGGCCACCGACTTGCCTTCTGCATTGACGAAATGTACCTTTTTCGCGCCATTTTCAGCGGCAACTTTGACCGCTTCGGCTAAAACTTCCTTTTGCGTCTTTTCATCGAGAACTTCCCACGCAGGGTTGGTCACGCAATACAATGTTTCAGATGTTTTTTTCGCGTTCCCGACATATTTCTCGATCGAAGTCCCGGCAATGCTCACATCTGCCGCAACATTTTTTATAGTTTGCGTGCCTTCGTAATTCTCCGCCCAGAAATAAACCCCAACGCTAAACGTCACGATAACAATTGTCACCATTAGCAGCCATTTATTAACGCTGAAAAGCCCTCGCGACCTGTCTTCGTTCCTGGGTGCTTTTTCGTAAGTTTTAGTCACCTGCTGCTTAGGCATGCTTTCGACCGTCTCGTCAGGCTCAGGAGCCGACTTCAGTATCTCGGCCAATTGAAGCGTACGGCCGGCCGCGGTCGAGACAATCTGGTCATAGGCGGAACCGTATTTTTCCTCGATCGCTTCGGTTTCCGTTTGATTGCCCTCAGCCCGGACGGCATCTACAAACTTGTTCCCGATCCGCAAATTACAATCGATTGCCGCCGCCGTTATTTCCGGCATATAGAACATATCGGCAAGTTGCTCTTTCGATTGGCGGATGAGCTCGAAAACTTTTAAGCCCAAAAATTCGTCCAAAGAAGCGGCCGCCTCGGCCTCGGCTGCGTAGGTCGAAAACCCGGTTACATGCTCTCGCGCGAGATCGGCATATTCTTCCCCCGAATAAACCGACAGGCTCGACCACTGGGCATAAAGCGTGTTGATATGGCCGACCATCTCTATCCGGCCAAAAAGCAGCCGCCGTTTCTCGTCGCCAAGCTCACGAGAGAAAAGCCGCGTCATTACATAGTCGAATTTACTGCGAACCAGCTCGGAAAAGGCCGCATTTCTGTAGAAACGGGCCAGAGCGATCAGTGCCTGTGAACTGAGCACGGGTTTCGAGTTCTCGCAAAAATGGCGTAGATTTTCGACAGAGATATTTTTGTCACGGACGGCCAACGCAGTATTCCACGCTTCAGTCTCATTCAATAATTCCCTTTTCGCTTCCAGATGTTCGTCAGAGTCAGGGTCACCGGAAACCTGTAGAAACCGGTGAAGCGCTTTTTTTGCTTCGAGGTCGTCATAGGCGTTCGCTGCCGCCTTCATTTGCTCCTGTTCGACGCCGGCAAAAACCTGTCCGACCATTTGTAGGCTCGCAACCTCGTCCATCGCCAGCTTGCGATAAAACTCGGCCTTGTCAACGACAGGTTCTGCATCCGCCACGGCAGCTGCTACTTGCTCATCGTTCGATTCTAAAGAGTAGTTTTGCCGCTCGACGGGAAAATTACCGGAGTCGCTGTTGGCAAGGAATGCTTCCTGAGAGCGCCCGTTTAGTTCGAAGATCGTGTCCTCGATCAGGTTCTCTTCCTTTAGCTCTTCGATTAGGTCCTCGAATAAATTCATTTGGGTTTTACCGTGAGAGTGGGGGTTTGGAGAACGTGGACGCCTTTTGGTGAGAAAACAAGCGTCCCTCGTTCTGGGGGATTGTCAAAGTGCGATTGTTTACGGATAAACCTGAGTTATCGTGCCTGTCTGGTTCATCTCATACTGGTAGGTTGGCTCACCGGGGACGGTCCGATTTGCGATAATCTTATATTCGTTCTTCAATTCTTCCGGCGTCGGCACGAGCGGGGCCATTTCGAAAACGTATTTCCCGCGAACTATTTTGTCACCGACAACGGTTCCAAGCCCGCTGGCCATCATCGTGTTTATTTCAGTAAGATGTCCAAACCGGTTGTTCTGCGAATAGAAATTGACCTGTGTCGAGTTGATCGCGCGCATTGTTCCAAATGCATTTCCGTTTTCTGCCGCCGTTACGCTTTTTTGCAGCGCCGGAACTGCCATTGCGGCAATTATTCCGATTATCACGACCACCAGCAGCAATTCGATCAGCGAAAATCCGCTCTCACTTTTATTTTTCATATTTCCCGACCTCAAATTTATCTTTCTAATCATTCCCAAAAGTGACATTTTTTGACACCAATATTTGCCAGTTTCATTTTTATAAATGTTAATGCTGTTCATAATTATCAATGTTTTCAACAGTTTACATGAACTTGCGTTCCGGCCGTTTGCCGACCTCAATACAGACTCCGCAAGACCTATGCCACATAATTTTTAATCGGAACTATTAGCTGTCAGCCGATTCGGCAAAACATATCTCTAACGCCTGTTTCTTTTTTTCCGAATTTTTATTAAACTTTGAGTTTTTGCTGATGATGCATTAAGAGTCCTTGAAAGGATCGGGGGAATGATTTGAGTTCAGTAATCGAGCAGACCAAAGAGACCTACGGAATCGATAATTGGGGCGCCGACTATTTTGGTGTAAACCGAAAAGGCAACCTCACCGTAATCGCCCCTGAGAACGAAAGTCTGACGGCCGACGTTAAGGAGATAATCGACGACCTTAGAAAACGCGGCGTCAACACTCCGATCCTGCTTCGATTCCCGCAGCTTCTTGTCGGGCAGATCCGCAAATTACAATCGGCATTCAGGAAATCAATAAAAGAATTCGAGTACGAGGGCGGCCATCTTTGTGTTTATCCGATGAAGGTAAACCAGAACCGTGCCGTGATCGAGGAATATCTTCGCGAAGGCTCACGTTATAACTTTGGCCTCGAGGCCGGTTCCAAAGCTGAGCTTTACGCGGCTCTCGCTCTCGAACAATCAGACGAAAGCCTGCTCGTCCTCAACGGTTTCAAGGACCGCGACTTTGTAAAACTCGCCTTTGCCGGTGCCGCTGCCGGAAAGAATGTCGTGATCGTGATCGAAAAGATGAGCGAGCTGACTCACACGCTCGATCTTGTCGCCGAGGCGACCGCGGAAAATCCCGACACAAAACTGCCGATGGTCGGCGTTCGCGTAAAGCTATATTCGAAAGGCTCGGGCAAATGGGAAAAATCGGGCGGCGAGGCAGCGAAATTCGGCCTAACGACGACAGAAATTCTTGACGTCATTCGCCAGTTGCAGGAAGCCGGCCGCACGGACATGCTCCGCCTGCTGCACTTTCATATCGGTTCGCAACTCACCGACATCAAACGCATCAAAAATGCGATGAAGGAAGCCGCCCGCACTTATTCCAAGATCAGGCAGATGGGCATTCCGATCGATTACCTCGATGTTGGCGGTGGTATGGCGGTGGATTACGACGGCTCACGCACATCGTACGAATCTTCGGCAAACTACAACGCCCAGGAATTTGCCAACGACGTTATCTATGTAATAAAAACGGTCTGTGACGACGAAAACGTCCGGCACCCGACGATCATTCAGGAATCCGGACGGTTTCTTTCGGCGTATCACGCGATCCTTGTAACTAACATTCAGGACGAGATCGAAACCGTCGTCGAGGACATCACACCGATGATCGTCAATGCCGATGACCCGCAGGTCGTCCGCGAGCTGTACGACGTTCTCGAGACCATCAATGCCAAGAACTATCGCGAGTACTATCACGACGCGCTCGAACACCGCGAAGAGCTGTTCACAATGTTCAATCTCGGCCTGATCACGCTCGAGGACAAAGGCAAAGGCGAGGTGCTTTTCTGGGATATTTGCGAAAAAGCAGACGGCTTCGCTCAGCTAAAAAAGTATGTCTCCGAGGAATTCGACGAACTCCGGCGGCTGATGTGCGCCAAGTATTTGGCAAATTTCTCGGTCTTTCGCTCGATGCCGGACAATTGGGCTTTGGAACAGCTATTTCCAATTATTCCAATACATAAACTCAACAAAAAGCCGACGGAATATGCTACGCTATGTGATATAACCTGCGATTCGGACGGGATTGTGGACAAGTTCGTGGACCTCCACGACGTCAAACCCGTGCTCGAATTGCACAAGCTCGTTGATAACGAACCGTATTATTTAGCGATGATGCTGGTCGGTGCATATCAGGAAGTGATGGGAAACAATCACAACCTTTTCGGCGTACCTCACGAGGCTCATATATTCATCGGCGAGGACGGGCACATTATCAAAAAGGTGATCTACGGCGCGACGCTCGCCGATTCCTTGTTAAATGTCCGATTTGACACCGATCAGCTTCACGATCAGTTTCGCCGTGCGGTAATGAAAAGAATTAAGGACGGCGAACTCTCGACCAAGGAAGGCAACGATTGGATCGAGTTTTACGAAAATCAGGCGGAAAGTTACACATACCTGACGCCGAACGGGAGTTAAGTCAGTACCGCCTGCGTAAGCAGGTGGCATGGTGTAACGAAAGGATCAGCTCGACTGCTGTTGGAAACTTCAAACGAAGATGCGAAGTCAAAACAAACGTTAGAGCCGCGGAAAGCGAGACTCGGCCACCTGCTAACGCAGGCGGTACTGACTCGACGACCGAAAATTATATTGATATTAAATACGGACAATTAAAATTATGGTAGCTCAAAAGAAAACTAAGGCTTCGAAATTCCTGACGGTCCCGACAAAGTCGGTGCCGATCGACCGCGATCGCTCGGTTGCGGGTCTGCTTGAAAAGATGGAAGGAGCCGGTTTTGGCGCTCGGCAATTGGCTGAGGCACATCGCATCTGGCTGGATATGCTGGACGACAACACGACGATATATGTATGCGGATCGGGTAATCTGATCTCGTCCGGCATGCGTCGTCTGCTTGCTTACGTGATCAAGAACCGGTTCGTTGACGTTCTGATAATGTCCGGCTCGGTCCTTTATCAGGACATCCACGAAACGCTCGGCCGCAATCATTATCAGGCACACCCGAGCATGAGCGATGAAGAGCTTGAAGCGGCCGACATCCGCCGCGTTGGCGACGTGCTCGGCAACCGCGAGGAATATCAGGAAGCCGACGAATGGATCGGCAGCGTCATCAACCAGCTTGACCACACGCGTGGATATTCAATGCGTGAGTTCCTCCACCTGATGGGCCGCGAACTTGCTGAGATCGCCCACGAAGACGGCGTCATGACCTCTGCGTTCAAGGCTCGCATCCCGATATTTTGCCCCGACCTGCTCGGCAGCGAGATCTCGGTCGGAATTGCTCGTGCAAGGTTCGAAAAGAAATCGCAGTTTATGTTCGACAACACGCAGGATGCGATGGACATGATGACCATCGCCCAGAAAACGCGTATCTCGGGCATCATCACGCTCGGCAGTGTCGAAAGCCAGAGCATGATAAACATGGCGGAGATCTCGTCGTACATCACGCGGACCAATACACGCGGCCACAAGTACGCTATCTCGATCGCGACCGATTCGGCACCGCTCGACACGCGCACTCCGTCGTACAGCGGAACGCACACCAGCATTTTCGGCAAGCTCGGCAAAGGTGCGACAACAGCGTATGTCCCAGCTGATCCGTCGATCGCCCTGCCGATGATAATCACCGCCCTGTCCCAAACCGCCGCAAAGTTCATGAAAGGCCGCAAACGCCCGAACTTCAGCTTCTCCGGCAAAGACATGACCATCGATGTCCCATAGATCGTTTTTGAGTCCCGCCTTCAGGCGGCAAAAAACAAACGCCGTATGGATGTGATCCGTGCGGCGTTTTCTTTGATCCTGCCGAACCCAAACACTCGGACCAACAAATGTCGTCAGGTATTTCCAACCATTTCGATTCTTTCCGCAGGTTTTCCACTAAATCATGTGGACGCGTAAGCTATTATAGTTAAAGGACTTCACAGTCATTACTCACAGTTCAACAAGCTGTTCATTAGGGTTGAGCTATCGTCCGTATTTGGTACTTCGAATCCGATTCCGAGTGGTTCGAGGGTTTGACGATGGAACGCATTGCACGCATCGTTGCATCGCAAGATAATATTAAGAGAATTAACTTTCTTGACCCGTTGATAATTATGAGAAATTCAGAAGATCCTTTCGCCAGAATAAGTAGGTTTTTGTTGGAACTAGCTCTTCTAGCAATCCTACTTATCGGGTTAATTAAGATCATAAAAGTGGAACTGACATCGTTGTGGTAGGGCCACCCTGTCAACCTATTCCTGAATCTTCATCGTTTCACTTTCCTCGTCGCCAACGGCGACAAACATTAAAGCCTAGGGAGCAGCGAACGATAGTGAGCGAATCCCTAGGTGAATTTGAAAACCCCGCGCTCGCTGAAAGCGAGCAACAACGACGGTTTATGTTGCTCCCTTTCAGGGAGCGAAAAACGCAATTCGATATCCTAGGGTTCCGTTCGCTCCGCTTGCTCCACCCTAGGCTTTAATGTCCGTCGCCGTTGGCGACCCGGAGTTTCCTTGTCACTATTCGTTTTTCTATCCGTTCGCTTTGGAGGCCTTCACCGCCGGGCGGAGGGCGACGTCGATCACGTCGCGGATGTGTTCGACGAAGACGAATTTCAGGTCGCGGGCGACTTCTTTGGGGAGGTCTTCAAGGTCGCGTTCGTTGGCAGCCGGCATGATGACCGTTTTGAGTTTTGCACGGCGTGCGGCGAGGAGTTTTTCCTTTAAGCCGCCGATCGGCAGCACGTTGCCGCGAAGCGTGATCTCGCCGGTCATCGCAACATCCTTGCGAACCGGCCGTTGGGCAAGCACGGAAACCAACGCGGTCGCCATCGTGATCCCTGCACTCGGGCCGTCTTTCGGAATCGCACCTTCGGGAATGTGGATGTGGATGTCGTAGTTGTCCCAAACGTCGTCGGCGATGCCAAGCTCAGCGGAACGCGCCTTTGCGTACGAGAACGCCGCCTGCGCCGATTCCTGCATCACTTCGCCAAGCTGGCCGGTCAACTGCAGCTTGCCCTTGCCTTTCGTTTTGAGAGCTTCGATGAAGAGAATGTCGCCACCAACCGCCGTCCAAGCTAGGCCGGTAACGGTGCCGATCTGATCTGTTTTGAGCGCACCTTCGTTAAAGATCTTCGGAGCTCGTAAGTATTCCTTTACGTTCTCGGCCGCGACATGTACGGGCACGAACTCGTCTTCGAGTTCCGCCTTTTTGCGTGCGACCTTGCGCGCGATCTTGCCGATCTCGCGTTCTAGCTGACGCAGCCCGGCCTCTTGAGTGTATTCGGAAACAATCGCTGAAATTGCTTTCTTGTCGAACTTGACGTCGCCCTTTGCCAATCCGTTTTCGCCGATCTGTTTCGGGATCAAGTGCCGCTTGGCGATCTCGATCTTTTCTTCCTCGGTGTAGCCGGTCAGTGAGATGATCTCCATCCGGTCGCGAAGCGCGGGCTGGATCGTGTCGAGCATATTCGCCGTCGTCATGAACATTACGTTCGAGAGGTCGAATGTAACGCCGAGATAGTTGTCGCGAAAGCTGGAATTCTGCTCAGGGTCAAGCACCTCAAGCAAAGCCGAGCTTGGATCGCCGCGAAAATCGGCTCCGACCTTGTCGATCTCATCGAGCATCATCAGAGGATTGTTCGTGCCCGCTGTTTGAATGCCCTGGATAATACGGCCAGGCATCGCACCTACATAGGTTCGGCGGTGGCCGCGAATCTCGGCCTCGTCGTGAAGGCCGCCGAGGCTCAAACGAATGAACTTGCGGTTCAAGGCACGCGCGACCGAACGCCCGAGAGAAGTTTTACCAACTCCCGGAGGGCCGACAAGACACAATATCGAGCCTTTCGGCTTTTCCATCAGCTTACGAACGGCAAGTGCCTCGACGATACGTTCTTTGACACGCTCAAGTCCGTAATGATCTTCATCGAGAATGCGTTCGGCTTTTTTGAGATTGAGATTATCCTTCGATTCTTTGGACCACGGCAGCTCGGTCATAATGTCGAGCCAGTTGCGAAGCGTCGCGGTCTCAGCCGTGTCCGGATGCATGCGTTCAAGTTTTTTGAGCTGGCGCAGAGCTTCCTCTTCTGCGTTCTCGGGCATCTTGCACTTCAGGATCTTGTCGCGATACTGCTCGATCTCTTCGTAAAGCTCATTGCCCTCACCGAGTTCGCCCTGAATCGCCTTTAATTGCTGGCGGAGAAAATATTCACGCTGCGAGCGGTCGATGTCAGCACGAGCTTGAGTGTTGATCTCCTGCTGAACAGTCAGCACGTCGATCTCTTTGCTGAGCAGGTCGTTAACCCGCCGCAGCCGGACGACCGGATCGGTCACGTCCAAAACGCTTTGTGCGTCCTCGACCTTTAGTTCGAGATTTGAGGCGGAAAGGTCGGCGAGACGGCCGGAGTCATCCAGATTGGCAATTATCGCAAGCACCTCTGGCGAGATGTTTTTGCCCATGCTCGCGGCACGTTCCATCGAACCACGGACGTTGCGGACAAGTGCCTCGACCTCAAGCGAATTTTCGGGAGCCAACGGTTCGGAAACTGGCGTAATGTGGGCCTTAACGTAATCGCCCGTGGAATCGATCGAATCGACCGCCGTCCGCGAAAGCCCTTGGATCAGAATGCGAATACGACCATCGGGCAGCTTGAGCATTCGCATGATAATCGCGACCGTGCCCGTCGTGTAAAGATCATCCTTTCCGGGATCTTCTTTATTAACGTCCTTTTGCGACACGAGGACGATCATCCGATTGTCTTTCAGAGCCTCTTCGACGGCCTTGATAGATTTGTCCCGCGAAACAAACAGCGGGACGATCATAAACGGATAGATGACAATATCACGCAGCGGAAGCGCCGGAAGAACCGACGGTATCTGCATCATCGGTTCAGTTATCTCGCCTTCTGATATGGAAATGGGGAATTCTTCGATGTCAGCCATAAAGTTTAAGTTTAGGCGCAAGCGACGCAGCAAGCAAGGACGTGTCGTCAGAGTGTCGGTAGCCCGCACGTTAAGTAAGGGCTCTGTGAAACGAGAGAAAGCCCTTATTTACGTGCGGGCTACCGACACCCGGACACCCTGTTACTTCTTGCTTTTCTTAGGTTTTTTGGCGGCCGCTGTGTCGCGTGCGCGAACGAGGTCTTTTAGCTCGGTCATGAATTCAGAGACGTCCTCGAATTCGAGATAGACGGAGGCAAACCGAACGTACGCGACCTTGTCGATGGATTTCAAGCGGCGCATTATGATCTTGCCGATCTCGCTCGTGCCGAGTTCCCTGTCGGCCGTGTCCTGTACGACCTTTTCGACCTGATCGGCGATCGCCTCAAGCTGTGGTGTCGAGATCGGCCGCTTTTCACAGGCTCGGAGCAGCCCGGCGAGTATCTTGTTTCGTTCGAATGACTCACGCTTGCCGTCTTTTTTGACGACCATGTACGGGATCTCGTCGATGCGTTCGTACGACGTAAACCGACGGCCGCAGTCTAGGCATTCACGGCGTCGGCGGATCGAGTCGCCGTCCTTGGCCTCACGTGAATCAACTACCTTGTCTTCGATATGTGAGCAAAATGGGCAGCGCATAAGCAGTCGTCGGTGGTCAGTTTTCAGTAGTCAGCGGCCGGATCTCGGTTGCCGGTTCCTCGTCATTCTCGTTACGGTTTGGCGATTCGGATTCGATCTCTTCAGCAGCGTGTTCGCTGGAAAGCAGGCTGCGAAATCGTTCAATACTTATATCGCCATGCAGGAAATAATACAACCCGAAAACAAGTGCCGGTGCGAAGTACACGAGATGCATTGCGATCGAAACGGCGGCGGCATCTTCCTGCGGCATATCAGGGAGCAAAAATCGTATGCTCGCGAATGTTGCTGCGTGAAACGCTCCGGCTGCCCCGCCGG
>CAZSEL010000019.1:0-77994 GCA_964605905.1 uncultured Chloracidobacterium sp. | reverse complement strand
TTGATCTTCGACAGTTGGTACGACAGCTATCGCGGCGTGATCGTTCTTTTCAGGATCATCGACGGGACGATCAAGAAAGGAACGAAGATCAAGTTTTTCAACACCGGCCGTGAATATCTGGTCGAAACAATTGGAGTAAATCGTCCGCGTCCGACTCTGATCGGTGAGCTCGGTCCGGGCGAAGTTGGGTTTCTTACCGCCTCGATCAAGACAGTGGCAGACGTACAGATCGGCGACACCGTGACTGACGCCGCACGACCCGTTACCGAAGCACTTCCGGGATTTCAGGAAGTTAAGCCGATGGTTTTCGCAGGGCTTTATCCGATCGATGCCGCTCAGTACGAAGATCTTCGCGATGCGATGGAAAAGCTGCGTCTTAACGATGCATCGTTCTTTTTCGAACCGGAATCATCGACGGCACTAGGCTTTGGTTTTCGCTGCGGTTTTCTCGGTTTGCTGCATATGGAGATCGTTCAGGAACGGCTTGAGCGCGAGTTTAATCTCGACCTGATAACGACCGCACCCGGCGTACGTTATCGCGTAACCACAACAGATGGAGCAGTTGCCGAGATCGACAGCCCATCAAAAATGCCCGACACTGGCCGCATAACAAAGATCGAAGAGCCCTTTATTACCGCGACGATCTTGACCAACGACGATTATCTCGGCGGCATTCTGCCTCTGCTCGATGAAAAACGCGGCGTACAGAAAAAGTTTGAATACGTGACGACAAATCGCGTGATGCTCGTCTATGAACTGCCGCTAAACGAGATCGTGCTCGACTTTTACGACCGTTTGAAAAGCGTTTCCAAAGGTTATGCCTCGCTCGATTATCATATGTCCGGCTATCAGGAAAGTAAGCTCGTAAAGCTCGACGTTCTGGTTTCCGGCGAGCCGGTCGATGCGCTTTCTCTGATAATGCACTCTGACACCGCCACGGCAAAAGGCCGTCTTCTTGTCGCGAAGATGAAAGAACTCATTCCCCGCCAAATGTTCGAGGTCGCGATCCAGGCCGCCATCGGCAACAAGGTCATTGCCCGCGAAACCGTAAAAGCAATGGGCAAAAACGTCATCGCCAAATGCTACGGCGGCGATATTTCGCGCAAACGCAAGCTGCTGGAAAAACAAAAAGAAGGCAAAAAGCGAATGAAAAAAGTCGGCCGCGTAGAAATACCGCAGGAAGCTTTCTTGGCGGTTCTCAAGGTCAACGAAAGCTAGGTTATGGATTGGTCAAAGTTTGAGCCGACAGATTTTGAATACGATTTTGAGCGTGATGAACTCATTGCCCATCGAATCACGTTCAATGAGGCCGTTGAATGTTTTTACAACGATTTTCAAGTTCGTCGAAACAAATCCTATAACGACCGATTTCAATTGATCGGTGAGACATTCGGCGGGAGAAAATTGAAAATCATTTTTCAGTTGAAAACTGACGGCATTGTGCGGATAATTACAGGTTGGGACATATGAATAGTAAACCGACGGAAAATGAAATCGACAAGATTGTTATCGCTGAAGCCAACAATGATGCGTCTTGGGAAGATGCGGTCATTGTAAGGCGGCAAAGAAAGCACTCTATCAATTTTCCAAAAGCGTTTGACATCGTCAGCGATAAGCACATTTTAAGCGGAACACCCGTTTTTCGCGGAACTCAAGTTCCAGTTTCCGCTTTGCTGGACAACCTGGAGAACGGAGTTTCCGTGGACGGATTTATCAAAAAATTCCCAACAGTCAAACGCGAACAAGCCGTCAAGATCCTCGAACTATTTAGAAGTTCTCTATCGCAACTCAAGGCCGCGTAGAAGTTGAGGAGAATTGCGGTAGAATGTGTCTGGAGAAGCACAATGGAAATAACGATCAATTTGCCGGAGGACATCGCAAAAGTTTTTCTCGCCAATGGGGAAAATCTGGAACGTGAGGTTTTGGAAGCAACCGCGATTGAAGGTTATCGGACGGGCAGGCTCTCGCACGGACAAGTCGGGAGAATGCTTGGCTTGAGCCGTTTTGAGGTTGATTCGTTTTTCAAGCTGCACGAAGTTCCCCTTAACTATTCATCCGACGATTTAGAAGATGACCGCCGCACGCTCGATAAACTCGCCCTAAAATGATCGTTGTTTCCGACACTTCGCCGCTACATCATCGTTATAGACCTGCTGAAATCAGACGACTGAACCTGACTATACGTATTTCGTCACAAGTTTTTTCATTCGGGTTTCAGGGATGTATATTTAATAAATGAAAATTCAGGCATCCGTCTTTTTAATTCTCTTCCTTTCGGTTTCCATTTTTGCGCAGCAGTCGGCGGATGACCGGCGGGCTAATACGCCGATAACACCGTTTCAGATCATCGGGAACATTTATTATGTCGGGGCGGCGGAGGTTACTTCGTTTTTGATCACTTCGCCGAAGGGGCATATTTTGATCGACGGCGGTTATGCCGAAACGGTGCCGCAGATCAAGGCAAATGTCATCAAGCTCGGGTTCAATCTGCACGACATAAAATATCTGCTGAACACGCAATCGCATTTCGATCATGCCGGCGGTTTGAATGAGTTAAAAAAATTGACTAACGCGAAAATGCTGGCGAGCGCGGCTGACAAGGTTGGGCTTGAGAATGGCGGCAAGGGCGATTTTGCCTTTGGCGACACGCTGCCTTATACACCAGTTATGGTCGATCGCATTATAAAAGACGGCGAAACGATAAAGCTCGGCAGCATAAAGCTAAAGACGATATTGATGCCCGGCCATACAAAGGGCAGCACGGCCTGGTCGATGGAAATCACCGACGCGGGTCGTAAGCTGAACGTGCTTTTTCTGAGCAGCACGTCCAGCCCGACCTATAAATTTTATGGTAACGCGGGCTTTCCGGACATCGTCTCGGAATATGAAAAAACTTTCACGCGGCTAAAGATTTTGACGCCTGATATCTTTCTCGCCTCGCACGGCTCTTTTTTTAACTTGCTCGAAAAAGCCGAACGCCGCGGCAAAGATAAAACAAATCCGTTTATCGAATCGGAAACCTACAAGGCCTATCTCGCCAATACCGAAAAAGACTTTCGCGAAAAGCTGGTGAAGCAGCGACAGGAAAATCCGGTCAAATAATCCACCTTATTTCGCGACGGCTTTCGCATTTGGCCGGGCGACCTTATACATTTCCCACTGAAACTTCTTCAGCAATCCTTCCTGGTCGGAATCGATCGTGTACAGATCAAAATGCGTCCGGCCGTCGATGTATTCGACACGAGCGTCGCTGCCGAGTTTTTTGAGTTCGGCGTCGAGCAGCCTCAGTGATTCGTCGAGGTGGAACGTGTCTGCGGTACCAACGACGATATTTAGTTTGCCTTTCAGCTTTGGCCCGAGCGTCTTCCAGTTGTCGCGAAGAAGGCGTGAGATGTCGTATTTTTCCCAGGCCTTTGCCACCATTGGGTCAATGCGGCCGGTGTCGATGTCGAAAAGCAGCATCGGCTGGCCGTCGTAGCTCTTAGGACTAAACACCGCGTTGAACGCCCCAAACTGGCCGCCGTAATAACCGAGTACGCGTTCCTGTTGGGCGTATTGCTTTACTGACATCAGATCTTTCCCGCCGTCGCGTACCAGGTTGTATTCCTTGCCATTGGCATCGACGTAAGCGTTGGTATTTTTTGTAATATCGGGGCCTGTAAAATTTCTAAAATCGACCGGATCGGGCGAGGTTGACCAGGTTCCGCCAAAGAAATCCGGGTGCGTAATCATTACCCACAGCGTTGCCCAACCGCCGGACGAATGACCGGTCAAAAATCGGCCACTCGGCTTTGCATCCATTCGAAACTGCTTTTCCATATAAGGGATAAATTCCTTTTCGAGAGCCGTTCCCCACGGACCGTTGTTTGCCGAATCGGCCCAGACGTGATGGCCGAGCGAAAACTGCGATTCGAGATAGACGTTTATCACCTCGGGGCGTTTTCCTTCGGTCATTTCCTTTATCATCACGGCCGCGTTGCGAAGACGGCTGTAACGCGTGCCGCCATAACCGGTGATGTTATAAATGGTCGGGTATTTTTGATTGGATGTGTCATAGCTCGGCGGCAGCATAACGGCGGCCTTCATTTTTATCGGCCTTCCCCAAAATGCTGACAACATCGGGCTTTCATATTCGACCATTTGGACGCTTGCGGGAATTGCGATCGTTCGCTCAGGTGAGGTTTGGGATAAAACGATCTCGAAATTATCAGCGGGCATTGTCGCTTTTAGCACTTTGCTGCTAATGTCGCCGGGTCCCGGACCGTTGTAGGTATAAGAATGATCGCGGTCGAGAATTGCGAATATCTGGTAGCTGCCGGCCGGTGCGGATGAAAATGCCGACGGGAAAACACTTGCATCGGCATTGATCACGATCGGTCTCCCTGCTTCGAAATTCGTTATTTCAGTGCCAGAAACCCAGACGTCGTTCGGATCTTGAAAGTCCGTGCCGAATCCATCGCTCGGCTTGCCGTCGTCGTTTCGCATAAAGATCAGTAATCGGCCGGAAACGGTTTTGTCGGAACCGACGGACGGATCGAGTTTTACCGTAAACTGTACCGCCGACGCCGATGCAGCAAGGGCTAAGGTAAGAATAGCGAGAGAGAATGTTCGTTTGAGAAATGATTTGTGCATTGGTTTGATATACGGCGGATGTGTCAGGTTTGTTCTGCGACGGGTCAATTCGGGAGTGCTTTTATCGTTTGATCGACGTGCGATTCAACGATCTCTCTTATTTGGGCAAGATGCTGATCGGAGTCGGCCTCAAACCTTAAAACGAGAATAGCCTGGGTGTTAGACGGGCGAACGAGTCCCCAGCCGTGTTCGAACAAAATGCGTGCACCGTCGACTGTGATGACCTCGTTCGTCTTTGCAAAATGCTCCGCGATTTTTTTAACGACCGTAAATTTTGTTTCGTCAGAGCAATCAACCCGGAGTTCCGGGGTCGAAAATGTTTTGGGAAGATCTGCGAGCAACTCGGAGAGTTTTTTGTCGGTGCGAGACAAAATTTCGAGCACACGCCCCCCGGCGTAGGTCGCGTCGTCAAAACCGTAGAACCGGTCGGCAAAGAAAATATGGCCGCTCATCTCGCCTGCAAGAGCGGCGCCGGTTTCCTTCATCTTTGATTTGATGATCGAGTGTCCGGCCTTCCACATTATCGGCACACCGCCGTGTTTTGCGATGTCGTCGAAAAGATTTTGCGAGCATTTCACCTCGGCGATAATTGTCGAGCCGGGCTTTTCGGCAAGGACAGAACGCGACAATAGAACCATCAGCTCATCACCCCAAATGATCCGGCCATTCTCATCAACAATACCGATGCGGTCGCCATCGCCGTCGAAAGCGATGCCGATATCGGCTGAATTGTCGAGGACCGCTTTGATGGTGTCCTGTAAGTTTTCGATGACGGTCGGGTCGGGATGATGGTTGGGAAAATCTGAATCAGGCTCGGTGAACAGCTTGACCATTTCGATGCCGAGCTTTTCATAAACCGGCACCGCCGTTACGCCGCCCATTCCATTTCCGCCATCGATCACGGCTTTAATTTTCCGAGTTGTCACGGGCACACTCCCTACCGGTCGTGTTTCTGCCTTTGTCAGGTCGATCTTTGAGACTATGTCGGCAATGTAATCATCGAGAACCTGGATCGTTTCAACGCTTCCGGTTCCGGTAGCAAAATCACCTGAGAGAGCGATCTGTTTTATCTCCTGTATCTGCGAGCCAAACAGCGTCGATGTGCCGAGGCATATTTTGAAACCATTATGATCCGGTGGATTGTGCGAACCGGTTATCATCACTCCGCCATCGACGGGTTTTGTAAAGACCGTGTGATACAGGACCGGAGTCGGCACCATTCCGATCAGAACTACGTCAATGCCGGAAAGATTAAAACCCTGGGTCAGCAGATCGCAGAAAACCGGCGAGCTTTTTCGCGCGTCATATCCTATCGCAATACGTTTTGCACCGTTCTGCGCGAAAAAAGTCCCGATTGACCTGGCAAGCGTTTCGACAGTAGTTTCGGTCAGGTCCCTGCCGACAATACCGCGAATATCATATTCCCGAAAGATGTTTTGATTCATCCATTTAATGATAGCGGTAAACGACCAAACTCTCGAATCTTCGGCCTATTTGATATACTGTTTGATCGACATCAAGGCAACAACCGCCGATATTTCGGCATCAAACCGCTTACGGTCACGAGACATAAGTTAACATCATGTTCAAATCGTTAAAATTCGCTTGGTTAGGTACGGCAGCGTTCGTTTTTGTTTCCGTTCAGGCTCTGTTTGCACAGACGCCCACGCCGACGCCGCCACCCGAAGACACCGGACAGATCAAAACTTTTGAGGTGCGGCTTCCGGTCACCGTGACGCAAAAAGACAAGCTAATTGCAGGCCTGACGAAAGGCGATTTCGTCGTGCTCGAAGACGGTGTGCCGCAGGAGGTCACGTTCTTTAGCGATGAAAAATCGAACCCGCCGGTTTTTGTCGGCGTTTTAATGGACACGTCGCCCTCGACGGCCGGCAAACTGAAATTTTCAAAAGAAGCCGCGGCAAACTTTCTCTATACAGTTGTGCAGCTTAGAAAAGACAAGGGCGCGTTCATGACTTTCGACAACGAGATAAAGCTGCAACAGGATTTCACCGATAAACTCGATCTTTTGCAAAAGGCTGTCGATAATGTCAAGAAAACCGGATCGCAAACGGCGCTTTATGATGCGGTTTGGCAGTTTTCGGATGAAAAGCTCCGCAGCGTGCCGGGCCGGCGAGTGATCGTGCTGATAACAGACGGCGACGACACTTTCAGCCGGGCCGAACTGATCGACGCGATCGACATTGCGCAGCGTACGGAAACGACGATCTTCGGCATCTCAACAAAGGCCGGATTTCTCGGCAGCGTTCCGGGCGTCGAGGCAGGAACGGTGAAAGATAAGGGAGATAAATATCTAACGCAGCTGGCCGAACAAACCGGCGGGCAGGCGTTCTTCACCGGTGACATGATAGATCTGGAACGCGCCTTTAAGAAGATATCTCAGGAACTCAGGTCGCAGTACATACTCACGTACCGGCCTGCGAATCAGACTTACGACGGACGGGTCAGAAAAGTTGAGGTCCGCCTAACTGACAACGCAAAAGCGGACAAATACAAATTGCGAACAAAGACGGAATACCGTGCAATTCGCGACGCTCTGAAATAGACGAGTCTCGTAAAGCAAGCGGATCGGAGAAAACGAAATGGCAAAATTTAAGTTTTTTATTATCCCATCTATCGCAGCCCTGTTGGTCTGTGTTTCGCTGACCATTTCGGAACCTGTCGACGCCCAGCAATCTACCCAGCCCGTTGCGACGCCGACCCCGCCGATCGAAGAGGAAGAAGGCGTAGTTAATATCGACACCGAGGCGGTCAACGTTCTTTTTACCGCACAGGACAAAAACCGAAGATTGCTGTTAGGACTCAGAACCGAAGACATTCAGATCTTTGAAAACGGCCAGTTGCAATCTATCGTCGGATTCAGCAAGCAGATCGATCTGCCGCTCAGCCTTGCATTGTTGATCGACACCAGTGTTTCGCAGGAAAGAACACTGCCCGAGGAAAAGGCAGCGGCGATATCCTTTCTTGAGTCGGTTATCAGAACTGCAAAAGACGAGGTCGCGGTCGTTTCATTCGCAGGTGAAACAACGCTCGAGCTTGGCATGACGAGCAATATTACCCGTCTTCGACGTGCGGTTGACGGCGTTCGTTTAGAGGTCCCTTCAGGTTATATCGGCGGCGGCGTTGTTGCGGCCGGCGGCGGCATAGGCACACCTCCGATCTCAGGTGACAATGCATCGACACGCGGTTCGACGGCATTGTGGGACGCCATTTGGATCACAAATAACGATGTTCTCGGCCCGGCACCGGAAAGGACCCGACGAGCCATCATACTGCTTTCGGACGGCGTTAATTACGGCGGCCAAAAGAAGCTGAAAGAGGCCGTCGAGGCTGCCCAGAAAGCCGAGGCGATAATTTATTCGATCGGCATCGGCGACAATTATTACAGCGGCGTCGATAAAGGGTCGCTCGAAAAAGTATCAGAAAGCACCGGCGGACGGGCTTATTTCCCACGCGACGAACGCGAGCTGCGAGACGCTTTTCGCCAGATACAGGAAGAGATGCGTTCGCAGTACCTGGTTTCCTACGAGCCGAGCAATTCAGCGCTCGACGGTTCGTATCGCAAGATCGAGATCAAGATGCTGAACTCCGAACTGCAAAAGCAAAAGATACGGCTGACACACCGCCAGGGATATTTTGCAAAAACTGCAAAGAAATAAGGATTTTTTAGCCACGAAATAACACGAAATTTCACGAACATCTGAAACTCTTTTTGGTTCGTGCTCTTTCGTGTCGTTTCGTGATGTTATGAAAAGGGCTCCTCCTGATGCGAGTTTTGGTAAACTCGTGGTTTGACAAAAGAAACAGTTTCGGACTTTCAGCATACCGAGTAGTTGCCTTTTAAGAGGGGTTGAGATGGCTAAGTTCTTTGATCGGAAGTTGCTATCATTGCATATCTCTTTTACTTTTAGTTAGATGCGGAAACCCATTTTCCGACAGATCGAGTTCCTGTGCGGAATGCTCGGCTTGAAATTAATAAACAGGCTTTTAAGGGGAAATACCGTTGTCGTATTTTCTTTTATTTTTTTTAAAAGACGGCTATGATTATTTTTCTTGGTGGTGATATTTCCGGAACATCTTTCAATTCGTTATTGTTCTAAATTTTGTCGGCATCAAGTAAAACAATGAGTTCAAACAAAAGGACCGCAAGAATTGCAGGCTTACTATATCTAGCCGTCATATTGAGCGGCCTTTTTAGCCTGATATATGTTCCCTCGCAGCTTATAATTTGGGACGACGCCTCAGCAACTGTTAATAACATTGTAGCTTCTAAAGCGCTGTACCGATTTGGAATCGTAAGTGGCTTGGTTTGTTACACAGTCTTTATATTTTTGCCTCTGGTTTTATATAAGCTGCTTAAACCGGTCGATAAAACCTACGCCGCCTTGATGGTCATTCTCGCCTTAGTCAGTGTCCCTATTTCATATATTAATATGCTTAACAAATTTGACGTTCTCTCTTTGTTAAGCGGTGCCGGTTATTTAAAAGTGTTTAATACGGAGCAATTACAGGCTCAGGTAATGTTATCTCTTAATTCCTATAACGACGGAATTCTTATTGTTTCAATATTTTGGGGGCTTTGGTTATTTCCATTTGGGTATTTAGTATTTAAGTCGGGATTTCTGCCTAAGATTTTAGGCGTCTTTTTGATGGCTGGATGTTGCGGATATCTGATAGATTTTTTGGGACATTCTCTTTTGCCTAATTATGGTGAAACGGGAATTTCTGCCTTTGTTAGTATACCGTCCGGCCTCGGAGAGATCGGCACTTGCTTTTGGCTTTTGATCAGAGGTTGTAAAACTCCAACAGAGGACACCCTGGCATAGGCTCTGAGGTCTGTCAGGATTAAAGATGAACGCACTTCAACGAAGTAAACTACTAGATAATAACTTGAATTTGCTTTCATTACCCATCTCTTCTATTTTTAGTTAGATGCGGCATTGCCAAGGTCTAAAATTTGGGTTTATTTTTTGCATCGCCGTCGTGTGCTTTACGGCGATTTCCAGCTATGCCCAGCCCGCAACTAACCCGACGCCGACGGGCAAGTCGATCTTTTTCGATTCAGACGGAAAAGAAATTTCTAACAACGAATTCGTTGACATACGGATGTCGAATTTTCATATCAAGGATTCGACGCTGACAAAGCTGCTGCCTGATAGAACGGTTGAATTTCGTTTGCAAAAAGTACCGCAGGAAGGCATGCGAATGCCGGAGTTTACCGTCCAGACGCTCGACGGAAAAACTGTTAATACGGCTGATCTAAGGGGCAAAGTTGTTGTCCTAAATTTCTGGTTCATCGGCTGCCCTGTATGTCTTGCGCATAAGCCAAAACTAAATGAGCTTGCCGGTCGGTTTACGGGTCAGGATGATGTGGTGTTTTTGGCGATGACAGGTGACAGTGCGGCGACCGTAAAAAAATATCTTGCAAAAGAACAGTTCGATTACCAGCAAACGGCGAATGTAAAATCGACGATGGACCTTTTTACGTTTGTTGGTTACCCAAAAAATATAGTCGTTTCTCGCACCGGCGAGATCGTATATTGGCGAAGCACAGTCAAGGCGTGGGACAAATTCGAATCGGTGATCCGCACCGAGCTTGCAAAAAAAATAAGATGGCCAAAAAGCCGCTAGTTTCAATAATAATGGGCAGCAGGAGCGATTGGCCGACGATGGAGATCGCCTCGAAGACGCTCGATGAATTCGGCGTGCCGCACGAGACCAAGATCGTCTCGGCTCATCGCACACCCGATCTCCTTTTTGAATTTGCCAAAGCTGCAGAATCTCGCGGAATCGAGGTCATCATAGCCGGCGCCGGCGGCGCGGCCCATCTGCCGGGAATGTGCGCCTCGCAAACAGTTTTACCCGTTCTCGGCGTTCCTGTCGAGAGCAAAGCACTCAAGGGATTGGACTCACTTCTTTCGATCGCCCAAATGCCCGCCGGTGTCCCGGTCGGAACGCTCGCCATCGGCCAGCCCGGAGCAAAAAATGCTGCGCTGTTAGCTGTTTCCATTCTTGCAAACTCACGCCCCGAGCTTCGGACAAAGCTGCACAAGTTTCGTAAGACACAAACAACCACCGTTCTTAGCGACAAGATAAAAAAATAAAAACGTATGTCAACAACATTCTTAACTTTCCGTCAAAAAGCTGCTCGAGGATTTTATCTAGCGTTGCTCACTGGTGTTTTTGTGCTTTGTGTCGCAGCACAAGCTGACGAGATCGACAAGTTTGTTCTCGCGGAAATGGAAAGCCAAAGAATACCCGGCGTAGCGGTCGCCGTTATCAAGGACGGCAAGGTCGTAAAGGAAAAGGGCTACGGGGTTGCCAGTATCGAGCTGAACGTGCCGGTTTCGGCTGATTCGGCGTTCAAGATCGGGTCGATAAGCAAACCGATGATAGCGATCGGTGTGATGCGGCTTGTCGAAGAAGGCAAGATGGCGCTAAATGATCCGGTAAAGAAGTATTTTACTGACGCTCCCGCGTCGTGGGACGGCATTACAATTCGGCACTTGCTTAGTCACACTTCAGGGATCGTGCGCGAGGCACCGGGTTTTAACCCGATGAAGGTCCAACCGGACTATGACGTGATCAAAACAGCCTTTCCGCTGCCTGTGCGTTTTGCACCCGGCGAAAAATACGAATATTGCAACGTCGGCTATTTTTCGCTTGCTGAGATCATAACGCGAGTTAGTGGCAAGCCTTGGCCGATTTATCTGGACGACACGTTTTTTCGTCCGCTCCAGATGTCGGCGACGCGCGTCACCTCAAATACCGATCTGATAGCAAACCGCGTGAGTGCCTACGGGCTGGTTGACGGAAAGTATGTTAACGCAGAATCTTACCGCGCATTGCGGCCGAGCGGGGCTTTTTTTTCTACCTTAAAGGACCTGATCAAATGGAACGCCGCTCTTGAGAGCGGAAGAGTATTAAAGAAAGATACGATGGAGCAAATGTGGACGGCCACAAAACTGACATCCGGACAAGACGCTCCTTATGGACTGGGCTGGCAGATAGGAATGCACCGAGGCAAACGCCGCGTCGGCCATGGCGGCAGCCTGACCGGATTCAAATCAGATTTTGTTATGTTTCCGCAGGAAAAGGTCACGGTCATTGTGCTTTCAAATCAAAACTCGGCCATCCCGGCAAATATCTCAACTGGCGTTGCCGCGTTCTATATCAAATTTCCAGAGGCCGCTAAGACCGCAAAACCATAGATGAAATCGGTCCCTCCAAATTCAACTTGATAGCGTCTCTGTTATTCTGTTTGGTCGAAACAAACGAAGGCTGTGTTAAAATCGGAGATGGAGAAGTGATATGGAAGCAGTACGAATTGAAGCCACAGTGCAGCACAATGGCCGCGTCATTCTTGATGATCTGCCTTTTGAAGAAGGCAAACAGGTTGAAGTAATTATTTTGGAAACCAAGGCCGGAGAAACGATATCGCCGCGTACAAACCCATTGAAAGGCAGCGTTTTAAGATACGACGATCCGTTCGGACCGGCAGCCCCGATTGATGATTGGGAAGTGCTCGGATGATCGTTCTCGACACCCATATTTGGCTTTGGTGGGCCGGCGAAAATTCAGAACTTACTGATGAGTACGAAGAATTGATTCGTTCTAGGCAGGAGGAAGGAATCGGAGTCAGCTCTATTTCATGTTGGGAAATCGCTTTGTTACATGCGAGAGAAAAGCTGGTTCTTTCCGAACCCGTGCTCCGATGGCTCGATACTGCTTTGTCTTTGCCTAATACCATTTTGCTGCCGCTGTCACCCAGAATTGCAGTCGAGTCAAACAATCTTCCAGGTGAATTTCATAAAGACCCGGCCGATCGAATTATCGTTGCTACCGCAAGAGTTTATGACTGTCCGCTGATTACATACGATTCCAAAATTCTTGACTATGAACATGTAAGGCTTCTTCCTGAATGAAGCAAATCCCACCAAACTCAACTATTGGCGTGTTCGGCAGTGGGCAACTTGGGCGGATGTTTGCGATTGAGGCCCGCAAGTTGGGCTATCGCGTGCATACGTTTTCGCCTGACAGCGGCACGCCGACCGGACAGGTTGCGGATATTGAAACGACGGCGAGCTATGGCGATTTGGATGCGGTGCGCGAGTTTGCGCGGAGTGTTGATGTGGTGACATTTGAGTTTGAAAATGTTCCGTCGGCGACGATCGAAGCGGCATCGGAATTTGTCGCGGTTCATCCAAAGGGCGAGATACTTCACATCACGCAGAACCGGCTTCGCGAAAAAACATTTTTGTCTGAGAACGGCTTTCCGGTCACGCCGTTCCGGCATATCAGGCTGGTGGACGATCTTTACCGCGCGACCGCTGAACTTGGGTTTCCGAGCGTTTTGAAAACGGCCGGTTTCGGTTATGACGGCAAGGGTCAGGCGAAGTTAAAACAGCCTGACGACATCGAAACAGCTTTCGCCGCGATGAACGGTAGCGATGCGATACTCGAAGCCTTTGTAGAGTTTGAAAAAGAGGTTTCGGTTGTTTGTGCTCGCGGGCAAGACGGCTCGTTCGTGCATTACGGAGTGATCGAAAACGAGCACGCAAACCACATTCTTGATGTTTCGTTCGCACCTGCGTTGGTCTCGCCGAGTGTTCTAACAGACGCGGTCGAGATCGCCCGAAACATTGCCGACTCATTCGGTTATGTCGGGACGATGTGCGTCGAATTCTTTTTGACTAAAGACGAACGGCTGCTCGTAAACGAGATCGCGCCTCGTCCGCACAACTCCGGGCATCTTACTTTCGGGCCGTGTGTAACGTCGCAGTTTGAGCAGCAAGTCCGTGCCGTCTGCGGATTACCGCTTGGCTCGACCGAGTTTTACCGACCGGCGGCAATGGCAAATCTGCTCGGCGATATATGGCAGAATGGCGAACCAAACTGGATCGCCGCGCTCAGTGACCCTAACATAAAACTTCACCTCTACGGCAAGACCGATCCACGCCCCGGCCGCAAGATGGGCCATCTTACAGCGACGGGTTTGACAGCTGAGGAAGCAAAAACGACCGCTATTAGTGCTCGCCTTATGCTGGATCAAACTTCGTAATATCTCACAAGAAAGACTGTGCGAATCAACCGCACAGCCTTTTAGGTTTTCTGCACCAACCCGGATTAGAAGTTCAATTTGAACCCGAACTGGAATTGACGCGGATCGAAGGATGAGGTCGATTGACTGCGGTATTTGCCGCCGTCTCGTTGGCCGAACTCATTCACGACCCCATAGAACGGGTTTGCAGCCGCCTCATTGAACCGGTTGAACATATTGAACACCTCGCCGAGCAGGTCGAGGCTGACGCGTTCACCGAACCGGATTCGGCGCGCCACACGAAGATCGACCGTAAAGTAATTACCGGTTTGGCCCATGTTGCGTCCGAGATTGCCGTTGTTAGGGAAAATACCCTGAAAGCAACCCGCGTCAACGCCCGTTTGGCAGAGCGTTCCGTCGGACAAGACTGTCGGCCTTTCGTTCGTGCTCTGGAAATCGCCGTTTGCGTCGCCGACCGCCAAAATGTTGAATGGCCTGCCCGAAGCGATCTCGACTATCGGCGAGAACGTAAATCCGTGTGCAAACTTCTGGAATCCGTTGCCCAAACGCCATTCGTCAGGCGTTCCGAACACACCGCTGAAAACGAAACGGTGACGCTGGTCGAACAGCGAATCGGCCTTTTCCGCACGGAAATTTGTGTTGTCCTGCGGCTTGAGCAGCGTCTGCAGATCGGACGAATCGTCGATCGAATGCGACCAGGTGTAGGTCGCAAAAAACTGCATGTTATTCCCAAATCGTTTTTTCACCTCAAGATTCAATGCATTGTACGACGAGTTACCGTCGGACATCTGCGAGTTGACATCCGCATATGCATTCAACAGTCCGGGACTAAGGAGTGTTCCCGCGAGCAGTGAGTCGAAAACCGCTTTATCAAGTCCCGTCAGAGCTTTGACAAAGAAGTAGTTTGGCCCACTCGTGCGGAAATAATTCGCTGCTATGGGTGAAATTACACGGTTATTCAAATTCGCTACCGGTGCCGCTATGAACCCGGGGACAATTGCTGCCCATGTTGCGCTTAGATTTGTAAAGCACAACGGTGCTGGAACCCCCGGCGGGCACGGGACAACACGAGGATCCGTTCCGGAACTAGGAATGTTGATGCCGAAAGCCGCAGCTGATAAATTCGGCGGCGGGCCACCGAAAAAGCGGCGGAAATTCTCGTTCATTGCACTCGAATTCACATTGTTGACATCCTGAGGATGAGCAAGGTGACGAGCGTTTACGGTGATATAGCTTGCCGAGATCGCCATATCCTTGCCGACCATCTGTTCGACGCCGAGATTGCCCTGAAACGCGACCGGGAACTCAAAATCCTTAGAAACATGCAGTGTAAATGGCAGGATCGGGCCAAAACCGGTAAAGCTGGTCGGGTCGAACCGTTGAAAGCCGAACTGATACTGAGCCGAAGGAGCGATTGCCCTTGTAACTGCCGCACCGCAGATCGTCGGGTTAGAACCCTGAACGCCGCAAACCGTTCCGTGGAAAACCTGAAACGCATTGAACAGGCCGGTCGGTGATGGCCCGCCGATCGGCAGCAGCGTGGCCTGTTGCTGTTGCGAACCGTCGGCGATGTCCGAGTTAAATGCGACGGCGAGCAGCGGGTGATCGTAAAACATACCGCCGGCCGCGCGGATAACCGTTTTGCCGTTGCTGAAAACATCCCACGCACCGCCGAGCCTCGGGGCCCAGTTATTTGTGTCACGCGGGAAACCCTGCGTTACGTTTAGAAGATCCTGCGCCGCTTGAACGTCCGCTGCAGTCAGCGTGATTCCCGAAAGGGGATCGGTGAACGGGACCGGATCAAATTCGTCCGTCAACTCGATATCGTAACGAATACCGAAGTTCAGCGTGACGTTCCGCCGCACCTTCCATGTGTCTTGTGCGAAGAAAGCAATCGGCTTGTTCTTTATCGCACTATTCGGATCGCCAAACCCCTGAATGAATACGCTCGGGAAGCCGAGGCCGTATGTTTGATTAGCGGTAAACGCGGGACACCGTTGATCTTCCGGGAGACTGACCGAGTTGCAGCCCGCAAGCGGAGTAATGTTACTGGCTGCCTGTTGACTAAAATTAAACAGACCGGGGAAATTCAGCTCGAAGATCGCTTCGACATCAATGAAATTAACGTCGCCGCCGAATTTTAGTATGTGGTTGCCGGTTGCCCAGGTGACATTGTCACGGAACTGAAAACGCGTTTCGCTGCGGTCGACCGGCGAGAACGGGTTCGACCCGATAAAACCGGTTCCGGCGATCTGGTGAGCGACGCTCGGCACCTGTGAATCAAATTTCGCATCACGGTTGCCGAAATTAAAGTAAAAATCGTTGACGAAATTATTCGGCAAAATGCTCGCCAGCGAGACGCCAAAGGTCGTGTCCTTCAGGTCCTGAATACCGGTGCGGGAATAGTCGTTTTGACCCAATGTCTGGTTCTGCGACTCATCCTGAATACCGTTTATCACGCTCGGGTTATAACCGAACCGCATGCCGAGCTGGTGGCCCTGCTTGATGAGGTGATCGACACGGATCGAAGTAAATGTGGTCGCCTCGGCGATCGGAAAGATTTTTCTTAGCTGAGAAAGCGGCCGAAATGCGACAAGCTCGCCATCGGCATTACGTGTCAGCGGAACCGGGGCACCCGAAAGAATGAACCGTTGTCCGATAGGCTGGCCCTGCGGAATGCCGAGGCCCGGCAGGAAGTTAATGAGCGTGCTTTGTCCGTTCAGCGCCGTCTGAGATCCCGCCGATGCCAAATGTGCATAAACCAGACCGAATGTTGGATTTATCGGCAATATTGTCTGGATATATGCGGCCTGTTCCGGTGTCAGTCCGTTAAATGTTTGAGCAACAGGTAAAAAAGGTGCCCCTATCGTAATGCTCGAGGTTTGACGGCCTATCACGTCACTGGTGAAAAAGCCAGATTCCTGCCGGCGACGCTGTTCGAATGAACCGAAGAAAAACGTGCGTTCCTTTTTGATCGGGCCGCCGAGAGTGAATCCGTATTGGACGCGGGTATAAGGCGGACGTTTATCAGGGTCGCCGTCGATCACAGGTGCGAAAGCGTTTCGCGATTGGATGCTGCTGTGCCGCAAAAATCCGAAAACATTTCCGCTGAAATCGTTCGTTCCGCTTTTAGTCACGACGTTTACAATACCGCCGGTCGCTCGGCCAAATTCCGGCAGGTACGAATTGGTCGTTACCTGATATTCCTGAACGGCTTCCTGCGAAACGGTCGATCTCGCGGCGTTGATGGAGTTGTCAGTGAAGTCCGCGCCGTCAACCTGGACGAGCGTTGAGCGTCCGCGCTGGCCGCCGATGTTCAGGCCCGAAGTCGGTGCCGGGCCGACGGCCTTCCCGTTGTCGCGGCCGACGGTCGAGATCGTCAACGCAAAACCCGTTGCGCTGCGTTCGTTGATCGGCAAACCCTGTATGCGGGTCTGGTCGATCGTCGTTGAAACCGTGGATTTGGTCGTTTCGATAAGCTGAACGTCCTCGCCCGAGACGTTTACGACAACATCCTGGCCGCCGATCTCGAGGTTGATCTTTAGATCGGCGCTCTGGCCGACGGTAAGGCGGACCGGCGATATCGCGATTTTCTTAAATGTCGCGGCCTCGGCTGTGACTTCGTACTCGCCCGGTGTGAGAGCGATGAACGTGTACGTGCCGTCATCGCCGCTGGTCGTGGTTCGTGAAATGTTAGTTGCCAGATTCCGTGCTGATACAGTCGCTCCGGGAACAACGGCCCCGTTCGGATCGACGACTGTACCCGTAAGGTCTGCCGCGTTCGCCTGAGCCTGGCCGAACGAGATCGACGCGCACATTAAAAGAGCGATGGCGCTAATAACCATCCTTCCGGTAAATACCGAAATGCTGTTTCGAACTGCTTTCATTGTGTGTTCTCCTTTAAAGTCTGCCCTAAACAAGTCCATCCGATGCCTGTGTGACCGGGACGCCATGTGGAGCGGCTTTTCCCGGAAGCGATCGATTTTCGTTCTAACTGTTCGGACTATTAAATTTGCAGACTAAATAACTGACAAGATTGCTTTGTAGGTTTTATCTCAAATATCGATATAAGGCAAGCAAAATAAAGCACTTTTGGATTTTTATATGTTAACCGCGATCGGTCTGTTCAGAAGCCCGCATCGAGCGGGCAATTGCGCGTCGAAATGCGCTGCTTGCGGACAAGACGGAAACTGCGACGGTTCCTATTGCCGGAACAAACGCCGCGTGACGGAGAACACGGCATATCGCCAAGCGGCGGCGGAATCTCTCTGCGTGCAGGCATTTATACTTGGTCGCGAGATTACTTGTATCTATACTTGATTCGACAATGCATTCTGCCAGAATTTCCGCGCTTTCGAGGGCCATCAGCATGCCGCTGCCCGTAAACGGATCGATGAATGCAGCCGCGTCTCCGACCGAAAAAGCATTATCCGCAATTTGTGTTGCACGTTCGCCAAAGCCCGTAACCGCTACCGAAAGCCAGCGGGTTACCGGTTCCGCGGCGGCAAGAGTTTGCCGGGTACGTTTGTTTTGAAGGACCAGTTCGCTGACGATCCGATCCGCGCAGCCGTCAAGCTCGCGAACACGGTCGGCTTTCACAATAAAACAATGATTCGCAAGCCCGTTCTCGATCGGGCTCAAACCGCCGTAACCGCCGGGAAAGGAATAAATCTCGCAACGGTCAGGGTGAATATCGGCGTTGCGAACATGGGTCTTGAAACCGATTATCGATGCTTTTGCGCTTTTCTGTTTATTTCCGGAACGCGCCGACAGTTTTGAAAGAACGGCTGTTCTGCCGGTCGCGTCGATAAACATGTCCGCTTTAGCTTGAGCGACCGAACCGCTCGCATCGCGAACGTTTAACCCGACGATACGCGAGCCGTCTTTTTCGATACCCGTGACACTCGTGCCGTCGCGAACATCAACACCGAGTGACCGCGCTCGTTCCAGCAAACGCTTATCCATTTCCGCACGGCTCAGGCTCAAGGCAAGCTCGCCATTCCCGAGCCAACCGGACGGCACGACGGCGTTTTGTCCGTTCATTGCGTAAAATCGTGTTTCGGCGATTCTCCGTCCACCGGCATCGAGCATATCTCCAAGCACACCGAGTTCGCGAAAATGCCGCAGACATTCGGGCGAAATAAACTCCCCGCAGAGTTTATGACGCGGAAAACGCTCGCGTTCAAAGAGCGTTACGCTAAAACCGGCCGTCGCAAGACGAATCGCAAGGCTCGAACCCGCTGGCCCGCCACCAACGATGGTGATTGCGGATTGCGGATTGCGGATTGCGGATCGCTTGTTCATATAGTCGGCGTGACGTTATTATAGCTCTTTACCGAAACGATGAGCGGAAATCCGCAATCCGAAATCCGCAATGCAAATAATTCCGCTTTCGATCCCAACGCCATTTTATGTCGGCGACGTAAATGTTTATCTGATCAAAGAAGATCCGATCACGCTGATCGATGTCGGGCCGAAAACGCCTGAGGCGGCAGCAGCATTGCGTGCGAGATTGGGCGAACACGGCGTAAAGTTTTCCCATATTCGACGCATCGTTCTGACGCACGCGCACGAGGACCATTGCGGGCTTGCGAAACAGATTCGCGATGAGACGAAAAACGCCGAGATACTTGTTCACGATTGGGAAACCGGGCATCTGTTTGGGCGGCTTGCTCAGGAAGAACATCGGCGATTGCTGCTCCGCTCGGGCGTTCCCGAAACCGTGCTTGAGGAAATGCGAGGGCTTTACGAAAGCATCAGCCTGCTAACCGATTCGCTTGAGGATGGTGATTTCGCTTCGCTCGAGGACGAGATGGAACTCGCGTTTGAAAGCGGATCGCTGACGGTTCTGCACACGCCGGGACACACGCCGGGTTCGTGCTCGTTTGCACGCGAGGCGAATCGGACGCTTATCTGTGGTGACTGCGTTCTCAAACGCATCACGCCGAATCCCGTTCTTTCGCCCGATCCGCTCGACCCGGAACGCCGCTTTCAGTCGTTAGCGGAATATCTGGTCAGCCTTGCAAAGCTCCGCGAATACAAACCGACGCTCGTCCACGGCGGCCACGGCGAACCTGTAACCGATTTTGAAGAGATTTTTAACCGTTATGTACGGGCGATCGACGATCGTCAGAAAAAAGTAATTTCGCTTGTCGCGAGCAGCGGCTCGACGGCGTTCGATATCGCCCGCGAACTTTTCCCGAATTCTTTCGACCACGACGTTCACCGCTTTCTCGCAATTTCAGAATCGGTCGCGCATCTCGACTATGCCTATTCGCAAGGACGTGTTGGTTTGGAGATCAAGGAAGGAATTGAGCACTACCGCAAATAAATCCGAGCACGCTCAACGAAGTCGAATTGACCAGCTTGCTTCCGGCTACCTCGCCGATCTTTTCAGTGATCTTTGTAACCCCGTCAAAACCCGGAAGCTGCTGCACGCGTTGGGTAACAGTCTTGTCCAGGCTGCTCAAGGCGCTGTCATCGCCGAAAAGTAAAGAAACAACGTGCTTTGTTCGCTCCTTTTTTAGCGAACCTTGACCAACCGGATAATAGAAATGCTCGATCACTTTTCGGGCGAGCTTTTGTGCGAAATCGTTCTTGCGTAGCTCGAGCCGGGCGACGCTCCAATAAAACTGCGTGTGAGCAGATTCTTCGCGGATTATGGCTTTTAAGATATGAGTCAAAACCGGGTGATCGGCAATTTCCATCATTCGGCGATAGGCCTGCGCGGTAGTCATTTCGTGAACGGCCCCAAAGGTCATATGCGTCGCCGTAAATTTGCTGCCGATCAGATTGGTCAGTGACGTAAACAGATAAGTGTTGATGTGATACCCGGTGGACACGTCGCGGCGTATCTGTTTCTGCCAGTCGGCGGCGGTCTCAAGCCCAAGCTCGTTCAAAAAGCGGTTTAAAACCTCGCCGTGCGTCACCTCTTCGATGCCCCAGCGTTCCATGAATTTCGAGATTACCGTATCGCGCCCCGTTGGTGTCCGACGCAGCTCCTGCCAATACATATCGGTCAGAGTTTCCACGTCGCGCATGTACAGAATTACCGGTATCAGACGCTCGTCAAACGGATAGTCCTTAACACGGTGCCACTCGATGTCCGAGATAAACTCATCGGTCAGCGCGCGTTCCTGACGGTCGTACCAATCTAAAACTTCCTTTTTCGTCTCGAAGATCATGATTAGGGAAAAGTTTCTATCAAAAACTTATTGAAAATGAACATCAGTTTCATTTCAAGAGATAATTCGCTATTCTAATACTTACAGATTCATTCAATTTCAATTCGGGATGCTAACTTTAAGTAACATGGCAAAGTTTATTTTTATATCGGCTTTAATAATATTGCAATCCGTCGCGGCGGGCGCACAGGCTCCGTCGCTGTCGGTTACGGGCGAGAAACGTCTCGCAAACATCAAACAGCTTACCTTTGGCGGCGAAAATGCGGAAGCTTATTTTTCGTCGAACGGAAAGCAATTGATTTTTCAATCGAAACGCGACGGAAACGGCTGCGACCGCATCTATTCGATGAATGTTGACGGCACGGCGACGAAACAGATCTCAAACGGCGAAGGCCGCACAACCTGCGCCTATTATTTTAAGGGCGGCAAACGTGTGATCTATGCTTCGACGCACAGCGGCGGTAAGGATTGTCCGCCAGAGCCTGACCGCTCACAGGGCTATGTCTGGCCGGTCTATGCCGATTACGAGCTTTATACAGCGAAAGCAGACGGCACGGATATTAAGCGTTTAACAAATGTTTCCGGTTACGATGCCGAGGCGACCGTTTCCCCTAACGGGAAACAGATCGTCTTTACCTCGGAGCGCGATGGCGACCTTGATCTGTACACGATGGACACCGATGGCAAAAACGTAAAACGCCTGACGACCGAGCTTGGCTACGACGGAGGCGCGTTCTTTTCGCCCGATTCAAATACGATCGTTTATCGCCGATCAAGCCCGCAAACACCGGACGAGGTCACTCGCTACAAAAGTCTTCTGGGTCAGCACCTTGTTGTTCCATCGGTGCTTGAGCTTTGGGTAATGAATGCCGATGGGTCCAATAAACGACAGGTTACGAAATTGGCCGCGGGAACCTTTGCCCCGTTTTTTACGCCTGATGGCAAACGGATCATTTTTTGCACGAATTACTTCGATCCCCAACTCGGCAAACGGCGCGGCCAGCCAAACTTTGACCTTGCACTAATAAATATAGACGGCACGGGTTTGGAACGCATTACGTTTAACGAAACATTCGACGGCTTTCCGATGTTTTCACCCGACGGCAAAAAACTCGTATTTGCCTCAAACCGCAACGCCGCGAAATCGGGCGACACAAACGTCTTCATCGCCGACTGGATCAACTAGTACGACAGGCTGTCAGCCTGTCGATTCTCGGGCAGAAACGCGACAGTTATGGAGCGTGAATATTATTTCTAACAGGATGAACAGGATATGCATTATGAGACATTATCCTGAACATCCTGTCTATCTTGTTTTAGTTCCTAACGTCATGAACAGAAAACTCGCTCTATTTATAATCATTGTTCTCGCATCCGCTGCGTTCGCCCAAAAACCACAGCCTGCCAATACTGTCGAAGCAAACCTCCGCAAGCACGTCGAGTATCTTGCTTCGGATCAGCTTGAGGGTCGCAAAACCGGCGAGCCTGGTGCGACGACTGCGGCGGGTTATGTTGTAAACCAGTTTTCCCAATTCAAGCTAAAGCCCGGATTTAAAGCCGTGAATACCAAGCCGAGTTTTATGCAGCCGTTTCCGTATGTAGCGGGCGTTAGTTTAAGTGAAAGCAGCTTTTTCCGCATTGTTCCGGCAAATCCACAGGAAGAAAATAAGCTCGCGGCGGGCGTGCATTATATGCCGCTGGCGAATTCGATCGGCGGAGAGATCGCAAATGCGCAGCTTGTATTTGGTGGTTACGGCATCACGACACAGGACAAGAAATATGACGACTATGCCGGTCTCGACGCAAACGGTAAAGTAATTCTTGTTTTCGATGGCTCGCCTGAAGGCGCGTCGCGTGAACAGTTCGGCGCGTTCAATCTTCACGCCAAGGCAAACCTCGCAAAGGAACACGGCGCACGTGCGCTGATAGTCGTTGCGAAAGCAAACGATTTCAAAACCGATCCGCTTTCGCGTCTGAACTACGAACCGACTTTCGGCGAAACCGCGATACCGGTCATCGCCATTTCACGCGAGATTGCGGCCGGACTATTTGGCGTGCGAACTGTGACAGAACTTGCCGAGATCGAGAAATGGATCGCGATGAAAACAAACGCACCGCCCGCTATCCGCATTAGTCTTGCCAATTCGCCCAAAGCGACTGTGACCGCGAAAGTAGAATTGCAGAAGAAAACCGTCGATGCCTATAACGTCATCGGCATCGTCGAAGGCCGCGATGCGGTTCTCAAAAATGAAGCTATAGTTATAGGCGCTCACTACGACCATCTCGGCCGCGGCGGACGTTCGAGCCTTGCGGCAAACTCTACCGACATTCACCACGGAGCCGACGACAACGCCTCAGGCACCGCCGCGATCATCGAACTCGCTCGCCAATTCGCCAAAGAGAAAAAGAACAAACGCACAATTATCTTCATCGCATTCGGCGGCGAAGAAGAAGGCCTGCTTGGCTCAAAACACTACGTCAACAACCCCGTCTGGCCGCTCGATAAAACCGTCGCGATGATAAATCTCGATATGGTCGGGCGTTTGAATGAGAACAAGCTGACGGTCGGTGGAATTGGAACTGCTAGTGAGTGGAAAGAACTTGTAGAACTTCACAGCAGGTATCAGGTGATCCAGAATTCCGCGCCTCGTGCCGCTCGTATTCCGAATGATGCAACTGGTTTGGCTCCTGCGGTACCGAAGTTCGAACGCCTCGATCCGCTCTTTTCGCTTCAGCTGAACGAAGACGGCTTCGGCCCTTCCGACCACTCCTCATTTTACGGCAAACAGATTCCCGTGCTTTTCTTCTTTACGGGAACGCATACCGACTATCATAAGCCTTCCGATACTGCCGAAAAGATCAATTTCGACGGCCTGACAAAGATCACGAATTATGTCGCGGCTATTGCGAAATCCGTCGACGCAAATCCGACTCGTTCAACCTACAGGGTCGCGCAAACCGCTCCGACGGGTGGGCGAATGACTTTTAACGTCTCGCTCGGAACTATACCGAGCTACGGCGACGGCAACGATGGATTGACTATCGACGGGGCCCGCGAAGGCTCGCCAGCGGCAAAGGCAGGGCTGAAAGGCGGCGACACAATCGTTAAGCTGGCTGGCAAAGACGTGCGAAATATCTCCGATTATATGTTCGCGATGAGTACAATGAAAGCCGGCGAAGAATACGAGATCGTCATCAAACGCGGCACCGAAACGCTGACCTTAAAGATCGTCCCTGCACCAGCTGCGAAGCGATAGTACGACAGGCTCTGTTAGCCTGTCGCGGTCGGCGGGCTGACAGCCCGCCGTACGCCAAAGTACCAAACCCACCAGATAAAGAATATCTGCAGCGGAATGCGGAACAGCAGATACCATTTACCAAATTCCAGAGTATTAGTGCTTTCGGGGTTCAGGCTCTCGGCGATGTTTGCCGGCAGAATCAGGACGAAGAAAATTATCAGCAATATTGACGCGAGCCGTGAGAATCTGTTCCAGAGCAGGCCGACGACGGCGGCTAGTTCGCATACGCCGGTAAACCAGACCAGTTCGCGTTTTGCCGGAATAAAGTCGGGCATCACTCCGACCATCCAATCGGTGCTAGTAAAATGCACGACGCCCGTTACGGTCAGCATTACCGCCATTGATGCGCGTCCGATGAATGAAAGCGTCAAACGACCGTTGAGCGCGAACCGGTTCAACAGATAGAGAATCACAAACGTAGCCAGCAGAAAAATGAGCGGTGCCATAATTTGAAATTACCGCTAAACGAATTATCATTCAAGACAAATGCGAACGAATCTATACAGCGTCTTGTTTTTTGCCGTCCTATTTATCTCGGGCTGCGGCGGTCCGACGGCGATCAATAACTCAAAACCGGCAAACGTAACCGTTACGCCCGTGCCGACGCCGACCGCAAATACATCCTCTTCGCCAAAGCCGACCGCGACCCAATCGCAGACCAAGGACGGCGATTATCCGGGCAAGGGAAAGGTCACCAAGATCAATCTGGAATTGGGTTCGGTTGAGATGGATCACGAAGAGATCGTCGGCGTTATGCCTGCAATGCGGATGGAGTTTTACGTTACCGACAAGAAGATGCTCGATGGCCTAAAGGTCGGCGATGCCATCGATTTCACGCTGCGTTACAAAGACCGGTCCGAAATAATTGTTGGCATTTCAAAAGCAAAATGACCACGATCCCTTTCTGCAAATTTCACGGTTTCGGAAACGACTACATCGTTATCGAAAAGGCTGTTTTGCCAGACGGCACAGACCTTTCCGAACTGGCAAAAGCGATCTGCCATCGCCACATCGGCGCCGGTTCGGATGGCATCGCGGTCATAGTCAGAACCGGGAGCGGTAGCGACTGGATTCCTGCTCTCGGCGAAGAGCCAACAGAGGACGCAGCAGACTTTTACTGCGAGATCGTCAACCCCGACGGCAGCGTCGCGGGTTTTTCCGGCAACGGCACACGCTGCGCAGTTTCATACATTTACTACAAAGATCTTTGGTCTGCACCAAGCCTAAGACTAAAAACACGCAGCGGCGTCAAGAACTTTCGATTGATCGAAGAAACCTCACCAGGCCACTATTGGTTTGAGGCCGAGATCGGCAAGCCCGGATTTGCGAGCAGTGAAGTTCCAGTCGCTACCGCCGAACCGCAGGATACCGTTATCGACTTTACCGTAACAGTTGTCGATAGAGAATTTCTGATGTCATGCGTCAACGTAGGTAATCCGGTGGCCATCACCTTCGTCGATGATTTTGAGTTTGACTGGCGGTTTTACGGCCGTGAACTGGAATCTCATGCCGCATTTCCCGAAAAGGCAAACATAGTTTTTGTAAAGGTACGCGACCGAGAAAATATCGATATTCGTATCTGGGAGCGCGCGGCGGGTGAAACTTCGTCTTCGGGAACTTGCTCGAGCGGTGCCGCTGTCCTCGCCGCAAAAACCAAACGCACCGGACGACGTGTTTCGGTTCACACCGTCGGCGGAACGACCGAATTCCTATGGAGCGACGACGACGAAATGCTAATCACCGGTCGCGCCGATCTATCCTATTGCGGTGAATGGCCGATGTAAGAGTGACGCCTTTAGGCGTTCCACGGAGCGAACGACTGAAGCCGTCTTACTTTTTCAGATATTCCTTTGGGATGAGATTATCCGGTGTTTCGGCAAGCCAGAAAATGTTCACAACCCACCAACGCTTGCCGTCGTTAAGCAATTGGAAACTGTTGATGCCGCGCATGAACGGTTCTTTATCGTCCTTTGATTTGAAGGCGTGATAGGTGGAAAACACTTGTGCGATGTTGCCGTACTGATCGACCTTACGGGCAAGCTCGCGTTCGTGAAAGCCATTTTTTTCGAGCATCGGCCCGCTACGTGTAACGTAATCTTCCGGGGTAAGAAATCTCGCACCCGTCACGCCTGTTTGCGCATTCCTGCCCGACGGGATTAGCTTCGCATCCTTGTGAAACAGGGAACGAAAACGGTCCCAATCACGCAGCTTTCCGGCATCGCCTGAGATGACATCGTAAACGGCCTTCATTATCGAGTCGATCGAAGCAACGTCGGCGGGATTTGCTTCCTTTACGACCGACGCAGTTGGAGTTGTAGGTTGTGTGGTTGTCGGCGTTTGAGAAAATGCGGTTGCGACAGTGGAGACAAATATGGCGGCGAAGATGATTGCGTTTTTCATACTGACTGTTACGTCAGCACGTTCCGGCGGGTTTCAGCGGCCGGGACTTTTAATCTCAACACGCGTTTCGATGGTTTCCTGTAACTCAAGCGGCAGCGATGCAAAGAAATCGAGACCGGTCTTTTCTTCGATTGAGCGAATCGTCGTTTTGTATTTTTCCCAAGCGTCGTTCTCGATACTATCGACATTTGGCATATCGATGGCGATGATCCGCGTTCGCTGATCGATCGAATCTACCGAACGGCCTCGCGAAACGAGCACGACGATCTTCCAGCAGTTTGTCGGTACGACGACCTTGTTTTTAAGAAAGCCCTGTTCGCCGTAACCGCCCGCGATCTGGTAGGCGTCGAACTTACGGCTCCAAACCTGAGACCTGACGTAGGATTCGAGCTTTTCCCAAGGATATTGGTTCAACGCTCCGGTCTGCGGAATGATGTTTGTCATCATAAACGTCTCTTCGTTTAGCTTTGCGTTGGCAAAACGGTCGGCGCTCGGCACAAGGTGGCCTCGGTTATAACCGCTGCCGGAATAGTCGTAATATCCGATTCGCTGAAAATTCCCAGGCAAACGCGGGTCGGGACGAAAATCGGGACGCGGTATTGAGTTTCCCAGATCGGCCCGCGTCGTTCGCCATGAGACCCAGTTAACCGTGCCGTGTGACTCGTTATAAGAAAACACGGAGCCGTCGCCGACAATCAGGTAATTGTCGGGATCGTCAGTTGCATTCGACGGGTTGCCGAACGCGAGATGAATGCTCGGCGGCAGAAATGGTGTCGGCGTTAAAGTCGGCTGCGTATTCGCCCGCTCACCCCGCTGCTCGATCCGTTCGCGGATGCGTTCACATGACGCCGAAAACAGCGACAAGCTGATAAGAAAAATTGTGCGGAACAGAATCATCAGTAAGCCGAGTTTAGCAAAAAACTGCTTTTCCGGAATAAGTGAAAAGTGATAACTGAGAAGTGATAACCGGCGAAATACGGTAAAATCTAATTGATGACTGCTCTGCCGCACATTACGGGCTATTCGCGTGACGAGCTTGGCCTGCTATTCAAGGAAATGGGCGAGCCGCGATACCGTGCCGATCAGGTCTTTCAGGGACTGCACGGGCGGCGTTTAAGCGCGTTTGACGAGATGACCGATCTGCCAAAAGCGCTCCGAGAAAAGCTGAGTTCGGCCGCCGTGGCATCGACATTAACCGTTGAGTCTAAATATGTTTCGGTCGATGGCACGCGGCGATTTCTGATGAGAACGGGTGATGGAAATCCGGTCGAGGCCGTATTTATTCCGTCCGAGAATCGCGATACGATATGCTTTTCATCCCAATCAGGCTGTGCCTTGAAATGCGATTTTTGTCTGACGGCAAAGCTCGGTCTGCTTAGAAATCTAACCGCCGGCGAGATCATCGAGCAGATAGTTACCGTGCTGAACGACGTTTACGGCGTTGGCGGCGAAACGCCGCACGGCACCAATCTGGTCGCGATGGGCGAGGGCGAACCGTTTCTCAATTTCGAGAATTTGATCAAGGCTTTAGAAATAATGTCGGACGAAAAGGGATTATTTATAGTTCCGGGGCGAGTAACGGTTTCGACCGTTGGGATTGTGCCGAAGATCTTTGAATTTGCCGAACTGGAACGACGGCCAAATCTGGCGATCTCACTTTCGGCGTCGAACGACGAGCTTAGAGATCGCCTGATGCCGATAAATAAACGCTGGCCGATCAGCGAACTGATGACGGCGGCCAAGGCTTTTGAGAAAACTTTGAAACGCGGTGAGCGGTTTACGTTTGAGTACGTGCTGCTCGGCGGCGTAAACGATTCGGATGCGCACGCTGCTGAACTCGCGGTGCTGCTCAAAAAACACGATCTGCGGAAAGTGAAGATAAACCTGATACCGCACAATCCGGCCGAGCCGCTTGAATATCAGCCGCCGACACGGGAACAGGTTCGGCGGTTTAAGGAAACGCTCGAGTCTCTTGGCGTTTCTGCCTATATCCGGACCGCTCGAGGCCAAGACATATATGCGGCTTGCGGACAGCTTGCGGCTATGCAGGAGGCAACGTCGCCGGCGTAGCGAACGCCTAAAGGCGTCACTCTTACTTTTTTATGGAACTTCTGATTCCGGGGCTTATTCTTGTCGCGTTGATGGTGTGGGCCTCGACAAAGATAAAGCGCGATGCGGCTGCGGCATTCGAACCCGAAACGATTGAGACCGACGAATTTATTATTCGAAAGCCAGACGGTTTTCTGCACGTCGTTAATGACGATTCGGGGCTCGCATTTCGGGCGTATTCCAAGGAATATGGCAAGAACGAATTGAACGGCGACCGCCAAGCTACGATCGAGGTCAGCATTCACCGGGACAGTGACCTAAAGGCGGCTTCTTCGCATCTGGAAAACGACGACGCCGGTTTGTCGGACGTTCAAACGTACCTGGACGGCGGGGAAAACGCTATGACGTTTGTTATCGATTCCGCGAACGGCGAGCCGCGACATGTCCGCCATTATAAACTAATAACTCGCGGCACAAATATTTTAGAGCTTTGTATTGCTATTTTATACGAATACAACGACGAATTTTTGGGTGAAAAAAATGAGACATTTGCAAATTTTATTGCAAAATAAACGCATCCAATGGCTCGTTGCCATCATCTGAATCAAATTATATGAATAAGAAACTGATCTTTACCTGCTTTGCTTTTTTAACATTAGTATTCGCCGCATCAGCGTCAGAAACGTCGGCCCAAACGGTCAGCGGCTCGATCGGCACGGTCGCCAAAGGTGGTAAAGCCCGCGGGACGATAGTTTTGAGCATTCCCGGCCATCTGCACGTTAACTCGTCACGGCCAACCAGCGAATACCTGATCGCAACCTCGATCAGGCTCTCGGGCGCCAACGGCGCACGTGTTAGCGGCGTTACATATCCGCGTGGCGTGAACAGGAAATTCCAGTTTTCCGAAACGCCTTTGAATGTTTATGAGGGAACCGTGAGATTTCCGTTTACCGTGACTGTTCCAGCGAATTTTAAGGGCAGATCGATCAGTGTGCGCGCCGTAGTTCGTTATCAGGCGTGTACGGATGAAGTTTGCTATCCGCCGAAAAGCCGCGAGATCACACTGACCGCCCGTGTTCGCTAATTTACGGAAGCTGAAACGTCTTTGGCACGAACTCAATAGCTTTCAGGTCTCCGGCGGATTTTTTGTTGCCGGAGACAGGTAGGTAGCTGATCACAGCCGTGAGGTCGGGGATCGACGCGTTGCAGCCGAACTGAATTCCGGCGGCTTCCTGTATAAACGACATAATTCGCAAACTGTTGGGATCAGGGACACGTAACTGGATTTCCTGGCCGTTCAACGCAACTAGTGCCGACATCGTCTTGCCCGAGCAAACCACTTTTTTTATAATTCCGATCGATCTAACCTCACCGCTTTCCGGCTGACGCAGACTTTGCTCGATCTGTTTGAACATAAACTCTCTGCGTTTCTTTTCGAAATCCGTTTGTTCCGCGGCAATTAGTTCCTCGTTTTTGGCGAGGTCCGTCGGTGGCCCGCCCGTTACAAAAGTTGTCGGCTCCTTCATTTCGGCCGCAGTCATAAACCTGAAATCAGACGGCACGAAAGTCAGCCCGACGAGCGTTCCGGCTATTCCTTTAACAACCGGTTCGGCCGGGCGATAGCCGATCACGGCTAACTCTTTCTGGATCGCGGCATTGCAGCCGACCTCGAGATTGATCGTGCCTTCGTGCAATATCGTCACACGCAGCGACTGGAAATCCTTGCTGGTCAACGTCATCGGTCCGGTTTCGCCGCGTACCAAAAAGAGCACTGTGCCGTCCGCGCAGTTGATCTTTTCGACCTTTCCGATAATTTGTTTTTCGCCGTCGAGCGGTTTTTCGACCGTTTGGTTCAGATTGCGAATCTCGCGTTCGCGTTCGAGCTTTGTCATTTCCGCATCGCTGATCGTCTCGCGACGGATCAGTTTTGGCATTGCATTACCGCGGACGGTGAACTCGCCAACTTGTTTGTCGTATTCCGCTTTCGCGTCGAAATACTGTTTGATCGAGGTCAGGATACTCTGAGCATTTGCCCGCATCGATTCTTCAGACGCTGTGGCTACGATCTTTTCCGCCAGCGTCTTTGCTTCATCGTATTTTTGCTGTCTTAACAATATCTGAGCGATCAACAGCGAATAAGACTGATTGCCGGGTTGGATTGCAAGCCCCTTTTGCAGCATCGCGAGCGATTCGTCCAGGTTCTTGACGCTCACAAGATTGACGAACGCAAAAAGCCGATAGCTCTCGGCAAACTCCGGATTGATCTCAATGGCACGTTTCAAGGAACGCTGCATTTTATCTAATTCGGCGTCGGGAAAGGCGGTTACGTAACCAAATTCATCCATGCTCTTGCGGCTCAACACGTAAGCATAGTTGTAATGAGCGAAATGGTTTTTCTGGTCGTCGGCGATCGCTTTTTCGAGATAGCGTTCGGCGTCGTCAAACTTTCGCTGACGCATCCGAACCAGCCCGAGCGAGGTGTTCGCCATGCTGAGTTTTGGATCGAGCGACAGGGCTTTTTCGAGATGAGCCTCGGCCGCAGGGTATTCGTGAGTATGATAGAGCAGGTCGCCGAGATAAGCATTTGCCTGTGCTTCGCTTAACGGCGCCGAGGTCATTTCCGTGTCGAAAACCAGCTTTTCTGGGGGCGTGTATATTATCCAATTAAAAGTCCGCTGCTCAACATAGCGTTTCAACGCCTTTTCCATTGTCGCGTAATCCATCCCGACGGCCTGCCGGAACGCCTTTTCAGGCTCGACGTTCTTCATCACCAGCGCCGAAAACTCACTGAGCGCGCCTGGTTTGACGTCCTTTCCAAGCATCAAATAATGGATCAACGCCCATGCCTGTGCGTAAAAAATGCTCCGCGAATGGTTGCCGTTTAGACTGAGTGCAGAACCGGAAACGTTAAAAAAATCCTTTAACGGCATTAACTTGTTCTGCTGCAGCAACAAAAGATGACTTTCCTGAAGCCCACCCAAGTAAACCTTTTGGTCGTTTTCGATCTTAAAGGTCTGATAAAACTCCGCCAGCCCTTCATTGAACCACGGCGGAACGGTTGACTGCCCGAAATTTGTGTTGATCACATAATGACATATTCGTGAAAGATGGTGCCGTAGGTTGAGTCGCGGTCGCCGGAAACTGAGAGCGTGATGTAATTTACATCCTCGCCGGACTGGAAATAACCGGCGACCCATTTGTCCGCCTTTCCGTCGGCCTTTTTGGGTTTGTACGGCGTATATGCCGAATCGCTTTTGAAAACGACCACGTTCGTTTGGATCGGCGTGCTAAGGCGCATATTTGGAAATAGCCGCCGAAACGTCTCGCGAAACTGTTCCAGACGCTGTGCCACGCCGCGAATGTCTTTCTCGCCGGCATTGCCGATCAGGTTAAAGTTTTTTGAACGAACGCTGATCCATTCATCTTTTGCGTAAGCCTCGCCGACAAACGCAAACGCGGCGAACACACAAAGCAGCGCAAACAGGGGAAATCTGAATCTCATTTGTTTTTGACCTCCGGAAAGTGTACCGGAATTCTAGTAGATAGTGGCCCGCCGGTCAATAAAATTCTGGCGACAAATCTCCTAACCGATCCCGATCACAGACATCAGCCGCCCTGTCTTGCCGTGGAGCCGTTTTTCGACGCGGTAGGAAAAGAAAAGATCGGTTCGCGCGATGGTGCAAAACGGAGCGGTATAGATGTTGTCGAGTGGTGCGCCGCACGAGATCAATTGATCTTTGTTAGCAAGCGGTAAGTCTATTAGGGCGTGGCCTTCGCGGGTTGGCGTAAAATATTTTCCACAGGTGGAAAACGCATTTTCGAATGCGTCTATCACGTCCTGGCCGATCTCGTAATTCTCGCCGCTGGCACACGGGCCGATCGCGGCGATCAAATTTTGCGGTTCGGTGCCAAATTCCTTTTGCATCGTCTCGATCGCTCTGACAACTATCGATTGAACGGTCCCACGCCATCCTGCATGAATGGCGGCATAGGCTTTTGTATGCGTATCACCGATCAAAACCGGCACACAGTCGGCGGTTTTTACACCGACCAAGAGGTTGGGTAAATTCGCAACAAGTGCGTCGAATTTCTCGTCGCTGTTAGTGACATCTTTGTCGTTCCGTACGATCTTCACTCCGTCGCCGTGAACTTGCCAGGCGGTCGCGAGGTTGAAATCGCCGTCGAAGATATTCAGAAATCGCCGACGGTTTTCGTGGATATTTTCGGAGGAATCCTCATCAAAACCGGCCAGATTCAGAGAACCTTCGGGAAAATCTGACACGCCGCTGACACGGGTTGAAAAACCGTTGGCAAATCCGGCTTCTTCCATCGGTTTGCAAACGAGCACCTTAACGCCGTCGCGTTCTCGCCAATAGAAGCCCGATTCTGCTAAAGTTTCTTCATCGGCTGACAACTGACCACCGGCAACTGACAACTGTTTTATGATCTTATCGACAGGCATCGACATAGTTGAAGTTTATCGCATCGCCGAAACCATAGCGAGAACACCGCGGTTTGCGATCCGTGTTTTCACGCCGGACGAACGCGACTACTGCGATGCCAAAGGCGCAGCGGCGGCCCAAAGTTATGCCGGCCGCTTTGCCGCTAAGGAAGCGTTTCTTAAAGCACTAAAAACCGGCTGGCGCGGCAAGATAACATGGCACGACATTGAGGTAGTCAACGATGCCGACGGCGTGCCGTCTCTAAACATTACCGGCGAAGCCCAACGCCTGCTCGCAACGCGCGGCGCGGATACCGTCCATCTGTCAATATCGCACACCGCCGAGCATGCCGTGGCCCACGTCATCTTCGAGAACTGATTGGAATATGCGCTAGACCTATTGTCTATCGCGTCTGCGCTCGATCATTTCCTGCGAGGTCTTTGGTATCGCCGTGAAGAAATCGAAACCCGTCAGGTTTTCAACCGCATCGACCGTCACGCGGAAATCGCGCCACGGAGCATTGATGTTTACCGGCGGCTGATTGGGAACGATAATGCCGAAAACGCGTGTCGATTTGTTGGCCCTCGACAGGTCGTTGTCACCGTTTGGCAGTATTAGAACAACTTTCCATGTGACGGCAGGCACGACTATTCGGCCTTGAGCGATAGTTCCGATATTGCCGTGGACGCCTGAAAATATATATATCTCGTTTCCCTGAGCGGCCAGCGAACGGCAATAGGTTTCGAATTCTTCCCACGGCCCCTGATTATTTGCAGCGAGCTGCGGAATGATGTTGGTCATCAGGAATGTTGCCGAATTATCGGGGATAGAGCGCGTCCTGTCACCCGAAGGCGTCATGTGGCCGCGGTCGTAACCTGAGCCGGAATAGTCACCGTCCAGAACCTGATACCAGCCCGACGGCAGATCGGAATCGGGGCGAAAATCGTCCTGGCGCGGAGCGCTGCCGATCCATGTGCTGTCCAAACGCCACGCAACCCAGTTTGCGGTCGCGCGGCTTCGGTTATAGGAAAGTATGTATTGCGGCTTGAACATCAGGTAATTGTTCTCGTTGGCAATATCGGGCGTGGCGTTTGACGGGTTGCCGAATAATATGTGGTCATCGCCGCCGAACGGAGCGTTGATGGTCAGAAAAATTACCGCATTTGAGCTGCGTGACTGCGCGTCCGCTATCGAGATCGGCAGCGACCTCGCTCCGCCGCTCAGACTGCCTGGGATAGTGTAAGCAAACGAGAAAATGTTGTCGCTAGGGGTCACGTCGCCATTCGTCCCGTCGTCAAAGAAAGTCTGGCTGGCTGGGCCGCCTATGTTTGCCAGATTTCCCGCGACGGTAATTCCCGTGCTCGGCGGGGTGTCGGCTGGTGTAACGGCAACGGTCAGCAGAACAGGCGAATTCAGCGTGACCACATTAGGCGAAGCCGAGCCATTTCCCGAAAGCGGGATTGTGATCGGGCCGCATGATGTAGTTGGAGTCGAAGTGTTGCGCGGAACGGGCGGTGCGACCGTAAAGTCGCTCGCATTTTGATCGGTGTCAATGCAGCCTGAACCGTTTCTGCTCGCGGAAACAGTAATGCCCATCCCACCGACCGGCGTCGAGCCCTCGAAACAGCCTCCCGTACCGTAACCAACAAAATCGACGATGGTCGGATTTATAATTGGGCAGGCGCCCGAAAGTAGTATCGTTGTGTTTACTATCGCCAACTTTCCGTTCACCGGATGAAGATTGATGCTTCCAATCGCGTCCGGCGTCGGTAACTGAGCACCGCTGCCATTGGCGCTCTGGGCTTGCTGAACAAGAAAATATTGGCCGGGGCCGAGCGTTACATTCGGCAAAGGCGTGGTCAGCCATGTAGTTTCGCCCGCATATGAAAATTGTATCGACCAGCCATTAAGATTTACGGGCGCGCCGCCGCGGTTAAATATCTCGACAAAATCGTTACGAAACGGCGAAGCGGACGCAACCCCGCCGCCGCCAAAAACCTGGCTGACGACAATGTTCGGCGAGACAAAAATCGCGGTCTCTGCTTTTGCTTCTGTCTGGAAACCCGGAAATATCAGTGCGGCGATTGCGGCCAGGCAAAAAACGCCCGTTAAAATCTTGTTCATTTTTAAATCCCTAAATATATAACAGCGGGAAAATCGTTATAGAGGGCAATCTAAATTTGTAGCATATTTTGTGGTGCAAAGGAATGCTTTGGCGTCGGCGTGTAACGCTTAATTCATAACCGGAAGGCTGTCGATCTGGTCTCGATAAATCGTAAAACGCGTCAGGCGTTTTACGTCAAAAATTACCGCATCGGCCGCGGATAGACGACCGGGCTTTTGTTTCCCGCCTTATCGACAGCACGGACGCCGAAGAATGAATTATCCTTCGTCATTCCTTTCATCACATGATTTGTCACCTTGCCGACGGCAATTGAATTTGTCCACACCGGCGAGGTCGTGTCGCGCCAGACGATCTCGTAACCAGCGATGTCCGTGTCGGTTGCGGCGTCCCATTTCAATTCCGTGTCGTTGCCTAAACGCGCTGTGACGATGCCGACGTTTTTCGGTTTTGCCGGAGCAAGAGCAAGCCGTGCAAGGCTTGCCGAATTAACGCGGACGACATTTGCTACGTAGCCGAAATCCACAAGCTCAGGCGTGTCGCCGTAATACTGGCCGTTTTCGGTGCGGACGTTTTGGTGTTGGTGATTGTAGTCCTCGTTCGGTTCGGTAAAACGAACGGCGGCGAAACCGTTTTCAAGAAAAGGAATATGGTCGCCGCCGCGGCCATATCGGTCGCGGCGATAGATCATCATTACGCGAAATTTTGGCGAATACATTTCAGCGGTTTCCCGGATAAATCTCGCAAGCTGCCGAGCGGGAGAATCGTTTTCGCCTCCGACGCTGCGGCGTGTGTTCGCCTGTTGCTCGGTCTCGTTCGACGGAACGCCCTCGGAAAAAACGCGAACGCTCTGGCGGTCGGGCGAATTCTTGTTTGTCGTTACGCCGCCGACGATGTCGTTAGTATACATCGCCTCAATATTCATCTTTTTCTCGACCGCCTGCGTCGCAAAATAACGTGCGCCGAGCAAACCTTGTTCCTCGCCGGGAACCGTCATAAATATTATCGTTGCGTCATATTTGTGCTTTGACATCACGCGAGCCATCTCGATAACGGCTGCTGTCCCGGATGCGTCGTCATTCGCTCCGGGAGCGTCGCATTTCACGTCGATCGGCGACGAACACATCGAATCGTAATGGCCTGAGACGACGTAAACGCGTTCAGGATCGGTCGTTCCCTTGAGTGTCGCGACGACGTTCGTCAACACCGTCGGTTCAGGAACGCGAGCGGCCTTCGGCTGTGTGAAACTCTGCTTTTCAACCGTCAAACAATTCCCGCACGCCGCGCTGATCTTTTCAAACTCACTGTATATCCAATCACGCGCCGCACCGATCCCGCGCGTCGGGTTGTCCTGTTCCGACAACGTATTTCGGGTACCGAACGAAACCAGTTTTCTGATGTCCGACTCGATCTGCGCCGCCGAAACATCTTTGAGCATCTTGGCGATCTCAGGGTTTGGTTTTGGTTTTTGTGCAAACGAACCAGTTGCCAAAAAACCAATGACGAGCAAAAGGAAAAATAACTTGCGTTTATGCATAATTGTAGTCTTAAGTCAGTAGGCAGTCAGTACCGCCTGCGTAAGCAGGTGGCAAGGCGTCGATTATTTATCAACCGTCTTCCTATCGATTTTCCGCCACCTGCTTACGCAGGCGGTACTGACCTGATCGAGCTTGCGGAAAGCCTCTAAAAAGATTTTTTCAAAGCACTCTAACAGTTACCGGGCGAGAATATCAAATGCCCTCAGCGTGGCGCCGCCGGAAGAATACAGCAGATTTACGGTTTCGTCCGTCACAAACTGTGCGTCGGGATCTGAGGCGAGGATAAATCTCGCGTCGCGGCCGGTGTGGACGTTTACGCCGACTAGGCCTTTGCGGTCGTATGGTTTTGGCAGATCAGTGTAGAAATACATATGGCTGCCACGAAGCTCGGCTACGCGTTTGCGGCGGAGCAGATAGCTTGACAGCCGCTCGGCGTAGCGAGTTGGGTCAAGCCGGTCGAGCACGCTTTCCTGCACGTCGGCGCTCGACGGAGTCAGTCGTGCCGCGCCGCGTGCTATTTGGGAACGGATGCTCGACGGCGTTATCACCTGGAATCCGCTCAAGCGGCTGATCGCACCGGGTGCGCGGGCAAATGAACCGAATGAATATATCCGCTGCGTCGCGTAATTGCGCGCCGCGTTACTTGCAAGCGTTGTCAGATCGAACGAACCGAACCGCGACCGCAGGCCCGACCAACGGAATGAATTGATCGTGCTCGCCAGATTCAAACCACCGCGTGCAAGCCCGATAGCCGAAGTCGCCAAGCCGCCATAACGAAAATAGAGAGCCGTCGCCCGCAGTGCGATACCGGCGATGATACGAAAGGCTCCTCTGTCAGGAGCTTTGTGACGGACACGCCATATGGATTGCGGATTGCGGATTGCGGATTGCGGATTTTCCGTGAACTCACTCGACCACTGGTTGTTTGCCAACTTGTTTTGAAACTGACCTGATGACTTTCGTAAATCCGCATTCCGCAATCCGCGTTCCGCAATTTCAAATGCGGCTATTTCATCTTTGCCGCCGACAACGGCATCACCACGTTCGTTGAGTACTACGAACTGCGCGTTATCGATCTTGTGTTCAAATTTGTCACGGCGTTTTCCGTCGGTGGCGTCGATGGTATAGAGGTCGTCTTTATCCGCGATCAGGATCGTATTTACGTCGCGGAAAACAAAATTCGTCAGGCCTTTATCGGCTCCCTTGTAGCGCCATTTTGTTTTGCCGTTCGTCGTGTCGATTGCCGAAACGCCATACGGACCTTTTGACACTATTTCGCCGTCATTGAGCCGCGTAAACTGGCCGCCGGTTCGGACAAAAAGTGTCTGGCCGATGACCGCCATTTCGGCGCAGATGCCGAGGTCGTCGGCTTTCCACGCCACGTTTCCGGTTCGGCGGTCAACGGCGCGGATGCGGCCGCGGCCTGAGATATACACGTGTCTGTCATCGAAAACCGGATCGGCTTCGGTGAGAGCAAGGCCGTTTTCGTTTATCTTGAATTTTTCACGTTCCTTTTCTTTTCCGGTAAGTGCGTCATAGCTGGTCGAGCCGTCGTAGAAAAGAAACAAACGGCCATCGATCATCATCGGCGCACGATAGTTGTCGAGCGTAAACGCGATCTCGCCCAAGCCTTCGCCAAACCGCGACGGCATCATTTCGATGCCGCTGTCGAGTTCCTTTTTCCAAAGCTCATCCCCGGTCGATAGTTTCAGAACGTGTACAATCGGCTTGCGTTTGAATTCACTGCCTGCATTGGCTTTCGGCTCTTTCACCAAAACGACCGCAATCAAGTCATTTTCCGGATCGACCGCAAGCTGCATCACATCGCCCTTGACCTTGTCGCTCTGCCAGATGGACGCACCCGAAACCAGATCGACGGCCTCAAGCCGGGATTTGCTGCCGAGATCGCGCGAGAAAAGAATCAGGTCTGTGTCGGGAACTGGCGTGACCGCAGTTTCGTTTATCTTGCCCGTCGAACGCCGCCAGATGCGCTCGCCGGTTTGACCGTCTATCGCATAAAGGCTGCGTTCCGTGCCAGTCAGAACGATGCCGAAATCTGTCGTCTGATAAAAGCGTATCTTAGAATCGAGCCCGGCGTCCCAAACCGTTTGGCCTGAAACGACGAGCGAAGCAAGAAGCAGAAGAAACATCAAAAATAACCGTCGCATTTAGATAGAATAACGCAATCGAGTGGCTGAATAAAGAAAATTTCCGTGTGCCTTTTCCTATTCGTGCATTCGTGGCTAAATATTTTGCCACGAATGCACGAATAGAAAACAGGGCTATATTTGCCGGCCGAGCCAAATGCCGCCAAGCAGACCGACGAATCCGACCGCGACGCTGAGGAAAAGATACGCGAGAGCCAAAATCGTCTCACCCTCTTTTATCAGGCCGTAGATCTCCATCTCAAATGTCGAAAAGGTTGTAAACGCACCGAGAAAACCGATGATTATCGCCAGGCGAAGAGCTTCGGGCGGGTCGAACCGGTCGGTCAGCAGGATCAAAAAGAAACCGATCAGAAACGAGCCTGATACGTTTATCAGAAACGTCGGAAATGGGAATTTTTCGAACACGGCCGCTAGCGGTGAAATATTGACAAGGTAACGAGCGACCGAGCCGATCGCTCCGCCGGCGGCGATGGCAAATATTTTTGAGGCTGCCTCCATATGCGAAATTGCGAACGTGGTTATCCAAAGATATTATCATCCTATGGCTGAAAGCATTGCCTTTTCAAAGACACAAGATCGGGTCGTCGTCTATCGCGAACTGCTGCCGCAGATCGAGGCATTGATCGCGGGCGAGGATGACCTGATCGCAAATCTCGCAAACGTAGCGGCGGTCCTGAAAGAAGCGTTCGGTTTTTTCTGGGTCGGATTTTATTTGAAGAAAGGCGAACAGCTTGTTTTGGGACCGTTTCAAGGGCCGTTGGCATGTACCCGCATAAATTTTGGCGAAGGCGTCTGCGGCCACGCTTATTCGACTCGGGAAACAGTGATCGTGCCCGATGTCGATAAATTCCCCGGCCACATCGCGTGCAGTTCGGCGTCGAAATCCGAGATCGTCGTGCCGATGTTTGATTGGCAAGGCGAAGTTTTTGGCGTGCTCGATGTGGACAGCGACCGGCTCGACGATTTTTCGCCGGCCGATTCCGTTGGGCTCGGCAATATCGTTTCGGCAATAGAAAAAACCATCCGAAATCACCGCTAGACATCTAAAATGGTGTCATTCACCTTTATTCGATAGAATATTCTGTTCAGCAGTTGCCGTGAACGGCATTGCTTAAGAGCATTTATATCGAATTTATATGACACCAGTCGAACATCCGCTTTGGGTATGGTTATTATTTTTTGGCGTGGTTTTGGCCGCATTGTTCGTGGACATCGGCATTGTAAACCGCCGTTCACACGTTCCGACGCGTAAAGAGACGTTTATTTGGGCTGCGGTCTGGGTCTCTCTTGCTCTTGGATTCAATCTGTTTCTTTATTGGCAGGTCGGAAATCACTATCAGGATTGGGGCCTAGCAACCGCTCAGGCAAAGCTTTTTTTCACTGGCTACCTTATTGAACTGTCGCTTTCGGTCGATAATCTGTTCGTATTTTTGTTGATCTTCGCATATTTCAAAGTCCCAAAACAATTTCAGCACCGTGTGCTTTTCTGGGGAATAATGGGCGCGCTCGTGATGCGAATGATAATGATCTTCGCGGGCGCCGAGCTGGTCGAGCGTTTTCATTGGATCATCTATATTTTCGGAGCGTTTCTGCTTTATACGGGCCTGAAAATGTTTAAGGACGAGGACGAAGGCTTCGACCCGACTGAAAGCGCGGTGGTAAAGTTTGCGACGCGTTACATCAGGATAACAAAGGAATATCACGGCGATAAGTTCTTTATTTCCAATAACGGCGTTCGCACCGGAACGCTGCTGCTGTTGGTTCTGATCGTCGTGGAATTTACTGACCTGATCTTTGCCGTTGATTCGATCCCGGCTATATTCGGCATTACAACCGACCGGTTTATCGTCTATACATCTAATATTTTTGCCATTCTCGGCCTTCGAACATTCTTCTTTCTGCTTGCCGATGTTGCGGACCGGTTTCATTACCTGAAAGTCGGCCTTGCGTTCATCTTGTCGTTCATCGGCGTAAAAATGCTGCTGCCTTTGTTTGCAGAGGGTATAATATTGATTACGGGCCGCGGCAGCGGTTCGGCGATCGGCGCTTTTGCCGAACGATTTGCAAGAGGCGATTTCAAAGACGAAGTGATAAATATTTCGTTGGCGGTGGTTGTGCTTTCGATAGCGGTTTCCATCGTCGTCTCATTGATCTTCCCGCCCAAACACGACGAGCCCGATCCCGCAGATATCGACATTGCCGAATCCCCGTGACCGCAGCAGATGGAGAGCAAGTACAAAAAATTTTACGTTGACTGGTGGAAGATACAGCGCAGCTCTGTCTATCAGTTGATCGCATTAATTATTGTAGTTGCCGGGACCGTCGGCGGCGCCTGGTGGGCGATGAAGAACGAGTGGTTCGTCGCGTCGGAGGTCGCAAATGCTCCGAAAGACGCGGCAAAGATCGTTTCGTTCGAGGGCGATGTTCGCATTATCCGCGCCGCAACGCGTGAGACTATCGTCGTTACAAAAGAGACCTATGTGGCCGCCGGTGACACGATACAGACGCAGGCCGATGGGCGTGCGACCGTCCAGATGATTGACGGGTCGATCTATAATGTTCGCCCAAACAGCACGGTCGTCATCCGTGATAATTCCTCGATATTTGGCGGCAAGAACGTCCGCGTTGCTCTCGATGACGGCCAACTCAACGTGCGGACCGACGACCAGCCTGAGAATACCGAAAACATCGTCGAAATGCTGGATTCGGAAACGCGACTTCGGTCCGAAACGGACGCGAGTTTTAACGCGGACGCCCAAGCGAGCAATGGTGAAATAAGGATCAGCCGCGGCAGCGTCGAAACCACAATCGGCAACGAGACAGCGACGATCAACGCCGACCAATTCGCCTCGGTCGAAGACGGCAGAATTGCTTCGACCGAGCAATTGCTGCGTCCGCCAAAACCTGCGTCGCCGGCAAACGCCAGCCAGATAACGGACATATCCGGCGCTGGCGTGGCCGTCGCGTTCAACTGGCAGGACGATGGCGGCGGGCCGATCGCGTCATATTATATTCAAGTGACGAGATCACCGTCGTTCAGCGCCGATGCGATACTTGCCGACCGCTCTAATTTGGCTGCTCGCGAATTTCGCCTGGCTAATCTTACGCCGGGAAATTATTACTGGCGATTAAAAGCGACCTCGCGATCAGGGCAGACAAGCGAATGGAGCGAGCCGGGCAGATTCAGCGTCGTCCGGCGACAGGCCAGTATGACGGTCGAGGCGTCCGAGTGGAAGGCCGAGCGCGTCGGCGGAAATATTTATATTATTTCGGGTAAGACCAGGCCGGGATTGCTCGTGCGCTCAATGGGCCGCGAGGTTTTTGCTGGCGGCAACGGCTCGTTTCGTCTTCAGATATCGACGCCGTTATCTGAAATTGCCGTCGAAATGAGCGACGACCGCGGGAATCGCGGCGGATTTGTTATTTCGCTGCGAAACGGCCGCGTACTCAGGCGATATTAGTAATGGGATCACAACACGAACATGGTCACGGCAGACGCTCCGATAAAAGCCTAAATCGGCTAAAGGCGGCGCTTGCCATCACTTTCGTTTATATGCTGGTCGAGGCCGTCGGGGGCTGGTTCGCCAATTCGCTCGCACTGATCGCTGACGCCGGTCATATGCTGACCGACGTCGGCGCAATGGCGTTGACGCTCGGGGCCATTTGGTTTGCAACTCGGCCCGCGACCTCAAAGAAAACCTACGGATATTATCGCACTGAGATACTCGCGGCCTTTGTCAACGGCATTGCTCTTGTGCTGCTCTCTTTGTGGATAATTTATGAGGCCGTCGAGCGTTGGAACGCTCCGCAAGAGGTCAAGGGAATCGAGATGACGGCGGTCGCGGTCGGCGGCCTGCTGGTAAATATTATTGCGGCATTTCTGCTGCACGCCGATCATAAACACGACCTAAATATGCGCGGGGCCTGGCTGCATGTGATGGGCGATCTGCTTGGCTCGGTCGCGGCGATCACCGCCGGTTTGCTGATAATTGGTTTTGGCTGGACGTGGGCCGATCCGCTATGCAGCGTTTTGATTAGTCTTGTAATAATTTTCAGCGCATGGCGGCTGATCCTGGAATCCGTAAACGTCCTGCTCGAAGGCACGCCGAGGCATATCGATCTAGCCTCGGTCGAAACGGCGATCATCGAAACCGACGGCGTCGCGGGTGTGCACGATCTGCACGTTTGGACGATCTCGTCAGGCATCGAGGCATTGTCGGCGCATATTACACACGGCGACAGCGTGTCGCATTCCGACCTGCTTGCTGCCGTTCGCACACGGCTGCACGACAATTTCGGCATCGACCATCTGACCATCCAAATGGAAACGCTCGACAACGAGGCCGAAGCGGTTTACGTCTGCGAAACCGGAACTAAGTGCTTTGAACCTGCGATGAAGACCCATCCAGCCACCCGATAGGCATGTATATTTTCTTGGGCTTTGCCCTTCTATTTGCGGTGAAGCTCTGCTTCACCGAGTGGCGTTAAATAAATTCTTCGCGGCTTGCCGCTCTATTGCGGTGAACCTCTGTTTCACCGTGCTGCTCAAAAACTCTCTGCGGCTATGCCGCCGTCTTCATTGCGAAGCGGGCGGCGAAGCCGCAGAGATTATTTAGATGCTTCCGGAAAAGCATAGCTTTTCCGCAAATAGAGCGGCACAGCCGAAAGAAAACAAAACTGCCCATCTTTGCGTCCTCTGCGGCTTTGCGTGAAACTGTCTTCTGATGCCCGAAATTCAACTCAAATACGGAAGAACGGCGATACCTCTCAATTACGATGAGGATCGTTTTGAGGTATTAGGAAACATCGAGCAATCCAAGCCGCTTTCCGATATTGAGATCGGCGAAAAATTTGATAGTCCAGTTGGTTCGAAACCTCTCGAAGAGATCGTAAACCCAAGCGAAACGGTTCTGTTCGTCGTACCCGACGCAACGCGCCAAACCGCTGCCGGGCAGATAATAAATCTGCTGGTGCGGCGCCTTATCGCGAACGGAACGATGCCGCACGAGATGGCCGCGATCTTTGCAACGGGCATACATCGAGCGGTCACCGAATCAGAGAAACAGGCGATACTCACGCCGTTTATCGCCCAACGATTAAAGACGATACAGCACGACGCACGCGACCTTGCTCAATTAGTCCGCGTCGGCGAAACGAGCGGCGGCATTTCCGTTGAATTGAACAGGGCACTGACCGAGTTCGATCACATCGTGTTGATCGGCGGCGTTACGTTTCATTATTTCGCAGGGTTCACGGGCGGGCGAAAGCTGATATGTCCGGGATTGGCTTCGTCGAGAACTATCGCGGTAACGCACAAATTGGCGTTCGATTGCGAGATAAAAGATCGGCGTGCCGGCGTCGGAACTGGGAAGCTCGACGGAAACGCCGTTCACGAAGCTTTTGTCGAAGCTGCGTCTCGGGCGCGCGTTTCATTTGCCGTAAATACGATCGTTGACGACTTAGGTGCGGCGACCGAAGTTTTTTGCGGTGATTGGCTCACATCGCACCGAGCCGCATGTGAGAAATACGCGGCCGACAATACAATCAAGATCGCCGAAAAGCGTGACATTGTGATCGTAAGCGGCGGCGGTTATCCGTACGATCTGAACTTGATCCAGGCTCACAAAGCTCTTGAGGCTGCGTCAAAGGCGTGTAACGACGGCGGAACAATAGTTTTGATCGCGGAATGCCCGGACGGTTTGGGCCGCAAGGATTTTCTTGATTGGTTCGATTGCGAGAACAGCAGCCAAATGGCCGATCGTCTATGTGAAAAATATCAGGTCAACGGACAAACCGCCTGGAGCCTGATGAAAAAAACGGAAAGGTTTGAGATCAAGATCTTTTCAGGCTTAGACGCGGAAACGACAACCCGAATGGGAATGGGAATGGCATCGGCCACGCCCGCTCAAATTGAAAAAGCCGGAATGAACGGACACTCCGGCTACATAATTCCCACGGGAAGCAAAATAAATATTCTGGCCGATTAGTTCCTGGCGAGATCGAATGTTCGGGCGATTATATCGGTTTGATTTCTTATCGAACGCAGCTTGTCGCGAAATCCTGTAAATTTCAGTATGTAAACGCTGTCGCCTGACCGCAGAAAATAGAACCTGCCGGAGATCGCTCGGCCCGCCCGCGTATATTCAAAGTTAAAGACCGGCCCCGAAAGTTTTCCCGCAAACCTCTCTTCTTTTCCGGCTACATAGTTCTGTTTGAACTGCTGCTTTATTTCTTCTTCGCGGACGACATCCGCTAATGGCGTGGCACGCGGCGAGGCGATCTTTCGTATCTCAAGATGGCCGTCGTTTCGATCGACAAAAACCATTTCGACGCTATTGTTGGTCGCCGAGGGCCGTGCGGTTACCTTCCAACGCTCGTCGGGAATCTCGAACGTATATTCCAAATTAGGGTCGCTGTACGTTTTGGTCTGTCCGAACGCGGCGAAAGATGTCGTCAGGCAAACGAAAGCCGAAAAAAGCAGCAAGACATTTTTACGTTTCATTTTTTTATGATTCCAAGTCAAGGGTTATTACAATTCTACAATAATCGAAGACCCAGGTGAACCCCGCGTTTTTTTGATGATTTTAGCCGCCATTTTGTTGTATCCGCACATTGCCGCAATAAATCTCGTCCAATCGGATTGTCCGGGCATCTAAAGTTGTGTGGCGCCAGAAGCCAAATATTGCGTTTATTCATCTTAGAGGTAATTTATGATAGTCAGTCGTTATTCCGCATTTAGCCGTTCAGTTGTTGCCACGTTGTTGTTTTCTCTGTTTTCCGGTTCCATTGTTGCCGCGAACCCGAACGCTGGATCCGTTTCAAAGCCGCTTACCGAGGATCAGAAAGCTGCGCATGTACTCAACCGGCTCGGTTTTGGAGCACGTCCCGGCGACATCGAGCGTGTTAAAGCGATGGGTGTTCAGAAATTTATCGAGCAGCAGTTGAATGGTGTTTCGATAGATGACGCACTCGCGGAAAGCAAGGTCAAGAGCCTCGAAGTGTTCGGAATGACGACGGCTGAGGTTTTTGCGAAATACCCAAATCCGGGCGCTCTGCTTCGCCAACTCGAAGGCGGACGACAGGCTCAGGCGAACAACCAAACTAATAAGACAAGTCCGATGCCCGACGCGGCGGCCGAGCAGAAAATGACCGAGGCCGAACAGCGTGAACGCCGTCAAAAATTGCAGGCACTTTATCGCGAATACGACCTTCGCCCGGCAAATCAATTGCTGCCGCAGATCGTCGGAAATCGCGTGCTGCGTGCGGTTTATTCCGAACGTCAGCTTCAGGAAGTGATGGTCGATTTCTGGCAGAACCATTTCAACGTCTTTGCCGGAAAGGCCGCGGTTCGATGGTATATCCCGAGCTACGAACGTGACGTTTTGCGAAAGAATGCGCTCGGCAATTTTAAGGATCTGGTTGTCGGCACGGCACAGCATCCGGCGATGCTTTTTTACCTTGATAATTTTGAATCGGTTTCGCCGAACGCGCAGAATAATGCCAACAATCGGGGAAACAATCGCTTGCAGCGGCAAAGCGGCAATCTGAATGCCCGACAACGCGAACGCATGAAGCAGCGGCAAGGTTTGACCGATGCCCAGCTCGATCAGCGTTTGAAGCAGGCAAAGGCAAATCAAAGCCAGGCCCAACAGCGAATGCGTCGCGGCATCAACGAAAATTATGCCCGCGAGCTGATGGAGTTGCACACAATGGGCGTCGATAGCGGCTATACGCAGAAAGACATCGTCGAAGTCGCGCGTGCATTCACAGGCTGGACGATCGCCGATCCTCGCGGTTACCGCCGAGCGGCAGCGGGAATGATCCAGGGTGACGAAGAAAAACGGCTTGCATGGCTGCAACGTCAGGCGGGCGTTCCCGACGACATCGAAAGCGGCGAATTTTATTTCAACGACCGCTGGCATGATAAAGACCCCAAGACATTTCTCGGCCAAAAGGTCGATGCCGGCGGAGTAAACGATGGCTTGAAGGTGATCGATATTCTGGTAAAACAACCGGCGACGGCGAAGTTTATCGCACGAAAACTTGCAGTTAAATTTGTCAGTGACAATCCGAGCGATGCACTGGTTGGCCGCGTTGCGGATGCGTTCAGCAAATCGAACGGCGACATCAAGACAACGCTTCGTGCAGTGTTTACCGACAAAGAATTCTTTGCACCCGAGAATTACAGGGCCAAGATCAAGACGCCGTTCGAGCTTGCGGTCAGCTCGCTCCGTGTGCTTGGCGGCAACACTAACGCAAGCCCGCAGATGATCGCGATGCTCAACAAGCTCGGCGAAGTTCCCTACGGATATCAGGCTCCGACCGGTTATCCCGACACCGCCGAAGATTGGGTCAACACCGGTGCATTGCTCGAACGGCTAAATTTTGCAGTCGCAGTTGCAAGCAATCGGATTCCGGGAACAAAGGTCGAGCTAAAGGGGTTTGATACGGCTGATAGAACTGTAGTTTTGGATCAGGTGATCAGGCGAATATTAAATGGCGAGGTTTCAGAGGGTACGAAAACGTCATTGGTCAAACAGCTTGAAAAGCCGCTGCCTGATGTAAAAGCCGGAAACGAACTGGACGACGCTGCCGAAGAAGCGCCGAATATGAGCGGACAGAGACAACAGGGCAGAAGACAGAATCGCCAGGCACGATTGCTCGATCCGAGCGGCGACGCTGAGGTATTCAAGGTCGTCAGCCTCGTCCTCGGAACACCGGAGTTTCAACGGCAGTAATTTTCTCCAACCTGGAGCCGGCGACCTCATGCATTACTCGGTCGTCGGCTATTTTTTAATCCAAAAAAATGGCAGTTATTGGCTGGAAAAATTTTCCTAATAACGGATAGTTGACAGTGTAAAGCGTAAAGTATTTTTACAATAGTGAGTTGTATAGTTTAAGAAGCTCGCGGAAATGTGCTTGGATGCTGAAATTTTCTTCGGCAAAATATTTCGCTTTGGATGAAAGTGGGGCTCGCTGATTCATATCCGAACCGAGCGCGATCATTTTTTCTGCCAGTTTATCTGCATCGCCGACCGGAAACACCTTGGCGTATTTGCCGTTGCCGCTCGCTTCTAAAAGCGGCTCGATGTCAGAGACGATCATCGGAACACCGGCGAGCATCGCCTCTGTTACCGCCACCGGCAATCCTTCCTGTAAAGAGGAGAAAACAAACACGTCGAGAGCCGCAAGCACATCCGGCACATCTGAACGCAAGCCGAGAAAATGCACGCGGTCGGTGATCCCGTTTTCGATACAAACATTAAGACAATCTGCCATCTTGTCCTCGGCTCCGGGCTCGATGCCGCCCGCGAAGATGCAATGTGCGTTCGGGATCTTCTCCAAAACCTTTGGCAAGGCGCGGCAGACTGTTAACTGGTCTTTTCTCGGATCGCGGTAAAAATTGCCGGTCATTCCGAAAAGCACGGCATCGTGTCCGATGCCAAGCTCTTCACGAAGCGAACGGCCTGTCGGTTGCAAACGAGCCGGATCGGCTCCGTTGTAAATTACCGAAAAATTCTTTGTCGTGTCGAGTCCGTCCGTTTCCGACAACCAATCCTGAAGCCCACAGCTGACGGCCACATTGGCGTCCATTCGCGGTATCAGGAATTTCAGCGTCAGGCGATTTTTGCGATCCGATACAAAGCCCTGATAGCTCAATACATTTTTAACATTCAGCCCGCGAGCGGCTAGATATAGATGAATTCCATCGACCGCCTGATAGCCGTGAACGATTCGTATCGAGCGTTCCTTAATAATTTTGCGAAGCTGTGAAACCAGATATAGATCGACCGGAAAGCGGCGTTCCAGTTTGATGAACTCGATGCCCGAAGAGCGAAAGTCCTCCTCAAGCGGGCCTCCGCGAGTCGTGACCAACGTAAGCTCAAGGCCAAAACGCTCAGCGTTACGGCAGACATCGAGAGCCTGTGTTTCCGCTCCGCCGCGGCCGAGCGAATCGATAAAATAGAGTATCTTCATCCGTTGCGGTGAAATATGACAAACGGCCTAATTTGTGGTTTTATCATTGTTTAGGTTCTTGGATTATGCCGACGGACAGCCTGACAGAGGATTCGGAAATTTTCGTTGCCGTGCCGTCTTACAATCACGCGCCGTTCGTCGAAAAATGTCTTCGGTCGATTATAAGCCAGACTCGCAAGCCTAAGAAATTGCTCGTGATCGACGACGGCTCGAGCGACGGCTCAAAGGCGGTTATCGAGCGAGTCTTGAAGGATTGTCCTTTCGACGCAGAATTGCTCGTGAGAGAGAATCGCGGCCTTTGCCGCACGCTTAATGAGGCGTTTGCGTTTGCCGGTGAAAAGTATTTTGCATATCTCGGTTCGGACGACATTTGGCTGCCCGAATTTCTCGAACGACGCATTGATCTACTTGCGGCAGAGCCAGAGGCAGTGCTCGCGTTCGGCCACGCATTTCTGATTGACGGCAATGATTGGATAATCGACCGGACCGATGACTGGACCGATTTTGCAAACGGTGACGTGCTGCCGTTATTGCTCGAAGGCACGATATTTTCGTCGCCGAGCGTGGTGTATCGCCGCGATGCTCTTGCGAAATTTAGCTGGAACGAGCAATCCCGGCTTGAGGATTACGAGATCTATTTGAAACTCTCGACGCTCGGCCCGTTTGCATTCGATCCCTCGGTACTTTGTGCGTGGCGGCAGCACGGCGAGAATGCAAGCGGCGACGTTGCGTTGATGCAACAGGAATGGCAGGACGCTCAGAATAGAACGTCCGAGATGTTGGGAATTAGCGATAATGAGCTTCGGTCATTGCAGACGAGATTGCGTTTCGTCGGTGCGGCCAATCTTGCGAGACACGGATTTCGGCGCGAGGCGGCGGCGGCTCTGATAGCAGATCGTAAAGGAGCAAACTCAACTGTCGAACTGCTCAAAACGCTGATGCGGGTTTTTGTTCCGACGACCGTTTACAACATCGTGCGGAAAAAGAAATTTGAGAAAAATCGTCGTGACTACGGCCGCGTCGGCCAATTTTCAGAGAATAAGTGAACGATCAAAGCAAAGTTATTACCAGAATCACACCGAAAGGATCGTTGCTTGATTTCGGTTGGGGCGAGCTGTGGGCGCACCGCGAGCTGCTCTATTTCCTTGCGCTCCGAGATATAAAGATCCGTTATAAGCAGACGACTATCGGCGTAGCCTGGGCCTTGCTGCAGCCGGTGCTGACAACGGCGATCTTTACTGTGATCTTCAGTACGTTGGCCAGATTCGATAGCGCGGGCGTTCCCTATCCACTTTTTGCCTTGAGCGGGCTGATGATATGGCTCTATGTAAACTCATCGATAACCACGGCTAGCGCGAGTTTTGTCAGCAACACCAATCTGGTTACAAAGGTTTATTTCCCGCGTATATTAATGCCGGTGGCGGCGACACTTTCCGGGCTTGCCGATCTTGTATTTAGTATCGTGGTACTCGTTCCGTTAATGGCTTATTACGGAATCGGGTTCAATTTGCAAATGATATTGGCACCGGTTTTTTTGGCATTTGCAATTTTACTTGCCGCTTCCGTTGGCGTGCTTTTTGCGGCTTTGAACGTTCGTTTCCGCGATGTGAAATTCGCCCTGCCGTTCATATTGCAGGTATGGATGTTCATTTCGCCGATCTTTTATCCGCTCGATATTTTGCCGGAAAAGGCCCGTCTTATTTTTGTGTTTAATCCGTTGACGGGAATTTTGCACGGATTTCGGGCGTCGCTGTTCGGTGAAAAATTTGACTGGTTTGTGATTGGGGTCGCTGTCACAATGACGCTTGTCATAATGATCGTTTCAATATTCGTTTTTAAGCAAATGGAAGATGATTTTGCGGATTTGATCTGAGCGGTTAGGTTTATGCTTTATTATTTCGGATAATTTTATTATGACACGCGAGGACAAACTTCTTTTCCATCTGAAAAAGGACGGCTTTGGGGTAGAGATCGGCGCCAGCCATTCCCCTATTGCGCCGAAAAAATCAGGCTATAACGTCCATATAATCGACCACGCAACGCGTGACGAACTTGCCGAAAAATATAAGAACGAGAGCGTAAATCTGGACAACATTGAAGACGTGGATTTTGTCTGGACCGGCGAAACCTATGCTGAGCTGACCGGCAAAACTAATTTTTACGATTGGATAATTGCCTCGCATGTCGTCGAGCATACACCGAATTTGATCGGCTTTATTAATTCGTGCGACGAGATCTTGAATGATACCGGCGTTCTTTCACTGGCCGTGCCGGACTCGCGGTTTTGTTTCGACCATTTTCGCCCGCTCACCGGTTTATCCAGGGTTTTGGACGCTCACTTTCAGGGTCACACAATGCACACGACCGGCTCGATCGCGGAATTTAACCTGAATCACGTGATGAAGGACAGCTATCCAGGTTGGGGAGAGAATATCTTTTTGAAAGAAGAATATGCCTTTCCATTTTCAAATGAGAAGGTTCTCGAAACAATAGAGAACTCGCTGAATAAGGATGGATATATCGATTGTCATGCGTGGTGCTTTTCGCCGCATTCTTTTCGCCTTATGGTCCATGATCTTTACGAGTTGGGCTTTATCCGGATGAGGGAAGTCGGCTTTTTCCCGTCTGTCGGCTGTGAATTTCATATCGCTCTGGCAAGAAACGGAAACGGCAGCAATCTCAGCCGTTTAGAGATGTTGAAGGCGGTAAATTTGGAAATCCTGAACGCAACAGACCCCGACCTCTTGTTGAAAACGGCGTTGGTCAGAATGAAGGAAAAGGCGCGACTCAAGTTTCGAAATGTTGGAGGCAGGAATACACGGCGGCTTAAAAAAATAGCCGGTCAATTAATGCGTTTCCGGCAAAAATGATATCCGTCGAAGCAAAAAACCTGTCAAAGCTCTACTTTCTGGGAGCAAAAAGGGCCAATTCCCTGCGCGATGCCTTGATAAATATCGGCAAACGTCAGGACAGGCAGGAGCTGTGGGCTTTGAAGGACGTAAATTTTGAAGTTTCGCAAGGTGAAATGCTTGGAATTATCGGCAGAAACGGAGCGGGGAAATCGACCCTTTTGAAGATCCTGTCGAGAGTCACAAAACCGACCGGAGGCTCGGCAACTTTGCACGGCCGCGTCGGCAGTTTGCTTGAGGTCGGGACAGGTTTTCATAACGAGTTAACGGGCCGCGAAAACATTTTTCTGAACGGGGCGATCATGGGCATGAAACACAGCGAGATCGCCCGCAGGTTTGACGAGATAATCGATTTTGCCGAGATCGAAGAGTTTCTTGACACGCCGGTTAAGCATTATTCAAGCGGAATGTATATGCGGCTGGCGTTTGCCGTCGCGGCTCATCTGGAAACTGAAATTTTGATAATGGACGAGGTTTTGGCGGTCGGCGATGCTGAATTTCAGAAGAAATGTCTCGGAAAAATGCAGGACATACGAAACCAAAGCAAAACGGTCTTATTCGTTTCACACGATATGTCGGCGGTTACGCGCATCTGTACGCGGGCGATTGCCATCAACAAGGGTGTGATCGTTGACGAAGGCGAATCCGCCGAGGTTGTTAGAAATTATCTGAATTCGACATGGCGCGTGGAATCAGAAAAGGAATTTACCTCGGCCGACGCGCCGCACAGCGAATCAGCCCGGTTGAAGAAAATCCGGGTCATCAACCAAAGCGGTGAAACACGCGGCTCGCTGGACATCGATGAAAAGATAGGAATTGAAATAACCTACGAAGTTTTGCGCGACGGCGAAGTCCTGCTGCCGAATATTCAGCTTTATAATCAAAACCGCGTGCTGCTTTTTACCGTGCAGGATGTTACAAGCGAATGGAAAAGACGCGAAAAGAAACGCGGCGAATATATGAGCACGGTGTGGATTCCGCCAAATTTCATGGCTGAGGGCACATTTTTTTTGAATTTTGCGATCGTAACCTATTATCCCAAATCCCGCTTGCATTTCCTTGCCGAGGACGCTGTGAGTTTTGACGTAATCGACAAAATGACGAGCACCGAAACCGCACGCGGCGATTATGTCGGTAGAATGGAAGGCTTGATCCGTCCGGTTTTGGATTGGGAAACAAAATTCTGTCATTAATCGGTTTTGACTGGAAATGAAGAAACTGACCAAGAAGGCCAGGCGAGCCGTCGAAATTTACAGGGACAGGGGGATTCACGGAATCAGACAGCGTATCTACTGGATATTTCGCTATCGCCGTGAAGCAAAAAACTACCAAAAATGGATGCTCAAAATCGGAACGCTTGACGATGGTCGACAGCTCATCGATAAAATCGAACAAAAACCTCTGATATCCATCATCCTCCCGGTTTATAACATTGATGAAAAGTGGCTCAGGCTCTGTATCGATTCAGTTTTAAAACAGTTTTACTCAAATTGGGAACTTTGCATTGCGGACGATTGCTCGACCAAGCCGCACATCCGCCCAATCCTTGAAAGCTACGCTGCCCACGACGAACGCATCAAGCTGGTTTTACGCTCTGAGAACGGACATATTTCAGCGGCGTCCAATTCCGCATTGGAAAATGCAACAGGCGAGTTTTGCGTTCTGCTCGATCACGACGACGAACTCTCGGATGACGCTCTTTTATATGTTGCAAATGAGGTCAACACGCACCCTGATGTCCAGATGATCTACAGCGACGACAATTTGATCGATACAGAGGGCGATCGTTCGCAGCCGTTCTTTAAACCCGATTTCAGCCGCGATCTTATGTACTCGTTGAATCTCGTGACGCACCTTTCAGCTTATCGGACAGATCTGCTGCGTGAGATCGGCGGTTTCCGTGTCGGGCTCGAAGGCAGCCAGGATTATGACCTTGCGTTTCGCGTGATCGAACGGACCGATGAAAGCCGCATTCGTCACACTCCGCGAATTCTATACCATTGGCGCACCGTGCCGGGTTCGGTGGCATTGGATGGCGGAGAAAAACCGTATGCCCACGAGCGGGCACGACAGGCGATTCGCGAACATTTCGATCGAACCGGCGTAAAGGCCAAGGTCGAGGAAACGCATTTCAACCTGCATAGGGTTCGGTATGACTTGCCGGAAAAATTGCCTGTGGTGTCACTAATATTTTGGGGCGGCAAGGTTTCTGCGGGAAATAGCCCTATTACCGGCTTAACAAGCAATTTTGACGAAAAAAAGATCGAAATACTTGATGCAAATGGCTCCGGCAAACTCGCTGCTGCATTGAACTCGGCCGTAATGTCTGCCTCAGGCGAAGTGGTCCTTTTTTTGCGGTCGGAGGTAGTTCCGTGCTCAGAATCGCCGCTCGACGAATTAGTGAGCATGGCCTTGCAGCCAAAGATCGGAGCCGCCGGCGGCATGGTGATCGCTTCCGAAGGAACTGTCCAGGCGGGTGGTATAGTACTCGATGCGAATCGCCTGACGAGTGTTGCTCACGCCGGCTTTCCGCATGATGCGCAGGGAAACGCGCTGCGTAATATGCTGATCGGAAATTTTAGTGCGGTATGTCTTGACGCATTTGCGATCAGAAAGGAAGTATTTCTTAACGTCGGGGCGTTCGACGAAAAGTTCGGCGATAAGGACCTGATTGCAGCGGATCTGTGCTTGCGACTGCGAAGTAAGGGTTATCGCATCACGCTGACACCGTATGCAAAATTTGTGGGACCAGAGAAAACATCTACACGTAGGCGACAAATTTCCTCTGATGAACGCGACCTGTTTGTCTCACGGTGGGCCGAGGAGTTAAAGTCCGACCCTTTTTCGAATCCGAACCTTACAAGCGACGGCCTCTTTTCAATCAAGATTTAAACCCTGCGGCCAAGAGCAAATACTTTTATCAAAGCAACGCCTGCGATAAACCCACCGATATGCGCCGCGTAAGCAACGCCACCTGTTCCTGACGGCGTCAGATATCCGACAAGTATTTGATAACCGATCCAGATTCCGAGAGCGACAAATGCCGGAACCGTGGTTAGAAAATTGAAGATGATCGCCCTGACCTGCCGCTTCGGAAACAATAATAAATAGCCGCCCATAACACCCGAGATCGCGCCTGACGCACCGAGCATCGGAATGATCGAGCCGCTGTCCATTGCGATCTGAGAAAATGCGGCGATCAGACCGCACGCGATATAAAACGCGGCGAAGCGAACGTGCCCAAGCAGGTTTTCAAGGTTATCGCCAAAGATCCAAAGAAACAGCATGTTGCCGAAGATATGCATAATATCTCCGTGCATGAACATCGAGCTTAGAAAATTGAAATAAACAGGCAAAGGCGTTGCGTAATGCTGCACCTCGCCCGTGTTTCCGAGCGAATCGCGGATAACCTGTACGCCAGTAAGGTCGACGCCGGTCATCACCTCTTTCGGCACAAGCGAAAACGCATATGAAAACGCATCGTTCGACCCCAGCCCTTGCAGCAGGACAAAGACCAGGACGTTTATCCCGATGAAAAGATAATTTACGATCGGTGTGATCGTCACATCCGAATTGTCATCGCCGATTGGGAACATAAATTTGTTGCGGAACGGCTACGAAATAATCGAGTCAACTTCGAAATCAATCTGCGGCAATGCGGTCGATTCAATGCGTTCGCCGGATTTGAAAATTTTCACTTGCTGATACATTCCTAAATTCGGATTCTGATGAACCTCAATAACATTGTGTCGCAGATTTACAATCCAGACTTCCGTAATTCCGGCGTCGGCATAAAGTGGTAGTTTCACATCACGATCGTTCCTTAGGCTGGCATCGGAAACCTCGACTACCAGAACTGTTTCCGCCGGTCGAGGGTGGCGGTCGCCGTCGTATTTCTTCAAGTCGGCAATGACGATGTCGGGTTCGGGTTCGTCAAATTCAGTAAGGCGAAGTGGATTTTGGATACTTACCATCAGATCGGCCGGCAGGCTTGTGATAAAAAAGCGGGTAAGCCAATTCACGGCCAAAGCATGTCTGTCCCCAATGGTCATCTTTGGCACCATCTCCCCATCAATAATTTCCGATTTTTCATAGTTATCAATCATTCCCATTTCGATCATTTTGTAATAATCGTCAACGGAAAACCTCAGCCGACGCGGCTGTGGCTGGGAAGGCATTGCAACATCTGCTCGCATCATAATTACAATATCTTACGCCTAAAATCATTTGATTCCAACACTTTTCCTATCCGTGAGCAATTCATAACCCTCACTACGGGCGACGAATGTTGCGGCTGTCAGGTCGCCGACAACATTCAGCGTCGTGCGACACATATCGAGAATTCGATCGACGCCAAGAATGATCGCGATCAACGCTGGATCAATTCCGATCATGAACAATATCCCGATGATGAACGGTATCGAACCTGACGGAACACCAGCCGTTCCGATGCCGCCGAGAATCGCAAGATATACGACCATTAGTTGAAGCGAAAGAGTTAAATCGACACCAGCGAGCTGGGCCAAAAATAATACCGTTACGCCTTCATAAAGCGCTGTGCCGTTCTGATTTGCGGTCGCTCCGACGGTCAGCACAAAGCTGTTGATCTCCTTCGGTACGCCTAGGTTTTCATGGCTTACCCGAAGAGCCGTCGGCAAAGTTGCGTTAGATGACGAAGTGGAAAACGCCGTCAGGATAACAGTCTGAACTCGTCTGAAAAAATCGATCGGGTTCATCTTTGACAGGAAGTATATCGACAGCGAATACACGCCAAAGAAATGGATCGAAAGCCCAAGCAGCACGGTTACGACAAACCAGCCGAGCGATTGCAATAGCTCAAGCCCGAACTGGGCGATGTTGTTGAAAAGCAGACACGCGACCGCATACGGCGCGAACTTCATAACGATATCGATGATCTTCGCGGTTATTGCAAAGAGCGATTCCATCACGCTGACAAACGGAGCGGAAACCGGTGCCGGCAGCAGCGTGATCGCAATCCCGATCATCAACGCAAAGAACATGATGTGCAGCATGTTCGCACTCGGAGCCGAGATTGAATTGAAGATATTGCTTGGGACGACCGTTTTCACGGCCTGTAGCAAAGGTGAATCGTTTTTTGCTGATTCGGCGGCTTTCTTTTGCGCCTCAGTCGCTTCCGTTCCCGCCGTGCTGAATTCTGCCTTTAGCTCGGCCGCCGTTTCTTCGCTTATACGTTTTCCCGGTTCGATAGTGTTCGCCAAACCAAGTCCGATCACAACCGAGATCGCCGAGATCACAAGCGTGTAGGCAAACGATTTGAAACCGATGCGGCCCAGCTTACGTATATCGCCAATTCCCGCGACACCGACCACAAGCGACGAAAACACGAGCGGCACGACAATCATCAACAGCAGATTAAGAAATATTTGGCCTATCGGTTGAGTAAAGTTCTTAATGAAAGAACGCACCCACTCGAGAGCCGTCAACTCATAACCGAACAGACCGTTAAGAGCATTAGCAATTCCGTTACCAACAGCCGTGAAATCAACGGCAAGAATCTTATAACCGAAAATCGTAATCCCTTCGGTGTTGGTAGCGAGCTGATTTGCGATCAAGCCGCCGATCACGCCGACAGCAAGACCGATGAATATCTTTGTATGAAGGGCCATGCCCTTTGGCTTGTCGGGCGTGTCGTCGTCAAGGTCGGTCGTCAGTTCACGTTCGTATTCGTCCGGTGGAATTTGGTCTTTATCGTTTTCGGCCATAATCTAAGTGGTTCCTTTGTGGATTGAAATGACTCGAGTCTGTCGGTTGTTCGAGAGTTTAGCAAAAGTTTTGTGATTTGGGTATTATTGGCAAATCAAGGAAGTAGTATGAAATACATTTCAATTCGCGTTTCGTCGATTTTACTTGGCGTTATTCTTGGGGTTTTGTTGCGTCAATGTCGGCCCAACAACGTTTCGTCGCCAATCTGTCGAATTTGCAAACGGTTCCGATCAGTTCCTCTCAAGCCCGAGGATTTTGCACCTTAGTTCTCGACAGCTCAGAGATGGGATATACGATGGAGTGTAATTATTCGGGCATCGCGCCTGATAGCTCTTTCAATATTCATCGCGATGCTCCGGTGGGGCAAACAAGCAACCCTTTCCGAAGCTTTCCGCTTCCGAACGGCAGCAATGGTTTCGGGACATCTGTCACAAGCAGTGGGCCGTTGGGTGAAACTCTTCGAGCAAATCGCTGGTACGTGCAGATTTTATCCCCCACATTCCCGAACGGCGAGGTGCGCGGTCAAATTAAATTAGCCAATGGCACTTACAACGATTACGACGGCGATGGCCGGACCGATATTCAGGTCTATCGAAATTCAAACAACACATTTTACGCGCTTCGCAGCACGGACAGGGCTTTTCTCGAACAGCCGCTTGGGCAACCCGGAAACTCCGTTTCACTGACCGTCGATTGGGACCGAGACGGGCGCTCTGATTTTTCGACCGCTCGATATAATGCGGAAGTTTTGTGGCGAATTTTGCCCTCAACGACGAACGTTTTACAGGAAACGCAGTGGGGCAGTTCGTCGCTCGGCGACTTTTTTGCCGCCGCCGATTATGACGGTGATGGTGCGTTTGACATCGCGATCTTTCGTGCCGGCGTCTGGTACATCATCGAAAGCTCGACCGGAAACGTGCGATACGAATATTGGGGCCAAAGCGGGGATGTGCCCGCGGCAAACGATTTTGACGGTGACGGAATAGCCGATCTCGCCATCGCCCGCAGCGAGAACGGCCACCGCGTCTGGTGGATAAGAAACAGCTCCAGCAGCCAGATTCACGTTATCCCGTTTGGCCTGAGCAGCGACGCATTTTTCACAGGCCGTTCCGATTTCGACGGCGACGGCAAGGCCGACATTCTCGTCATCCGCAACCAAGGCGGCCTGCGTATTTTTTACATTCTCCGCAGCTCCGACGCCGCTTTACAGGTATTTCCCTGGGGACTTTCCAGCGATGTCGTAAAACTAGGCGACTACGACGGCGACGGCATAACCGACCCGGCCGTCACCCGAGCCATTGACGGCCATCGCGTTTTCTTCATTCTCCAAAGCACAACCGGCACGGTGCGTTACGAAACTTTTGGTTTGCAAGGCGATTTTTAAGTAAATCTATTTACTTTCATCTGATAATCAGATAATCTGATTATCAGATACGAGGATTCGTCAATGACCAAGACTCTAACAGTAACAGAAATGGCACGAAGCTTTGCCGAGTATATTAATCGCGTCGCATATCGCGGTGAACGTTTTGTGTTGACTAGGGGGAACAAGCCAATCGCTGAACTTCGGGCAGTAAATAAGGGCGTTACGGGCCAGGAACTCGTTGAAATTATCACAAACGGACCTCATCTTCATCCGAACGATGTGGAGCAATTTGCCAAGGATATTGAGGAAGCTCGCGAAGAGCTTAACCGCATCGGAGTTCGCGATCCATGGGAAGTTTGATCGATACGAGCATCTTTATTGAGTGCGAACGCGGCCGCGTGGATCTAGATTCGAATGTGGGAAACCTTGGTGATGAAAGTTTTTATATGTCGGTCATCACGGCGAGTGAATTGCTTCATGGCATTCATCGTGCCGCGCCTCAATACCGAGCCGATCGAATCGCTACAATAGAAAACTGGATTGAGCGGTTTTCGATCCTGGATATTGATTTTGCCGTGGCTCGGCAACATTCTCGGTTGCATGCCAGTTTACAGGTTAAGGGATTGGTCATCGGGCCGCACGACTTGTGGATTGCTGCAACATGTCTGACATACGGAATGAAGATCGTAACTGCAAATCAACGCGAATTTGATCGCGTTCCGGGTCTCGAAGTCGACAACTGGACACGGGTTCAATGAACTTCGACCGTTCCTATGTTTAAGTCAATTCACTTCAATTCAACTGGGCGGAAGACGACCAATGCTTCGAAGGCCGAGGTCATTGAGAAACTCAAAGCGATCGTCGGCAACGAGAATGTGGTCGTTGATCCGACTCGTGTCGAGCCGTATGGCGCCGATGCGGTGAAGGAAAAATTTCCGCCCGAGGCTGTTGTTTTTCCCGAATCGACCGCCGAAATGGTCGGGGTATTAAAGCTCGCCAACGAATATGTTTTTCCAGTGACGGCACGCGGCGGCGGCGTTGGTTATACGGGCGGAGCGGTTCCGGTTGATGGCGGCATTGTGATCGGCACGGACCGGATGAAAAAGATCATTGAGGTTAACGCCGATGATCTTTATGTAATTTGCCAGCCTGGCTTAACGACCTACGAGGTGCAGCAGGCCGTGGTCGAACAAGGCCTGATGTTTGCACCCGATCCGGCGAGCTACAAAGACAGTTTTATCGGCGGAAATATTGCTGAAAATGCAGGTGGAATGCGGACGCCGAAATACGGTGTTACCAAGCATCACGTGCTTGGCCTTGAGGTCGTTACCGCAACCGGCGAGATTATTCACACCGGCGGCAAGACGGTGAAAAACGTCGTCGGATTCGATCTGACGGGCCTGATGTGCGGCAGCGAAGGAATGCTCGGCATTATTACCGAAGCGACTTTGAAACTATTGCCGATGCCGGAGGCGACCTCGACGGTCCGCGCCAATTTCCACTCGATGGAAGCCGCGTGCAAGGTGCTGACAAAATTCACTCCCGAAGGTCTCTTGCCAATGGCGATGGAAGTCATCGACAAATTTTGCGTTGCAGCGGTCGAAGAAAATTTTGCATTCGGTTTGTCAAAAGAAGCCGAGGCAATTTTGCTTGTTGCCGTTGACGGATCGAGAGACGAGGTCGAGCGAAATGCCGTTATGATCGAACGCATTATCGGCGAGAATGGTGGTTTTGACATTCTTCGCGCCAAAACAAAAGAGGAAGAAGACAAACTCTGGGACGTTCGCCGCGCGATCTCGCCGTCATTGATGAAGTACGGCACGCTCAAGATAAACGAAGACGTTGTCGTACCGCGATCCAAAGTTCCCGAACTCGTCGCCCGCATCGAACAGATCGGCAAGAAACACAACACGTTCGTCGCCAATTTCGGCCACGCCGGCGACGGCAACATCCACGTAAATTTCGTCGTTGACCGCGACGATGCCGACGCCATCGCCCGCGCCCGCGAGTGCGTTTCCGAAACATTCCAACTCTCCGTGACCTTAGGCGGCACCATCTCCGGCGAACACGGTATCGGCTACGTAAAATCCCAATACATGCACTACGCCATCGACCCCGCAACTCTCGAAATCATGAAAGGCATCAAAAAAGTTTTCGACCCAAAAGGAATACTGAACCCGGGAAAGATGTTCATATAGCGACCCAGATTTGTGTTAATATTGCCTTGTTATGCAGACCATAGAAGCCATTGTCGATGCAAATGGAGCGGTTAAATTGCTTAGCGATGTCAGCTTGCCAAAAAATCGCCACGCTCTGCTCACGATCCTGGACGAGGAACCGAAAGAATCGCCGGAAATGACAATGGCCTATGATAAAATCACGTTAAATATTATGCAAGGAATTAACTACGTAACAAACGAAGAGGGAATGAGAGTCGCCGTTCAAATTGATCTCAAGAAATACAAAGAAATCTGGGAAGATTTCTACGACGTTCTTACCGCAAAAAAGCGTGAGAACGAGCCGCGTGAGTCGCTCGCCTCGGTAAAGGCTCGATTAAAGAAAAAGGGCAGACTGAGTGTCTGATTATAAGATCAGATTTATACGGTCTGCGCGCAAGGAACTCGAAGCCTTGCCAAATGTTCTCGTCGTTCGAATACTCAAAAAGATAGAAGCTCTTGAAAACGATCCAAGACCGGCCGGATGTAAGAAGTTAAAGGGCTCCTCAAACCTATGGCGAATCCGCGTCGGTGACTACCGCATAATTTATTCTATCCTCGACAAGGAAGTCGTAATCGAGATAATTACTGTCAGACATCGACGGGAAGCATATGATTAAGAGCAATTTTTTGGCTTTGTTTTGTTTATTGGCCGTTTTCGGTTTAACGAGCATAGCCACTGCACAAGACAAACTTGTCATTCTGGTGCGCCATGCGGAAAAGGCTGATGTGACGAGTCCTGATCCTGATCTTTCGACTGCGGGCAAGGAACGCGCGCAGCGGTTGATCAAGGCGATCGGGAAATATCGGCCGGGGGCGTTTTATTCGACTAATTTCAAACGGACGCGCGATACGGTTACTCCGCTTGCGGCAAAGCGAAAGAAAGAAGTGCGGGTATATGATGCGAGAAAGCCGCAGGACCTATTCGACACTATAATGAAGAGCGGGACGAAGCGGCACGTTGTCTCCGGGCATTCGAACACGATTCCCGGTTTAGCGAATCTTGTTACAAAAAAAGACCTTTTCAAAAATCTCGACGAATCGGAATACACCGTTATCTGGCTGATACGCATCAAAGACGGAAAGGTGGCAAAGGTCGAGTTGCTCGATTATTGATCAATTCATCTTGTTCTTTCTTACTCATCTTGCTCTGTGGCTAAGCTTTTTAAACCACAGATCAAGATGAGCAAAGAAAGATCAAGAAACATGTTTCAGACAAGGTGAAACGAAACAAAATGCATCGTAAAAATACGAACTTCTTAGCGTCAGCACTTTTTCTGCTCGTAATAGCGATGGCGGCAAACGGGCAATCGAACACGCAGTCGCCGGTCGATACGTTTTGGGGAAATCTGCAAAAGCTGTGCGGCAAAGCTTACGCCGGGACTGTTGCGGCCGATACGTCCAGCAGTCCGGACTTTGCCGGAAAGGCTTTGGTGATGCACGTTCGTTCGTGTGAAAAAAACCGCATTCGAATTCCGTTCTTTGTCGGTGATGACCGTTCGCGAACTTGGGTTCTGACACGCAAGAAAGATCGAATCGAGCTTAAGCACGATCACCGTCACGCGGACGGCAAGCCCGACGTGGTTACAATGTATGGCGGCACGACGAACAATACGGGCATGGCGACGCGGCAATTTTTTCCGGCGGATGAGGAAACGACAAAGGTCGTAAATCCACCCGCTGAAAACGCACCGACGGCGGCTGCGAATATTTGGTGGATCGAGATTGTTCCGGGCGAATATTATACTTACAATCTTCGCCGGCTTGCGTCCGACCGCCTGTTCACCGTAAAGTTTGACCTCACGAAACCGGTCGCCGCGCCGCCTGCGCCGTGGGGCTGGAAAGATTAGTCGGAAATGCTTTATCAGGTCTTCACGCCACCATCGGAACTTGCACCTTATGTCCGATTCTTTTGGGCACTGGAATCCGATGTGCGGCCGGGCGAAGAATTTGTCCATCGTTCGATGGCTGACGGCTGCGTTGAGATGGTCTTTCATTACCGCGGATTGTTCGATGAGATCACGGAAGATGGGACAATAGACACCTCGCCTCAAGCAAGCATTCAGGCACAGTCCACGACATTCCGAAGGTTTGTAACTCCCGAAAGTTTTGGCATATTCGGAGCGTATCTTTACCCGTTTGCGATCCCGAAATTTTTCTCGTTTCCTGCGTCTGACTTTACGAATATCACACCCGATCTCGAATCGGTCTTTGGTTTTGATGGCCGTCGGCTTGATGAACGAGTTGCTTCGGCCTCGGACAACGAAGAGCGTGTAACCATCGTCAGCAATTTTTTTCGTGCGAAACTTAATGCCGCGAAACGTGAGCTTCCGCCAATTTTCCGTTCGGTGCATTCGATCATTGATGCAAAAGGAAGCTTAAATATCCCGGAGCTTGCCCGCGAGCAAACCGTTTCCACACGGCAATTTGAACGCCGGTTCAAAGAGATCGCCGGGCTTTCACCAAAGCTTTATTCCCGCGTAGTCCGGTTTCAGGCCGCGACGCAGCACAAGCTAAACGGCAGCCGCGACCTGACCGAGATCGCATACGCCTGCGGTTATTACGACCAGTCACACTTCATCAACGACTTCCGCGAATTTTCCGGTTATTCTCCAAAAGAATATTTTTGGAACGAGGCCGAAGGCACTCAATATATGGACACCGAGCAGATGTCGCATTTTTCCAATTCTTAAAAAAAGTTTTGTCATAGAATTCTTTCAATGCAGCATCGTATAGGAAACGAACGCTTGCATGTGAGCTTCCTCTGCGTCCTCCGCGAGCTTTGCGTTTACAAATTCTTTAACGCAGGAACGCAAAGTTCGCGGAGAAAATAAAAACAGGAATAGAAAATGAATAACGAACAAATAGAACAAGAATTAACGAAACTCGGGTCGGAATGGGCCGAGGCAATGGTCGCGAATGATGCGACTGCAATTGGCAGCTTTATGCACGACGATTGGGTGATCGTCTCCGATCGCGGCATATCGACAAAGGAGCAATTTTTGTCTTTTGTCGAATCGGGTGCGCTCACGCACAGTGCATTCGACATGAGCGGACACGCGCGGATCAAGGCTTACGGCGACATCGCCGTGCTGACCTGCCGCGTTATAAACACCGCGCATTTCGGCGGGCAGACCTTCGAAGCGGACGAATTTGCGTCGGATGTTTTTCTAAAACGTGACGGCAAATGGCTGTGCGTTCACAGCCACATAACTGCGGTCGATAAAAATTTAGAACCGGTGAGGTGCGAGCCATGAACATTCCCAAAGGCCATCAGGCAATAATGCCGTATCTGATGTTGAACGACGCGGCGGCGTTCATCGAATTTATCAAGAACGTGTTCGACGCCGAGATGACTCACGAAAGCATGCGTGATGGCGTGGTCGGCCATTGTGAGGCAAACATAAACGGCGGGACGATAATGTTTTCCAACAGCCGCGACGAATGGAAGGCCGCAACCTCAAACATGTACGTTTATGTGACGGACGCCGACGCGACATACGAAAAAGCTCTTGCCGCGGGAGCGGAGAGCGTGATGGAAATCGCCGATCAGGATTACGGCCGCAGCGGCGGTTTTACCGATCCGCACGGAAATGTGTGGTGGGTCACATCGGCCAATTAGAATGGGCATCTGAGGAGTTTCCGCAATGAGTTAATAATCAAAACCAAATTCATGAAGTATTTCCTTATCTGTGCGTCAAAGGCGCTCCGGCTGCCATTGATTTCTATAAAAGCGTGTTTAACGGTTCCGCCTCACCGAGCCGTCAGGAAGAATCGGGCATGTCGAGTTTGATCTTGGCGGGACTATTTTAATGCTTTCCGAGGAGTATCCCGAATATGGCCGCTTTGCGCCACAGTCGCCGGGTTCCACGGGCATGGTCATTCATCTGCATTGTGACAACGCCGACGAACTGGCGGCGCGTGCCATTGCAGCAGGGGTTGAAATGGTGCGCGAGGCATCCGATGCGTTTTATGGGGAGCGCTCCTGCATAATCCGTGATCCGTTCGGCCATGAATGGATGCTGGGACACGAGATCGAAAAAATGGAACCCGAGGAAATGCAGCGCCGATACACGGCAATGTTCGAGTGAGCATCAGTCGGGCAAAAGAAATGTAATGAATACACTTCATTTCTGTTTGAGGTCTGCGATCACTGAGATCATCGTTTCAATTTCACCTGGTTCCTTGGATGACGCCTTTGCGTTCAAATCGCCTTCTTCATCGGTGAAAGCATTGAAATACCCAGATTCTGTTTGATCGACAAACCACACCACATCCTTGCCGGCCAGCTTAGAAACCGCAAACTTTCTCGCCGTTTTGCTCGGCTCGACACCGATCGGAGAACCTCGTCGTATTTCAATAAAACCGGACGCGCCAAGTTCCCCATCCTTTGGCATTATACTGTATCCGAGCTGCCCTTCTTTACCGCGTGCCTCGTTTACCTGATAGCTCTCCGGGATAGAAACGTAATAATTCGATTCGCCGAGCCTGATCTCCTTAAAAGAGCTATTTGTTACTGAAGCTATTTTCGGCAATGACTCTTCAACAACACACGAAACTAAAAGGAAAAGCACCGCAACACAGATCGCCCGAAAAACAGTTCGCCGATTTTGAAGCAGTGCGTTCATAGTTTACTCCAAAGAGCAGCGGTCTACGCCGAGTAGCCCTTTGCTCCGTCGAAGTTGTATAGGTTCTCGGTCTTGATCACGTCGAGACCGGTCGCGTCAAAACGCTGAAGCATCGAGATGATCTGGGCATGCGAAACGGCTGTGCCTTCGCCTGCTTCAGCAACAAAACGGCAGCGCCAGTGATCGACGGTGAACGTGTCGGGTAGTCCGCCCGGATACACTTTCACGCCGCGATTTGCGATGGTTTGGAGTTTCAGGCCGTCACCATTTACGGCTTCGACCAAAGCCCCGAGTTCGTCAGCAACGCCGTAGAACGAGCCTTTCCACCAATCGAGGAAAACATCAACGCCGACTAGATCTTTTTTTTGCGGCACCGGTGTCGAATAGATCGGTTTTGGGTTCTCTTCGACAACATTTGCGACGTATGTCACCGGCTTTAGCGTTTCCGGTTTTTGCCCGATGCGTTTAACGACCGCTTCGGCAAACTCGCGCGTTCCGACCTTTTCACTCGACACGCCTTCTTTGTACATATCGTAGGTGTGAACGCCGTCCTCAATCGTGCGCAGCCACGCATTATGCGCTAGCTCAGCAACATCCGGCTGATTGATATGGACAAGCATAAGTATCGAGCCCAGAAACAAGCCCGACGGATTTGCCATGTTCTGTCCCGCACGTCGCGGGGCCGAGCCGTGAATCGCCTCAAACATCGCGACCTTTTCACCGATGTTCGACGAACCTGCCAAGCCGACCGAACCGGCGATCTGTGCCGCAACGTCCGAAAGAACGTCGCCGTAAAGATTTGGCATCACGATCACATCGAAATTCTCAGGCGTATCGGCCATTTTGGCGGCGCCGATATCGACGATCCAATGATCGGCCTCGATACCCGGATATTCCGGAGCGATCTCGTCAAAGACGCGATGAAACAACCCGTCGGTCCGCTTCATGATGTTGTCTTTGATAAAGCATGTGACCTTTTTGCGGTTGAATTTTTTCGCGTATTCGAAAGCGTAGCGGACGATCTTTTCCGAGCCGGGACGCGAGATCAGTTTCAGGCATTCCTCGACCTGATCCGTCTGGCGATATTCGATTCCCGCGTATGTATCCTCTTCATTTTCGCGGACAATAACGACATCCATCACCGGGTGTTTGGTATCGACGAACGGGTGATAAGAAACGCACGGACGCACGTTAGCGTAAAGCCCGAGCGTCTTGCGCACCGCCACATTCAACGACGAAAACCCGCCGCCTTGCGGTGTCGTGATCGGCGCTTTCAGAAACACTTTTGTGCTGCGAAGCGAATCCCAGCTTTCCGGTGCGATACCGGCCGCATTGCCGGCAAGATAAACCTTTTCGCCGATCTCGATCGTTTCAATATCGATTCGCGCTCCGGCCTCTTTCAAAATATGCAAGGTCGCATCCATGATCTCCGGCCCGATGCCGTCTCCGTGTGCAACTGTTATAGGTACATTAGCCATACGTTTTCTTGTTATCCCGTCGGTATTTTGTGAATCCAGTATCTATTTCTTTTATTCAGCAACTCGTCGAGTTTGATCAGGTAAGCCAACCGTGGTTACTCTTTCGACAGTTTCTCCACGATAGTTTCGTGGAGGAGCAATCAATCGGAGGTGAGGTTGAATATGTCCATTCCGATGTGCCACTCCGGTAGATGAATTTTGTTCAACATCTTCGTTTCCCCATTGATTCCAGCTATCTCTGCGAAATCTCGCAAAAAGTTCCAATAGTGGCTTGGACAATAAATCCAACGAACTAACTAAGCTACATCGATTTTTTTTGTCATCTTTAAGAAAGATTGCGATAACTACCATTACCTAAAAATTCTATAAATCCTAAATCACGCAATACCTGTAACTGCTGTCGAATCTTCGGTCGTATATTGTGATTGTTGGGATAAATCAGCTTAAGTTCTTCTTCGGCAGCATAAGCTTGCTCGATATCAAACTCTACAAGTCCATTGCGTTGAATTATCCGAAGCACATCCAATGTCCAACCTCGAACGCTAACCTTTAGCTTAGATATTGGTCGTATTCTATTATACTTGGCTCGCACTATATCTACAGAAGTCACATTCCCGTTTGTAACTAGCTGAATCTTCCCTTCCGCAGCAATGTTTGAGAGAAGTATGTTACACCCAATCCATCCCGCGCGTCGTGCATTTTGGGAAAGAGGAGTTCGCTTCTGAACCGCGGAAACAGTAAAGAAAAACGATGGAACCAAAAGCAGATCTTACTTTCCAATCTTCCGTATATTGCATTATAAGAAGATTTGGCACTTGATCGCTCCGCAAAGCTCGAATCATCGCTTTGTAACCAGCATCCGGAACTCGCCGCTCGTTCCAATTCTTACCAGCTTTTAGCTGATACACGGCAGAACATTTTTCGCATCTGAAGTCGATGGACTGCGAGTTGTTTGGTGTAGGCTCAATTCGTTTACTATGACATGAACTACAATATAATTCACTTGATGCCCAAGCTTCAGTAACTTTTCTAACAATTTGGGAATTTGATATATATCCCGCAGCAAATTTTGCGTCCATTTGTAGGCGTAGCATCAATTATCAAAAGGTATGTTCTTAGTTAAATCTGGAACTTCTATTAATTCGGTTGTTTCCTTCGGCATAGAACTGATCCAACGACAGAAAACATCAGCAACCCCAGAAGAAACTGACCCGTTCTCATAATCATCCCAATCGACGACCGTTATTTTAATATTCGAATCATCCGCGTATCCTTCTACTACGACGCCGCCCCGAACTTCAAGTACTATATTAGTCATGTTAAGTCCTTATAGGAATATTTTGGTTTTAGCACGCTTTTTTCAGCGAACTAACCTCGGGAATGTGAGGCGGAATCTTGAGACCTCAGGTTTATGCTTTACAATTAGGCAATATTAAAAGCCATATTCTTCAATTATGCAATTTATTTATCTTTGTCGCCAATGAGATGTCGAAATCCGTAATTCCGCCGCGGTCGTGCGTTGTTGTTTCGATTTCGGCATATCCCCAGCCGAATTTTATGTCGGGGTGATGATCGGCGGCTTCGGCGATCTCGCCGACCTTGTTTACGAACGCGAGGCTGTCGGCGAAATTAGCGAATTCGAACCGCTTTGTCAGCTTTTCACCTTGCCTAGACCAGCCGTTTAGTTCTTTTAACCGCGAATCGATCTCGCCCAGTTCAAGTTTTTCACGCTTCACTTGTTTTTTACCCCGTTTATTTGCGTTATACTCGTCGTTTCGGACATTTTACTATATCGGACCTAATACTTGTATTTGCGATGCGTTCTCTTATTTTAACCGTAATTTTTACATCATTGGCACTCCTCGCGGGCTGCGCCGGCGAGGACAAAAAGCCATCCACGCCGCTTGAGACCTTTCAGACCTACACGAAAGCGATCAAGTCAAAAGACACGACTGCCATGAAGATGCTGCTCTCCGGCGAGACGATCAAAATGCACGAGCAGGAAGCCAGGTCACAAGGCACGACCGTTGACGAGATCGTAAAGCGTCAAACCCTGTTCGGCGAAACACAGACACGCGTCGAGTATCGTAACGAAAAGATCGACGGCCAGAACGCAACGCTTGAGGTCAAGAACCCGTTCAACACTTGGGAAACGATAGTTTTTGTGTTCGAGGACAATCAGTGGAAGATCGACACAAAAGCCTCCGCCGATCGCCTGAGCCGCGAGATCGAAGAAGAAATGAGAAAGGCCGAGGAAGCAATAAACAGCGGCAGGATCGTGCCTGACGATCTGCCAACGCCGCAGCCTGACAGCAATTCCAACACAGGCAGCAGTTCCAATTCCAAAGAATCGATTCCCGACTAGAAACGTCCCGAGGAGAAAAAAGTGTCACTGATCAAACCCTTTCGCGCGATTCGACCGACGCCTGAGAAAGTCGGCCAAGTTGCGTGCGTTCCGTACGACGTTATTTACGAATCGGAAGCACGCGAACTCATTCGCGATAATCCATATACTTTCCTCCGCGTCACGCGTCCCGAGGCCGAAGAAACTGATCGCGAAGCCCTCGAAAACGCGCGGTACAATTTACAGCTTTTCTTAGAACAAGGAACGTTTATACAGGACGGCCAGCCATCATTTTTCATCTATCGCCTTGCGATCGGCCATCATTCGCAAACCGGCGTTGTAGCCTGTTGCTCACTCGACGAATATGAAAGCGGCGATATAAAGAAACATGAAAAAACACGTCCTGATAAGGTCAAAGACCGAACCGATCATATGGTCGCAGTTCGCGCTCAGACAGGGCTTATTTTTCTGGCATTTCGCGGGACCGAACAGATAAAGAAGTTGTGTGCCGCGGCCGCCGCAACGGAGCCGCTCTACAACTTTGTTTGCGAGGCGGGCGTTCAGCATACAGTTTGGCGTTGCGACACTACCGACTTGATGACCGCAGCGTTTGCCGAAGTGCCGACAATCTACGTCGCCGACGGCCATCACCGGCTTGAAAGCGCGCTCCAAGCTCGGAACCAGTTACGCGCCGTCACGCCCGACCATGACGGCAGCGAAGGTTTTAACTTTGTAATGGCCGGGCTGTTTCCTGCCGATGAGTTGGACATACTTGCCTACAACCGCACCGTAAAAGACCTGAACGGTTTGACCGATGAAGCCTTTTTCGCCGCGATCAGCGAGAATTTTGTCGTCAGCGAAACGGACAAAAGTAAACCGGATAATCACGGCGAGGTCTGCATGTACATTAACGGCAAATGGTACCACCTGCGTTTCGCCGTCGATTACATCCGCGAGCCAGACCCGATCGAACGGCTCGATGTCACAATACTTCAGAAATACATTTTGGAACCTGTGTTGGGAATCGACGATCCGCGGACAAACGAACGTATCGGTTTTGTCGGAGGTGGTCGCGGGACGGAAGAACTGGTAAAGATGGTCGATAGCGGCGAGGCCCGAGTCGCGTTTTCGCTCTATCCGACAACGATAGACAACCTGTTCGCCGTCTCGGATATGAACGAAATAATGCCGCCTAAATCGACCTGGTTCGAGCCAAAACTAAAAGACGGGCTTTTTGTTCATGTGATCTAGCTCAGCCTATTCAAACCACGCATTCTCAACCTCGGCCCGCCACAGATCGAGCATCTTCTTGTCTAGAGCAATGATGCCGTCGCGCGTAACTCCCGCAGGTGGAGCTACGAAATCGGCAAGCGTGTCATAGACTACGCCGCGATCGTTTTTGGGAACGCGGGACAGCAGGTGCCAAAGCGTGAACATGTCGTAAAAATCAGCTTCGTTTAAGATAGTTTGCAGCGACGCTTTTCCGCCGTTCGAAAAATCGAACCGTGTCAAAGCAGCCTGAAATGCTGCGGTCGATTCCGTCGAAAAAGGCGTCCCCAATCCCTTCCCTTTTTTTGTCAGACACATCGCACCAGCGGGGACGATCGATTCGCGGCCGTTAAGTTCGAGTGCGACAAATCCGCCCGTCACGTGCAGTTTGCTGTTGCCCTGTTTATCGACGTCCAGCGTATATTCGCACCCCAGATCGACCGCAACGGCAGACGGCGTATCAACAATGAACAATCTCGGCGGGGCAAATATCTTTGCGTGAAGCTGCCCGCGTTCGAGCGATAAACGATGCTCTTTTGGATCGGTCCCGACCAGCTTAACGCGCGAATTCGGGGCGATCTCGACGTTGCCAATATCCGCCACCTCGATCCGGGCACGTGAACGGGCGTCCGTTTCGAGAAAATCACCGACAGCAAGTTTTCCCTGACCCGATTCGTCGCCAACCCTTGGCATTCCGGCTATCGTTTCAAACTGCCAGAAAGAACCAGCGTTAGTCGGCACATCAGGAAAATTGTTAGAGTTTGAATTGTTTTGATTCGCCGCGTTTACGCCGTTAACCGGCGGTTGATCTACCTTATCAACGCCGGAAACTAAAGTATTTATATTTTCCGGACTCGGGACTTGAGCTACTTGCGACCCTCCGTCACGGAACAAACCATAGTAAACCGCAAACGAAACAGCGGACACCATCAGAACAGCCGTCGCAAAAGCCGTTGTATTTCGCAGGCTGAAAAACGCCTGCCGCGGAATCAGGGAAAGTTGCGGAACCGGCTTGTCGTCCAGTTCGTTCGCAATACCGCTCCAAACCGCATCGGGCGCATCCGCCTGTCTGAGACTGCCAGCCAATGCAGCTCCGAATTTGATCGCGTCGTGCTCCCTGCGGCAGCTATCGCACAGCAGCAAATGCTCGGCGACCGTCTGCCGTTCCTCCTTGCTCATTTCCTGGTTCACGAACCGGGAAAGCTCATTTTTGTAATGCTTTTCTTTCATCTAACTAAAACTCATTTTTCAGATGTGCGAGTTTGCCCGCCAACATCTTGTGCCCGCGATTCAGCCGCGACGAAACCGTTCCGACCGAGCATTCCAACACGTCAGCGATCTCTAAATAAGAAAGCCCTTCGACATATTTCAACAATATCGGCAACCGGTACTTTGGTTTCAGACTCGTCAGGACCACCTGAACCTCGGCGGAGACTTCCCGCGAATGCACTCCTTCGTTAAGCGAAACCTTTGATTCGGGTTCCGACGAACCGAACCAGTCAGGGAACCCAAAAAACCGTCTCGCTTTTCGCGATTCGTCAATGCACGCATTTATCGTCAGCCTGTAAAGCCATGTAGTAAATTCCGATTCGCCTCGAAAGTCCATCTTGGTAAGTAATTTAAGAAAAACCTGCTGCGTAATATCATCGGCCTGCTCGACGTTCCCGCCAAAAAAATTCAGAGCTATCGAATAAACCCGTCGCTGATTCTCGACAAACAGGACACGCATCGCATCGCGATTGCCCTTTCGGCACTCGGCAATGAGATCGATTTGCGGCGGAATATTCGTCACCCGTGCGAGACTCTCCATTTACTTTCGTCCCGACGATTCTACTCCAAACTGCCGTAAAGCCACGCGCCGGCAGCCACGCTTATGCGGTCGTCGTAACCACCGGTTATTAATACACGGTGGTCTCTCAGAACGGTCGCGACTGCAAACAACCGCGTCGATCCATATGTTCCGCCGACGGTGCTTGACGTTTGTTTCGCCGGGTCAAAGATCTCCGCATTGTCCGCTCCGCCGCCGATAAATACCTTTCCATTTTTCAGAGCAACGACCGTTCCATGCAGCTTATACCGCGCGGCATTCATATTTCCTGACGGCCTGAATTTCCCCGATCTGGTTTCAAAAACCTCAAGCGATGTATATGCCGCCCGTGAATCCCGCTCGTCGGAGCCCCCGACGATCAGAACGTTCCCGTTATCTAAAAGCACCGCGTCGTGTTTGTGCCGTCGGACAGTCATTTCCGATGCGGACTGAAAAACGTGTTTGGCCGGATCGTATATTTCGCTGCTCGCGTAAATCGTAATATTTGCCCTGCGGTCCTTATGGCCACCCGCTATCAGAACTTTACCGTCCTTCAGCAATGTCGCCGTATGCGCCGTGCGCGGCGTGGTCATATTGCCCGTCGGCACGAATTTGCCCGCGACAGGATCGTATATTTCGGCGTCGGCCAGAAACGACCAGCCGGTTCCCACGCCGCCCGCGAGCAAGATCGTGCCGTCAGAAAGAGTGGTTGTCGTATGTCCGCTTCGCGGTTTGGTTAGTTTAGGGCCGCTCGTAAACTGCCCCGATTTCGGATCGTAGATTTCCGAGCTGTCGAGATAGCTGCCGTTGTAACCGCCCGCCATCAGCACTTTTCCGTCCGGCAACAAAGTCGCAGAGTGTCCGGCCCTGGCAACGGACAGATCATCAGCTGGCTCAAATGATGTTGTCTTAGGATCGAATAATTCCGAACGCCGTATGCTTGCCTCGCCATTTTGAAAACCTCCGGCGATCAGCACTTTCCCGTTATTCAGCAGCGTAGCCGTGTGGGCGGCGCGGCTTGTGCTCATTTCTTTAACCGACAGCAGGTTTCCGGTTTGATTCTGCAACACGCCCCGGCTCGCCGAGGTCTGACAGTTCAATGCGGTCGTCGAACCTAGGATATTCAAAATACAGATCAATGCCGTTATTTTCATTTAGCCCTCCTTAACCTTACTCATTGCCCACACGTCGTTGCTGTAAACGAATTTTATTTCGCCGTTTTCCGTGTGCGACGATTTGCCGCCGGTCATATAAAGCTTGCCGCCAAAGACCCAGGCTGCAACTCCGCCGCGCGGCGACCACGGTGCCATTATTTCGCTCCACTTCGATCCGTTCTCGGTTGCCCAGATCGCGCTTTCAAACGACCCGCCGCGGTTTGCTCCGACGAGCATCAATTTTCCGTCGAACACCACCGGCGTGCCGCGCCATTTGCGGTTCAGGTCGGCCTCGACCCGCCGCCAGTCCTTGCCGTTTCCTGACGCCCAAACTTCACGCTCTCCGGCTTTATTTACCTCTGTGTCCCCGTCGATCGCACCGCCGCCGAGCAGCCACATCTCACCTTTGAAAACAGTTAAGACCGAGATCGTTCGCGGCGACCACGCCGTCTTTTCCGCAACGCGGTTCCACCTGACGCCATCTTCAGAATTCCAAACGTCGTTGTGATACGCCGCACCGTCATAGCCGCCGAGCAGCCACATCTTGTTATCGAACACGGCAAGTCCGTAAAAAATACGCTGCGGCAGATTAGAGCTTTCCGAAACGGTTTCCCATTTTTCAAAATCGGTTGTCCGCAATATTTTTGTTGAGACGGTAAACTTTTCGTAATTGCCGCTAAGCGAACCGAGCGCATAGATCGCCCCGTTGAACTGCACGTATTTTTGATATGCCGAATTCAATCCGCTGTCAGACAGATCGGTCTTTCTCCACTTTTTTCCGTCACGTGACAGCCACACGCCGTTGTTGAGCGCGACCATCCAATCGCCGAAAACATAGACGGGATAGTTATAGCCTTGCGGGTAACTGGCTGCTGGTGTAACGTTCGTCCATTCGTAAACCGACCGGCCCGACTTGAGATCGAGCGGACTGATACAAAACGCTGCTATCAGAGAAATTACTGCGGCAAAATAGGTCATTGTACTTTTCTCCTATTCAAGTTTCATTGCCAGGGCGACGGCCGCTCTTTTCACGTGGTCGAGCGAAACGTCTTTTATCGGGTTGACCTTGATGCGGATCGTTTTAGCTCCCTTGCGAACCATAACGAAATGAAAGCCCTGCCCGTCGCTGTGCACGATAGCTTCATCCGAAACGCCCGGCCATTCCTCGAATCCCTCGTGATCCTTGTTCGATTGGCGAATCTCTTCAAATGTCTGTTTTGCGACATCTTCCGAGGGGCTTCTCATCAATAAAAAATGGATCTTCGGGCCGGACTCCGATTCGGAGCTAAACGTGCAGCTCCATACATGAACGCCGTCATCAGTGACTTTATCGTCGTCCACGCCGCGTGGCTTTTGCCCTAGCAACTTGGCGGCCAGTTCAGTCGTAAAAATTGGCACGCAACAGTCTTTCGCACGGCAGTCACAGTCTCATTGGCGCTTGGCGCCGGTGCGGATGAAAGGGCCAGTAACGCTAATATCATTTGAAGGTATGCCATTTTAGTGTCCTCGTTTTATTGAATTCTTAAGCTATCAGGTGGATGTCTCGAGTCGCATACAGCAATCCACCGTCTCCTTTGGTGAACGACACGATCGGGTTAAAACCGCCTTTTTGCCCGGCCCTAGACCGCTCCTGCGACGAGATCAAGCTGTCGCCCTCAAACAAGATCGAATCTACCCAGTCTTCCTTTGTCGTGGCGGTCGTGACTGTCATGTGAATGTGGGCGGCAAACCGGTTTGCGGGATACGGCGCCGGCTTGATCGTGTTGAATGCATATCGGCCATCCTTGTTCGTCAGCATCCAGCCGCGATATTTGCCGTGGCGATGCACATTGCGGCTTCTGCCGTAATAGCCCTCGAAATCGGTGTGGTAGATATAGATCAGGGTGTTCGGCGCCGGTGTTTTGCCATCGGCTTGAAAGACCGTTCCGGATATTTTGATCGGCTCGCCCTTGTCGGTTTCGTTTAAAAGCTCGGTCTTTGTGGAAACATCTGCGGGAACGCTGATCGCTCCGCTCCATTCGCCGTTCACGTCCTGAATTGCGTTGCGTTTTATCGTTTCAAGAATGCTGTCCTCGGTTTTCTGTGCCGTGGCTTCGTAGCGGCAGTTTGCCAGCAATGCGAGCGAGGCCGTCGATAGGGCCATTTTCTTCAAAAAATCGCGTCTGTTTTCGGTTATGATGTCCATAGGTTTGTTCCCTTTTTGAGATTCAACGATAATTAGACGAAGCAAGCGGCTTCTTTCTTCCCGAATTTTTATTTAAAATTATGCTTGAAACAGAACGGCTCATTTTTCGCAAATTTACGCTCGACGATCTGCCGCAGCTTATCGAGCAGCGTTCCGATCCCGAGGTCAACAAGTTCCTGGGCGGGCCCGAGCGACAAAACGCGGAGGCACTCGCAACGCGGATACGCTTCTATATGTCTTGTTACGAGTCGCACGGCATCGGAATGTGCCCTATGATCTGGAAAGAAACCGGCGAGGTTATCGGCACGGCGGGTTTGCAGCCGCTTGAGAACACAGACGACATCGAGGTCGGGTACAGCATGATAAAGGAATTTTGGGGGCGCGGCATTGGCACCGAAGCCGCCCGTGGCTGGATGGAATTCGGCTTTCGCGACAAAGGGCTAACCCGTATTGTCGCCGTAGCCGATCTCGACAATCGAGCCTCGCAACGCATTATGGAAAAGCTCGGGATGACGTATGAAAAGACCGAGTTCCATTACGATGTCGAATGCGCGTTTTGGGGCGTAACCAAGGACGAGTTTCTTAAGGAGAAGTAAATGCGGATAAGAAGTATTTTATTTTTGGCGGTGTTTTTTGTTCTCGCCGTAAGTGTCACGGCACAGGATAAAACTCCTAAGGCCAAATGGGCAAAATTCGATTCAAACAAGATTCGTTATTACGACATCGGAAACACGAAATCCAAAACCGCTCTCGTGCTTGTTCATTGCTGGACGTGCAACGCCCAGTTTTGGAAGGACAGCTACAACGCTTTCCCGAACCACCGCGTTATCGCAATGGACCTGCCCGGCCACGGGATGAGCGACATGCCCAAGATCGATTACTCGATCGAGTTTTTCGCCAAATCGGTGGATGCCGTAATGAAGAAAGCTGGCGTGACGAAAGCCGTGTTCGCCGGCCACAGTATGGGAACACCGATCATTCGCCGTTACTACGAGCTGTACACCGATAAGACGCTCGGCCTCATCGTCGTCGATGGCGCCCTTTTGCCTTACGGGACGGACAAAACGGAGGAAGAAAAGTTCTTCGAACCACTGTTCAAAGATTACAAAGCCGGATCCCCGGCTTTTATCGACGGAATGCTCCCGACTGGCCCGGCCGATCTCAAGGCCTTCATTCGCTCATCAATGCTCGCGACACCAGACTATGTCGGAATAAGCGCGATGAAACTGATGATCGATGACTCTTATCAGCCGCATGGCAAAATAGACGTTCCTGTGCTTGCCGTAATGGCGCCATCGGAATATTGGCCCAAGGACCTGGAGCAGCGGTATAAAACAATCGCGCCAAAGATCGATTTTCATATGTGGATCGGCGTCAGCCATTTTCTGCAAATGGAAAAACCGAAAGAGTTCAATGAGCAGGTCGCAGCGTTTATAAATAGGAACAAGCTCCTTTAGTTGAGTACGCGCATCGGGCACGTACTTGTCAGAACTCTATAGGGATTACGGACTTCTCCGCGTTTCTTGTCGCCAACGGCGACTAACATTAAAGCCTAGGTGGAGCCGAGGCGGAACCCTAGGTAGATACGATAAAAATGAATTCGCTCGCTGAAAGCGAGCAACGCGCGGTTTGGGATATGTTCGACGCTTTCAGCGTCGGAAAGGTTTTGGTGCTTTACCTAGGGTTTCATTCGCTACGCTCGTTCCACCCTAGGCTATAATATTTGTCGCTTTCAGCGACGAAGAAAATCTGAGGATATCGTTACATTGAAGCCCAACTACCTAAAACTCATCTTCGCCGTCCTATTGACGATCTATTTTCTGTGGATTGCGGCCACGCCGATGCAGGGCAGCTTTCTCGATCTGGTCGATCTGCCGATACATGAGACCGGCCATTTGATCTTTCGCATATTCGGCGAGTTTATGATGATCGCGGGTGGTTCGCTGTTTCAGGTGATATTTCCAGCGGTCTTTGTCGGCTATTTTGTCTGGCATTTCAAATA
>CAZSEL010000018.1:0-79274 GCA_964605905.1 uncultured Chloracidobacterium sp. | reverse complement strand
CCTGCGTTTTTATGTCCCAGCCCCGCGTTTTTTGACTCCAGCCCCGCGTTTTTGACCCATAGCCCCGCGTATTTTTGAAGCCAGCCCCGGGCAAAATTCCCGTTTTTTTGATCTCAGCAGTTCCGCTGATATTGTCGAGTCTGCGATTCCCGCAATTCCCAACCATTTCCAGGATTCTCCCGATCTATTAAATTTGTAGTTTCAACCAGCTTTTTTAATTGTTGTCGCTTAGAGCAGGAAGTTTGTCTGGCACATCGAACCGATTCGTTTTTGCAATTCCCGCCTTTTGGTTTTCATTCAAATATTGATTGAATTCGGCAGAGCGGTTTCGCGGAACGCTTAGTGTTTTCCAATCTGAGGCTTTAAGGTGTTTCGCGAGAAAAACGATCTGACCTACATGATATGAATAATGTGTTAGCTGACGGTTTATAGCCTCGACGACGGTGTGCGGCTCGCCTCGGATGGTGACCGTTTTCTCGAAATCTTCCGGCTTCAGCGGTTCTATCGCGTCGAACAGCGTCTGCCAGCCGGTTTCCCAAAATTCCATCAGGCGTTCGCGCGTGTCCTCGATGATCTCAAATTCAGTGTCGCGATTCCGACTCGACTTTTCGCTGTCGGTCGTCAGAAAATCACGCCAACGCGAATGAAGATTGCCGGCGATGTGCTTCACCATCACCGCGATCGAATTCGATTCCGCATCGATCACCGCAAAGAATTCTTCTTCCGAAACCTGCTCCATCGCCCTTTCGCCAAGCTTTTTGTAGCTGCGGAAGGATTCGAGTGAGTCCGCGTGATAGTTTTCGATAATGTAAGACATTTTAAGGTCGATTGGCTGATAGCTGTCGGCTGGCTTCTAAATCTTTAGTCCTGAAGCCGCTTCGCTGCGTGGGACGCTTTGCTGATCCCCGGATTTCATGTTTTTCACTGTGACCGTGCCATCGGCGATCTCGGTTTCGCCGAGGACGCAGACGTAGGGGACGTTGATTTGGTCGGCGTATTTCATTTGTTTGCCGAGCTTGTCGGGTTCGGGATAGACGAGGACGCGGAGGCCTTGTGTCCTTAATTCATTTGCCAGTTTTAGCGATTCGGCGGCGGTTTCTTCGCTGAGGAGCGTGACCATCACGTCCGCTGAGTCCCGATAGGATCGGGACTCAGCGGGAAACATGTTCCGCTCGTCCATCACAACCAGAATCCGCTCTAGCCCAAGCGAAAACCCACACGCCGGTATCTGCTCCTTCCCAAACATTCCGATCAACCCGTCATAACGTCCGCCGCCGCCGAGCGAACCGGCTAGGTCGGGAACATTTATTTCCATGATCGCACCGGTGTAATAAGAAAGCCCTCGGGCGAGGCTCGGGTCGAGTTCTATCGGACATTTATCGGCGAACTTCAAGATCTGTCCGATCTCGGTCAACACCTCATTGCTGACAATGTTGATCAGATTGCTGACGATCGTGCGATTTACGTTTTTGCCGTCGCCAATTATCTGTCGGGTTTGTTCAAAAATGTCGAGCAGCATTTTCGATGCGTCGTCCGCAATTCCGCGTTCCGTCAATTCTTTTTGGACACCTTCGGGACCGATCTTGTCGAGTTTATCAATTGCAACGAAAGCATCGCCGTGCAGTTCCGGCGGAACACCGGCCGTATCGAGAATATCGGCGAGTACCTCGCGGTGATTTAGCCTGATAGTGAAATCGTCAAAGCCAAGGCGACTCAGTATCTCGGTCACGGCCGAGATCAATTCGCCCTCGACGATCATCGAGCTTGAGCCGATGGCATCTACGTCGCACTGATAAAACTCACGAAATCGTCCACGCGCCGGACGATCCGCCCGCCAGACGGGTTGTATCTGATAGCGTTTGAAAAATTTCGGCAGGTCGTTTTTATTATTTGCGACAACACGAGCCAAAGGAACAGTTAGATCGTATCTCAATGCCAGATCAGATAGTCTTGAGTCTTGAGTCTTGAGTCTTGAGTCGGAAAGCTGCGAGTCTTGAGTCGGAATTTCCTGCTCAGGACTTAAGACTCCAGACTCAAGACTTTCCTGAAGCTTTTCCCCGCGTTTCAAAATCTTGAAGATAAGCTGGTTGCCTTCGTCGCCGTATTTCCCCATCAGGGTGTCGAGGTTTTCGACCGCAGGAGTTTCGAGCGGTTCGAAGCCGTAGCTTTCGTAAACCTCTTTGATGACGCCGATAACGTATTCACGCTTGCGGACATCAGCAGGCAAAAAATCGCGCATTCCGCGCGCTGGGTTGGTCTTGGACATAAGAAAACAGTTTACCGCAGAGACGCTAAGAAGAAGAATTCGGCCACGGATCTACACGGATCGAACGGATTACTTTAGAGACTAAACCGTTCTTATCCGTCCTATCTGTGTTTATCCGTGGCTATAATATCCTTTCAACTCAACGTAGTTTTGCCAAAAGCGGGGCAGGTCGGCGAGTTCTTCGTCGGTTAGCGGGCGTTGACCTTTGCCGGTGATCCCATTACGAGTGATCCCGGCGGGATCTGTGTTCCGGGCGTCAATAAACTTCCGGCGGCGACCAGCGAATTTGCGCCGACGCGGACGCCATCGAGCAAGATTGCGCCGATGCCGATCAGACAGCCGGTTTCGACGTAGCAGCCGTGCAAGGTTACGCGGTGGCCGACGGTTACTTCGTGTTCGAGAATGGTCGAATGCGTTGTTGAGCTGACGTGAATGACGCATCCGTCCTGGATATTCGTGCGTGCTCCGATGCGGATAAAATTTACATCGCCGCGAATGATCGACCCGAACCAAACGCTCACGTCCTCGCCGATCTCAACATCGCCAATAACAATTGCATCGTCGGCGACGAAGGCGGTTTCGTGAATCTTTGGTTCGATATTATTGAATGGCTTTATCATCGTCCGAGTTTGCGTTTTACCATCGAAGCTATCTTTTCTATCTCGCTGATTCTTAACAATTTTGCCATCACGAGAAAAGTCACGCCGCCGAGTGCTATGGGCACGAATGCCTCGATCAGCCTGACGACCAATGTTTTATTAGCAAAATAAGTTTCCAGATAACGGTAACTAAAATAACAGACGGCCGACATTATGGCTGAGGCGATGATGATCTTGACGAATGCGGCGAATACGTCGCGGCCGTTGAGGCGTTTGATCTTTCGCCGCATGAAATAGCCGAGCGCGATGAAATTGAATGTCGCGACAATGGACGTTGCGAGCGCGACGCCGGCGTGGCCGTAGCCGTTTGGGCGTTCGGCGGTGACGCCGACGGTGGAAAGCAGCTGCATCATCCCGAAACTTGCAGGCACATGCACAAGTATTGAGACGAGCGAGATATACATTGGCGTTTTGGCGTCGTCGAGCGCGTAGAATGCGGGCGACAACACCTTGATCGCGGCGTATCCCGCAAGGCCGATCGAGTAGGCGCTCAAGGCCCACGCGGTCATATCGGTGTCAAACGCGTCGAATTTGCCGCGTTCATAAATCAGGCTGACAATGGGGTCGCCTAATGCGATCAGTCCGCAGGCAGACGGTATTGCAAGAAGAAATATTAGTTTGACGGCGTCCGACAACGTGCTCCGGAATTTAACGAAGTTTTCCTCGGAAGCCAGACGTGACAGCGTCGGTATCGCGGCAGTCCCGATCGCCACGCCGAAAACGCCGATGGGAAATTGCATTAGCCGAAACGAATAACTAAGCCACGAAGCACCGCCGTCGATGCCTGATGCGACGATCGTGTCCACCAACACTTTTACCTGAATCGCACCGGTTCCAATGACCGCCGGGCCCATCAGACGCATTACACGGCGGACGCCTTCGTCGCGGAAATTTAGATTTAGCGAGAACCGGAAACCCACTTTGTGCAGCGAGGGAAGTTGGATAAGTAGCTGGGCCGCGCCGCCGACAAGCGTTCCCATCGCCATGCCGATTATCGCCCATTGCGCCGCGCCGCTCGGAATGGCGATCTTGTCGGTTGAAAGCTCCCATGTGCCACCGCTGAGCCAGAATGCGAATATCAGCCCGAAGATTATCGACGCTATGTTGAACGCGGTCGAGGCCGACGCCGGTATGCCAAAACGGCCCTTTGTGTTCAGTACGCCCATTGCCAACGCCGCCAACGCGACAAGCAGAATGAACGGGAACATTATCTGCATCAGCGTTGTCGCTAACGCGGCTTTTTCGGCCGGGTAATAGTGATTTGGATCGCCGAGATAATTGTAAGTAATGATCTTTACAAATAGCGGCGAAAGAAAAATTCCCGCGACCGTAATAATGCTCAGGACAACCGCGAGACAGTTGAAAACAAGGCTCGCGAGCTGCCAAGCCTCCTTTTCGCCGTTCTTTATCTGGTAGTCGGTGAATACCTTGACGAACGCCGACGAAAGAGCACCTTCGGCAAACAGGTCGCGGAGTAGATTGGGAATGCGGAAACCGACAATGAATGTGTCGTATATAAAACCGGCGCCGAAATATTTCGCAAAAATCGTTTCGCGGACAAGACCCAGAACACGCGAAAACATTACCGCTATCGAGACAATACCGGCTGAACGGGCGACGCTTTGATGTTTTGGTTTTTCGGCTTCGACGGCCGCTTCCTCGATGACAGGGTCAGCTAGTTGTTCAGGTTCCTCGGTTTCTGGCTGTTGTTCAACAGGTTCGCTCATTTGGCAAGTTCCAAAATGAGAGTTTGCAACATCTCAAAGGCTCGAACAACTCGAAAGACGGGATTTAGCCACAGAGGGCACAGAGATACAGAGGAGAATGAAAGTAAAAAGGCAAAAGTAAAAGCCAAAACTTGCGGCTTATTTTTTCCTTTTTATTTTTACTTTTTACTTGCTTCTCTGTGTCTCTGTGTCTATCTTAATTCCCGCGTGTACGTGTTTCGGGGTACGTGATACGCGATTTTGCGAGCCGTGCGTCGAGCGATGCACCGGAATAGGTTATCGGTGCGGGGCCGCCGAGTGCTCCCTGTATCACGGATACATAATAGTTCTGGAATGAGCGAAAGCGGTTGACGCTGCCGCGTTGGTTGAAGATAACGAACAGGAATTTGCCGTTGCGGGTGCTGATCTCTCCGGCAAGAGCGCTTACGCCGCCGTCGGTGCTGCCGAGAGTTCCGGTTTTGCCGATGACGCTGCCGCGAGAAAAATCGGTTGCAAAGCGGTCTTCGAGCGTTCCCGGGTCAAGCCCTGCGACCGGCAAAACGTCGGCAAACGTCATTTTATTTTGTTCGAGTTCCTTGCGGAGAACGCGGAGCAATTTCATCATCGCTCCGGCGGTTACGCGGTTGACGCCGAGCCCGCTGGTCGTCGCGATGTGAAATTCCTGCGGTGTCGTACCCGTGTTTTGACGAACGATATTCGCTACGCCAAATGCTCCGCCGACCATATCGCCTAAGCGGTGCGACAGCTCGTTGTTCGAATAGCTCATCATCGCCTTGATGATCTCGCGCATTGGGGCGGATTCGTGGGTAAACAGGCTCTTTGCATTGCTCGGCAGCGAGTGTACATACGGCGAACCCGTAACGGTCACGCTCGGTATGCCGGTGTTTGCGTTCAATTTTCCTGAGTGTATGAGGTAATTAGACCAGGCACGCGAGACGGCCGCCGAACGCTTGGTTGCGTCCAATGACGCGATGATCGTCCGGGCGGATGTGATCGATGAAGCACCGTAGTTCATCGAAAAATTGTCGGTCACGATCAGGTCGCCTTCGATCGTACGGATGCCCATCCGGTTTAGTTCCTTTGCCAAAACAACCGCGTGTTCAAGCACAAAAACGGGGTCGCGTCCGGAAATATACAGATTGCCGACGATCTTTTGGTTCGCTTCGTCATAAGAGCCGTCGGTCCAGACGGTCGTCGGGAAACGGTAGTTAGGGCCAAACGCTTTCAGAACTGCGTATGTCGTGGCGACCTTTACATTTGATGCCGGATTTAAAGGCGTTGCGGAACCGCTTTCGACGATGACGTTGCCATCCAAAGATTCGACAAGCACGCCGGAAGTTCCCGGAATTTCTATCTCACGCAGAACGGAAAACGAAGTTCTTACGCTGCTGACTATCGGGGCTGTTCCGACCGGGGTCGAACTGCCGATCTTAGTGACCAACGGCGTGGGTGCCGGCGCAGGCTGCTCCTTATAAACCTTTATCGTCTGCAGCAGCGGCCGTCCTGCTCCGCCATCTAATTGGCCAAATACAGCAATGCCGCCAATAGTTAATACGGCAAAACTTGCCCAAACTAGATTTTTTATCCCGGAAAATTTCATTAATTTACTTGACGTTTTCGGATGGTAAGGCCGGCGGCTTTTGATCTACTAAAAAGCGGCCTCGAAAAAATTATAGCACAACCACCCGTCATCTATTCAATTGTAAATTCGCCAGGGCGAACACCTCACGAACTTGACGTATTCTCCGATGTAATTTTTCATAATTTCGATGCAATTAATTTTCAGAATCCGTTATGTATTCCATCGGAATTGCTTATACATAGTATCAAACGTCGGCAGCACTCGTCTTGTTCCAGCATTTTGTTGATAATGAATAGTGCTTTTAGCTATCTTCACTTGTGAAACGAGCGACAGAACCTATTACCATTGAACGAATAACGGCAACACACGCTGAGCGACGCGGTGAAATTGGCGCGCGGCTGGCCGAGTTTCAGGCAATATGGAAGTCAGGAACGGACCGCGATCTGTGGGAAGAGATGGTTTTTTGTTTCTTTACGGGTGGGTGTTCGGCTAAAATGGGTCTGCGGGCGATCGAGGTGGTGCGTCCGCTGTTGATAAAGGGCACACAGCCGCAGCTTGCAGCGGCGCTTGTCGGCGTTCATCGGTATCCGAATGCCAGATCGCGCTATGTCGCCCAATCGCGCCAGTTTCTGCGGGAACACTGCAATTTCCGCATTCGTGAAAAGCTCGAAAGTTTTCAATGCGACCTCGAACGCCGCGACTGGCTGGCCCGCGAAAAGGGCGTAAAAGGGCTCGGTTACAAGGAAGCAAGCCATTTTCTGCGCAATGTCGGCTTTCGCGGCTACGCGATACTCGACAAACATGTTTTGAACTGTCTTGCCGAGTTAAAAATAATTGACGACCCCAAGCCACCAAATACGCGAACAAGGTATCTAAGCACCGAGTACAAACTCAAACAATTTTCAGTACAAGCGGGAGTGGATTTTGATGAAATGGATCTTGTCCTATGGTCAATGAAGACCGGCGAGATTCTAAAATAACCGACCCTGGACTCTCTCCGGTTCGGTCGATGGCGAGGTGGAAATGATTCATCCTGGGCATAGTCGATCGGTATTTTCCCGAATTCTTTTTGGATCAGGCAGTATGGCCGGATTCGCAGTGATCGTTTGTTTGACGGCAACGCTTTCGTTTTCGGCCGTGGCTCAGGCCGCTAATCCCGACGACCCCAAAAAAGTGATCCGGCAGGTGGACAAGCTGTTTCGCCAGGCGAACTACGCGGAAGCGGAAAAACTGCTTCGCAGTCTGATCGGAACCGACCCCGATAATTCCCTTGCCAAATTGAAGCTCGCCCATGTGCTGATCAGACAGCGCCATATAGTCGATGCGTACGAGTTGAGCTTTCCGATCGCCAAAGCAGATCCGACGAATTCATACGCGCTTTCTATTGTTGCGCATACACTGCTTGCCGCAGGTAATTTTGCCGAGGCAAGGCCAATCTTTGTCAGGGCGATACAATTGAACAAGCGTGAAGCTCTGGCATGGTCAGGGCTAGGGATGATCGATTACTATGAAAACCGGATCGACGAAGGGCTTTTAAATTTACGCGAGGCGACGTTTCACGCTCCCGATCACGCTGATTTTGTTTTTGCTCTCGCTCAGGTTTCGGCGCGGGCGGAACATTACAAAGAGGCTGCTGACGCATATCAGCGTTATCTCGATCTGTCGAGCGACGCCGACCTGGAACGCCGTGACAGGATAAAGGGGCTGATCAATTTTTTGAGATTTTTGGGAGATAGAACGTCTCTTTATTCTACCGGCGGAAAAGATTCGACAAAGATACCTTTCGAGCTGATCGGCAACCGTCCCGTGCTTCGCGTCAGGATAAACGGCCGAACGGAGCCGCTAAAGTTTATTCTGGACACCGGTTCGGGTATCACAGTGCTTTCAGAAGAAACCGCAAAACGCCTGAAAATAAGGGCGATAACCCGCGGCGGATTTGCCAAGGGCATCGGCGGCGACGGCAAATTTGAGATAGTTTACGGTTTTTTGCGTGAAATCGGCATCGGCGATGTTCGCGTCAGAAACGTGCCGGTTTATATCCGCAAATTTCACCACCAAAACCATCGGGTCGATGGGTATGTCGGCCTATCTTTGATCTCAAAGTTTCTGACCACGGTCGATTACGGTGACCTGAGCTTTAATCTTGACAGAAAGGACAGCCCTTTGACGGCGATCACCGGGAACACGCGCTCACTTCCGCTCAGGCTTACATCGAGTGGTTTTTTGAGCGGGCCTGTTAGCCTCGATGGACTCGAGTCGCCCGTAAACTTTATAGTAGATACAGGTGCAAGCATTTCGGTGATCTCCGAGGACCTGGCTGGCTCTGAGCCGATGTTGTCGGCTGAAAAAGGCCAGAAAATGCGAGTGGTCGGCGCCGCCGGCGTGACCGACGATGTGCAGTCGTATATTTTGCCAAGACTAAGTTTCGGCGACCAGTCCCGTTCGGGCATTTCGGCAGTCGCTCTTGATCTAGACCTGATCAACGAGGCGTCCGGGTTTGAACAAGCCGGCATTCTCGGCGGAAATTTCTTGAAGAGTTATCGGCTGACATTCGATTTCAAAAATGCCAGAGTGCTATTTGATCCGATAAGTGAGCGGCCATCGGAAACCGTTCCGCCTCTTGAGTGAGCAATAATGAAATTAAGTGTATATCTTGAAACCTCCGTTATCGGTGCATATCTCGATAACGGAGATTCTTTTCGCCGCGACCTGACCATTCGTTGGTTTGAGCGAGAACTGTCTGAGTACGACGCATTTTCGTCGATTCTCGTGACGCGCGAACTCGAGCGTATCGGCGAACCGCACCGGACCGGCTACCTGAAAATAATCGAGCCGCTTGCCACGCTCGAACTTACCGAAGAGGTTTCGATACTCGCCGAGGGCTACATCTCACGCGGCATTTTTCACCGCAAATTCCTGTCGGACGCAATGCACGTCGCGCTGGCATCGATACATAAGGTGGATTACTTCGTCACCTGGAATTTCGGTCATCTCGCAAACGTCCGCAAGCAGGCCCGCATCCGCCTGTTCAACACCGCCGCCGGATTTTTCTCACCTGCTATTATCACACCGGAATTTCTTGTTCACGAGTAGTTCTTGTCAACTATTGCTAATTGTTACTGAGGATTGCTAAACTCGTAACAAGAAAATTATGTCTATAACCACACTAAACATCTCCATGCCCGAAACTATGAAAGCCGAGGTCGAAAATGTTGTCGCGACCGAGGGTTACGGAAATACCAGCGAGTTTTTTCGTGATCTCGTCCGAGACTACTTAAAAGAGCGGCAAGAACGCCGTCTCGAAAAATTGATCGTCGAAGGAATTGAGAGCGGCAAACCGACGCCGTTCACCAGTGACGACTTTGCAGCGATCCGCGAGCGGGGTATCCGCCGAATAAAGGAAAAAATGGGCAAATGAAAGTATAGTCTCGCCGTTCAGAATCTATGCACTGTGGAGAGATTTGTCGCCAAAGGCGACCAACATTAAAGCCTGGGGTGAAGCCGTTTCGGCGGAACCCCAGGACAGACGAGTGGCGAGTTCGCTCCCTGAAAGGGAGCAATAATTGGCCTTTTGTTAGTCGCTTTCAGCGACAGAATCTTTATGCGGCTTTCCTAGGGTTCCATTCGCTTCGCTCATTGCACCCTAGGCTTTAATGTCGGTCGCCGTTGGCGACAAGAAACTGATAAGATGCGGAATCCGAGTTAAATGTACAGACGTTCAAAATTTCTCGAAGTGTTGATCGAGATTCGGCAAGAAATGGCGCGAGAGGCGGATTTCGACACCGATCTGTTTGCCGAGATCATTCGTTCCGGCCATAGAGCGGAAGGACACACGGCTCATTCGATCGTCGAAGCGCCCAAACAAGATATGCGCGGAGAAAACGCTGCGAACCGGCCGGCCAAGGGCCGCAAGACCTGAACCGCTTCTGCACTTGTTAAAAAACTTCGGAATTGTTCTAATATCCGAACTGTCGGTGCAAACTCTGCATCTGCTTTGGCACCGTCTTCATCAAACCCTAACGAATGCTCAGATACTTTCTTTCGTGCTTGTTCATAGCGGCCGTTATCGCGGCTGCGGGCTCGTATTTTTTTCGGGATTACTGGGAACACCGGTTTGACGACCTGATTACTCGGCACGCACGTATATACAATCTCGACGACAAATTAGTGTGGAGCGTTGTTTACGAGGAAACGTGGTTTCGTTCGGCCTCGGTCGGGGAAGCAGGCGAGATCGGATTGATGCAGGTGACGCCGCTTGTCGCCCGTGAATGGGCAAAGGAAACCGGCTTGAGCCAGTTCGAGCGAGACATCGATGCGAATGTAACCGGATTTTTGAGCGACCCGGAACGCAATATACAAATCGGCTGCTGGTATCTGGAAAAGGTCCGCGAAAGGTATCGCAGCCGTCCTGCCGAAACCGCAATGATGCTTGCCGCATACAACGCCGGCCCGAGCCGAGTAGAAGAATGGACTCGCGACGCCGATTCCGCTACGATCTCTGAGGTAGATTTCATCGAACGTATCGGAATAGCCTCAACGAAAGCGTACGTTACTTCCATATTGAACCGTTATCGCTCACAGCAGCAACCGAAAGATTCGAAATGAAAGTTTTAACCGCCGATTACGTCCTGCCGATCTCGTCTGAACCGATCGCGAAAGGTGCGGTTGCGATCGATGGCGAAACGATCGCTGCGGTTGGCCGGGCCGATGAAATACTAAAAGAATTTCCCGGTGTCCCACGCGAGGATTTTGAGCAATCTGCGATACTTCCGGGTTTTGTAAACTGTCATTCACATCTGGAATTGACCGCACATCGCGGCGCGTTGGACAATGTCGAGCACGATTTTGCTGCGTGGCTGCTGCGGATAAACGAGCTGCGAGCCGGCATGACCGATGCCGATATTGAAGAAGCTGCATACGCTGGCGCGGTCGAGGGAGCACGTGCCGGCGTAACCTGTTTTGGCGACATCGGCAGATACGGCCACGCCGGTCTTAAGGCCCTAAAGCGTGCCGGTTTACGCGGCGTAGTTTTCCAGGAAACGGAGTTTTCGCCTGACAACCGAACAGCCGACGACGATTTTGCAAAGCTGATCGAAAAATTCGAGCGGCTGCGTACCGACGAAAATGAGTTGGTGCGTGTCGGCCTGTCGCCACACTCGCCCTATACTGTCGGTTCGCGTTTGTTTGAGATGATCGCGCAATATTCGATACTGAACCGTGTACCAATTGCGATCCATGCTGCCGAATCGAAAAATGAGACTGAGTTGCTAACAAACGGAACTGGATTCTTCAGCGGTGTCTATGAGCGGTTCGGAGTCGAATGGGAAAGCCCGCATTGTACGCCGATAGAATATCTCGAAAGGCTCGGCGTTCTTTCTGCACAGCCGCTGATTGCGCACTGCGTAACGGTTTCTGATGCAGATATTCAAAAGATCGCGGCGAGCGGAGCAAAGATCGCTCACTGCCCGAAATCGAACGCAAAATTCGGCCACGGTTACGCGCCGCTGGAACGATTTCTCGACCGCGGAATATCAGTCGGCCTCGGCAGCGATTCAGTCGCCAGCAACAACGTCTGTGACCTGCTCGAAGAATCTCGATTCGCCGCTCTTGCCGCACGCAATCTTACGGACAGCAAAAGATTTATTTCGCCCCGCGAAATACTGGAAACCGCAACTCTCGGCGGTGCAAAAGCGTTGGGATTGGATGACAAGATCGGAACGCTCGAACCCGGCAAACAGGCCGACCTCGCGATCATATCGTTGACAAATCCGGCACAACAGCCGATAAACGACGTCGAGGCGACACTGGTATTCTCATCAAACGGAAGAGATGTTGAAAGTGCCTACGTCGCCGGAAGGGTGATCTTCTGAGGTATTTCGTTTCCCTGATAACTGAAAGCGAAAAACGGATAACGTATAACATCATCAATAAGTTATTCGTTTTACACTTTCAGTTATCCACTATCAAGAAAATAAATTTATTTCCCGGCATTTTGCATATCAAGAACGAGTTCATCGGTTGTCCAACGATTGCCGTTCAAAATCTTGGCGACCTTGCCATCGGGCGAGATTATCGCGGTGACGAGCGAGTGGTTGAAATTGGCTTGGTCGTTTGGGTCGATCTCGTATTTCAGGCCGAAGAAATCGGCCAGCTTGCGAATTTCTTTTTCAGGACCGACGGCGAGCCGCCAGACGGTGAAATCCGGTTTTTCAGGATTTCCGAGATAGCCCTTGCCGTATTCGCGTAGCTTTGCCGGCGTGTCACGCGTCGGGTCGAACGAGATGCTTAGCAGGCGGAATTTTTCGCGATGTTCCGCGTTATCCGCTATTTTAATTGCGGCGTCGGAAAAATTTCGCGACATCTTTATACAAAATTCGGGCAGCGGGCATTCGCGATAAATGAACGTAACCGCGAGCGTTTTTCCGCGATAGTTTTTGAATGAGATACGCTTTCCGTCCTGATCGGTGAGTGGTATTTCGGGAGCTTCTTTTCCGATTTGTTCGGGTGCCTTTACTTCGGGCTGAGGCTGGCCGGGGATCGAACTGGCAATTATCCCGATCTTTTCGAGCGTCATCGGATCTTTCGCATTCTTGTCGTAAACAAGCGTCGCTCGAATATCGGAACCGGGCAAAAGATCGTCCCAGATCCAATCCTCATTGATCTTAAATTCCATCGTCATCTTTGGCATGAAATCCTTGATCTCTTCGTGATCGATCTGGGCTGTCTTTGCGGCCTTATCGACGGAAATAACTTTTCCGCGAAAGTCATAACGCGCAGCATCGGCAGATGGAGCCGGAACCTCGTTCTTTTGACAGGCAATAAAAAACAAACTCGCAGTAAATATCAATAAGAAATTTCGCATAGATGTCATTACTAAAATTATACTTTGTACATTCGTCGGAACGCGAGCGTCCCGCTTGCGCGTGTTTACAATAATCTAAACTGAGAAAAACATAGCCACGTCGTTTAGAGCTTGTGTAAAAACTCATTAGTTTCTTGTCGCCAACGGCGACCGACATTAAAGCCTGGGGTGCAATGAGCGAAGCGAATGAAACCCTAGGGAAGCCGCGTAAAATTCCTGTCGCTGAAAGCGACTAACAAAAAACATATTGTTGCTCCCTTTCAGGGAGCGAATTCGCCGACCGTTTTATCCTGGGGTTCCGCCGTAACGGCTTCACCCCAGGCTTTAATGTTGGTCGCCTTTGGCGACGGCTGAAGAAAATTTCGTTTCCTTTACCACGCCGTAAACGGCGGGGCTATGCTAAACAACCTGCGTTAACGATTTTGAAATGCTGAATACGAGCATAAACCAAACCTCGATTTCGGTTATTTCATGCGCAGTTCTTCGGAATACAACGTGCGATAAACGCGATAGTTCGCCATTACCTTATATACGTAATCTTTTGTCTGAGCATACATTATTTCCGGCACGTAACGTCCGGGCATGTCGGATTTTGCGCGTCCCATCCAGCGTTTCATATTGTCTTCGCCTCCGTTATAGCTTGCGGTGACGGCGGCCGGTTGGTTTGGGTAAAGCGTGAACAGGTTGGACACGTATTGCGATCCCATCAATATTGCGATCGACGGATCGTAAAGGTCGTCCTGACGAAAGTGAACGAGCTGGAGTTCGCCGGCCATCCGCGTCGATGTCGTCGAGATAAACTGCATCAAACCGCGCGCCGCTGCGTTCGATTTTACAGTTGGTTGAAAACGCGATTCCTGCCGCATGATCGCGAGCAGAAATCGCGGATCGACATTTCGTCCGGGTGCATTCTGCACAAGCTCATCGGCAAACGGAGCGGGATACAGCATTTCGGCGACGTGCTGCGGCAGTAATTCGATTTGAAAATCGACGGGAAGTTTGTATTTGGGCTCGGCGTTCTTTATGGTCCTATCCGCGTAGTCGCCCAATAAATAATACTGGGCCAAAACGTCCGGGTTCTTTATACTTTCATCAGCTTCGATCTCAGTCGCGGCTTCGTCATAAAGTCTGAGAAACGCAAGCTCGTCCGATATTTTTTGACGAGTTTTTTCACTGTTTCCAAGAATTTCCGTTCGTCCGATGGCTGTCTTTTCAACAGACTCAAACGAAGAATATTCCGGGAGTTTTGAATACACTTCGCGAAGCTCAACGATCAACATTTTTCGTTCATTTTCATCGGATGTCAGTCGTATTGCATTCTGCAGCCCACGTCGCCGAACTGCCATGTCCGCAGATTCCGCAGCTTGTAAAGCCTGGCTAAGCCTAACGCCAACCGCAGCTTTCGATTGTTCTCTTTCACTTAATCCGCGAAGCCGCTCGGTCGCGAGCCAACCGTAAAACTCGGCACGTCCGTCCGGGATCGAAAGATACGCATCGATCGCCCGCGACCAATCCAGCAACTGCTCAAAAACAAAGCCGCGAAGAAATTGCACCTCCGAAGTGGTCGTTCCGCCGGGCACGCGCGCACCGCCGAGGTCGGGAAGTTTTTCGAGCCGTGTAAGAGCGTCCGCCGCCGTCTGCCATTCCTCGCGTGCGATGTAAATTCGGGCTTCGGCGAACAGCGCCTGCGCTTCGCCGATCTTGCCGCGAAAAACTTCCTGCGCATTTGACGCACGGCGCAAGGCTTCGACCTCTTCGCCCTGATCGCGGGCGATGTCGATCAGGTTTAGATAGGCTCGGTCGAGCCGCTCATCGGTGGGAAAACGGTCGATGAAATATTGGTATCTCGACGCCGATTCGCGATACTTTCCGACATGTGCATATGCCGACGCCAATTGCAGCAGCGCGTCGCGGGCAATATCGGTCTCAGGAAACTGTTCCTGCAGACGTTCATACCATTTGGCGGCCTCGGTGAAATCGTTTGTCTGGGAATAGCCGCGACCGATCTGATAAACGGCGTCGGCGCTAAAACGGCCGGCCGGTTGTTCGTTGACGATCGACAGGTAATGCCGCCTTGCGTTTTCAAACTCGCGATTGAACTGATAGGCCCATGCCCGCTGCCGGTGCTGCTCGGCGGAAAGTTTCGGAAACTCTCCAGTCTCGTCGTCCAGCCGGTCGAGCCCTTTCGCACCGGCGAGTGCAAAATCGTCGGGCTGCGTCGCGTCCGCCGTCTCATCAAGCAGTCGGGAAAAAAGATCGCGAGCAGCTTGTGCGTCGCCTGCGTTCAAATAACATTCGGCAAGCAGCGATAAATTTTCACGAGCAAGGCGATCAGCCGAGCCGGTTTCGTTCAAACCGACACCTCGGATCAGCCGTTCGAATTCAATCTTTGCAACAGCATAATCGCCATCTGCGTAATGGCTGCGGGCTATGCGATTTGCTGCCGCTGTTTTTAGCAGGCTTTCAGGGGCGGTGAATTGCAGTTCGCGAAGATACTGCCGTTCAAGCATGGAATTGCCGAACGCTCTAGCGATCTCCGCAAGGTGCCACAGAGCGTAGCCGCTTAGCACCGATCCGCGAGCGGCGACCGTGTGGTAATTTGCCATCGCGACGCTGTATCTGCCGCTGCGATGGGCGATGCGGGCCAGCAGGTAATCGTAATTGTTGAGCGCGAATTTCTCGCGGTGTGCTTGTTTCAAACGCTGCAATTCATCGACGGCGGCAAGATAGTTTCGTTCAGTTATAAGCTCGCGAACACGGCGGTCGTCGTCCGCGCTTATTGCGTGCGAGGCCGTTGCGGCCAGCACGATCAAAAACACAAATAACGCCAAGCGAAACATTTCACAATTCTAACCGACCACAGCAGAAACAAAAAAAGAGAAGCTCCTAGGAACTTCTCAAAACGGCTTATTGCCTATTTTCGGGGGAACTCTAAGGTACCGCGACAATGCTTCGCTTTGCCCTTAGTGAATTTACCGGCACGTCGCCTGCCTTGCCGAACCGCATCGAACGCAGCCGCGGTTTGCCGCTGTCATAGATGTACCATGTGCCTTCGCGCCAGACCGCGAAATCGGTCTGCCCGTCGCCGTCGTAATCGGCCGGAACGGGAACGCTGTCGGCAAATCCCATTTCAAATGTTTCTGCTTCACCGGTTTTGCTGTTCAAAAGCTGCCAGGTGCCGCCGCGATAAACGGCGATATCGGCTTTACCGTCACCGGTGTAATCGGCAGTCACGAGCAAGTCGTCGCCGGCACGGCCAAAGACGTGCGTGTTCCAACGCTGCATCTTGCTTTCAAATATGTACCAGCGATTTTCCCGCGAACGGAAGATAGCGTGATCGGCTCGGCCGTCGCCGTCATAGTCAGCCGCGACAGGAACATCACCCAATCGTCCCCAGCAAAATATCGATGGCTGCGTCTGATCGAAACCTGTCGAAGATTTCAGCACGTACCAAAACCCCGTGTCGGGCCGCCAAACAGCTATATCCGTTACGCCATCGCCATCAAAATCCGCTTGAACCGGAACGTCCGGCAGTCCGCTGGTTGGGTGCGTGGTAGTTTTGCCCCATTTTATATAAACGGGCAAGCCATTTGAGCTTTTTAATATATGCCAGGTTCCGTTTTCAGGCCGCCAAACTGCCGTGTCCTGTTCGCCGTCGCCGTCGTAATCGCCGGGTACCAGAACGTCGGTCGAAAGCCCCCATTTAATGGCAGAAAATCCATCGTCGGCTTTCTGGCCCTGTGAATACCAAACTGCATTCGACGGGCGGAATACTTCAAGATCAGCGGCATTTCCGATGTTGGCAACGGCGAGGGTGGGAAATAAAACCAAGCCGGCTACAACGGAAAACCCGAACGAAGCGTTCCGCCGCGCCAAATGCAGGCTCGTGGATAACTTGGTGAGATATGGTGAGAGGTTTCTCAGCATCATTCGGTTTCTCATTACTTTATATTAATGACGAAATTGCCGTCACTTTTTGCCAATTCTGACTTTATGCCCTTACGAAACTGACAATTGATGCCGAGTTCCTGTAAAATCCATCTTTTTATGTCAGCAAAGATTTTGAGCGGCCGCGAGATCGCCGACGCGATAAAAGCCGAGATCGCGGCGGAGGTGGCGGATATTAGCGAAGTGCACGGTTTTTCGCCGTGTCTGGCGGCTGTCCGCGTCGGCGAAGACGCGGCGTCAGCGGTTTATGTCGGAAATAAAATAAAAACGACGCAGGAACTCGGGTTGGTCTCGGAACATCGCCATATGCCCGCCGAAACGACCGAAGAAGAACTGCTTGCCGTCGTAAATGAGCTGAACGACAACGACGATGTTGACGGCATTCTGATCCAACTTCCGCTGCCGAGCCACATCGACGAAAGCCGAATTCTCGAGGCGATCGATCCCAAAAAGGACGTCGATGGATTTCATCCGATTAACGTAGGCAGGCTTTCGCAAGGCCGGCGAACTCTCGCGCCGTGTACTCCGACGGGTGTTATTCAAATATTAAAACGTTCGGGAATCGAGATCGCGGGCAGCCATGCGGTCGTCGTGGGCCGGAGCAATATCGTCGGGAAGCCGATGGCGGCGTTGCTGCTGCAGGAAAACGCGACCGTTACGATATGTCACTCACGAACGCGCGATCTTACGTACATAACAAATCAGGCCGACATACTCGTCGCCGCTATCGGCCGAACGGGTTTTATTCGCGGCGAGCATATTAATGAAGGAGCGACCGTTGTCGATGTCGGGATAAATAATGTGTCAGACACGCGCGTGGCCGAAACCCTCTTTTCAGCCGAAGAATTGCCAAAACGCCTCGCGGCGATCGAGAAACGCGGCTTTACGCTGGTCGGCGATGTGAATCCGAAAGAAGCAATCGAAAAGGCCGGTGCTTTTACACCCGTCCCCGGCGGCGTCGGTTTGCTGACAATCGCAATGCTGATGCGAAACACGGTCGATGCAGCGAAGGCGAGACGAGAAATTTAGCCACAGAGTACACAGAGCATTTTGGGCCGAGTCGAACCTAACTATCGAGATGACCGAAAATATTCAGGAGCGAAATTGATTTTATTCTCTCTGTGAACTCTGTGGCAAAAACAATATATGAACTTTACAGAATACCAATCAGAAGCGAGCCAGACGGCTCTTTATCCGCGGCGTTTGAGCAATCTGGAGTACCCGACGCTCGGGCTTGCGGGCGAGGCCGGCGAGGTTGCGAACATTGTCAAAAAGATCCAGCGAGATCACGGCGGCGTTCTCAATGACGATATTCGGGCAAAGCTGAAAGACGAACTCGGCGACGTGTTATGGTACATCTCGGCCTGTGCCGACGAGCTCGGCATCACGCTCGAAGAGATCGCCGAATACAACGTCGATAAACTAGCCAAACGCCACGGACGTTAGGAATTTTCCTGTTAACGGATAACGCACAGCGTAAAGCGGATAACACTATCCGTTTTACGTTTTCAGCCATACACTATCAGGAAAAAGGGATGCTAAAGGTTGGCCTGACAGGTTCGATAGCAGTCGGTAAATCCACGGTTTGTGAAATTTTTCGTGGACTTGGCTGCCATATTCTGGACGCCGATCACACCTCGCGTGAGGTCGTCGAGCCGGGAACAGAAGGCCTTGAAAAGGTCGTCGAACAATTCGGTGACGGTGTTCTAAAAGCCGATGGCTCGCTTGATCGAGCGGCGCTTGGAGGCATTGTTTTTGCCGACGAAGTGAAACGCAAACTTCTTAATTCAATCGTTCATCCTCTTGTTTTCAAGGCTCAAAACGAATGGATCGAGGTTCTCGAAAAGACCGATCCGCACGGCGTTGCGATCGTGGACGCGGCCTTGATGATCGAATCAGGAGGTTACAAGAGATTTAACAAATTGATCGTTGTGTGGTGTAATGCAGACATCCAACTTGCGAGATTGATGAAACGCGATGGCTTCTCGAAAGAAGAAGCAACGCGACGCATTGACTCGCAGATGCTACAGGAAGAGAAGAAGAAGTTCGCCGACTATTTAATCGATACATCGGGCAGCCTTGACGAGACTCGTCGTCAGGTGTTGGACGCGCATAGGCAACTAAAACTGTTCACCGGGTAACAAAACTGTAATGGCCAAGCTCACGATAAAATGCCGTCGATCGTATTCACGTCACGGCATTTTTGTGCGCTTGGCACTGACCGCGACAATTCTTTTCTCGATCTCGTGCTCTGAAATAAAACAGCCTGCGGGAAATTCGTTCTTTGCCATCACACCGCCGCCGCCGAAACAGGAGTTTCGCTGGAGCAATGGCCGAATGCCAAAACACCTCGACCCCGCACGCGCCGCGGCCGCCCCGGAAACCGACATTGTCCGGGCGATGTACGAAGGCTTGACCGAGATCGACCCCGTTACGCTCGAAGCGATTCCCGGCGTTGCCGAAAAATGGACTTCGTCCGACGATCTAAAAACCTGGACATTTACGCTGCGTGAAAATGCTGTGTGGTCAAACGGAAAGCCGGTTATCGCTCAGGATTTTTTTCTATCGTGGTTCCGGCTATCGGAGCTTGGGACCAAGGCGGCTCATCCAGAACTCAGATCGAACATAGTTGGGTTGCTGCCAGCGACGACCGAAGATATTCCTGCCTTGTCAGATAACGATTTCATAACAGGCTCGTTCCGTACTCAGACGGACACAACGGCGACGCCTGTCCCGAATCCGAACGTAAATCCTGTATCAATCGAAACGACCGAGCCGACTCCGGCACCGCAGAATGAAGTCGGGAAAAAGTCGCTCGTTCCGGGGTTTCGTGTTGTTGATGAACGAACATTAGAGATCAATCTTTTACGGCCTGATAAGGACCTGCCAAAGCTCGTTGCCAATCCGATCTTTCTGCCGGTTTACGAGGGCGGCAAGGATTTTGAATCTGGAAAACTCCATCCTAACGCAGTAACGAATGGTGCATTCGATCTGGCTTCTGTGGACACCAAGGCACTAACACTCGAACGCTCGGAAACATATTGGAACCGCGATAAGGTTACGCTCGAACGCGTTATCTTTAAACCCGCCGCGCACGCCGAAGACGCGTTGCTTGCATACCGTTCCGGCGAACTCGATGCCGTGACGAATGCCAATTTTGAGCCGCTTGCATTGAAACTGCTCGAACCATACGAGGATTTTCGAAAAGGCGCTTTCGCGGCGTTGAATTTCTATAAAGTAAACACAGAAAATTACCCGTTCAGCGACCGCCGCGTTCGCCAGGCCCTTGCGATGTCGATCGAACGCGAACGCCTGACCGAGGGCGAGCTTGAGGGATCGACGCGACCCGCTCTTTCGTTTCTGCCGTTCGCAACCGGATCGCAAAAAAAGCTGGTTCAGGACAAGGACCGAGCGCGTGACCTGCTTGACGAAGCGGGTTTTCCCGAGGGCGAACAGTTTCCTGTCGTCCGGCTTGTCGTCAACCGAAACGACACTCAGCAGCGGATAGCGCGGTCGGTCGCGAGGATGTGGAAGCAAAATTTGAATGTCGAAACAGAGATAATCGTAAGAGACACGGCCGAGATCACTAAGACTCTGGAAACCGGAGATTTCGACCTTGTCCGACGCGGAACCGTGCTTCCAACCGCAGATGAATCTGTAGGAATGTCAGCACTGTTCGGTGTTCGCGAATCGGAAAAGTCCGGTGATGCCGACCCTTTGTCATCGCCAACACCGACACCGACGACCGGGAATCCTGATATCGCGGCCAACGAGACGATCATCGGGGATGATATGTTTAGCGAAGATTTTGCCCTGTTTGAGATGGAAGCAATCCCACTCTATTTCCCGACGTCATACTCCCTTGTCAAACCATATGTCATCGGTTTCGATATGAATGTATTTGACGCTCCGCTGCTACGCAATGTCCGCATCGACAGCAATTGGCAGCCGACGACCGCTGGCGGCAAGCCTTAATTTCCCATCGCAGCAAAACTCCTTTGCGTGTAAACTGCATCTAGCATTCGACGATCCGATCCACTCTGCAATGGGAAACAACGGCACAATACTTTCGGTCAACGATTTGAAGACTTATTTTCAGACCGACGACGGCATGGTCAAGGCGGTTGACGGTGTTTCGTTCGATGTTAGAAAAGGCGAAACATTGGGGATCGTAGGCGAATCGGGTTCTGGTAAATCGGTGACTAGTTTGTCTGTGATGCGACTGATACCCGAACCGCCTGGAAAGATCGTTGGCGGCGAGATCGTGTTTGATGGAATCGACGTACGTGCTCTTTCGATCGGCAAGGTTCGTGCGATACGCGGCCGCCGGATCGCGATGATTTTTCAGGACCCGATGACCTCGCTCAATCCGTTTCTGAAGATCTCGACGCAGTTGATGGAGGTTACACGGCTGCACCTCGGCCACACAAAAAAACAGGCTTACGATCATGCTTTCAAGATGCTTGAAACGGTCGGCATTCCGGACATCGAATCGCGTCTGAATGGTTATCCGCACGAGCTTTCCGGCGGCATGCGTCAGCGTGTAATGATCGCGATGGCCTTGAGCTGCGGCCCCGAACTGCTGATCGCCGATGAGCCGACGACCGCTCTCGACGTAACCATTCAGGCGCAGATACTCGAGCTAATCAAAGACCTGAAAGCGCGAATGGGAACCAGCGTCATTCTAATCACGCACGACCTCGGCGTCGTCGCCGGGATGACCGACAGGATCATTGTTATGTACGCCGGAAAGGTTTTCGAGCAGGCCCCGACACACGAGCTGTTCGCAACGCCGGCAAATCCATATACAAAAGGTTTGCTCAAAAGCGTGCCAGATCCGGTACACGAGAAAGGAAAGGAGCTTTATCAAATTCCCGGCCTGCCGCCCGATGTCGCGCACCTGCCGCCGGGCTGTCCGTTCGCCCCGCGATGCGACCGGGCTGCGGACATTTGCGCAAAAGTATATCCGCCGTTCGTTCAGATAAACAACGATCACTATTCTCTTTGTCATTTTGCGAATGAAGTGTATGAAGAAAATTTGGCCACGGATCAACGCGGATAACACGGATCTCTTTGCGAACTTTGCGGCTTTGCGTGAAAATTCTTAAGTAATAGATAGTCGAGATAGAACAATGAAGAACAAACTAATATTCCCTCTCTTTTTTTTGCTAGGTGCCGGCCTCGGCTGCTCGTCAATTGAAAAGTTCGTGGCCGAAAAGTCCGGCTCGTCGAATGCATCGAACACGGGAACCGGAACAGCGCGGGCGCTGGAAAATGGCCCGGCTGCGTTTCCGCCGAGCGGCGACCCGAAAGCCGATATTGAAAAGATGGCGGACCGCTTTCTTTCGATCGAATCGTTCCGGGCCAAAATGACGAGCGAGGGCACGATGACGATGAATGCCGATCTCGACTACATCGCTCCGGACAAGTTCCGTGTCAAAACAGAACTGCCAAACGGCCAGTCGTCCGAGATGATCCTGATCGGCAAGCAAACCTATATGAAGATCGGCGAACGATGGCAGAAAATGCCGGTCGATATCGGCACAAAAGTCCCAAACATGCGTGAAACATTTACTCGCGAAGGGATGAAATGGTTCAAACAGATCAAATACGAAGGCGAGGAATCGGCCGAGGGAAAAGCCGCATATCTCTATTCATACGACGGCGAGGCTCCCGGCGGCGGCATGGCGTATTCGTCGAAAATATGGGTCGCAAAAAGCGACGGCCGCCCGATAAAGATCCACGCGGTATACAAATCGGGCGATATGAAATCGATGGATATTATTTACGATTACGAAACAAAAGTCACGATAGAACCGCCGATCGGGAATTGAATTTAGCCACGGATTAACACAGATTTTACGGATAAGAATCTGTTCTTAACGATCTGTGTGTATCCGCGTAAATCTGCGGCTGAAATTTCTGACGCTGTGTCTCTGTGCCTCTGTGGTGAATAGTTGGAAACACTTGGAAACAATTTGATCTCGCTCGACGGCCTTAAGGTTCATTACCGCATCGGCGGCGGGCTGTTCAGTGAATCAAAGTCTGTAAGGGCGGTTGACGGCGTGTCGCTCGACATAAAGAAGGGCGAGACGCTCGGGCTTGTTGGCGAATCCGGCTGTGGTAAATCCACACTTGGCAAGGCAATTCTACGGCTGACCGAACCGACCGGCGGCCGCGTTTTCTATAATGGCAATGACCTCGCAAGCTTGCCGCAACGCGAAATGCGCGAACAGCGAAAGCATCTACAGATGATCTTTCAGGACCCGTACGCTTCGCTCAACCCGCGAATGACGGTCGGTCAGATCATCGGCGAACCGATCCGCACATTTGGGCAAGCGAACGGCGGCTCCGTCGAATCCAAAGTGCAGGATCTGATGGAAACGGTGGGCCTCAGCCGCCGCTTTATCAAACGCTATCCGCACGAATTTTCCGGCGGCCAGCGGCAGCGTATAGGCATTGCAAGGGCCCTTGCCGTCGAACCCGAATTCATAGTCGCCGATGAGCCGCTTTCCTCACTAGACGTTTCCATTCAGGCACAGATAATGAACCTGATGGGACGGCTGCAGGCGGAAAAAAAACTGACGTATCTTTTCATCTCGCACGATCTTCGGGCTGTTCGCCATTTATCAGACCGAGTCGCCGTAATGTATCTAGGCAAGATCGTCGAACTTGCGAAGGCAAAGGACATCTACGCCGATCCGCTGATGCCTTATACGAAAGCTCTGATCTCGGCGGTTCCGGTGCCCGATCCGGCAATCGAAGCGAAACGTGAGCGAATAATTCTGCAAGGCGACGTGCCCTCGCCAATAAACCCGCCGACCGGCTGCCATTTTCACACCCGCTGCCCGTATGCCATCGACGACTGCCGTCGCATTGTCCCCCAACTGGTCGAAATAAAGCCCGGCCACCAAGCCGCCTGTATCCGCATTTCACCGGAGCATCCGAATATCATGTCAGTACCCACTGCGTAAGCGGTGGGTCACACTGAGAATTGAGATTGGCAAGAGATCTCGCCCCTGCTTACGCATGCGGTACTGACAAGAAGGCCCGCGTTTCCGCGGGCCTCTGGTTCGAACAGGCTTCTCGATAAAGAAGGAGCTATTATACGCCTATTCGAGCCGATTTTGTTTTATCGTTATTGAACGCATCACGGAGCGCTTTTACGCGGTCGTGTGCGGACAGAATTGCCGTGTATTGATCCTGCACCACCTGCGCGACATATGCCGGCAGAGCGGTTTCGAGAGCATTTTTGTAGGCGTTCTTTGCAGAATCCTCACCGCGTTCGCATTCGTCCAAAACCACTCCTTCATCCCTGCCTGAGACGGCCGATTTGATATTGAGCCAGCCGCGATGCAGAGCTCCGCTAAAACTGCCTGAATTTTCCGGGTCGCCGCCAAGCGTACGGACTAAGTCCTGCAGTTCGCCAACAAATGAGGCTCGCTGCTGTGAAAATTCATAAAACAAAGTCTTCATATCCGAGCGCTCCACTCCCTCGGCGGCCTGCTTAAAGCCTTCCTGCCCGTCGCGGCAAGTTTCTATCAGGCCGTTCACGGTAGAGATAACATCGTCATTGGTCGGGGCCGCTGCGGCGTCGCTAAAGGTCGCAGGCATCGGTGTCGGTTGATTGTTTTCGTTGATCATAAGAATCCTCCTTGAAGTTGATTGGTCAAAATGACATACCACTTTGTTTACAACAACCACCGTGCCAAAGGGAAAGTCGTGGAAAACATTGGCTTTTCAATCTTTCTGTATCAAGTCGAGTCAAGCCAGGGCGCATTGATTCCCTGCACAATTGCAAATGCTTTTGTAATATCTTGCTGATTTTTCGCATCTAAATTGCTTGATCTACGATATTCATTTTTATTGTGAGATAATTTTGGTTTCGACTCATCGGGAAAGATTTTGTTGAAATAGTTCGCCTATTGACCGTATAGTGCTGTAGAAATAACACGAGACCATTGTATTTGAAGGCGGAAATGTCCCCTTCCGCAGGATGTTTGTGTATTCGCTTTTGATGACGGAAAAGCCCACGAAAACCAGATTTCTCGACCGTGTTGCCGATGAGAACGGCGTCGCTGTCGTCGTTTTAGACCGCGACGGCGGCGAGATTTCCGCGTCGAATAATAATTCGATCTGCCGAACTCTATGGGATTCGGCCGAGTTTCGGCCCGAATGCGACAAATATTGCGGCAAGGCATTTGAGAACGCGCATTTGGCAAACGAACCATTCGAGTTTCAATGTCACGCGGGGTTGACGTGCAAGGCCGTTCCGGTCGCAGACCGCGGCAAGGAATTCGTTGCCATCGTTGGCCGCACGTTTTTGCAGGCTGAAAATTACCGCGAGGCGACGGAAAAAGCGATCGCGGGCGAATGGAGCAAATTTAAGCCGACCGAATTTTTTGAAAATATTTTGATGTCGGGTTTCGCGGCCGGTTTAGAAAATGCGATCGTGGAGCTCGACAGGTTTATCGTCCGCCATCGCAATGATATTTTGGATCTCGATCAAACGCCCGATGCGGGACCGATTTCAGCGCCGTCGCCCGAAAACGAGATCGCGAAAAAGATCGCCGAGTTTAACCGGCAAACTTCAGTCGAAATACCAGGGCCGAACCTTGCGGAGACGCGGCCTGTACGTCAGACAGGCGATCAATCCGCAGGCTGGCGTTCGCTTTTCGGTTCGCTGATGAGGCTAAGTTATAGCGAAGCGTGTCGTGAGATACTGAAATTTCTCGACCGTCTTTACGTTTTTGAATCGCTCGTCTGGCTCGACCGCCGTGCCGATATGCTTGTGCCTGTCTCTACCGAAGGAGAGCTTGACGGCAAAACAGTGAGGATCAGCATACCCGTAAATAACGAACGCGTGATCGAGGCCGTGCGAACCGAACGGCCGCTTATTTTACGTGAACGCAGCACAGTAAATCCGCGTGGGCTCGCTCTGTTTCCGGTCACCATCGGCAGCGATATTCGCAGCGCGTTTGCCGTCGAACCGTTGCCGTCGAGCGACGAAATCGCACGCGAGCTTTCACGCTTTGGAAAATTCGTCGGGCCTCAGATCGAGATATTGCGGCTGCGTGACGAAGTCTCACGCCGCGATTGGGTCTCGCAGGGCGTCAGACGATTTAGCGACAGTCTGAAAAAGATCGACACCGACGATTTTTGGCTGCACGTCACGCAGGTTTCCGCCGAGCTGCTGCAGGCGGAACGAGCGTCGCTTCTTGTGCGAAGCGAAAAATCAAACAGCCTGTACGCCAAGGCCGCGATAGGTTCCGCCGCCGATCTAAAGGCAACGGCCGACATAGGTTTACGCATTGCCCGCGAAACGCTCGACCGCGGAAATCCTCTGGTGATAAGCGATATGATCGCCGCCGGCATCTCGGTCGCGCCAAATGACTGGCGATACAAAACTTCGTCATTTATTAGCTTTCCGATCTTGATCGGCGAACGCCGTATTGCCGTGATGAATTTTACAGACCGTGCCGGCGGCGATGCGTTCGGCGAACGCGATCTGGAATTGCTGCAAACCATCGCACCGCAGATAGCCGTCGCAATCGACCGGACCGCGCTAAAAGATCGCGCCGGCGAATTTGAGCAGCTTTCCGTTACCGATTCGCTCACCGGTTTGCTCAATCGCCGCTATCTCGACGAACGGCTGCACGAGGAAATGAACCGTGCCCGTCGGCACAGCTCGGCGATAACGCTGATGATGATAGACGTCGATAATTTCAAATCTTATAACGACAGTTTTGGACATCCGGCGGGCGATCTTGCGTTAAAGATGGTTTCGACTGCGTTGAAAGACACGCTGCGCGCCGACGACGTTGCGGCGAGATTTGGCGGCGAGGAATTTGCCATCCTGCTGCCGCGAACAAATGCCGAAGAGGCGGCCGCTATTGCCGAACGCATACGGCTTCGCGTCGAGCATACGAATTTTCCGAACCGAAAGATCACGATCAGCATCGGCATCGCAAGCCAGTCAAACGAGTTCGACACGCCGAAAGACTGGATAACCGCCGCCGACATGGCGCTCTACGAAGCGAAACATCTCGGCCGAAACAACGTGCAGGTTTACGACCACTTGGGGCGCTCGTTTAAGGAAAGGATCAACTAAATGTCGGCCGAACGTGACAATCTGATCGAACGGCTAAAACGCCACGCTACAAACGGATCGGGCGGTGTAATTCTCGCTGCCGTTCCGGGTTCTGGCTGCTCATCTCTGCTTCGAAATATCGCGGATGAAATATTTTCCGAAGCCTCCGAAACCATTCCTGTTTATTTCAGCATTGAACCAACGGACGAAAACGCCGCTGCCACAGCAAAGCGATTTGCCCACAGTTTTCTTTCGCAGGTCCTCGCCTTTCGCAGACGCGATGCGAATCTGGCTCATTCCGCAATTGGCCTAACCGAGATCGCACGTTTGGCCGCGCCGGAAGACATTGCATGGATCGACCGTGCCATCGAACGCATTTCGCAAAACGGCGCGGCTGACGGTGCGGCTTTTGTAGAACGCTGTCTGTCGATACCTCAGCTGGCTTCCTCGGCTGGAATTAGACTGTTCGTCATTTTTGACGGGCTTCATAATCTGCTGAATATCGAAGGAGGCGAACAGTTTCTTGTGGCGATCAAACACGTCGCGTCCAATTACGATTTTCCATTTGTGCTCGCCGGTCGCCGCCGGTTCGTTTCGTCGATCGGTGGTTTCGAGCGTCTCGACCTTGATCGAACGCCGGTTGCAGAGGCCGCCGAATTGATCCAGACAGTTGCTGCGAAATACGTTGTTAGGATCGAAGAAGCGGCACGTGACCTGATCGCCATTCAGACGCAGGACAGGCCGGGTTTTATCGAAGCAGTTGTAAAGCGCGGCGGTAGTGATCTGGACGATTTTCCAGCCGTCGAGCGTGCATATACCGAAGAGCTTTTTGCGGGCGAGATCGGGCGATATTTCGACCGGCTGTTTGACGCAGCGGTGACGAGGGAAACACAGGCTCGGCTCGTTGAACTGCTCGTCCATTCGCTTGAATCAGGCTCGAAACTCGTTCCCGTTTCGACGTGGCAAAGAGCGTTGGAGATGAAGACAAGCGAGTTCGGGAAAATCCTCGAAATCCTTAACGTCGCCGAAATAGTTCGCGTCACATCGAACCGCGGCGAACCGATGGCTGAGGACACGGCTCTTACCGATTATCTTTTCGCCCGTCATCGGCTCGAAACGCTCGGCGAAGACCGCGCGGCGGTTTATGCCGCGTCACTGGCCGCCGCTATTCGGAGAGCACCGCAACTGATGGCGGCGCATTATCGTGCGAATTCAGCAATCGGTTTGCGTGATCTGATGGAGAAATTTGACGGCCGCGAAGTGCCGCTTGCGTTGCTTGACTGCACCGTTTTTAAGGAAAATTATCAAGGCCTTTCGGAAGCAGAAATTGCAGCAAATCTTGCCGCCGATGCCGAAACCGTCAAACTGCCGATGGCCGTTTTCGCGGCGCACACCGAGGCGTTTTATCCGCCGATCTCGGCGGCCATCGAACGGGAACGCTCGGCGGTCGCGGCCGGGTTTCAGCAAGGAACTTATTCATCCGAAGACGAGATCTACTGGCTTGCAGCCGAGATCGATTCCAAGCTTGAGGCGACGCGAGAGCTTGCCGAGTTTTGGTGCGACCGGCTCGAAACAGCGGCGATGGCTTGCGGTTTTGCGCATTATCGATTTTGGCTGATCGCTCCCGTCGGCTTTGATGCGGATGCTGCCGAGGTTCTCTCGCGGCGAAACGCCTATGGCTCAAGCCGCGCGCAAGCCGAGCTTTTGGCCGCGATGCTTGGCGAAGAAAAACCGGCCGAAATTACCGGAACCGAATACGAGATCGTCATACCGATGGGCGGCGAAACCGAGCTGATCGCAGCTCACACGCTTGAGGAGATCGCCAAACGCCACGGCTTTAAGTCGCACGACATCAACCAGATAAAAACCGCTCTGGTCGAAGCCTGCATAAACGCCGCCGAGCACAGCCACAGCCCTGACGGCCGCACAAACCTGAAATTTACCGTTCACCCGGAAAGCATCAACATCACCGTTGCCAACCGCGGCCTTCGCCTTACTGACGCGGCAAAACCCGCCGCCGATTCGCTCCGACGCGGCTGGGGCCTCAAACTCATCGAAAAACTAATGGACGAAGTCAGCATCGACCAAACCGACGACGGCACAAGTATTTCAATGACCAAACTGCTGGGGTCGTAAATCGTTAATCGTTAATCGTTATCGTGAATCGTTAATCGTGAATCGTAATTCGTGAATTGTGAATTGTGAATTGTGAATCGTGAATCGTAATTCGTGAATCGTGATCGTGAATCGGATCATTGTGCGTGTCCAAATGATTCATCAGTGACTGTCGCGCTAAGAATGCTCTTTTCGCAGCACTGAACAAACAATAGTGATAAATATTCCAAACGGCTTCCGCTTTTAAAACGTGCGCGGTGAATTTGCATTAATCGAGGGAAGTTTCGTCGGTTCCGGCAACCTGCTAAGATATTTGAATTATCGAAGAGATCACCTTTCATCAAAACGTTTCGGAGACGAAACCCAGAAAATTTCTGAACGAGAAACGCCGACTGCTTTTTGTTTACGTTCCGATTTTTACTGTGGCCTGTTTAGTCGTCGGGCTAATAATCGACGAGCATAGAGGATTCTCGCGGATCATTGATATAGTCCTGACACTGGGACTGAACATCTTTGCCTTTGCATGGTGCCGGCTTGACGCGACCGAACGCAATTACAAATTGCATCAGTATTTCTCGTACGTGGTGGTTTTATTTGGAACATTAGCGCTTTTGTACTATCTGTTTAGATCAAGGGGATTTCGAGGCGGTTTGGTTTCCACGGGCTGGCTGATTCTTTACACAGTTCTTTGTTTTGGCGGGAGCATGGTCGTTGCAGCAATACTCGTGTTACTTGCAGTTCTTGCCGGTGTAGTTCCCGCAGAGATCTTTAATGAGTAGAGGGAGTCCGTGTGTGTGGCCTTTTGGAGCCCGGCCGCTACCGCTCCCGGTTCTGACTCGACCATCGTTTCCCTACGATTTTTGTTGTTTTCCGCTTACGCTTGTGTTACAACATTTCTAAAGTTCTGGTTCACCCTGAGCGTTGCAAATTAAACAAGGAAAAGAGGTTAAACATGTGAGCGATTCGGAGATTGGCGGATCAGTCCGGGCCGATGGTGAGACCGCTGTGGTCTTTGCCGGGGATTATCTGAACAAGCTGACCGGCGAGACCATCGAGCGCGAATGCCGCACTCGTTTAGCCGCGGGCTGTAAGGAGATCGTCGTAAATTTCTCGCGGACCGAGATCGTTAACTCTATCGGCGTGTCCATTTTGCTCGGCGTTATCGACTCCGCCAAAGGCCACGGCGCCCGCGTCGTCTTCTCCGATCTTAATCAAAACACGATTGAATTGTTTGATATGCTCGGCGTTACTAAACACGTTGATGTGGCAAAGTAGGAGACAAAAGACGGAAGATTTAGAGGACTCCAACCAACGACTTGAAGATACAAGAATTTAAAACTGCAAACGTAAAAAAGATCGCTGAGGAGCGGCATCGGCTGATCCATACGTTCGGTGCGCTTGCGGAGTTGGGGCAGGAAGTTTCGAGCACTCAGAATTTTCACGAGACTATCAGGACGTCGCTGCATTTGATGCTGGGTTCGATGGCGATAATGCGTGGCGGCGTGGCTCGGTTTTCGCGGTTCGAGCATGAGCTGACGATGCTTGCGGGCCGCGGGCTTGGCGACAGTTTTCCGCTTGTCCTATCGCTCTGCGATGAGGATGAGCGGCAGTTTTTGGCAAACGGGCTTTATCCGATCGAGATCGCTCAGGCGAAATCGCTGCCGTTCTTTCAGGTTTACGATCAGAGTTTAGACCGCACATCGCTTGAGCTTTTTGTTCCGCTGGTTATCCGTGGCGAAACGGTCGGTGCAGTTTTTCTCGGGCGAAAAGCGACGGGCGAACCGTTCACAAGCTATGACCGCGAGATCATCTGCGCGATGGCGCGACACATTGGCGTTGCGATCGCGCATCGCGGAATGGTCGCCAACCTTGAGCGCAAGGCCGAGGAAAATCATAAGCTTTATGATGAGCTAAGAATGACCTATCGCGACACCGTCAAGGCGTTCGCGGCGGCCATAGACCGAAAGGATAAATACACCGAAGGCCACTCGGTGCGAGTCGGAAAATATACCGAGATAATAGCCGAGGAGCTTGGCTGGAACGAGCACGAGATCGAGGGAGCGGCTGTCGCGGGTTACTTGCACGACGTTGGCAAGATCACCGTCGAGCGAAAGATAATCAACGCTCCGTACCGTATCAACGCAAAAGAATCGGTCGAATTAAATAAGCATCCTCGCGCCGGTTTCGATATTTTGTCGCCGATCAATCATCCGTACGCCGACGTTCCGCTGGCCGCAAAATATCATCACGAAAGGCTCGATGGACGCGGTTATCCCGACGGGCTGTATGACCGCGAGATCCCGTATATTGCTAAAGTAGTAAACTTAGCGGATTCGTTCGACGCCATGACGACCGACCGGCCATATAAACGGCGGCGTCCTGCGAACGAGGTTTTCGATGACTTGGAACGAAACGCGGGCAAGCAGTTTGCACCGGAGATCGTCTCAGCGTTTTACCGCTCGATGCTAAAAGAACTTAACGGCGAAGGAAAAGAAAAGCGTTTCCGCAAATTGCTCGGCCGCGAATATATGGAAACAGACGGGCTCTCGATAACGCTTCGCAAAGGGTTAAACAATCTGTCACCGACTTCGCCGATAGTCGTTATGAATCTTGATTAGAAGCATTCGGTATTGCGTAATCCACGTTCAACCCAAACTGCACAATCGACATCGTAATTCTCAAACCATTCGGAAACCTGCGCGACCTTTGGAGATTCGACGGTTTGAAGCGTTTTTTCCGAAATGCACATGATAAAGAATGAGCAAGTTATCCATTTTGCTGGTTGGTTTCGGTCAGAATGCCGACAAGTTTTTTCGCCGCATGCGACAGCGTGCGGTCGCTGCGGTGAATAACGCCGACCGGCCTGACCCAATCTTTTTCCGCGAGCGGAATGACCGCAAGCCGCCCCGAACGCTCCTCGTCCGCCACAGATGGTTTGGGCAAAATGGCCAGACCAAAGCCGACTTCGACGGCGCGTTTTATCGTTTCGATATTATCGAACTCAGCGACTTTTTTTACCTCAACACCCTTTGCTTTCAATAGTTTATCGATTGCCTTGCGGGTCGGCGTGTCGCGTTCGAAATGGACGAAATCTGAGCCGTTCAGGTCTTTTGATTTGATCGACGAACGCTTTGAAAATTTGTGATCCGGCGGACAGACGAGCACAAGTTTATGTTCGGGCATAAAGTCGATCGTCAGCCCGCGTTTTGGTTCGGGAAAAGCCAGGACGCCAAGCTCGGCGGTACCGTTCGTTACGTCGCGGACGACTTTCGTCGTGCGCGAATACTCAAGATCGATCCTTGCCGCCGGGAATTTTGACATAAATTCGCCGACCTTTGAGGGCAGTTCGTGCAGCCCGACGCTGTATGTGGTCGAAACTTTTACAGTGCCGCCGATCTTGCCGACCAGACCGCGCAGATTTTCGTTTAGTTGATCGTATGCCGCGAGCACATTCTGAGCCTCGCGATGAAAGACCTCGCCTGCCGCCGTCAGTTTGACCTCGCGGCGGCCGCGAACTCGTTCGAGCAGCTTTCTTTTAAACTTTTCCTCAAGCGTGCGGATCTGCTGGCTGACAGCCGATTGCGTAATAAAGTTACGCTCGGCCGCGAGCGAGAAACTTTGCAGATCGACCAGGTCACAGAATACTTTTAATGTCTCGATATGCATTTGTGTTGCCCGTAAATGAGTTTCGCTTAACAATCCGAACAAAAGAATTCATTTTATCTTATAAGAAAATCAGCTTAAAATTAAGTCAGACAATGGCAAATTGCCGAATAACGGCAAAGGTATTAGAATTTCAGGAATTCTAATCCAATCGAACCAGTAAAGAATGGCGATCAAATTCAGCTACACGTTTCTTTTACGAAAGCTCCATCAGCTAACAGGAATCGTTCCGTTAGGCCTGTTTTTTTTCGTGCATATGTTCACGAACTCCAAGGCAATGAACGGCGAGGCGAGCTTTGAAAAGGCGGTAAAGGAAATTCACGATATTCCGTTTCTGCTTTTTCTGGAGGTATTCGGGATATTTCTGCCGCTGCTTTTTCACTCGATCTACGGCGTGATAATTTCGGCCGAAGCAAAACAGAACGTAACGACCTATAACTACAGTCATAACTGGTTCTACTTCGCACAGCGTGCGACCGGTATTTTTCTTTTCGTTTTTATACTGTTTCATATTCTGAACCTGCGTTTCGGGTTGATTCCGGGGCTGAACCTCACGCCGGTTGCGGGAAATGCTGATCTTGCGTTCGACATCGTATCGCGTGAATTTTCGATTCCGTGGGTGCTTATGTTCTATCTGCTCGGGATCGCTGCGACGGCGTGGCATTTGGCTTACGGCTTTTGGCTGTTTGCGGTCGATTGGGGAATCGTGATCGGCGAGAAGGCACAGAAATACGCACTTTACGGATGTCTCGCTCTCGCGATCGGACTGTTCGCGGTCGGTGCAAATGCAGCGGTTGCATTCGTCAGGCCATGCGGCTTATTGCCAGCGGTATTTTGCGAAGACTCCAAATTAACCAAAACTGTAATTGAGAAAAAAGTATAATTGACTAGAGAAGCTAACATTGCGCTGAACAAATAGCTGCAGGAGGATTTATGGAAATAACGTTTGCAGAAGTTGTAGAGACGGTCGAAGCACTGTCCGTCGAAGAAAAAGAAACTCTGGTGGACATACTTCAGCACCGGCTGGCTGAATATCGACGCAACAGAATTTTTGACGAGATAAAACAATCACAGAAAGAATTTGAGCAGGGATTATGTAAAGAGATGAGCGTTGACGAGTTTATGAAAGAGGTATTGTCGTGAAAATACTTTTTTCGCCGACCTTTCTTCGTGCTTCAAAACGCTTATTAAAACGTAACCTAAAACTTGCTGAAAAAGTTAGCAGGACATTGTCGCTTTTGAAGACAGATATTAATAGTCCTACTTTGAAAACGCACAAGTTGCAGGGCAAGTATGAAGGCCTTTGGGCTTGCAGCGTCGAATACGACATGCGAATTGTTTTCGAAATTGTGCAGGTCGAGGGTGAAGATGCGCTGTTGCTTCTAAAGATTGGTACGCACGACGACGTTTATTAAATTATGGCATCAAGCGGAATGAAATTTGCGATCGTCGGCGGCGGGCTTGCTGGCCTGGCGGCGGCGATGAAGATCGCCGAGGCGGGACACGATGTCGATCTGATCTCGGTCGTGCCGGTCAAGCGTTCGCATTCGGTCTGCGCACAGGGCGGCATCAACGGTGCGGTCAATACAAAAGGCGAGGGCGATTCTCCGGCGAAGCACTTGGACGACACGGTTTACGGAGGCGACTTTCTCGCCAACCAGCCACCGGTCAAGCGGATGTGCGACATGGCGCCGGAGATCATTTATCTTTTTGACCGGATGGGCGTGCCGTTCTCGCGGACGAAAGAAGGGCTGCTCGATTTTCGTCGATTTGGCGGAACGCTCCATCATCGAACGGCCTTTGCCGGAGCTTCGACCGGCCAGCAACTGCTTTACGCTCTCGATGAGCAAGTTCGAAAATTCGAGGTAGCCGGTACGGTCACAAAATACGAAGGCTGGGAAATGCTTTCGCTCGTTCTCGACGATCATCAGGTTTGCCGCGGGCTGGTCGCGATGGAGCTGCAAAGCCTTGAATTAAAAGTCTTTAAGGCCGATGCCGTGATAATGGCGACCGGCGGGCCGGGACTGATCTTTGGTAAATCGACCAACTCGATGACGTGTACCGGCTCGGCAGTTTCGGCGTGCTATCAGCAAGGCGCGCGTTACGCGAACGGCGAATTTATTCAGGTCCATCCGACTTCGATTCCCGGTGAAGACAAACTTCGCTTAATGAGTGAGTCGGCACGCGGTGAGGGCGGACGCGTTTGGGTCCCTCGACAAGATGGTGACGCGCGAAACCCGAAAGAGATTCCCGATGCCGAGCGTTGGTATTTCCTTGAGGAAAAATATCCGGCATACGGCAATCTCGTTCCGCGCGATATTGCGACACGCGAGATTTTTCAGGTTTGTATCGAAGGCCACGGCGTTGCCGGCGAAAATCAGGTCTATCTCGACCTTACGCACATTCCGGCGGAAACGCTGACGCGAAAGCTCGGCGCTATTCTCGAAATTTACGAAATGTTTGTCGGCGACGATCCACGTCATGTTCCGATGAGAATTTTCCCGGGCGTACATTATTCAATGGGCGGCCTGTGGGTCGATTACGAACAGCGGACAAATATTCCCGGATTGTTTGCCGCAGGCGAATGCGATTATTCGATACACGGAGCAAACCGGCTTGGGGCTAACTCGCTTTTATCGTGTGTTTACGGTGGTTTTGTCGCTGCACCTTCGGCGATCGAATATGCCAAGAACGTCGAGCGTGGCGATACCGAAACGAATGGAATCTACGACGCCGAACTTAAGAAGCAGCAAGAGATAAACGACCAGATCGTTAAGAACGAAGGCGGCGAAAACCAGTACAAGTTGCACGAGGAAATGGGCAAGGTGATGACGGACAACGTCACGGTCGTCCGCTATAACGACAAATTGAAAGCCACGGATGACAAGCTGCTCGAACTACAGGAGCGTTTTCAAAAGATATCGATCAACGATTCTAATCTGTGGGCGACGCAAGCCATTCCACACGCACGGCAGTTCTGGAATATGCTCCAGCTTGCTCGCGTCATCACACTCGGAGCACTCAATCGCGACGAATCTCGCGGTGCTCATTACAAGCCCGATTTTCCGGACCGCGATGACGAAAAGTTTATGAAAACAACGATCGCCGAGTTTTCCGAAGAGGCTCCGGTTTTCAGCTATGAACCGGTCGATGTCTCGTTGATTGAACCAAGAAAGCGGGATTATTCAACAGGAAAGAGCAAGAACGTCTAATAATTGCCGCTGGCAGCGACCAGCGAATATAATAAAGTTATGATACCCACACAAACCCGAATTCTTTTTTTGTTGATCGTCGCTCTGCTTGCAAGGCCTATTGTGTTTTCTCAAACCGCCGGAAACAATGTTCCGGCAGCGAAGGAAGTAGTCCACGTAATGGGGGCGTTGTCCGAGTTCAGAGATATCTCGTTGTGGAAAGGACGTACGGGACTTACACTGTTTAGCCCGGATGCGAAGTATTTGGCCGTCAGCGGAAAAAAAGCAGACGTGGTGATATACGAATCGGCGACCCGTCGCGAAGTGAGCGTTATAGACGGGAAAGGATTCACCGCGTTCTCATTCAGCCCCGACAGCAAGTTTGCGGTCGTTCAGAATTCCAAGGACGGCTCAATGGAAGTTTACGAAGTCGAGACGGGTAAGTCTGTTCGGCAGATCAGAGGGCTCGGCAAGGTCAGCAACTTTACCAAGTCCGTCGGCGGTGCGGGTCCCGTGAACGAAGCCTGGGGAATTTATCCCCTTGCCATTCTTGAAATGGGACGTGTGCCGACGACACCGGACTGGAAATCTATTCTTGTTAATAAGAACGATAAGGAATTTTCCCTCTACGACTTTCAGACGGGCGAATTAAAGGCCGATCTTGATCATTCGAAATATAGCGCCGCTTGGGAGAATACTAAAGTCTTGGTTTCCGTGCTTAGCCTTTTGGCAGGGGTTCCAATGGATATTCTTGGTTCTATCTCGAACACCCAGTTCAGCAATGACGGAAAATACATTCTGATCGCCAACGGTAATAGCAAACCAAGTCTTTGGAATATTGAAAAAGGAGAACTTCTTGCGAAGTTCGATGCGGGCGCGCGAGTTTATTACGCTCGATTCAGCCCTGACAGCAAGATGGTGGCTACTTCGGACTTTCATGGTTATACGAAGATATGGGATACGGCAATGGGCGACGTTCTCGCAACTATTGGTGACAAGCAGGACCGCGGGATAGTCCTCGGCTGGAGTGCCGACAGCTCGAAGATCTTTATTAATCCGCGTCGTAAAGATGACCTGCGTTCCTATGATCCAAAGACCGGCCAAATGGTCCATCGCTTCCAAGCGTCGAACCCAAATGGATCGTTCCTACGCCAGGATGGGCAGATCGCGATCACCGCTCCCCGCGGCAATAAGAAGGTTCTGTTTCAAATTTGGGATACCGAGAGCTCGAAACTGCTCGCAACTGTTCCCCGGAAGAAAGGCCAGGATGCGATCATCTCTTTAAAGTGGAGTCCTGATGACGAAATAATAGCGACGGCCGAGGGAACGGACGAAAATATAAAGCTCTGGAACCTGAAGGGCGAGCTGCTTCAAACCCTTACGCTCAGTTGCATGCCGATGAATTTTAGCCAAAACGGCAAGTATTTGGTTACCGGCGGCAAGCTGACGGATAAGAAGACCGACACTGGATACATTTGGCAATTCGGAGAACCCGCGGAAGAGAAGTTAGCTCTGCTTAGGTGACTCGCGTGAGTTGCTTTGAAACTAAATGGAACAGCATATCGAGAAAAAACGGCTGGAAAATCCGCCGGCGACGTTTAAGCTGAAGATACAGCGGCGGGAAAAGGACGGTGCGCCGGAGTATTGGGAGACGTTTGAGCTGCCTTATCGACGGAATCTGAACGTGATCTCGGCGTTGATGGACGTGCGGAAAAATCCGGTTACGGCTGAGGGCAAAGCGACAACGCCGCCGGTTTGGGACATGAGCTGTCTCGAACAGGTGTGCGGCATCTGCACGATGGTTATTGACGGGCGCGTGCGGCAATCGTGCTCGGCGTTGATCGATGACCTGATGTTGGCGTCGGGCGGCGACACGGTGACTTTACAGCCGATGTCGAAATTTCCGAACGTGCGCGATCTAAAAGTTGACCGCTCAAAAATGTTCGATCACCTGAAACAGGTGAATGCGTGGATCGAACTCGATGGCAGCTACAACCTCGGGCCCGGCCCGCAAATATCTAACGATGTCGCGCAGGAACGATATGAATATTCCCGCTGTATGACCTGCGGCTGCTGTCTCGAAGCGTGTCCTCAGTACGGCGATGACAATTACATCGGCCCGCAGGCGATCGCACAGGCTCGGCTTTTCAATATGCACCCGGTCGGGAAGATGGATATGGACGAGCGCCTAAACGGCTTGATGGGCGACGATGGCATAACAAATTGCGGCAACGCGCAAAACTGCGTTCAGGTCTGCCCGATGTCGATACCACTGACAAAGGCGATCTACGAAACGAATCGTGATATTACGGTTAATGCGTTGTTCGGGTGGTTGAAGAAGTAGTGCGTAGCCTTATCAATTGCCTCCACTTTTAGAGGCAGTGTCAAATCAGGATACAGTCGGATTTATTCAGTGGATAGTGACAAGTGGATAGTGACAAGTGATGAAACTATCCACTTGTCACTATCCACTATTCACTGAAGAAATCGCATTATTACTACAGCAGCTAGCCGCTGGAGTTTTGACAGGCCTCTTTAGCCCCAAAGGCTCGGCAAAACCGAAAACTGATCTCAAAATAACGAAGCTGCCAGGAAATCACTTTCCAGACAGCTTTTTGCTCCTACTGAGCCGCCAATGTTCCTATAAGATCCTACAACACCGATTATCCGTATGCACCGGACGTTCCTACGCAACCTACGTCGGCTCCGCCCTTTCCTACACCGCCGATTTTTTGTTATCAAGGCTTAAAAAAAGTGTTATCAGAGGTCGAAATATTGTTATCAGAGGGTACAAAACCTGTTATCAGGACCCCTAATGTGTTATTTGTTGATAACCGTCTGCAACGCGGGAAAAAGGGATCTAAAGCAGGCCAATTCAAACAAAAGGCTGCCTTTCGGACAAGCTTCCAATTTAAAATGATTTCCATGAAGGCTCTTACTGCAACGTCGAAAGTACGGCGACTTCGTCGATTGTATTGGCGGGAATAATGCCGTGCGGCGATTGCTCTAATAGACAAGTTCTTATCTCGTCGATTCCCATCGGGCGGGCGAATAGAAATCCCTGGCCGCGCTCGCAGCCGAGTTCGCGGAGCACCTGAAGCTGGGCCTCGTTTTCAATTCCTTCGGCGACTACTTTCAAGCCAAGGTTGTTTGCAAGTGCGATTATCGTCCTGACGATCTCAATATTTGCGCCTTCTTCGTTTATCGGGCTGATAAATGAGCGGTCGATCTTTAACGTCGAAATCGGCAGACGGACAAGATAGCTTAGGTTTGAATATCCGGTACCGAAATCGTCAATGTCGATGTCGATCCCAAGCCCGCGCAGATGGTGGAGCATTTCGATCGCTCGTTCCTGATAGTCGATAATTACGGATTCAGTTATCTCAAGTTTTAGGCTCGTGACGGGAAAACCTGTCTCGTCGAGTATCTCTTTTATTCGCGGCACGATGTCCTGCCGGGCGAACTGGCGGCTCGACAGGTTTACGCTTAGCTTGGGTTTAGGCGAGTCAATAATTTCACTAAAAACCGCGGCCATCTCGGAACTTGCCTTTCGCAATATCAATTCGCCCAGGTCATCGATCCAGCCGATCTCCTCGGCCAGCGGGATGAACCGGTCGGGCGAAATGCTGCCGAGCTCGGGATGGTTCCAGCGTGCCAACGACTCGACCCCGACGATCGAAAGATCGGAAAGCTGATAGATCGGTTGATACAACACCTCAAGATCGCCATCCTCGATGGCACGCCGCAGATCGGTCTCTAGCTGCAAGGTTTCCCGCGCGATCGTGTGCATGCTTTCATGAAAGATTTCGTGCCTCGCTTTGCCCGAACGCTTGGCGTGGTACATCGCGGTATCGGCATCACGCATTACCTCTTCCGGCGAATCGTAATTTCCGTTTGAGTGCAATATCCCGATGCTGGCGGAACTGTAGATCTCCTGGCCGGACAGGTTGAACGGAATGCTTAGCTGTCGTTGGACCCGTTCGGCGATATCTTTAGTATTTTCGGTATAGTATCTACCCTCGACCAGAATGACGAATTCGTCCCCGCCAAGCCGAGCGACGACATCCGGCGGACGCATGCTGGAACGCAGCCGTTCCGCGATCTCGATCAGCAGTCGGTCACCGACAAGGTGTCCAAGACTGTCGTTCACATATTTGAACCGGTCGAGATCGATAAACAGAACGCTGACCGCGTACTTCGGATTTTGCCGGTTTTTCTCTAGCGCATCCGCCAGTTTGGCCATGAAAAACAGCCGGTTTGGAAGCCCGGTGAGCGAATCGTGATTTGCTTCGTAATGCAGTTTTTCCTCGGCTAGTTTTCGCGCCGTTACATCCTGCATCTGAAATATCAGCGTCGATTTTTCACTGTCCATATCGCCCGATGCCGATATGCTCCACGCTGTCCAAACGGTGCGTCCGCTCTTGTGAACATAACGATTTTCCATCTGAAAGTTCGCGGCGTTTCCCGTTGTAACGGAGCGGACCTTAGCCAGTGCGGACGAGAGATCTTCGGGATACATCAGCGATTGAAAATCGGTTTCGCGAAATTCCTCGGCCGTATAGCCCAAAATATCGCAAAGCGCATGATTGACGCGCAGCCAGCGTCCGTCCGGCGCCACAAGAGCAATGCCGATCGGGGCGTAATTAAATGCGCTCCGGAATCGCTGCTCGGATTTACGCAGAGCGATTGATCGTTCTTTTAATTCCTGAGCATATCGCCCGGACTGCTCGGCCTGTGCAACGGACATCTCGACATTCTTGAGGTACATTTTGTACGCCAGAAAAACGAACAATATTATCGGTATAGCGGCGACAACGACGCCAAATCCCGCACGGTGAATAAAAAACACAAGCACGCCCGCGCCGATCGACCCGACAAGATATGTAAAGAATGTCCAGACATATTTGCTCTTCCAGATCTCCCACAGCGGTTCCGCGTTTTTTAACGAATCGCAAACCGCCACCAGCACTGTGTTGACCAGAAACTGAACGAGCGTCATTACGAACAGCACGGCCAGAAAATCGCTGATGGACCCCGATTGGCCGCGAAACTGACTCTCGTCTGTCAGCCCAAGCACAATGAGAGCGACAGCGAACGCTGCGGTGGACAGTGCCATTGTCGCGGCGTTGAAAAACACAGTCAGATGCTTATTGCAGAAATGGCGCGCGGAAACGTAGGCTTCGATGGCGGCAAGCAAGACCGCTGCCTCGCCGCCGTAAAGCAGGAACGTCAAAAAAATAAACGTGTCTGAAACGGCTATGTGAGACTTGAATTTCGGTATCTTGACAAGGATCCGCGAGCCAAGCCCAATGGTGCATCCCGCAAGCAGCAGAAAATTTAGATCGAGACGATCGACCGGTAAGTAAACAGCAGAATAGGCCACGGCGACGAGGCCGAGACCAATTATCAAAAGCATGTAAGCTTGTGTCAGCTTTTGAAAATCATTAAAGGAATCCGCATTAGAATGCATACATGTTGGGAGAGAGCATCTATTTGCATGTGGGGTCCAATTGAGCTGGAGCGGTTTATGGGAGCACGCGGCAATTCTGCAAAGCGATGCGACTAAGGGTGAGCAAAGCCACAAAGCAATTATGAACGCCGAATACGGCCCGTGTCCAGCTTTTTTTCAAACAAACAAAGTCGTGTACCGGCCCGACTGTCGGAAACCGGCCCGTGCATAACAGCCATGCGCGTTGGCGATCTCGCTGTTGCTGAGCAGGTTAACGGTCGATGACGAATGCAGCAGTTCCAGGCAAACCTGTGAAAGGCATGCCGAGCCCGTTCCGCGTCCGCGATCCGTTGGGGCAACGTAAACGCCTTCCAGATACGCTGCTTCGTCAGTGGCCGCGATGAGATCGGCCTTAAAGATAAGTTTTCCGTCCACGACAACAACGTATGTGCGGCCCATCTCGATACGCCGCATAACGCGTCTGCGAAATCCATCAGCGTCTATAGCCAGCGGATTGACGCCGCTTTCGACAAACGCAAGCTCGGCCTGCGCACGGCTGATACCGTCGATGTCTCCGGGCGTTCCGAGCCTTACGTTATAGACACTCTTCTGCACAGTGCAGGGAAATCGAGTTTCAAACGCGATCTCGACACATCGTCTGCGCGGCTCATACAGGCCGTCGCTGTAAACATCGAAAAATCTATCCGCCTGATCACCGGCGGACATTATCATATTGATCGGCGTCGCGGTCTCGCGTGCGAGAAGGGCAAATGCATCAAGGGCGGCGTCGCTTCGCGCGTCAAATAAAGTTGAATGGCCGATCAGAGCCAGGCCTTCGAGCACGCCTAATGCCGTTCGATAGCCGTAGTAATCGCCTCGGTTCAGTCCCCTAGACAAACCGTTGTCCGAAAGAAACCCGTGCATTATCACGGCGTGTATCGTCGGGGCGGTTAAATAACGAAACGCCCCGGCAAGATCGTCTTCCCCAAGCGGGAAAACGGTTCCGGCCGCAGGCGTTCCTTCGAACTGATGATGCAGGGGGAAATCCGCAAATCTGGTGTGGGCAAGATTTGTAGCGTGCATTGTGATCTCTCCGGTTGACTCTGGTTAACGGTTAATAGCCTCAAATAATTATTGAGATCAATTCATACGCGCGGTGCGGTCGCCGATAAGCACGCCATCGCCGATCAAAACACCATCGCCGATCAACACGCCGTCACCGATCAGAACACCGTCGCTGACCAGCACTCCGTCACCGACCAGCACGCCGTCACCGATCAGAACTCCGTCGCCGACCAGCACGCCGGATGGGAAAAGCACGGTACCCGAGCCATTCGGTCCGCCATTACTGACCACCACATTCGGGTGCAGCGAAAGCCCTGTCGTGTAATACGAGTTGGTGTTGAGCGAGAATATAGAGTCAGAGACAAGCACGCCGTCGTTCAGAATATTCGGCCGTTTATAAACGACCTGGAATTTTGAGATCAGGTTCTGGCCGCTGACGAACGAGTGGCTCGCGGTCACGATCTGCGACCACGGGAATGTGCCGCCCGCGATCGTTGTCGATTGCATTGGCATCGACCAATTCCCTGGTACCGTCGAAGCGTTCTTCGCAAGGTTATTGAATTCGGTGTCGCTCTTGAGCGTTTTCGCCAGACGAATTGAGCCTTCGACATTCAACTGTCCGGCGCCCTGCTCAAGCATATCTGCCCCCGCAATCGGCTGAGCGGTATATTGCAAAATCGTCCGGACCATTCCCGGCGTCAGTTTCGGATTAAGATCCAATAAAAGGGCCGCCGCGCCTGAAACCACCGGAGCCGACATCGAGGTTCCGCTCTGATACATTACCGCATCAGCGTTCGACTCCAGGAGGCCGAGCGGAAGCACCAAACCCGGATTGTTAGCCGAAAGCGAACTGTCGTTAGCCTTGTAGGAAACTATCTCATTTCCCGGCGCGACCAGGTCGGGCTTGATCAGGTTGTCGTAAACACGTCGGCTGTTGTTGATTGTGTAATAGCTGCGTGTCGGGCCGCGTGAGCTGTATGTCGTGATGCGGTCGTCTGACCGGCCGTTGGTGCCGAACGTATTGCTCGCGCCGACTGTTATCGCATACGGGCTATTGCCCGGCGAATGGATCAAACCGTAATATTTGCCGCCATTGGAACCGCGGCCGAGATTTCCCGCCGCCGCAACGACGACGATACCGGCTTCGGCAAGTTCCTTGACCTTTCGGCAAAGGGGATCGTTTGTGTAGGTGTCGCGTGACAGCGTGCCGAGGCTGAGGTTTACAACGCGGATGTTATGCTGAGTACGATTTTGAAGCACCCAGTTCATTCCGTTCAGAAGCCAGGAAGTCTGGCCCGTGCCCTGATCGTTTAGCACCTTGACGCTGATGATGTTCGCTGCGGGAGCAACTCCCTTGTAAGCGCCGCCGTTCTTTCCCGAACTGCCAAGAGCCAAGCCCGCAACGTGCGTGCCGTGCCCGAACCGGTCGGTAAGCGGAGCATTGGTAAAGTTTACATTTGCCCTCACCCGCGAAAGTCCGAGCAAGCCGCGGAAGCCAGAATGTCCCGAGTAGATGCCCGAATCAAGAATTGCAACCCCGACGCCGCCGCCGTCGAGCGTGTATCCGCCGAGACCGAGCAGGCCGGTTCCGGGCTGGTTACGCACAGCGGTCGTGCCAGTCGTATCTTCGATGTGGCCTGCCGATTGGGTTGCACGGTCGGGCGAAATGTAGTGGATCAAGCCGCTCGTCGAAAGCATTTCAACGGCCGACAGCGGTAGATTTACGACCAGCATATTGCTGCTGCCGATACGGTCGGCGATGCGTGCCGAGCCCGTGTTAAGCAAACTGCGAAGAGCCGCGTTATCGGCATCTTTTGCCTGGAGTATTATGTCAACGCGTGTTGAACCTGCCGGATCCTGGGCGATCATTTCACGAAGATCGGGGGATACGTTGTCGCCTCGAAACCCTTCCGAATCGCTGTCCTGATCGCTGCCAGGATCCGAGTTTGCCGCCAAGTTTTCGGCGACTATAATCGGTGTAAAATATTTTGATATTGCCGGAGAATTTGCGATCCGCATTGCGTATGACGCATTTGAACCGCCGCCGATAACACGGAGCTTTCCGCTTTCGAGCTTTTCGGCCAAAAGCGTCGCAATCGCCTCCGTCGCAAATAATTCCGAGATGTTATCGATAAACAGGATCGTCTCGCCTTCGCGTTGGGCGCTGCTTTCAATCGCCGCTTTTAGCTTTGCTACTGCGTCAGCTTCCGACTTTGCGTTTGAGAAAATGCTGGTCGTTTCGATCTTTATTATCGAGACCTTTGCCAGAGCGGCGTGGGCCGTGCCGTTTGCGATCCGCAGGGCCAATTGCTCGACGACCGGTTCCGCATATTCGTTCTTTGCATCAACGATGATCGGTTGGCTGGTTTCGCCATTGCTTAGCGCTTTCATCAAGCTTAAGACCTCGGTCTCAAAGCTCGTGTTCTCGCGCAATCTTCCGTCACGGCCAAGCTGCGTCAGGTCGGTGGCAAAGCCCGAACCATTGGCTGTTTCGTTGGCCAATATCTGGATTGACGCAACATTGGTTGCAAAGAACGCAAGCAATAGAAAACCACTCAATGCTTTTCGAATATTCATCATTTCTTTTAGCGACAAGATCATTGATTTGCTCCTTTAGTGAGAAGGACAGTCGCGGCAGTAGCCGGTGCCTTCCTATAACAAGGCGTGTGCCATATAGCCAGTCATTGAAAATAAAAGGGTTAGCGGATTTGCGTGTGAGATGAATCAAGCTGATCGAATCAGATTGATTGACCGATTCGGTCAAATTGAATGACTGGATCGCAAGCATCCCTGCTTGCGAGTCAGAACCGGGAGCGATAGCGACTGGGCTCCAATGCAGAAGCCTGCGCGTTAGCAAGGGCGTGATCGAGCAAGTCAGCACCGGGAGCGGCGGCGACTGGGTTCTTCAAAGCACCAAACAAAAAAAGCCGCCCAACCGGACGGCCCTTTCGATTCACGATTCACGAAATACAATTCACGAGATCATATTTCCAAAATATCAACCAATTCCTGAACCGCCGCAGCGCTCTTATGCAGAGCGGTGCGTTCGTCGTTGGTCAGCGAAATTTCGATGATCTGCTCGACGCCGTTCTTGCCCAGCTTGACCGGAACGCCGACGAAAAGGTTTGAAACACCGTACTCGCCCTCGAGGTAAACCGCACAGGGCAGGATCTTTTTCTTGTCTTTCAGGATCGCCTCGGCCATCTCGACCGCGCCAAGCGAAGGCGCATAATACGCCGAACCGGTTTTGAGCAGACCGACGATCTCGGCGCCGCCGTTTGCGGTACGAGTTACAATTTCTTGGATCTTCTCCGCAGACATCAGCTCAGTGATCGGGATACCGGCGACCGTCGAATATCGCGGCAGCGGCACCATCGTGTCGCCGTGGCCGCCGAGCACGAAACACGTCACATTTTCGACCGAAACCTGCAGTTCCTCGGCGACAAAGCAACGCATACGGGCTGCGTCCAAAACACCGGCCATGCCCATCACGCGATTCTTCGGAAAGCCCGAACGCCGAAACGCGACCTGTGTCATTGCGTCGAGCGGATTTGAAACGACGATGATAAACGCGTTCGGCGAATACTTCGCGACCTGTTCTGTAACAGCGCCGACTATCTCCGAGTTCGTCTTCAAAAGATCGTCGCGGCTCATGCCCGGCTTACGCGGCAAACCGGCCGTGATGATAACAACGTCCGAATCGGCCGTCGCCTCATACGAATTCGAGCCGACCAATTTCACATCAAACCCGTCGATCGGCGCCGCCTGCGCCAGATCCAAAGATTTGCCCTGCGGCGTACCCTCGACGATATCGACCAACACCACATCCGCCAGCTCTTTCGACGCGATCCAATGCGCCGCCGTCGCCCCCACATTACCTGCACCCACAACCGTAACCTTATGTCTTCCAGCCATTCTTAATCCTTCCTGTTGAAAATATTAGTGTTAAAAGAAACGCCATTTTCTCACAACACCCGATAAACGGCAAAAAGCTCCTGGCTCCCCTCCTGATTTGAGGAGGGGTGGCACCGCTTCGGTGACGGGGTGGTCGGTGACGGGGTGGTAGACAGTCTGAAAACCCCGATGTTTGTTCAATCCGGAAAGCGCGCGCATTGAACACGATTGAACAAAAATCGACGTTTTTGCCCATTGTGTCGTCCAAAAAGCCGTAATTTGCGCGCCAAGCATCCATCAGAACAATGCTAACAAATGTTGCAGCAACTGTAAAGAGTTTTATTCACGCAACACGCCAACAAAGGTTGACGCGGACAGGAAAGGCGTCGGGTGGAATTGGGGTCGGCACGCTCGAAGGCGATCAGGTTTCGGCGGTGCTTTTGAGTCTGAATTTTGATTTTGCCGTCGTTCGTTTCGCTTGCGCGAAAAGGCCCTTCGCTCGCTTCGTCTTTGTACGCCTCACACTAAACCAAGACCACAGTCGACAGTGGTCTTGATTTAGTGATCTAATCTGAGGCACATTTTCAATGTAGGCATTCCGAAATGCCTCAAACCGTGCAAGGTTGTCGAAAGGCGAAACCTGACTGCCCCGATTAAAGTTTAGAATGGGTCATGAACCCACCATTGACCGTTCGCGATACTGTAAGGAAAAGCTCCTTTCGTCCGCCGGTATGCCGTCGGTCTGCTCAACTTCCCGTCCTCTGTGCTTATTGTGAGCGGAATATCGTCGGGGCAAATTCCACTCGGACAATCTGGCAGTGGTGTTTCGCTGGGGTTGGGACCAACGAAATCGTTGTTTGATCCCCAGATCATGCTCGTGCTTCGACCGCCACAGTTACTAGAGGGGTGGTCCATAATGATGAATTGTTCGGTCTCCGGCCGCCAAACGCCAAGCTGTGTACAAGAAGGCGAGGTCTCAGTGAGCTTAGGAAGGTATTCTCCGGCGACCGGGACGTCGTCGGAATCGCCAAGGACCGCTGCGGGGTAAGTCGAGCCATCCTTAGGGTCGATTATGTCCCAGACGCCTTGTTTATAGTGAGCGATCTGATCGTATCCTTTGCCGAAAAAATCTCCTACCTGGAAATTACTTTTATCGCTTTCGTATCCAAAATTTGTCTGAACCTGTTTATACGCTCCGTTTCGTGGGTTGTAGATATACAACGCCTGGTTATTCGGGCGGTAAACCGCGCTTTCGTCTTCTGGATCAGTGTCGTCGAAATTACCGACAAATGGCACATCGCCGGTCTGGCCCCAATGCCAGACGCTGATGCCGGTAGGATCCGAAGCTGGTTTATGTGGATCTCTAGCCCACCAGTCACCCGTTGACGGCTGCCAAATCACTATCCGAGCACGTTGTTCGTTAGGAAAGAAGTTGGCGATCAGCGGAATGTCGCCGACCAGCCCCCAGTCAACCGTCAAAGATTCCGGTCCATTTACCTTCTTAATAAGGAACTCACTCTGCGGTTTATCCACGGTACCTTCCCGATAGATAACAAAGTCTTCACGAACGTTATCGAAGAAGTTACCAACCATGGGCTTATCATCGGGCGTAACCTCGAGCGTATCCTCGCGTTCTCCACCCCATCTGATTGTATCTTCCCAGGGCACTGGACGTTTGCCGCCGCACGCTATTCGGGTCGGAGTCAGCACCCCGACGACCAGATTATTGTATAGTTCGTCTAGTCCAGGGTATGCCGTATGTTTGATGTATGTGTCACCGCAATGTGTCACCCGGCTGAGGTTACCTTCATAGATGGTGTTGCTTACGACGAAGTTGCCGTATTTGTTGCTCATGCTTGTAATGTTGGCTTTCCCGAGAATGTTCACGCGAGCCATGTTTTCGCCGGAAGATGTGAAGTCGCTGTTCCGGATCAGGAGATTCGAAGGCTGAATGGCCTTATAAATCCCTGTGAAATTAGTACCGCCTTCTCCAATGGTCAAGGCGTTAGTGACATTTTGCGTTTGCTTTAGTCCGGTCAGGTAGGTCGAAGCAATAACCATCCTGATGCAGTCCTTCATCGGATTCGCCGTAGTGCCGCGGCAGGTCACGTTCTGTAGCGAGGTCCACCCGGTACTTTGATACCATCCAAGGGCGTCTGCGGAATTTGACTCCATTGTTAAGTCCATGACGTTCCAATTGGACGTATTGGAGGAGGCTATCCTGACGGCAGTTTGATTGTTGACTAAGGTCATGTTTTTCAAGCTGACTCCATCCAGCATAGGATCGATCGGCCCAGGCGTTGGCGTTGGTGATGGCGTTGGTCCAGGAGGAGGCGTCGGGAGGACAAAAGGACCGGGACCGGCATCGAACCCTGTGGTAAAGCCTTCAATCGTGAGTCCGCTGAAATGTACATCCGACAACGCTCCCTGTATCAGTAACTCCCAATACCCAGAGCCGGGCGGAGAGCTTTCCACATATCTATATCTGGCCGGTTCGTTGTTAATCGTGATCCCAGACGTGTTACCTGTGGCGGTTTGGACTTTTTTCAATTTGAGATTCCGAATTATAACTCCTGTCGTTCGACCTTCTAGCAGCGCATTGATTTTAAAGAGTGGGCCGTTTGATACGGTCGAAATAAGCTCTGCACCAGGAGCTCCGATGATCTGCCTTCCGTTAGGAATCGTAATAGTCTGACTGATTTTGAAGGTACCGTCTATATAAACGGATCCTACGTTAGGGTTGTTAGGGTTGAAAAATCCATTCAGTAGGGCAGTAGCATCACAAGGCTCCGGCTCCGGCTGTTCAGATTCAGGAGGGCAATTCACAGAGTCAATCACGTTAATGTACGGCAGAGGAGACAACTCCGTAGGCATAATGCCGGTGTCGAAGTGCTCACCGCCGATATTTTTAACTTCCGCAGGGCAGTTCGTGTGTGGTTTTACATAGGAATAGCCGTTGCCGTCGACGAAAAAGCCCCCGCGGTTCCTTTCGGAATGGGTAAAGAGCATCCTAAAATCACCCCATTGGAGAGGTGTAGTATTCGGATTTTCACGGGCACGGGTATCCGTCCCGTCCATATGGATATCACCGCAATCAATCACAGTCGCATATTCCCCTGAACCATTACTAAACCTTAAACCACTGTTATCTTGACCTGGTCGATCTTCATTCAGTAAAGCGGACATGGTGTTACCAATTAGATACAGCTTCATACTGGCATCATTGAACTGACCTGTTACACCGCTACCATCGAAAATAATCGGATCGGAATTTGTACGCGGAGCTATGTTTTCCACGTTGATCGCGTATTTGACGCCTTCCTGGTGTAACTGCTTAAAATAAAGGCCACCGTGCTTTTCTACCCTCACACAGTGTGCCGGAGTCCTGCCCGCGTTTCCGTTGCAGTTGAGCTGCAAAAATTTGAGCCCTTTGTTTAGGCCTTCGTACAAGAGCGGAGCGCCGGCATTTTTGATGTTAACTGCGCCCTGATCTGTCCCCATGGCAGTGATGTTGAAGTTCTGGACTTCCCAGTTGTACGTGTACTTGGCGTCAATATATAGCTGCCAATGATTCGCCAAAGGGGCGACGCCTCTTATCTTTATGTCGTGAATTTTGTTATCGGTTTCTTGAGTACATATTGTTGAATCGGTAGGGTTTGTGATGCACGTCGTCGCCCTGATGCCGTACGTGAAATTGGAGAAGGATACGTTTTCGAGAATGATATCAGTTATGTCGCCACTGCTCCCGTCGAGGACAACAGCCGTAGTATTCTCCACAGCGATTCTCCGCTCGTCTGATCTTGCCCAGCAATTGGGTCCGGAACTCATAGAATGCAACCACATATCCTTAAAGCGCACTCGGTCTTTACCGCCAGAGATGCTGAACATCGCTGCATTACGGAGACCGTTAGGGTCATTCGTAGTAGGTTGGTTGTTGTGACAACGACCCTCGAGTTCATCATCATCGGGATCTGGTGTCCCTGGAGTATCAAGAGGATTCCAGCCCACATCTCTCCATCTCATTTGGCATCTGCCACCGTACACCGCACTTTCACCTTGGAGCGTGACGTTCGAGGGAATGGTTATCGTGTTTCTGATGTTATAGATACTGACAGGATCGTTTGGATCTTCCCACGAACACGGAAAAAAGAGGGTTCCTCCGCCTTTCGGATATTGCAGATTCGGAGCGGCAAGGTAATTAACAGCAGCTTGAATCTCAATAGTGTGGTCGCGCAATCGGTTGCCGACATGGGTTTCCCCATTCGGGATTTGAGGTGTCGTAGGAACGGGGAGCTCCTGCCCCATTTTGAAGACACGCGGGGTATTGATAGTAATCTTGATATTGTTTGAATCTACCCAGTTACCGTCAGTATCGTAAGCACGGGCACGGTAAGTGTAAGTGTCTTGTCCCAGTTCAGTTTCCCCGAGCTCCTGCGTCGTGACCGGGCCTGTAAAGGTCTTGTAAGGCACGTCGTTCCGGTAGAAAACAATTTCCTTGAGCTGCTGGTTCGGGATCAAATCAACCTGAGCAGAGAAGTCAAGCGGCCCGCTCGGTGCAGGTTGAGTTGTGTCCCCGGTTACACTCAGGGTTACGGTAAACTGTGCATACGAAGCTGCATTGAAAGCGACAATAGCGATTGCTACCGCCACTATGGTGGGCAAAAATCCGTTTCGACGAAATTTCATAGTCTTTCTCCTTTCAACTGTTATAAGCCTTATGTGATTGAAACCGGTCACGCCCTTTCGGAATTGCCGCCGGTGTTTTTTGGATAAGAAGTTTAGATTAGCATGTTTTTTACAACCCGAGGGATAATTCTGACGGGGAAGCTCGACAGTCTCAAATAACAATAGTTACACATTTATAGTTACACATTTATACGATTTGACAGAGGTTCACGTGGCAGGAGGGCGGGACAGTTCGCCGCAGTCGTTTCGGGGGTTTTTGCACAAGCGGCTTCGGACGTATTTGTGTCGTAATCTTTCATTTTCCCCGATAAAGCCGTATCCTTGAAGCCGATAGTAAACGCAAACGCCCTTTCATTTTCTATGACATACGTTCGACCATCATTTCGGCATCCGGCATTGCCTAAGACCGACCTTGGGTACACGATTGATTTTTACGAGGGCTCGCTTTTGACGTTGTATGCGGAGTGCGGGAACGACGGGATCAGTGCGGGAGATCGCACAGACGGGATGTAATGTGCTTAACATTAGGAAACTAAATAGGGTAAAATTTAGTTATGTCAGTAATCGCAGAAGTAGAAAAATTAGCATTCAGCCTTCCTGACAATGACAGGGCAAAGCTTGCGGATCGTCTGATCGCTTCGCTGCCGGCCGATTTTATTGACGAGGCCGAGGTCGAAGAGGCGCTTCGCAGAAGCAGGGAAATGGACGAGGATCCATCGAAAGTGCTCACTCACGATGAGTTCTTCAAGTTTTTTGAGGAACGACGTAAGTGAAGCTGATCGTTTACCACGTTGGTGCTCGGTTCGACGTGCTTGAAATCGTTGAATACTACGAGCGTGAGGCCGATGCGCAATTAGCTGATCGGTTCACTTCTGAGCTTGAACGCTTTATCGAAGCTGTCGCAGAACGGCCAAATTCTTACCGCGAGCATTCGAAAGGAATTCGCCGAGCCAACCTTGATCGCTTTCCGCACCACGTCTTGTTTCAAATCATCGACGACCAGACGATCAAGATTCTCAGTGTGAAGCACGACGCTCGCCATCCGTCTTACGGAATGGATAGACGATAGAAGTTAATCAGATGACCTACGTCCGACCATCATTTCGGCATCCGGCATTGCCTAAGAACGATCTTGGGTACACGGTTGATTATTACGAGGGTTCGCTTTCGACGTTGTGTGCGGGGTGAGGGCATGAATATTCTATCTGGGCATGAAAATTCGTGAAGTCATATGGAAAGAGGAATTTGTCGATAAGCTTGCGACAAAGCATGATGTTTCGGTCGAAGAAGTGGAAGATGTTCTTGATTCTGTTCCACATCTTAGAAAAGTAGGGCGAGGAAAAACTAAGGGCGAACACGTTTACGCGGCGCTTGGTAAACCAATGGCGGCCGGTATTTGATAATATACTTTATACGAAAGCTGTCCGGCGCCGTATTACCTATTTCGGCCCGCGATATGGACGGAGGCGAAAGAAATTATTATGCAAAATAAAAAGAGAGTTATTGACCCTATTCCAGAATCGTTCGCCACTGAAGAAGAAGCCGGTGAATTTTGGGACACTCACAGCCTTGCGGATTATGAAGAGTTTCTCGGACCGGCGGACGTTGTCTTTGAGATCAAGAAACGTGTCCTCGAAGTACGTGTTGTTGCTGAAGACGTCTTCGATAAATTACAGATCGAGGCAAAATCATCAAATCAGTCCGTGCTCAAGACGGTTGATCGGATTTTGAGAAAGGAGCTGTCGTTAGCTAAATGACATACGTTCGACCATCATTTCGGCATCCGGCATTGCCTAAGAACGATCTTGGGTACACGGTTGATTATTACGAGGGATCGTTGTCCACGTTGTGTGCGGGTTGTGGGCACGACGGTATCAGTGCAGCTATTGCGCAGGCTTGTTTTGAGATGAACATCCAGCCGCATCGCGTTGCGAAGCTCTCGGGCATCGGGTGTTCGTCAAAGACGCCGGCTTACTTTTTGTCGAATTCGCACGGTTTCAACAGCGTTCACGGGCGTATGCCTTCGGTGGCGACGGGTGCTAACTTAGCGAACCGCGACCTGATCTATTTCGGTGTCTCGGGTGACGGCGACACGGCTTCGATCGGGATGGGGCAGTTTGTCCACGTCATCCGGCGAAACCTGAATATGGTTTACCTGGTGATGAACAACGGCTGCTACGGGCTGACCAAGGGCCAAGATTCGGCGACCGCCGACAGCGGGTCTAAGAATAAACACGGCTCGGTCAACCTGTTCGAATCGATAGACCTCGCGAGCTTAGCCATTGAGCTTGGCGCGACGTTTGTTGCCCAGAGTTTTTCGGGCGACAAGGCTCAGCTTATCCCGCTCGTAAAAGCGGCGATGAGCCATCCGGGATTCGCGTTCATCAACGTCATCAGCCCTTGCGTCACCTTTAACAACAATCCCGGCTCGACGAAATCCTACGACTACGTCCGCGAACACATGGAGACGACCGCGATGATGGATTTCGTTCCGATAGCCAGAGAGATCAAAGCGGATTACGCTGAGGGAAGCCTCGAAAGCCTGCGAATGCACGACGGCTCGATCATAAAACTGCACAAGATCGACAAGAATTGGGACCCGCTAAACCGCGTCTCGGCGATAAACGCAGTTCAGAATGCGCGTGGTAAAGGCGAAATACTCACGGGCCTATTGTACATCGCGCCCGAAGCCGGCGATCTGCACGAGCTTCTCGAAACCAACGACAAGCCGCTTAATTCGTTGACGAAAGATGACCTGTGTCCCGGCTCGGAGACTCTGGATCAAATAAACGCGAGTCTTCGGTAGCTGATGGCGCAAAAATAAACGCGCTCACACATGCAAAAAACAGTGCATCCGAAAGATGCCTGTGTCTTAAATTGCCTCAAGTAAGACTTATAACTCTTCATTCTATTTTCCCACAGTCCAACCGCCCTCGATCATCAATGCGGTTCCGGTCACGAAGGCCGCTTCATCGCTCGCCAGATAGAGTGCGGCGGCGGCGATCTCTTCGGGTTTGCCCATTCGCCCGAGGGCCTGTGTTCCGGCCATTTCGAGATAAGCTTTTTCCGGGTCGGGATATTCATCGAGCCTTGCCTTTACGAACTGCGTTTCGACGCGTCCCGGGCAGATACAGTTTGCCCGAATGCCATCGAGCGCGTGATCGAGCGCCAGACATTTTGTAAAACCGACGACCGCAAATTTCGTCGTGCAGTACGCAATGCGATCACTTATCGCGACGACGCCGCCTACCGACGACATATTCACGATCACGCCATGTTTCCGTTCGATCATTTTGGGAATGAACGCTTTTGTAAGCTCGAACATACCGCGAACATTCACACTGTAGAGCCGGTCGAGATCATCCGCCGTCGCTTCAAGTATCGTCCCTACGTGCCCGATTCCGGCATTGTTCATGAGTATGTCTAGGTTGCCGTGGTCGCGATGCACTGCATCGGCAGCATCGAGACAGTCCTGACTCTCGGCTACATTCAGTTTTAGAAAACTCGCTTCGCCGCCGTCCTGTTGTATTTCGGCAGCAACGCGCTCGCCGTTTTCCTGGTCGATATCGGCCACGTAAACGAACGCATTCGCATTCGCCATTGTGTGAGCGATCGCTTCGCCAATGCCCGAAGCGGCTCCGGTTACCAAAACTACTTTTCCCTTTAAATCGAACATAAACTAACTTTTTTCTACCGGGTTCGAAAGAACTCCCAGTCCCTCAACCTCGACTTCGACGACATCGCCGTCCTTGAGGTAAACCGGAGGCTTGCGTGCGAATCCGACGCCAGGAGGTGTTCCGGTCGCGATGACGTCACCGGGTTCGAGCGTGATGTAGCGGGACAAAAATGCGACCAACTCTGCGACGCCGAAGATCATCTGGCTTGTGCTCGAATCCTGCATCGTCTCGCCGTTAAGGCGAAGCTTGATCGAGAGGTCCTGCGGATCGGGAATCTCCTCCACGGTTACGACACATTCGCCCATCGGAGCAAATGTGTCACACGATTTGCCACGCTGCCATTGCCCGTCTGCAAACTGAAAATCGCGGGCGCTCACGTCGTTGAAATTCGTGTAGCCAAAGACATATTTCATCGCGTCTTCCAGCCTGACATTACATGCATGACGGCCGATGATGAAAGCAAATTCCGCCTCGTAATCGGTTTCGACGCTTCCTTGCGGAATAATTATGGGCTGGTTTGGCCCGATCACGCAGGTCGGAAACTTTGAAAAAATCACAGGCGATTTCGGTATCGCCATTCCGCTTTCCTCGGCGTGGTCGCGATAGTTCAGGCCGATGCAGATTATCTTTCCGGGACGTGGAACAGGAGCACATATTTCCACTTCGTTCCGGTTTATCGCGTCGTCGGTTTCGACCACTTTCTTCGCTTTTTCAAGAAAATCCGATTCCAGATCTAAGCATTTTAGAATATCTGTCGCGGTGAGATCTTTATCCGAAACCAGCGAGGTAAGATCGACTAACTCGCCATCTGAAACCAATGCACCGATCCTATATCGGTCTCGAGCGGCGCCATTTTTTTTGAAAGTAATTATTTTCATTTAATACAAATAAAGAACTCTTTTTCGTGTTGGTTTGTGTAATTTCGTGGTTAAAAAAACAACTCTGGAACCACGAACGACACAAACCAACACGAAGGTCTGTGTAATTAAATTTTGCCAATATTACAAGAGCGATTTTTCGCATACGGTTTCGTCTCCCGTGATCTTTAATATTGCCGGTAAATTATTTTCTGCTTGCTTCCAAACCCGTACCGCCCGCATCGAATCCGGGCTGAACATTCACCACGCCGAACTGCCGGTCTTCGACCTCGCGATGAGCCGCCATCATCCACACAAAATTTATCGGGTGGCCGGGCACCGAGACGTTCGGATGAAAACCTTCAGCCATAACGACCGCGTCACCATCGCGAACGACGCCGACGAATTCGGGTTCCTCGGTATTTTTATAGACAAGCTGAATGCCGAACGCGGGTGCGGGCATATCGTAATAGACGTACAATTCCTCGAGAATATCCGCGTGTTCGTGCGGCGGAAAGCTCGTCCAATTTCCCGGTTCGGATGTCGTAAACCCTGCGAGTATTCGGCCGGCCTCGATGTTTTTGCCGAGCGTGATATTGACACGGCGTTTGTTCGCTTCGCCGCCGGTATCAAAGCTGAGCGAACTGTTGCCTTTTACATCATCGTAGCGAACGACTTGCAGCGGATATGCATTATCAACTTCCGCCGAGCACTCTGCCAGATCAACTCCCGACGATGTCGAGATCTTCACTACGGAATCTCGCGGAATATAGATCGAATCGTATTGCCTGATCTCGTTGATCTCGCCGCCGACATCTATCGAGCATTCTCCCGAAAGACAGATCAGCCCGATCTCGCGAATGCCGGATTCAAATTCTGCCGTCGGAACATCGCTATCCAGAATTATCCGCCCGTATTCGAGATGCTTCATCGAGCTGTTCTCCGGCGTGATGGCGATCTTTCGTCCTTTGTGTTTGTTGGTGCCGCGAAAAACGTAACGGTCTTTTGCTTCTTGTGTTTGTGTCGTCATTTAGTTTTACCTCTAGTTTTACCTCTAATTTACAAAATGAAACTTGTAATTTCTAGTTTATCGCAATGCGGTGCCTAGTGCGCAAAAAGAAACGGGCACCCACCGCATTGGAGCCCGTAAATTCTTGATAAAATTGGCTCCGCAGTCCCGACTTATCGGGATTACAATCCCGATAAGTCGGGATTAACAGCCGATTCAGAAGTTTCGATCAGATTCGAACGGATCCACTTTGCCGATTTCATTCGTTTGATCTGAAGTTCTCGTTGCATGGCTGAACTCCGCGTGGGATGTTCTTCTGACCATACAAGTTTCCATGGGCTGTTCTTCCTAGTGTAGTGACCGTCAAACGAGTCTGTTCGATTATGATCGTTCAGACGCGCCGCCAAGTCCTTTGTTTGCCCGACATAGAATTTTCCATGCGGATTTTTTAATATGTACACCCAAAACATAAATTTGCGACTGACAGCGGCGCATAAAACAAAAGGGCGCCTCAGCGTCCCTTTTGATATATTGGCTCCGCAGGTAAGACTCGAACTTACAACCCTTCGGTTAACAGCCGAATGCTCTGCCATTGAGCTACTGCGGAATACTAAATTCCCGACAGCCGAATCCCGATGAGTCGGGATTGAGCTACTGCGGAATATGGCACGCCTCGATTTGAAGCGAACCTAAAGATTAGGAATTCCGCGGATTATTGTCAAGTTTTCAGGGCAAACCATTGAGAGTTTGCTACGAAATTTCACAAAAGGACACGAAATATATTCAAAGGCTGGCAGAACAAATGCTTTGTCTAAACAGCTTTAGGACAAGTTGGCGTTTAAGTTTTCAAAGAACAATTCAGAGCAATTAGTTCACATGGCCGCCCGATGAACTTCCTGATTTCCATTCGCGCCAAAGTTTGGTTTAGAATCTTTGCCATTCGGGAGATATAAGTTATGGCGAAAGCAGAATTGAAAACCCAGGAAACCGAGGCGAGCGTCGAGGAATTTTTGAACTCGGTCGAAAACGATGAGCGGCGTGCTGATGCGTTTCGTGTACTTGAGATGTACAAACGTGTGACCGGTGAGGAACCGAAAATGTGGGGGCCGGCGATAGTCGGTTTTGGCCATTGTGTGCTGAAATACGAATCGGGGCGCGAGTTCGACTGGATGATCGCAGCCTTTAGCCCACGAAAGGCGAACATGACGCTGTATGTCATAACCGATTCGCCAAAACAGCCCGAACTGCTCGCAAAACTCGGCAAGCACACCGTCAGCAAAGCCTGCCTGTACATCAAACGCCTTTCGGACATTGATGAAAAAGTGCTCGAAAAAGTGATTCAAGATGCGGTCAGGCACATATCCAGAAAGAAAACGGGCGAGTTCTGATTTTTCTTCCAATCCACGTATAATCGCTTTTATCGTTAAGAATCCGGTAGCTACGGCTCGCGGGTTCTGACTGAAAGGAGCGATTTCTTTTGCAGCACGAAACAATAATTATTCTTGATTTTGGGTCGCAGTACACGCAGTTGATCGCGCGGCGGGTGCGTGAGCAGGGCGTTTATTGCGAGATACATCCGTTTCATTTAGCGGCCGATGTGATCGCGGCACGGCGGCCAAAGGGTGTGATACTTTCGGGTGGGCCCTCGAGCGTGACGGACGAGGATGCGCCGCGCGTTGAGGCGGATTTTTATGAAAAGGTTGGCGCGCCGATACTTGGGATCTGTTACGGAATGCAGCTTGTGGCGATCGACCTCGGCGGCAGATCGGAACCGGCTGCACGGCGCGAATACGGCGCGGCTCGCGCGACCGTTCTGAGCGGAAAGACACGGCTTTTTGACAAGATGCCGTTTGAGCTGGACGTGTGGATGAGCCACGGCGACCACGTTACGGAATTGCCCGAAGACTTTCACAAAACTGCAACGACCGGCGATGTAGTTACTGCGATAGAGAATGAGGCACGCGGCATTTACGGCGTGCAGTTTCACCCGGAGGTTTCGCACACGCCGCTGGGCAAAGAAGTCTTAAGAAATTTTCTGTTCGGCGTTTGCGGCTGCAAAGGCGACTGGACACCGGCACAGTTCATCAAGGAGGAGATCGAGAAAATACGCGAAATTGTCGGGCCGACTGATCGCGTTGTGTGCGGGCTTTCTGGCGGCGTCGATTCGACCGTCGCGGCGGCGCTGGTGCACGAGGCAATCGGCGAACGACAGACTTGCATTTTTGTAAACAACGGCCTGCTGCGTTATCGCGAGTTTGAAGACACCCTGCGGATGTATGAGGACAATCTGCACCTGAATGTTGTTGGTGTCGATGCCTCGGCTGATTTCTATTCGGTGCTCGCGGATGTAACTGACCCTGAGAAAAAGCGAAAGGCGATCGGGGCAAAGTTCATCGATGTTTTTCAGGCCGAAGCCGACCGCATCGGTGACGTAAAATGGCTTGTGCAGGGCACGCTCTATCCTGACGTGATCGAATCGGTTTCATTACGCGGTGCTTCGGTGACAATAAAATCACACCATAACGTCGGCGGCTTGCCGGAAAAAATGGACCTGAAACTGATCGAGCCGCTACGCGAATTGTTCAAGGACGAAGTGCGGCTGATCGGGAAAGACCTTGGGATTCCCGACGAGATCTTGCAACGCCATCCATTTCCCGGGCCCGGGTTGGGCGTCCGCATACTCGGCGACATCACGCCGGACAAGGTCGAGCTGCTGCAAAAAGCGGACACGATCTTTATCGAAGAGCTGCACAATTTCGGCATTTATAAAGATGTCTGGCAAGCCTTTGCCGTGCTCTTGCCGATACAATCGGTCGGCGTGATGGGCGATTTTCGTACCTATGAGAAAACCGTTGCGCTCCGCGCCGTTACCTCGACCGACGGCATGACCGCCGACTGGGCACGTCTGCCGCACGACTTCCTTGCCGCCGTTTCGTCACGCATCACATCGGAGGTCCGTGGCGTTAACCGCGTCGTTTACGACATCTCATCAAAACCGCCAAGCACGATCGAGTGGGAGTAGTTTTCATTACATACTTGATATAGAATGATGCATCTTATTGACCTGTAGGATCAACAATGGAAAGGACTGGCTTCATCGAAATAAGAGTCATAGGAAAGTGGGGGAACATTGAAATTGCTCCCGATAACTATGACATAAAAGAGATAGTCGCTGTGCTTCAACAGGCAGAGAATCTCTTGTTTCCAAGCGGAAAAAAAGAACGGCCGACCATAAGTTACGAAATTCAGGAAGGGTCGGTTAAACACGTCTTAAAAACTGCCTTGCAAGCTGTAATTGGCTTCAACGCAATCCTCTTGAGTGTTCAGGAGAACAATTATTCAATCGATTTTCTTGAAACCCAAACCGCCAAAGCGTTTGAATTTTTTCAGGATTCAGCAAAAAAACAAGGGGTAAAGTTCGAGATAACTACTTCGCTTAAAGAGTCGGGGATGATTTCCGTTGACCAAGATACAAAGTTTGCTCGCTCGGAAGAAATTTGGGTTGACGCCGAGTTCTATTTTTACGGAATAGTGCAAGACGCCGGTGGAAAGGGCGAAGCAAATATTCATCTTGATACGCGAGAATTCGGAGTTCTCAAGATTCGGGCCGACAAGAAATTACTTGGCGACTATGAATCGAATCCGCTTTACAAGCCTTATGGCATACGGGCGATTGGAAAACAGAATTCCCAGAATGGAGAAATCGACAAATCGACGCTGCAACTCTTAGAAATCATAAATTACGATCGAAAGTATAACGAGAACTACCTTGCCGACCTCATCCAAAAAGCTACGGCGAGTTGGGAAGGCATCGGGGACGCCGATGATTGGCTTTCTCAGATGCGTTGAGAACAGTTATGGATGTAAAATGTGTCCTGTTGGATACGAGTTTTTGTATCAGACTATTAAACGAAAACGACCCGCTCCATACAAATGTCTTGGGTTTCTATCGGCATTTCCTTGAAAACGAATACAGACTGAAATTTTCGACAATCAGCGTCGCTGAATATTGCGTTCGCGGTAAACTCGACGAATTGCCTTTGCGGAATCTTGAAGTGCTTCCTTTCAACGTAAACCACGCGGTGAAAGCTGCAGAATTCGCACACATTGCTTTTGCCAACAAAGACGTTCTCGATCTTTCAAATAGATTGATAATTCCCAACGATAATAAACTCTTTGCGCAGGCTCACACAGAACCTGAAATTTCTCATTTTGCTACTTCTGACCTCGAATGTTTAAAGATTTACAATCTGTTGAAACTCCACACGCAGATTGATTTCGACGTAATGAACATTAGGGAAACATATTCCTCGGTGCTTGGTGTCCTTGCTTTCGAAGACTGAAACCTTACCAGCCGTTTTGTAGTAATATTCCTAAAACCTCTTAGGAATTATCTATGAAAACAATTCGTCGTTCGTTTCCCGGCCTGTTGGCCGTTGTTCTTTTACTTTGTGTTCAGACATCGATCGCTCAAAAGGGCAAGCTTGATATTGCTTATACGGTTGCGTTGACCGATGTTGCGAGTAGGCAGTTTCATGTTACGACCGAGATCAAGAATATCAATCAACCGCGGCTTGAGTTGGCGTTGCCGACTTGGACGCCGGGTTGGTATGTGGTGGAAAACTACGGCAAGAACGTGCTGCGGTTTACTGTAAAGGACGCAAGCGGCAAATGGATACAGCCGCGAATGACGCGCAAACAGACTTGGAGCATCGACACGCGAGGCGTGAAGGAAATCCGAGTCGAATACGATTATAGCGCGACCGTTTTGGGGTTGAACCAGGCAAAGATCGGCGACGATTATGCTTTCTTTACCGGTATTGAGCTATTCCTCGAACCGCTCGGCCATCGGAATAATTCAAGCTCGCTAAAGTTTCAAATGCCGCAGGGCTGGAAGTTGATCTCGGCGTTAAAAGACACTGCCGACCCAAATCTTTTCATGGCCACCAATTACGACACGCTCGTTGATGCACCGGCGATGATGGGCAAGTTTGACGTGACCGAATTTCAGGTTGACGGCAAGCCGCACTATTTTACGGCCTATCCGGCGGGCGTTTTTAATGCGGAAAAATCTAAGAAATTTACCGAAATGCTCGGGGCAACGATAAAGGCGCAGTCCGCGATATTCGGCGATCTGCCGTACGAAAAATACATCGCATATTATTTCTTTCAACCGGCGGAATCGAACGCGAGCGGTGCTCTTGAACATTTGAACTCTTATGTTGCATTCGCACCGCAGGGTGCAAACGCGACTCCCGAACAGATAATCGGAACCGGATCGCACGAATTTTTTCATCTGTGGAATGTAAAGCGAATTCGGCCCGCCGAAATGTGGCCGTACGACTATTCGCGCGAGAACGAATCGCCGCTGTTGTGGGTTTCCGAAGGCTTTACAAACTATTACGGCGTGGTCGCAACATATCGTGCAGGGGTCACAACGAAAGAGAATTTTCTCGCTCGTGCGGCCGGTGCCGCCGGCGGCATTGAAAGCGACGAGGCCCGTAAATTTATCCCGCCCGCGAGCGCTTCGGTTTCGACCTGGCTTGGGTATGACACGCCGCAGGCATTCACTATTTCGTATTACACGCAAGGACAGAACCTCGCGGCTTTGCTCGATCTTTCGATACGCAACGATACTGCTGGAACGAAAAGCCTCGACGATGTTTTTCGGGCGCTTTATCGCGATAACTACAAAAAAGGCCGCGGGTTTACGACCGATGAAATGATCGGCATCATCAACCGGCTGACGAAGAAAAACTACAACGAATTTTTTGACAACTATGTTTTCGGAGTCGTGGTGCCGGACTATGACCGCATTTTCGGCTACGCCGGTTACAGCCTGATGAAAAAGCCTGAGGTAGCGCCGGATTTCGGTTTTTCGATACGTCCGCGCAACGGCGGACTGGGCATCAACGGCATCACGCCAAACAGCCCCGCCGCGCCCGCAAACCTCAAAGTTGGCGATGTAATAATGAAGGCAAACGGAACACCCGCATTTGAAGCGCCATTCAACACTTTTGCCGGAAAAGAAATAAAGCTGACCGTCGTTCGTGACGGCGTGGAAAGCGAAATTCCGATGAAGGTCGGTTCACGCGAATTCCTTTCATACAGCCTCGCCGAAGTCGCGTCGCCCACGGCTCAACAGATAAAGATCCGCGACGGCTGGCTGAAACGCTGATCGCTCAAATGTTTTTTTGTTGTAGTTCGAAGAGAATTGAGCGAAAATAGAAACTATGACAAGTGATACAGCACTCATTGCGGACATACTTGGATTGCCGCCGGCCAAGAAGGCTGAAATCGCGGAGCATGTCGAACGTCTCAAAGAAGATGATTTAGCCGATACGAAACAAAAGCATCCGCGACGTCGGGCGGGTAGTTTGCCCGGTGTTTTCGTTATAATGCCCGATTTTGACGACCCGCTTGAAGAATTTGAGGAATACATGTGATGCGGATTCTGATCGATACGCACACATTTCTCTGGTTTTTTAGCGATCCATCACGACTGACTTTGAAGGCGAGTGAGCTAATCGAAATGAGTTCATCCGCTACTTTGGTCAGCATCGTCAGTGTCTGGGAAATCTCTATTAAGAATTCCAAAGGAAAACTTGATATCGCAGGCGGGTTCGAGCGGATATCCAAGGTTCTCGACGACAATGACATCAATATCTTATCTATAGACCTTCCTCATACGCTGAAACAAAACCGGTTGCCTTTTCACCACAAAGACCCGTTCGACCGGATGATCGCAGCACAGGCTTTGGTTGAGAAGATCGATCTGGCCAGCGCCGATACGGTGTTCGACCTTTATTTTGATAACTCCGAGGTCAAACGGATCTGGTAGCTAGTTTGCTCTGCGGACGGTGAACACTTTGCCGTCGGCGCGTTTGAAACTGCCGGTGTTGTAGTTTTCATCGTCGAAGGTGAATTTATTGCGACCGGCTGTTGTATCGACTTCTGATTCGAATACATTTCCCTCGTCGGCAAAGAACATTTCGGTTCCGCTGCCTTTTGCCCAGCGGACCTCGAAAGCCATTTTGACGGGTTTGACGGTGCATGTGGTTTCGCCAACTTCGTAGGTTCCCTCAAATTCCCCTTTTGCATTCTTAACCGGCGGTGCGTTCGTCTTGCCGTCGCTGTAGGCTTCGCGGAACATAGCGAGCAGCGATCCGCCGTGTGAGTATTTGATGTCGGAAATGCGCCATGCTACGGCGGTTTCGACGAGTGAAAAAACGATAGTTTTCTTTTCACCAAAGTTCGAGAACGTGACGTTTACTGTCGCCTTAGTGCCGTCGATCGTTCCTTTGCCGACCGCGAAATTCTTGATCTCAAAATCCTGTCCGTCATACAACGGGTCGGCACCGATCGCACCGATCTCGTCAACTGGATTTGTTGCATCGCGGAACACCATGTCGCCGAGCGGTTTCGTAAAATATTTGTCTATCCGTGCGCGGTCCTTTTGAAAGAACGGGCTCTTTTTTGCGTCGTGTTGTTTATAGAGTTCGGCAACGAGCGTTTCCGGCGGATCGCCTTTAACCTCACCGCCGCCCGCCTCGACGCCGGATTGCGAGCTGTTTTGCGGCGTGGCGTCCGGTAAGGCGGTGTTCGTATTCGACGTGCGCGTGGTGCACGAAAAGCCGGTGAATAGAAAAACTAAAAAGAGAGCGTAAAATTTACGGTTGGTCATAGCGATTCCATCTTAACGGCATCGGTGCCGCTTCACAATTCAACCCAGATTACGCATTAGCAAAAGTAACGTTGATTTCTTCCTTTCTTCTTTGCGGCTTTGCGTGAAAAAAGCCTGTTGCACGCAAAGCCGCGAGGAACGCAAAGGAAGAAAAGTAAAAAGAACTCTAACGCGGAATCTGGGTTCAAGCGAATTCCTTTAGCTCGGCAAAGAGCCGTACAAAATCGGGAAGCTGATAGTTTGCATTCAAACCGCTCGGGTTTGGCAACAGCCAGACGCGCGTCGCGCCAATTGTATGGTCTTGTAGCCCGAGCGTTGCCTTTGGCCGGTTGAAAGCAGTTCGATATGCGGTCATCGCGAGCACCGCCAATATGCGCGGTTTGTATTTCTCGACACGTTTCACGAGCCGTTCGCCGCCAGCGATAATTTCTTGTTTCGATAGTTCCGACGCACTTGCGGTCGCTCGGCGGCAAAAACCGGTGATGCCGAAGCCAAGCTCTAAAAGCTCGTGTTCCTCTGACGGATCTAATTGACGATCGGTTAGACCTGAAAGATGTAGTGCTTTCCAAAAACGGTTTCCGGGACGGGCAAAATGAAAACCCGTCGCGGCAGAATATAGGCCTGCATTGATGCCGCAGAATAATATCTTCAGATCATGGTCGATCAGGTCATCGGTCGTGCGGCTGCGTGCCTCGGCCAATTCGCGCTTTGTTGGTTTATGTTTGGCCATTCGGTGAGATAAGAATAACATCTGGCAGATGCTAAAATTTAGACGCGGTTATGAATGGAACAAAAGCAATAGTTGAGTTTCGAGATGTCTCGTACGAGATCGCGGCCACGCGCATCTTGAATAACCTGAATCTTTCTATCGGACACGGCGAAGTGCTCGTTTTGCTTGGCGAATCGGGCTGCGGAAAAACGACGACGCTGAAATTGATCAACCGTTTGATCGAGCCGACATCGGGCGAAGTGCTTGTCGAGGGCCAAGCGACTATCGACTGGGACGCGATCGAGCTGCGGCGGCGGATCGGTTACGTGCTGCAGGACGGCGGGCTGTTTCCACATTTTACCGTCAGTGAAAATGTCGGTGTCGTGCTGCGGCTATTGAACACTGACGAGACTGCGGTCAGATTTCGTGTTCCGGAAATGCTCGAACTCGTCGGGCTCGAACCAACGAAATTCGCATCGCGTTTCCCTCACGAACTCTCCGGCGGCCAACGTCAGCGCGTCGGCGTCGCGCGAGCGCTTGCCGCCGATCCCGGCTTGCTCCTGCTTGATGAACCCTTCGGCGCTCTCGACGCCATCACACGCACAAATCTCCAAAAAGAATTCGCTTCGTTGGTGCGCGATCTAGGCAAAACCGCCGTCTTCGTCACCCACGACCTGCACGAAGCAACGCTGCTCGGAACCCGCATCGCGCTGATGGAAAAAGGAAAGATTGTTTTCCTCGGAACACCTGCCGAATTTTCAAACTCCGACGCACCGCTTGCGAGAGCTTATCTAGAAACTGTCGCCTGATGGAACGCCGGCATCCTTGCCGGCAAGGATGCCGGCGTTCCAGTGTACAATAGGCGGGAATGTCGGGATTTCTACAATTTCTAGCGGAGAACTGGCGTGAACTGTTGACGTTGACTCAGGAGCATATTGTAATTGTGCTGTTGGCGACGGGGTTGGCGGTGGCGATTGGGTTGCCGCTTGGGATCTTGCTGACGCGGGTTAAGAGTTTGCAGACGCCGGTTTTGGGTTTTGCTAATGTGATGCAGACGGTGCCGAGTTTGGCGTTGTTTGGGTTGCTGATACCGATACCGTTTATCGGCGGCATCGGTGCGCGGACGGCGGTTATTGCACTTGCACTTTATGCTCTGCTGCCGGTGATCAGAAATACGGTGACCGGGATTTTGGGCATTGACCCGAAAGTGCGTGAAGCGGCGACGGCAATGGGGATGACTGGCTGGCAGATCCTCAAAATGGTCGAACTACCGCTGGCGGCTCCGGTGATATTGACCGGCGTGCGAGTCGCGGTGGTGATCTCGGTCGGTGTCGCGACGGTCGCGGCGGCGGTCGGTGCGGGCGGGTTGGGAACTTATATTTTTCGGGGCTTGCGGCAGAACGACAATAATCTGTTGATCGCCGGTGCTCTTGCATCGGCGTTGCTCGCTCTCGTTTGCGATTTTGCTCTTGGGCAGATCGAGCGGTCGTACGTGATCGGCGAACGCGAACACCGAACGCGGCGGCGCGTTGTTGGATACGGCGTTGCCGGATTGCTGATCGCGGTTGTTGGTTTCGGCTTTATTTCAAATTTGAGATCTGAGATTTCAGATGGGCGGGCGGGAAATGCCGGTGTGGAGTTGCCGGGCACGGGTCAGCGAATTGTTGTCGGCTCGAAAGATTTTACCGAATCGATCATTCTTGCCGAGATACTCGCGCAGATGTTCGAACGCGATGGCGTTACGGTCGAAAGGCAGTTTGAATTGGGGGGCGATCTTGCGCACAAAGGTTTGCTGTCCGGCCAGATCGATGTTTATCCCGAATACACCGGAACGGCATACACTGCGATACTGAAAAAGCCGCCGATCACCGATCCGCAGGCGGTTTACGACCAGACGAAGGCTGAATATGAATCGAAGTTTGGGTTGACCTTAAGTCCGCCGCTTGGGTTTGCGAACGATTTTGCGATACTCATTCGCGGCGATGTTGCCCGAGCGCAGAATCTGCAAACCATCTCTGATGCCGTTTCTATTTCGCGAAATTGGCAGGCAGGGTTTGGCCAGGATTTTATGTCGCGGGTCGATGGCTATCCGGGATTTTCAAAGGCGTATGGATTCAATTTTGCCAAACAACCGCGTGAAATGGACCTGTCATTAACATATCGCGCACTCCAATCCGGCGAGCTTGATATCATCGCCGGAAACTCGACCGACGGCCTGATCGTCACGCTCGACCTTTACCAACTCGAAGACGATCGTCGCTACTTCCCGCCGTATCAGGCAGTCTTCATTGCTCGAAAGGAAGTGAGCGGTGTGCTTGCAAACTCTTTTGCGAAACTGAATAACGCGATCTCGACCGACGAGATGCGGAAGATGAATTATGAGGTTGATGGCAATAAGCGCAGCCCTAAGGATGTTGCCGGTCAATGGATAACGAGTGCAAAACTCGCAGACAAATAGAATTCTTACACACTAGTTCCAAACACTTTATTCAGATTCTTGCGGCCGTCCAGGGTTACTCTGACCAAGCGGCTGTCTTGTTGCGTGGCAATCATTTCTTTTCTTTTAATTCCAGCAGAAACGCCGGCCGGGCCAGGTGGTATTGGCGTTCCGTCCAATCCAAACACTGCCTTGCAAATGCCCGCCTTTCGCCCTTGAGCGCTTCGATATCAAGGCCAAATTCACCGAACCACTGCAATCCCTGATTTGAGACCACAAAATCTTTTTTCCCAAGCGATAACAGATCCTTTGTCAGCATTGCCTCGACAATATCAGGTATAGAAATTGATTGACCCCAATTTAGGCTATGTGTTAGCTTTAATAGGTCGGAATATTAAATCGACAACACCTCACTTTTCGCTCCATCCGACTTTTCAACGTGATCACAGGTTTCAATACAGATATCGAATTCGAGGGCGTGACCTACCACGTTCAAACCGAAGACAAAGGATTGGCAACGCCGATCATACTTTCGCTCGTTTACGATCGCGGAACTATTCTCGCGAGCAAACGAGCGCCTTATGAAGTCTCGGATGGCTTTGACGAAGTTGTGCTTGCGGAACGCTTGCAGCGGCAGCATCGACTGATCTGCGCGGCTGTAAAGGCTGGCCGCATTGACGATTTAAAAAAGATGTCGTCGGCACCGGCATTGGCTGTTTCTGAAGCAGTACCTGTGCGGGCCCGGAAACGAAAGGCAGCTAAAGTGGCTGCAGAAAAATCAGTCGCCTACTTTCCTGACATCGAGACCGAACCGCCGATACCGATGCCGGAGTTCGAATATGATCCCGAATTTCTCGGCGATCCGATAGTCGGTGTCATAAGCATTATCGAAGAACCGATGCTGCTCCCGGACGAGGCCGTTGAGATCGTAAGCGATATGGCCGGAAAGGATAGGCCGGCGAACAACAGGCTCTGTCTTGAACTGTTGAGCGAAGAAAAATTTAAGGGCGGCGAGACAAAGACCGTATCGGTAATGGTTTTGCGCGGCTCTGGCCGCAAGGTAGTGGCCGGTGCCGAAATAATGGTTAAGATCATCAGTTCAGATTTCAGGCCGCTCATCTTTCACTCAACCACCGACAAGAACGGGTTGGCGATGGTTACGATGCAATTGCCCAATTTCCGTTCAGGCCGGGCCGCGTTGCTGGTCCGGGCGATGAGCGACGGTGAACAGATCGAGCTACGCAGGTCGATCTCGCACGGATGATGGATTAGCGATTTCAAATTTCAGATTTCAAATTTCAGATTTGAGATTTCAGATTTGAGTTAGGGATTGATTGTCCGATAGGCGAAAATTATTGTAACGATGGTTACGATAATTTTGAACGGTGAAAAACACGAGATCGCGCACGAGGTCACGCTTGACCGGCTGCTCGATCTTTTTTCATTGCCGCGCCAACGTGTTGCGATCGAACTCAACAAAGCCGTGATTCGCCGTCAGGATTGGGGACGAACCCGGGTGAACGACGCGGACGCGATCGAGGTTATTCACTTCGTCGGCGGAGGGTGAAGTTAACCACAGAGAGGAAATATTTGGCCACGGATCAACGCGGATTTAACGGATAAGGAAATCCCTTATCGGAATAATCTGTGTTATCCGTGTAAATCTGTGGCTGAAACTTCTGACTCAGTGTCTCTGTGGTGAATTCTTCTTTGCGTTCTTTGCGGCTTTGCGTGAAAATTGTCCTAACAGATGTCAGATAATTTTGTTTTAGCAGGAAAGGAATTTGGGTCGCGGTTGATTATCGGGACCGGGAAATATCGTTCATTCGACGAAATGAAGGCGGCACACACGGCGTCCGGTGCCGAAATGGCGACGGTTGCTGTGAATCGTGTTCCGCTTGATCGTAAGACAGAATCGTTTCTCGATCACCTCGATCCGCAGATGCAGATATTGCCGAACACGGCGGGTTGCTACGACGCGGATCACGCTATTCGAACCGCGCGGCTTGCAAGGGAAGCTCTCGACACGGAATGGATCAAACTCGAAGTGATCGGCGATCCGGTCACGTTGCTGCCCGACAACGAACAGACGCTCGAGGCGGCAAAAGTGTTGGTGAAAGAGGGCTTTATCGTTCTCCCGTATTTCACTGACGACCTGATAATGGCGAAAAAGCTGCTCGATGCGGGCTGTCCCGCGGTGATGCCGCTTGCGGCGCCGATTGGCTCAGGTATGGGCGTGCAAAATCCCTCTAACCTAAGAATAATGCGGGAACAGCTGCCCGACGCCACGATAATCGTCGATGCCGGAGTCGGTGTCCCTTCGGACGCAGCGATCGCAATGGAACTCGGCGCCGACGCGATCTTAATGAACACGGCCATCGCCGAAGCCGGAGACGCGCCTGCCATGGCGACCGCAATGAAACTAGCCGTCCAAGCCGGCCGCCTCGGCTATCTTTCAGGCCGAATGCCCAAACGTCTCTACGCCTCGGCCTCAAGCCCGATCCTAGGTGCGATCAAGTAATGACCGTTACAGTACTTTTCTTCGGCGCAACGGCTGACGCAGTCCGAAAGCGAGAGATCGAACTTGAACTCGCCGACGGATCGACTGTCGGCGAAGTGTTAGAAAAGCTCAAACAAGAGAATCCCGGTCTTAGTAAACAAAAACTTCTCATTGCTCTCAACGAAGAATATGTTACGCCGGACAAAACGGTAAGAAACGGCGATACGCTTGCTGTCTTCACGGCGGTTTCGGGCGGTTGATTTTTCAGTTATCATCGTCCGGAGGGTTCGAATGACGGAAAAGCAATTCTACGATTGGCAAACGCTAGGCGGAACTGACGATGTGATGCGTTTTGTGAATGCGCTCGACAAAGACAAGATATCGTGGTGTGCGATCAATGACCTTTCGGTCAACTATTGGGCTACCGAGCAAGTAGTCACGCAGGATGTAGATTTCGTCGTTGCCGCCGACTCTGTCGATCAGGCCGAAAAAGCCCTGACCGAAGCAGGCTTTCGTGCCGAAACCTTCGACTGGTCCATCAACTTTAAGGGAAGCTCGAAGGTCGCGATACAGCTTACGACCGAAGATATGTATCGCGATTTCGCCTCAAGAGGTATTGCGGCGGACGTCCATGGCATTTTAATGCGGGTCGCATCCCTCGATGACACGATGCAAGGAAAAATACGCGCCTGGAGCGACCCAACGCGACGACAAAGCAAAAGATTGAAAGATCTTGCAGACATTGCACGCCTCGTCGAGTCCCATCCACAGCTTTGGGAGTCGTTGAGCGACGATCTCAAGTTAAAGATCGACCACCCTTAACCGGCTTGCGAAATTTAAATTGCCTCCAATTTAAAAGCCGCTAAAATGGATTTCTTTGAACTTACAACCAAACCGATCGATATCACCAGCGTCGCTCGGCGCGCTGTGCCGGCGGAGTGCGGAGCGACTGTGACTTTGGATGGGTACGCGCGGAAGTTCACTAAAAATAAGGGCGAGGTTCGCGAGACTGAATATCTGGTGTACGAAGCTTATGAGCCGATGGCTTTGAAGGAAATGGCGAAGCTGATCGAGCGGGTTAAGGCGGAGTTTGAGATAACGAACGTCGGAATCGTCCATCGGTTGGGAAAACTTGAGATCGGCGAGACCAGCGTGGTCATTTCGGTCGCCGCACCACATCGAAAGGCTGCGTTTGCTGCATGCGAATGGCTGATAAAAGAACTAAAACGCACTGTCCCGATCTGGAAAAAGGAAGTTTATGCCGACGGCGAGGTTTGGGTCGAAGGCGAGGCGGTTTAATTTTTGGGCGACGTATGCCGAAAACCCAGCAGTTTTGCGGTTTACGATTAAGATTGCCGTCGCTGCATCTCGAAACGGGCAAGCCGAATGTCCGCCGGGCGAGGTCCATAGTTGCAATGGTTGTCTCCAGGATCGTGCTTTCAAGTGGTGTCGTTTTCGCTTTTCTCCTGCTCATAAATAAAATAGCCAATCTGGTGCGACTCCCGGATTGCCGGAAGTGCGTGATCGGAATGCCATATTTGACTAACCCTTCTTGTGGGGGTATGCTTCTTCGCGATTCGTTCATTTCGTTCATTCTCGTACAATATAGGGTTTCAGTCGTTTACGCTTGTGCTGGCTTAAATTTGTGGCGTTTTTGTTTACGAGCAGTTCCGACACAACCAGTCTATTAGACAACTAATAGATACGACTAAAACATGACCGAAAACACAATACATCTATTGGGGAGCAAGCTGATGTTTCATCTTCAAACAACTTTCCTTAAAGGGATCATCTCAGTCAAGCAAATTTAATTTCAATAGTCTTCTGTTTTTTCTCCTTATTGCGTTAATCCTGGGCGTGTGTGGTCAACCGTTAGTTTATGCTCAGCCCGATCTTTCATTCGGAGAAAATACCCCCGTTAGCTCCTTTAAGCAGTCCTTTGGGAAAATCTCAAGTTTTTCGAATTATCCGAATGATTATGGGAAATGGCTTGAAAAGTTTTTCGTAAACAGCAAATCGATAGGGTTAACCAAAACTTACTTGGATGAGCCTGATGAAGCGCCGCACTGGTTGGTCGGTTCGTACTACAGCATTGACGACGGATTAACTGCGACACTGATGCTGAACAATAAAGGTGTAACGCCAATAGTTGTTCAACCGACTCTTTACAATCTAAATGGACAGCAACTGGATCTGCCCCCAGTCGTCGTCGAGGCGAACTTCTTTCGTTACATCAATCTAAGTGATTGGGTAAGTGTCGGCGGTGATAGTTTTCGGCAAGGGAACATAAGGTTGTTCCATACGGGAAAAGACTTGGTTCTGGGCGCCCAAATTTACCTTGTCGACGAGGCGAACAGTCTAAGCTTCGAAGAAAAACTGGCTGAACTCGGAAAATTCGATTCGCGCCGGTTGGAGGGTATCTGGACCATCCCTTCAAGGCGGTCCGATGTGAAAGTAGTGCTCACGAATACGAGCAGCAACGACTTAACCGTGACGGGGCGTTTAACGGTAAACCCCAACGTGACATCCAATCCCCATAGCATAACTCTTTCCCCGCACGAAACAAGAGTTTTCGACTTGAGAAAGGACTTCCCCAACGGAGGCGCCGCGTTGAACGGCAAGGCGGTGGCGTTGTCGCTCGAACACGCGGGGGCGAAATGGGCTTTAGTCGCCCGAGCGTTCATCGGAGAGAGACCTACGGGATACTCGAATCTGGCACAGTTTTATAACCCGGCAGCCGGACTGATGAAAGAGTACCACGGAGCGGGCATACAAATGAGGTCTCCCGACGGGGAAAGGCTGAGACCTGTAGTACTACTGAGAAACAGCTCGACCGAGACCGCGGTTGTGACCGGACACGTTCCCTACACGCGAGTCGATGGAACGACCGGTTCGATCGCGCTCCCGACAACCCAAGTAAATCCCAATGAAGTTAAACTGCTCAACACCAACACGATCGTGCAGCGCAACAATCAGGAAAATATAAAGTTCGCCAGCATCGAAATCCGATACAACACCCTGCCGGGCAGCCTCGGAGTGGCCGTGCATAGCGAGAGCCAGAATCGCAATTTTGTGTCCCGAGTGCCGATGTGGGACCCGCTCAAGCAGTACACACCGACGGGAGGTTATCCGTGGCTTGTGGAGGGCACCTCTTCGACCAAAAATTATATTAAGAACATAACTGACCGGCCCCAAAAATACGTCGCCTTTTTCACATGGGAGAACGGCGGCATGTATATGATCGGACAAAAGGAGGTGCCTCCGCACCAAACCGTGGAGATCGACGCGAAGGACCTCCGGGATAATCAAATACCAGATGAAGATGGTCGAACCATCCCGGAAATCGTGTCGCGCGGACAGTTCCAATGGACATTGAAACCTGAAGATGATGTGAATCCGGATGAGGACCCGCTCTCCGGATTGGCGCTGATCGGTCGCTCCGAGCAGGTCGATTGGGGTAGAAAAGTAAGTAGCAACTACGCTTGCCAAAGTTGCTGCTCGGGAAATACTGTCGGCGCTTACATCAGTCCCAGCTCTGCGACCGTAGAGGTGGATGCAACGGTCCAACTGAGAGCATATATCGAAGAAGAATCTTGTTACGGATTTCCGTATAGTCACCAAGTAAGTGCTTCGTGGAGTTCCAATAACCCAGCAATCGCCGAAGTCAGCAGTGGCACCGTTACTGGAAAGGATTTGGGAAACACGAATATTTATGCGTCCTTTAGTGGCCCGCGTTATGTGTCAAATCCCCCCTGCCCCCCTGAAGGTCCGTATTTAGCCGCCTGCGCTGATAGCGGCGAGGATATGGAGAGGGCAACCCTAAAAGGAGGCAAGGATGACGAGCATCTGGAGATGATGGCACCCGGCTGCGGAGAATGTTTCAGAGCGGGTACCTTTTATGCCAACAAGAATGCTTCCATTAGTGTTGTCGGGACGCCTCAAGTTGATGAAGTGCATCCTAATGGTTTGGTTCCCGGACAGTCGGATGTTTTGGTACGGATTGTCGGAAGAAAATTTGGCGACAACCCCACAATCAACATTAGCGGGAGCGGCGTGACCGCCGTGTACAACATTCGTACCCCTGACGGTTTTGAGGCACGTTTCACGGTTGCCGAGAACGCCCAGGTTGGCCAACGTCAGTTAACGGTCTCGGCGGGTGGAAGAACGAGCAACGCGGTCGTGTTCAGAGTGGGCGACAGAACTCCAGTGATCACCTCGATCAGCCGTTCGACGGCGAGCACAGGGCAAACGTTTTCAGTTACCATTGATGGGCAGCACTTCGGGTTCAACCCCCAGATTTCGATCAGCCCGCCTGGGATAAGTTCCGCTATTAATACGGCGACCACGACCCAAATCAACGCAACTTTCACGGTGGCGAACAACGCATCGCCAGGCTCCCGGAGTATAAAAGTAATTTCCAGAGGTATTACTGGAACCGGATTCGAGCAGGTCCCGCAACAATCCGATACGAGCAATGGTGTCCCATTCCAGGTAACTACTCCACAACCAAGCATATCGGATGTCGGCTTTGTGGAAAAAAATGGTTTGAGAGATGTTACGCTGTCCTTTCTTGCCGGTGGCGGGCCTACCAGCAGTGACACTGTCAAGCTCAAATTGGAACGGTTAAATGGCACCGGTTCAGCTACTTTTGAGGATGGATCGACCGAGGCGACATACACGGGAACCGGCGGACCTCAAACTTTCAGGATCAAGGGGGTAACCGAAAGCAGTCAGGCCAACAATTATAAAGTACAAGCGGAAGTCAACAACAGTTCCGATGGGCAGCCCTCAAGGGAGTTTACAATAGCGGTTATTTCTTCGTTGATTTTTGAAAGAATTAACACTACCGGTGCAAGTCCCGATGTCGCTCTGGATGAGAACCCAGGTAATGGGTTGCCAAACACCAATGTTGGTCAGCGAATTTTTCCAGATAGGAATACAGCGGCCGATGTCACAGATAGGGCGACTTTGAGAGTCAAAGCTACCGTGGCTCCAGCTAATGTTTCAAATTTGAGAGTGTATTTTACAAGTTTCGACTTGGACGACCCTTCTGCTACCGCAACGCCGGTCGACACCACTGGCGCCGATGGTGTGGACAATAACGGGGTCGTAGGCGGCTCAAGATCGGGGCAATTCTCCAATGCGACTGGTGTAACATGTGCAAACATCTCGACTGGGGCCGCCCCGCTGCACGTCAGCAGAATCGACTGTCCTGTTAACAATACTACGACTTCTGCCAATTTTAGGGTCACAATGCAGCCGGGGGACAATTTTGCCGTTGCCACAAGTCTTTTTGAGGCATACCGAAACGAACTGCATCTCAATACTACCGCAGGGGCAAATATAATAAACAACGCCAATCATGTTATTCCAATCTCAGGTGAAGCAAACCCGAATAACGTTCGGGGTCTCAGAACGAGAATGCTCACCGTTTGGCGAAGGTTACATGTCGAAGTTGATTCTATGGAGGATGCCAGTGGTAATAGTGTATCGGGCAGTTTTGCTGGCCCTCAAACAATAGGTGTTGGCGACACGACGTTAAATATCACCGTTGCAACACCACTTGAGTCAAACCGATTCGAGAATGGAAGATTAGTAGTCAATGGTATGCCGCCGATGCCGTTTAGTGTTGTTGCCTCGACTCCAGGTACTCCCGCTAATACCGCAAACACCGTGAGGGTCAGCAATACTGGAATGCCGCTTCACGTGACAGCTTCAACTACGTTTGAGTTATATGATGATGACGATATGGATGACGAGGATGTTGGAAATCTTAACGGTGACGACGGTGACGACGTTGATGAGCCAGATTTCGGCATACTCACGTCAAATGACACAGCGTGTACTAACACCTTTAATGCAAATAACTGCAATGTATTTCTTTCAGCATATGTCAGACCCGTTCAGGACTTAGCGACAAGTAACGAAAATGTTCCTTTTGCCACCCATGTCGACGATGCCGCGATCGCGGCGTTGAGAAACGCGCATTTTCAGAACCAAACGCATCACGCGAGGGATGACTTCTGGGCGATCTACACTTTGGGTGTGTATCAGGCTGAAGAGATAAATAACGATGGTGATCCAAATGAACAACCGATCGGAGGTGGACAGATAAATTTGGGAGGAGTTCAAGGGCGTGTAGATTCTCTGGGTGGAACCGGTGAAGGAGCCGTAACATTTTTAGAACCTGCGAGGGCTACCGAATGGAATATAATTAATGTCTACTTTCCAGCCTGGAATACACGACCCGTTGGCCGTCGCTTTACTCTGGCTCATGAAGTAGGTCATTTGTTTGACGGACAACATGGTGATAATGCCACCGGAACAACCGACGCAGGCCTGATGAGGCAAACCTCGAACCGGACAAGCCCACTTTTCACCGACGTCACCATAAACAAAATACGAGGTGGGACGATGATAACCCATCCGTAACTACTTGAGGAAAAAATTATGAAACGTTTTGTTTTCTTAGGAGCAGTGCTTCTGGTTTCTCTTGCCATCGCGAGCAGTGTTTCCACGAAAGATATCCAGACAAATCACCTTGAATTACGGGTAACATCTCAGAAAGGATCTTATCAAGTAGGTGAAGTACCGTTCTTCGATTTCGTGGTGACAAACAAGAGCGATCAAGATGTTGTCGTACTAAACTCATTACGACGGGATGAGGGTTATTTAACCGTTTGGATCTCCAACGATGGCCGCACGTTTGAAAGGTACGAGCATACAAAATGGGGAGTCGGCGAGGCCGACACGATTGCTAAAATAAAATCAGGCCAATCGGTTGTAAACAGTGCCTCGGTGTTTTGGAATAGCACCCCTACAGTCTCAGGAACGATAGCCCCGGACAACCTGCAACGAGCAACGGCGGGGAAAATTCAAACCCATTATGCATTCCCCATTGCGGGAGTTTATTACGTCAAAGCGGCTTATACCGTTCGGACCGCCAAGCAAACAGAAGCCGTTCAAATCGAGTCAGAGCCTATCAGAGTTCTTATCACACAACCGGTCGGTGACGATCTGACCGTTTGGGAAAAAATCAAAGATAGAGGAGATATTGCTTACTTTATTCAAGAAGGGGAGATTCCGATCTCGAATTCAAGGGCCCATGAAAAAGCTAATTTTGAGCGTGAGATTGAGGCTATTATCGAACAATATCCAGATAGCCTAATTGTAAATCAAATGGAGCAAAGTCTGCGAAGCTTCCGAGCGAAAGAAGAAAAGATTAGAAAGTATTCTGAGCATTTTAAAACTAAGATTCAGAAACAGCAGTAAATGTCTATTTGCACAATAAAACGGAACACATCTCCTATAGCCCCCGCGAGAAAGGGATGAGTTAATCGGCGAGACATAAAGCAAGCAATGCAAACTGCTTCCACACCCTCAAATGCCTCAGCCGCCTCTGCAGTTGATCACTCACAATAAACTCTTGCTCGACAACGCTTTCGCACTACACCATAAGAGCAGTATCCGACATCTAGCGGCAGACAGCTACGCCGTCCGGTTCGAGATCACTGAAAATCTTTTAAGACTCAGGGGCAAGTTTTGATTAGTACAATTCATAGGGAATTCATATCTTTCTTCGCTTAACAACGATTTTTGCGTCCCGATAACGATTAATTGGTGCAAAACTTAGGTATGTTATGTAATCCGATGTGCAGATGCCTATACAAGTTTTATTTCAGGAATCGTTGACGACCTAAACGGACAGGGAGCCTTAATTTACATGGAAGTTACCAGGCCACACGAATTTGGCACTGTCGGAACCAGGACCGGTGTTACGCGAAAGCATACAGTGGCTCATGAACTCGGACATCTCTTCTTTGGGACACATAGTGACACTGGTGTGATGCAATCACCTAATTCTAGATCAAGCGGTATCTTCGGCGTAGAAACACTGAACAAAATTCGTGGCGGAGAATTTGTCAATATTCGTACCGGCAATACCGAGAGAATAACTCATCCGTAATGATAGGAGGACATATGAAACAAAAAGTTTTATTTTTTCTAATACTTTTGAGTTCGATCGTCGTCGTAGGAGCGATCGGTCTAAAGCATGTAAGGGGCAATTCACAAGATGAGTTAAAGCTAACGTTGGAGGCCTCAAAAAAAATCTATAAATTAGGCGAGAAGCTCGATTTCTCGTTTGCTCTGAGCAACACCGGGGAAAAGGATTTGCAATTAATGGACGTTTTTGGCACCGGAACCGGGTACTTACATTTAGAATGTTCGACAAACGGGACGGATTTTTCCGGATGTAGTGACCCGGCTTGGGGAACGCTTGATCTTATAATCATTGAACCCACCCGACTTAAACCCGACGAGACAATTTTCACATCTACCTCGATATTGTGGAACCGGAAATCACAGGACATTCCAACGTACAGATTCCTTAAGTCTGGCGCCTATTATGTCAAAGGTCTATATATCGTCCACTTATTAGGTAAAGATGGTAGAACCGGAGAGTACGAATTAAGATCCGAACCGATCAAAATCGATATCGAAGAACCTAAAGGTGAAGATCTGGAAGTTTGGAATAAGATCAAAGATGATGGCAACTTCGCGTACTTGATCCAGCATAATGAGATCCGTATTCCTTCTTATAAAGAGGAAGAACGGACGAAATTCAAGCAAAGGGTAGAGGAAATTATTAGGGAGCATCCCAACAGCACTTATGTTGAAAGTTTGCATCAGAGTCTCACAAAGTTAAACGCTGCCGAAGCAAAGCGAAAAGCTATGATCGAACAATTAAAACTCTCGCAGCCGCAATGAACCAAGAGTAATGGCTCATAGCCGTCAACTTGCACGTTTCTGCATTTGTTCATCCAGACGTATTAGGAACTCTCTTGCTTGCTAGCCGACTGGCGGACAAGTCCTTGAAAACTTGCCTCGATCCACTGTTGGGTTGACAGTATCCTCAGTAGGCGAGGTATCTGGTTCAGTAAACTCGCGATGAACCAGCTCCAAGTGCGGGCTTTGAATCTGCGGGACCTTGAGGCCGAGGCTAAACTTGTTCCGGCCCGGAACTGGAACTTCGCGTTCTTTCTCCTTTGGTTCTTCATTTATTCGCTCCAACCGAAGCCATTTTCTGCCATGCATTCAATTTTAGTTTTTCCAGTTAGATTATTAAGCTGCTCAGACGCGGAGTCAGGAACTTGGGGTCATCTATGAAGTTACCTTTGATGTCAAGCGCATTTGTATCGTCCA
>CAZSEL010000017.1:0-80179 GCA_964605905.1 uncultured Chloracidobacterium sp. | reverse complement strand
GAGTCAGCCAGTGGGGACAAAACGGCGACTACCCTGTCGCTAACTACAACGCTCACTAGACTAAAGTCTTTCCATAAAAAAACGCCCGGCAAGCATGCCGGGCGTCTTTTGATTAAAGCGTATCAATTTATTTTTCATGACGCAGCACAGGCGCTTGCCGACGTTTCCGACGGCAACTCGGCCTCAAGCCAAGCTTTTGTGCCGCCGGTTACGTTGTAGATCTTCTTGAATCCGGCGTTTTCGAGAATGCTTGCTCCTATGCTTGAACGATAGCCACTTTGGCAGATAACGTACGTCGGCGTTGCCGGATCGAGACTGTCGATCTCGCGCGAAAGCCGGTCAAGCGGTATGTTAACAGTGCGGATTGCGTGGCCGCTTTCGTGCTCAGTGGAGCGACGAACATCTATGAATTGCATATGTTTTTTCGTTCCGGTAAGACTTGCGACTTCTTCGACCGCTACCTGCTCAACGACACTTTTTCCGTTTTGGTAATCTTGGATCAATATGAATCCCGTTGTCGTCTCGATGCCAACGCGGGCCAGTCGCATAAACGCCTCATCGACCTGTTCCTGTGAAGCAGCGACGATCGCAACCGGCGTTCCGATCGGGATAAGCGTTCCGGCCCACGAAGCAAACTGGCCGCCGAGACCGATGTTTATTGAGTTCGGAACGTGGCCGGCTCCGTATTCGAAGTTTTGACGAATGTCCACGACAATGCCGTCAAAAACATCGAGCTGCTCGGTTGAAAGTTCGACAGGCTTCGGAAGGTCGTCAAGCGACGCCGAGCCTTTCAGATTTTGCGCGGCGCTGACAGGGAAGTATGCCGGAACTTCCGGCTGATCGCACGCGACTTCCGCAAGAAATTCTTGCCTAGTCATTGGCTTCAATGCGTAGTTAAATTTCCGCTGCTCACCGAGCGTTGACCATGTTTCTTTTGAAAGCGATTTGCCGCAAAGCGAACCGGCTCCGTGTGCAGGGTAAACTTCCGTTTCGTCAGGAAGTTTAAGAATTTTGTCGTGCAGCGAATCGTAAAGCATTCCCGCCATTTCCTCCGCCGTAAATCCTTTCGATCCGATCAGGTCGGGACGGCCGACGTCGCCGATAAACAGCGTGTCGCCCGTGAACATTTTTAATGGATCTTCCGGCGACTCGGTGTTTTCTGCAAGTATCGTAATGCCTTCGGGTGTATGGCCTGGTGTTTCGAGAAACCTTAGCTCGATGGCTCCGACGCTCAACGTGTCGCCGTCTTTGACCTTCAGCGTGGGAAATTGGGTATTCGCTCGTTGGCCGTAAACTATCTGAGCGCCGGTTTTTTTTGCTAGTTCCAGATGTCCGCTGACAAAATCGGCATGTGAATGCGTTTCGATAACGTATTTGATCTGCTGGCCGTTCGCCTCGGCCTCGTCGATATATTGCTGAACGTCACGCTGCGGATCGATGATCGCCGCTTCGCCGCCCGAACCGACGTAATACGAAGCGTGTGCCAAACATCCCAAATAGAATTGTTTGAATTTCATCTTTGCCTCCGCTAGAGAAACATAGAAGTTCCTGTCTTTTGACAAACATGGAGCTATTTCGAAACTTAGTTTAATGGATTAGCTGATAGCTGACAGCTATTGGCTGATAGCCAGAATCACATCAGTTTTGATCCAAGAATCAACATAAATAAATCTTATAACCATAATCTCCAATACCGCGGATCGGGTTCTGAAAACTTCATTGCTTAATCCTGGATTATAGACCTTATCGGCTACAAGGAAAAACACCCCTGCTTCGCTAAAAAAGCGTGCAAAGGGGTGTTCCATAAAATTTTATGTCAATATGTTAGTTGCCGTTCTCGACGTATTTTCCAACGACTTTTGCGATAGCGTCGCGCGAAACGGCGCCGACTATGCGTTCCTGTTCCTGGCCGCCCTTGAACAGGATCAACGTCGGAATACCGCGAATGCCAAAACGCTGTGGGACATTCATATTTTCGTCAACATTCATTTTATAAAAGCCAGCCTTACCGTCGTATTCCTCGGCGACAGCCTCGACCGACGGTGCGATCATGCGGCACGGCCCGCACCATTCGGCCCAAAAATCGACCAAAACCGGCACATCGGCACCGAGCACATCGCTTTCAAAATTTGTATCTGTTATCTCTTTTGCAAAATTTCCCATTTCCGATCTCCTATATAATTGCTGAATTATAACCTAGCAATAAACAGCCGCAAAATCTCAATGCATAAACCTGGCTAATCCAATCCGCTAATCAAAACTGTAACAAACATAGTTACAGAAGTCAATAAGAAAATTGCATCGTGGAGTATTTTGTTTTGTCCGATAAGAACGGGAATAACGAAGGATTGATGTTCAAGACAGCCTATCGGTTGCAACAGCCACATTGCCGAACGGAGCTAATCACAATAATCTAGATGTATGTTGGTTCTTGGGATCGAGACATCGTGCGATGAAACTGCCGCAGCCGTCATTCGGGACGGGCGTGAGATATTGTCATCGATCATTTCGTCTCAGATCGAACTGCACCGCCCGTTTGGCGGCGTCGTTCCCGAACTGGCCTCGCGTGAACATCTCGAAAAGATCGACGAGGTGGTTCAAAAGGCGGTTGCTGATGCGGGCATTTCACTCGGCGACATCGACGCGATTGCGGTGACACAAGGGCCAGGATTGATCGGAGCTTTGCTTGTTGGCGTAAATTATGCGAAAGCTCTGGCGTTCGGGCTTGGGATTCCGATCGTTGCCGTCAATCATATTGAGGGACATGTTTTTTCCGTTGTTTTCGAGAATCCCGAAGTTCAATATCCCGCTCTTGCCCTGATCGTTTCGGGCGGACACACGAACATCTTTTTTATTCCCGAACCAGGACGATACCGAGTGGTCTCAAGGACACGCGATGACGCGGCGGGTGAGGCGTTCGATAAGGTCGCAAAAATGTTGGGGCTTGGCTATCCCGGCGGGCCGATCATTGAGAAGATCGCGACCAAGGGCGACGCGACCGCAGTGCGTTTCAAAAAAGCTAAAATATCCGACGGCAAGCCTGATCTGAGCTTCAGCGGATTAAAAACCGCCGTTTCGAGACACATACGAGAGAACGGGTTAGAGCCGTTTAGCGGCGAAGGCGAGCCCGGACAAGCTCTTTGTGATCTTGCGGCAAGCTTTCAAACGGCGGTCGTTGATGCTCTTGTCAGCACGATGGAGAGGCTTGCATCCGAGTTTGAGCCGAAAATATTGATCGTCGCAGGTGGCGTTGCGTGCAATCTGGCTTTGCAAGGTTCGGCAAGGCAAATGGCGGCTAAACTTGGGCTGCCGGTATATTTTCCATCGAAGCATCTTTCGACCGACAATGCCGCGATGATCGCCGCTGCGGGCTATTACCATTTGCAGATCGGAGACGTGGCGGACGACCGAATGACGGCCGATGTCACGCTTAGGCTGCAGAACGATCAAAACGAAGACGCGCATCTAAAAGGCCGCGGTGTACGATATCGTCTATAAAGTTGTTGCGTTAGGTGTTCGCGTCAAGTTAGAATCTAAGCACAGTATTCCATTCCCGTTCGGCCTTCCCCGGTCTGATGAAGCGGGAAAAATAACAGGACTCTGGCGACAAGCCGTAAGTCTAAACCTTTTCATTTGAACGAAGCCCACAAGTTCGTTGAGCTAGACCAATAAAAAAAGATGATGCCGAAACCGGTTCGACCGTGTTTGCCAGGGAGTGGTTCAAAAATTATGAGATCAATTCGTCTTTCGATTGCCGCACTATCATTTTGCCTGACCGCTGCATTTTTTGTGAACGGCCAGGCTTTGCCGACGCTTCGCATTCTTCAGGATTACATTACCGGATTGTCATCACCTGTGCTGCTCACGCACGCTGGCGATGGGACGCGACGTAAATTCATCGTCCAACAAGGCGGGATAATAAGGGTGGTCCAACCGGGTTCGACGACGCCAACCCAGTTCATGAACATAACGTCACGTATTCTTTCGGGAGGCGAGCGCGGACTGCTGGGGTTGGCTTTCCATCCGCAGTTTGAAACCAACAGCTACTTTTTTGTTAATTACACCCGCACTGGCGACGGCGCGACCGTGATCGCGCGATTTACTGCGACAAACGACAACACTATCGGCGACCCGAACAGCGAAAGAATTGTATTGACTATCCCGCAGCCGTTCTCAAATCACAACGGTGGAGGCATCGCGTTCGGGCCGGACGGACATTTGTACATCGGCATGGGCGACGGCGGGTCGGGCAACGATCCGGGGAGCCGGGCACAGAACATCAATGAGCTGCTTGGCAAGTTTCTTCGGATCACTCCGGACGTTTCAGGAGTTGGCACAAACCCGCCTTATACCAACCCGCCGGACAATCCGTATGTAGGCGTTGCGGGAGCGGACGAGATCTATGCTATCGGCCTGCGCAATCCGTGGCGCTGGTCATTCGATCGCGGCGGGACGAATCAATTGTGGGCGGGCGACGTAGGACAGGGAAGCTGGGAAGAGATCAGCGTGATTACGCTCGGCGGCAATTTTGGCTGGCGAGCATACGAAGGCTTTAACTGCACCGGCCTGAATCCCGAGCTTTGCACAGGCGGCACCAATCCTATCATCCATAGTCTGCCGGTTCTTCAATACAGCAGCGCCAGTCCAAATCCGGAATGTTCGATAACAGGTGGTTATGTTTACCGTGGTGTGCAGAATGCACGGTTGCAGGGAGAGTATATTTTCGGGGACTATTGCAGCGGCAAGATATGGACGTGGTTTAACAGCCAGCAAATACCTCTTGTCACTCTACCCCGCAATATCACTTCATTCGGCGAGGACGAAGACGGCGAATTATATGTTGTTGGCCAGGGCGGGACGATCGACAAGATACTCGGGAACAAGACATCGGCCGATTTCAACGGCGACAGGCAAACGGACATCAGCGTTTTCCGGCCTTCAACGGGCCAATGGTATGTCCGCAACAGTCAAAATGGAAACGTCACCATTGCTCCCTTTGGGCTCACCGGCGATATCCCGGTTACAAAGGATTACGATGGCGATCAGATTGCGGATATTGCCGTCTTTCGGCCCTCGGACGGGACATGGTACATTTTGCGAAGCTCGGATTCAACATTTCAAGGGCTGGCTTTCGGATTTGATGGAGACATTCCGGCGGCCGGCGACTATGACGGCGACGGTAAAGCGGACTTCACATTGTTCCGTCCGTCGTCGGGCGTGTGGTATCAGCTTCGTTCGAGCGATCTCGGTGTTTCCACTTTGAACTTTGGCCTAAACGGCGACATTCCGACACCGGGCGACTATGACGGCGACGGCCGTTACGATATTGCGGTCTTTCGCCCTTCAAACGGCATCTGGTATCGGCTCAACAGTACGAATCCGACGTTCACGGTCTTTACCCCGTTTGGCGTAGATGGCGACATTCCGGCCCAGGGCGACTTTGACGGCGATACGATCAACGATGTCGCTGTGTTTCGGCCGTCCACCGGATTATGGTACATATTGCGCAGCTTGTTTGGCGGAGCGGTTCAGATAACCAACTGGGGACTAAATGGCGACATTCCGGTTGTGGGTGACTATGACGGTGACGGACGGGACGACATCGCGGTCTATCGGCCATCGACCGGCGTTTGGTATGCGTTGAGAAGCTCGAATTCAACAATGCTTGCCTTTCAATTTGGAATTGCCGAGGATCTTCCGATCCCGCATTACGACAAGCCGTAATAGAAAATTGAAACGTGTTTTTAAGGAGCCGACACATTGCGTTCGGCTCCTTTTTTTATGGAAGTATCGACCAGGCTGCGGCTAATTTCTACGAAATTCTGCGTGTGCAAGTGTAAAAACGGTTATGGAACTGGCACCTTGTGATTTTAGGACTTTGGCACAGGCGGAAGCGGTTGCTCCTGATGTAAAAACATCGTCAGTGAGAAGAATATTTTTGCCGTCGATCATTTTTGGCCTAGCGACAGCGAACGCATTTTCGACAGTTTTCTCGCGTGCTTTTTGATCCATTCCAACGCGGTGCATTTGAGTGTGAGTTTTTCTTTGCAGGCTCTTTCGGTCGACCGGCAATCCGGTCAAACGAGAGACGACATCTGCAATGACCTCGGCTTGATTGAATCCGCGTTCAAATCGACGCTGTTTTGAGAGAGGAACGGGGATGATCGTATCGACATCGATTGCAGCAAGGCTTTCAAACCGAGTTTTTATGCGTTCGACGGCGACTCGTGGCAAATGCGGATTTGATTTTAATGCCAGAATCGTCGTCCGAAGAGCATTTTCGTAAGGCCCGAGGGCGAATGCCAGATCGAAAGCATGGTCGTCGCATCGTCCGCATCGCATCGCGGATATTGAGCCGCTATGAGAATTAAAAGCTCCGCATTTTTCGCAGAGTGGCGAAGCGTGATCAAAGAAAATGGTTTTCGACCAACATTCTTCACAGACAGTGCCGGATCTTGGCGTACTTACCGGCCCTTGGCACAGGCCGCATTTTTGGGGAAATAGAATGGAGACAAGAGGAGCGAGCAAAGGGTGGACCGCCGTGAAAGCCAAGTCGGATGTTCTGTTAACCGGAATCGCCATCCTTCGAGAAACTAGCGAGATGAGGACACTAGATGCTTAATCGTCGCCAACCATGCCCTGTTCGACAAGTTCCTGGCAGCTCAGACAGAAGCGGGCCCAGGGAAGCGCGGCAATGCGTTTCGCTTGTATTGCGTTTTCGCAATTCAGGCATGTGCCAAACTCTTCGTCGTCGATCCTGCGCAACGCTTCGTCGATCAGAATAAGTTGCCGGCTTTCATTCTCGGAAACGGCTAGCATTACGTTTTTCGAATAATTACGAACTGCCAAATCAACAGGGTCGGGCGTTTCGGAATCATCGACCGAGAGATCGTTGCCGTTCAATTTTTCTATTAACAACTCCCTTTCACCAAGGAGTTTTTCACGGGTCTTTTTTAGATTCGATGCAGTCATTTTTGATAGGGAAGCCCCTTTATAATTGAGAAGGCTCGATATAATTGTTCTAACAAAAGCACACGAGCCATTTCGTGTGTAAAAGTTAGAATCGACAAGGATAACCGATAATCGGCTCTCATCGCAAGTTCACTGGAAGCACCGTTCGGCCCACAAATGATAAAGATTATCTCCCGCTGCGACGCAACTTGCCATTTTTCGATTCTTTTCGCCAGTCCGTGCGAAGAAACCGCTTCGCCGTTTACATCGAGAAGAACGGCGAAACTCTTTGGATTCAATAGTTGCAGAATGCGTTTGCTCTCAGTTTCTTTGTTTTCGCCTTTTGAATTGTCACGCAGCTCGGTGATCTCACACGAAACAAAATGCGAAAGACGCTTCAAGTAACGATCCTGAAGCGTCTTCCAATCTTTGTCGCGGGTTTTGCCGATCCAGACGAATCGAAATTTCATCGTTTTATGTCAGATTACGCATTAGGAATTATATGATGGTCTTTTTCATATTCGTGCATTCGTGGCTGAGCCACGAATGCACGAATATCGGAGTTTATGCCAGCTTTCCGAGATCAACGCGTTTCGAATCAAGCCAGAGCCTTTCAAGGTCGTAAAATTCGCGGGCATTTTTGTCGAAAAGGTGGACTACGAAATCACCGTAGTCGAGCAGAACCCATTCGGCGGCGTTATAACCTTCGATCCTGACCGGCTTGACCGACATCTGTTTCTTTAACTGCTCGTTGATCTCATCGGCTATAGCCTGAACCTGACGCTGATTTGCACCAGACGCGATCACGAAAAATTCCGTAAAGCTGGCGATCTCACGCAAGTCCAGAACGAGCATATTCATCGCCTGTTTTTCCGAAGCGCACTCGATCGCAAGCTGTAGTTCGCCGTCCAATTCGCTGAATGCGGTCTTTACATCCGGGATCTCGATCTTAACCTGTTCGCGGTGCAAAGATTTTTCCTGAAGTTCTTCCATCTATGTATAAAGGTCGTATTTTTCGATATATTTTGCAACCGCAGCCGGAATATCAGACTCGCGGTCAAGCACACCGTCGCTCAGATCATCACGAAGCTCGGTCGCTGATGTGTCGTATTCCACGGCGTCCGTGAAGTAAATTCGATGACCGGGTTGGTTTGTTTGTTCAATTCGATCGGCGATTCGCTCGCGTACTGCGTCGGTGACGTGATCGGTCCTAATTTCGTAGCCCGGCCGCGAGACGACGATATGATTTGAGGACAACAGAACATTTTCCCATTCCCGCCAAGTACGAATATCCGTCCACGAATCGGCTCCCATCACGAAGAATATCTCGTCTCCTGGATGCAATTCCTTTAGTTCTTTGAGCGTGTCGATCGTATAACGCTTTTCGCGTTTTTCGAGTTCGAGCGTTGAGACCGAAATGTGCTCGTCATTTTCGGTCGCAAGGCAAAGCATCGTGAAACGGTGGAATTCGGATGTCGGCTTGCGGTCGGGTTTATGCGGAGCGTGAAACGCCGGCAGAAAGACGAACCGGTCGAGCTTGAAAAGTTTTACGAGCGATCTTGCAACCGAAAGATGCCCGTTATGGACGGGATCGAATGTGCCGCCAAAATATGCGATGCGTTTCATTCGTGGGCTGCGAGAGTTTCCTCGGCGGCTTCCAATGCGAATTCACCGAGAGCGTCGGCAACGGCGGAAACGAGACCTTTTACTCCTGTATTTGCTACCGACGAGATAGCGAAGAAAGGCTTGCCGTCTTTCTTTGCACGTTTTTTTAGTATCTCCAATCGATCGGGATCATCGAGAGCATCTATTTTCGTAGCAACAACTATCTGTGGTCGTGATCCGAGATTTTCGTCGTAATTTGAGAGTTCGCGATTGATAATTTCGTAGTCTTCGATAGGCTCGCGGCCGGAAAAAGACGAGACATCGACGAGATGCAGCATTATCTTCGTCCGCTCGACGTGTCGTAAAAAACGATCGCCAAGACCTGCTCCGTCAGACGCACCTTCGATCAATCCTGGAATATCGGCAACGACAAACGTCTTGTAATCGCCCATATCGACAACGCCGAGATTTGGTTCGAGCGTGGTAAACGGGTAGTCGGCGATCTTTGGCTTCGCGGCTGAAATAACACTAATTAGCGTCGATTTACCGGCGTTTGGGAAGCCGACAAGACCGACATCGGCGATCAGTTTAAGCTCAAGCTGCAATTCGCGTTCGCCGCCAGGTCTTCCTGTGTAGTGAAATTTGGGGGCACGCCGCGTCGGAGTTGCGAAATGTGCGTTGCCCCAACCGCCTTTCCCGCCTTTTGCCGCGAGATAACGCTGACCGGGTTCGGTGAAGTCGAAAAGAAGCTCGCTGCTTTCGGCGTCGTAGATCTGCGTCCCGACCGGCATTTTGACCGTTATCGACTCGCCGTCCTTGCCCGATTTATTTGAACCCTCGCCGTGACGGCCGCGTTCGGCCTTGTGTTCGGGATTATAGCGAAGATGGAGCAGCGTGTTGTAACCTTCGTCAGCCTCAAGCCAAACATCGCCGCCGACACCGCCGTCGCCGCCCGACGGGCCGCCGCGTGGAATGAATTTTTCGCGCCGAAACGCGGTCACGCCGTTCCCGCCATCACCTGCTTTTATCCTTATTTTTACCCGGTCGAGAAACATTTTTTTCTAATGCAGACTTGTTTGAAAAGTCGCTATCGTACTTGAATTTTAGGTTTTTGATTTTGGATTAGCAAAACGTAAACTGACTAACGTGAAACATTCACTTTTTTAGTATCGTATTTGATATTGTTTTACCGGAGTTATTCATGTCGTTTTTTGAGGCTCTAAAACTGGCTTTTGCCGCGATCCTTTCGCATAAGCTGCGTTCGTTTTTGACCCTGCTCGGTGTCATTTTCGGCGTGGCTACCGTTATCGTCGTTGTTTCGTTGATCGAAGGCTTCAATGCCTACGTTGATGAAAAAATTGCGAACATCGGAACGAATGCTTTTAGCGTACAGAAATTTTCCATAGATGATTTTTCCAGTGTCGAGGTTTTGAACGCTGCGAGACGGCGTAATAAAGACACAACCCACGAGGACCTTAAAGCACTAAAAAATCATAGCGGCGCGATAAAAGATGCCGGTGGCATATCAGGCACGACGGCCGACATAAAGTTCGGTGACCAGTCTCTTTTGAGTGTTCAGGTAAAGGCCACGACGCCTAATATCGAAGAGATTGAAAAGGTCGAGACAAGCGAAGGGCGTTATTTTGGGAACGCGGAAGAGGAGACGCGGAAATTTGTCTGTTTTATCGGTTCGGAAACGGCCGAAAAACTGTTTCCGACAGGGAACGCGCTTGGCCAGACGATCAAGATCGACGGACGTCCGTTTAAGGTGATCGGCGTCGGGAAGGCTCTAGGCTCGGCATTCGGACAGACTCGCGATATGTACGCGACGATGCCGCTTTCGACCTTTCTTTCGATATACGGCACGCGGCGTTCGATATCCATTTCAGTTACGTCAACAAGCCCCGAAACCTACCAAGACGCGCTCGACGAAGCTCGCACGCTAATGCGTGTCCGCCGCAAGCTCGGGCCCGATGAAAAGGACAATTTCGGAATTGTAACCCCCGACGCGGTAAACCAGCTGCGTGACAATATTTTTGGCACGATCCAAGTCGCCGCTATCGGTGTAACGTCGATCTCGCTGGTGGTCGGCGGCATCGTGATAATGAACATCATGCTGGTCAGCGTCACCGAGCGGACAAAAGAGATCGGCATCCGTAAAAGCATTGGAGCAAGACGGAGCGACGTGCTCAAGCAGTTTTTGGCAGAATCGACGACGCTCGCATTGCTTGGCGGAGCCATCGGGGTCCTGATCGCATATTCCATCGCCAAATTGGTCGCGGTGGCTTTTTCGATTCCGACCGCCTTACCATTGGTTTGGGTGACGATCGCATTGGCGGTTTCAAGCAGCGTCGGATTGATCTCAGGCGTTTACCCGGCGTGGAAAGCCGCAAAACTGGACCCGATCGAGGCCTTAAGAGCGGACTGATAATATGCGTTTTTCCCGTTCCAATTTTTTCGAAAATCTGATGATGGCGCTCGACACGCTCCGTAATCATAAGCTTCGTTCGTTTTTGACGATTCTCGGGGTTGTGATCGGCACGGTGACGGTGATCGTGATCGCGGCCTTTGTCTCCGGAATAGACTCGCGGGTTTCAAAAGAGATCGAATCGTTTGGTACGAATTCCGTGTACGCCTTCAAGTTCGAGCCGGGTTTTAACTTCCACCCGTCAGCGGAGGAGCGAGCACGCAAGCCATTGACGGAAGAAGACGCGGATGCGATTAGGGCCGAGTGCAGGAACTGTGAGTTTGTCAGCCCTTTTATGTCGCCGGTCGATTTCACCAGCGGGCCATTTGCCGAGCGAGTTAATATTCGCAACAAGGAAATCGAGATGACCAACGCGACCGTTCAGGGAGCGTCGTCGGACTATTTTCAAATGGGCGTGACGCATCTAGCCGAAGGCCGTTATTTTACCGCCGATGAAGAGCTGAGACGCGGGAAAGTGGCCGTCATCGGGATCGATGTTGCCAATACGCTGTTCCCGCATTCAAACGCCCTTGATCGGGAAATCCAGATCGAGGGCCGCAATTACCGCGTGATCGGCGTGCTTCAGGAACGAGAGATATTTCTGGTCGGGGCCGAAGACCCGAATAATGAGAACAAGGCAGTCTATCTGCCGTTCAAAACCATCAAACAGCTTCACCCAGCGAACGAGGACTGCTTCATAATGGCTACCGCAAAGCCCGGCAAGTTAAATGACGCGCTTGAGGAAATGCGAAACATTCTGCGGCGACAGCGAAATGTTCCATCCGATAAACCCGACAATTTTGGTGTGCAGACTTCTGAAGAGATAATTACCCAGTTCAGCGCGATCACGAGCGGCATTTTTATTCTCATGGTTGCTATTTCGAGCGTCGGCCTGCTGATCGGCGGCATCGGCGTGATGAACGTCATGCTGGTCTCCGTTACCGAACGCACAAAAGAGATCGGCGTTCGCAAGGCCATCGGTGCCCGCAGGCTTGATATTATTACTCAGTTTTTGATCGAAGCCGCGACGCTAACCGGATTGGGCGGAGTAATTGGAATTGTTATCGGCATACTACTTTCACTGCTGATTCAGATGATCTTGCCGACTTACATTCCGCTTTGGGCGCCGATAGCCGGGTTTGTCGTCTCGGTGGGAATTGGCCTCGTCTTTGGATTGCTACCGGCGTGGAAGGCAGCGCGATTAGACCCGATCGAGGCCCTCAGATATGAATAACCCAAAATTTGCGCTTTCCTTTGCGGGCTTCGCGTCTTTGCGTGGAAAAAGCAGTTTCACGCAAAGAGGCAGAGAACGCAAAGGAAGAATGAAGTCTGCCGCATAATTTAGGATAAAAAACAAAGACGCCGTTTTGATTGCTCAAAACGACGTCCTTGATCCTGTCTGAATGCCGAAGCATTCTTAAGGTTTTTGCGGTTCTCGCATGTACACGTTCGAACCGCGATTTGTATCCCGAAGCGTCTCTGCGGGGAGCCCATTCTCCGGTCAGTATCTGAAAGGCCGAAGCCGTTCATTGCGAACTAACGCTTGATACCGTTAGGTTTTTTGTTTAGTGGCTTTTCCTCCACCACCGGTTACGTCCCGGCAACGAGGCTCAGCATCCGAAGATGCGAGCGACTAAGCACCGATCGAGCTGATCATTTCCCGATGGCGTCATCCGTTTTTATCCGGACAACCGAGAATTCCGAAGAATCCTCTGCTAAACCTTTCGGCTTCGACTCCAAGCGTACAAGCAACTGATTTTCCGCTTCTGTTGCTATCGAACGATGCGTCACCGCCTCCGTTCCACCTCTTGGTGTCGGTCAAAACGCCCGTAAGCAATCTCGACTGTGAAGCTATCTTACACCCAAATATTTTGAAGTCAAGTAGAAAATACTTTAGGTTTTTAACAAAATCGTGATAGTTGTTACAACCTGTTGTGGAAAAACGGACATACGCTCTGTGGATAAAATTGTGGAAAATCTGCGTTCCTAAGATAATAGTGAATTCCTTGGGTGGAACCTTGGCGGCACGATCCACTCGGCCTGTGGAAAAGAAAATTTTTAGAGCTTGAAATTTTTTTGAAACGGGAATTTTTTTGGTAGCCTGTCCAATATGCTTTCTCAATACAATGAAGACGAGGTTTTTGAAAGTCTGGATCACTCGGAAGCCGATCTAACCGAACGAGAATATGTTAGCTGCGAATTCCTAAAGTGCGATCTTTCAAAGGCCGATCTCAGCGGGGCAGTTTTTACGGATTGCGTATTTCGAAACTGTAATCTTTCGCTCACCAAAATGAACGAAAGCGGCATAAAGACGGTGGATTTTTTTGACTGCAAGATGGTTGGCGTCGAATTCAGCAAATGCAGCAATTTTCTATTTGCGGCCAGTTTTCAAAATTGCGTTATCGATTACTCGTCGTTCTTCCAGAAGAAGCTGAAAAAAACACGTTTTGCGGACTGCTCATTAAAAGAAGCCGATTTTTCACTCGCCGATCTCACGTCAGTTTTGTTTCACAACTGTGACCTTTTAAAAGCGTCATTTCAGCAAACTAATCTCGAAAAGGCCGATTTTTCCACTGCATATAATTACAGCTTAGACCCTGACGCAAACCGCATCAAAGGAGCCAAATTTGCCCACGCCGGAATTGCGGGATTGCTGACAAAATATGAAATTAGGATAGTCTGACTACAGATTTTTTGAACTCGGGGTAAAGAAAAACACACGTCGCGTGACGTGTGTTTTGTGCGAATTAAAATCGATCAGCTGCCGTAATACTATGCTGCGGCAAGTTCGGCGACGACTTTCGGTGCCAATTCAGCAGCACCTTCGGCGTAAACGCTGATGAACTTGCCTTTTTGGCCTTTGTTCTCAAATTTGACGAATCCTTCGATCAGAGAAAAAAGCGTGTCGTCCTTGCCACGGCCGACGTTTTTGCCGGGCTTCCATTTCGTGCCGCGCTGACGAGCGAGGATGTTGCCGCCGAGAACATGCTCGCCGCCGAATTTCTTTAGTCCAAGCCGCTGAGCATTTGAGTCGCGGCCGTTTCTGGATGAACCTACACCTTTCTTATGTGCCATATCTTGATTTTGGATTTTGGATTGCGGATTTTGGATTATAAAACCCAAAAACCGAAGACCTTAATCCAGTTTCCTCAACTAGATCTTTTCTATCTTAATTTCCGTGTAATCTTGACGGTGACCCTGCTTGCGCTTGTACTGTTTGCGACGTTTTTTCTTGAAAACGATCACCTTTTCGCCGCGTCCGTGGCCAATGACAGATGCCGAAACGGTTGCTCCGCCGATCTTGGCTTTCGCACCTTCGCCGAGAACCATTGCCTCGAGATCGAGCTTGGCTCCCGCGTCGCTCTCGATCGAGGGCACACGCAGTACCTGACCTTCTTCAACGGGGAATTGTTTTCCACCGGTTCTAATGATTGCGTAACTCATGTTGTTATTTTCTCCGACAACCGGCGACGCGAAACAAGGCGCAGCCGAAAAACCTAAATTCTAGCGAATAATCCATGCTTCGTCAATGGATGAACGGCATAAGTTAGAACTCCGTGAAAATGTCCTAGTTAGAAATGTCCTAGTTCATAGAATGCAACGAGGAAGTCATCAAAGGCGAAACACGACCGGTAGGGTGTGTCTTCCTGTTCGGTGCTGCTCAATGATGGAGCAGCAGGAACACCCGCAACCGGTTCGGCTGTTTTATTCCTTCTTCTTTCATCCTGCTCTGTGGTGAAAAGAAAAACCATAGATCAAGATGAAAAAATAAAATTCACGCTGCGTGTTTTTGCCTGACAAATGTCACTGTGCTATTCTTACTCCTTTGTAAATCTAACGATTTTTCAACTATCACAGGAGCAACGTTTAATATAAATGGCTAATAATGGAGACGCAAAGGTCGGTAAGGTCGTACAGATCATCGGGCCCGTCGTTGACGTAGAATTTCAGGATTATCTACCCTCAATTCACCAGGCATTAAGAATTACATCCGAAGGTTTTGACGTTGAAACCGCCGTCGATGTCGTCGCCGAGGTGCAGCAGCATCTTGGCGAAGGCCGCGTACGCGCCGTTTCAATGCTGCCGACAGACGGTATGGTCCGCGGTATGAAGGTCATCGATCTCGGCGGGCCGATCACGGTTCCGGTTGGAACTGCGACGCTTGGCCGCGTGATGAACGTTATCGGCGATCCGGTCGATGAGCTCGGACCGGTCGAAAGTGAGACACGTTCGTCGATTCACCGACACGCACCGAGCTTTGACGAACAGGCGACGTCGCTTGAGATGTTCGAGACCGGCATTAAGGTCATTGACCTCATCCAGCCGTTTCTTCGCGGTGGAAAGATCGGCCTTTTTGGCGGTGCCGGCGTTGGCAAGACGGTTCTCATTATGGAACTGATAAACAACGTCGCTATCGGTTCGGACGGATTTTCGGTGTTCGCCGGAGTCGGCGAACGAACGCGGGAAGGTAACGATCTTCTGCGGGAAATGGTTGAGTCAAAGGTTATTCGCTACGGCGACGCCTTTAACGAAAACCTCGAAAAGACCGGTGCTTTCGATCTCTCAATGGTTGACAAAGCTCAGATCCCGGAATCAAAAGTAGCGCTTGTTTACGGCCAAATGACCGAGCCTCCCGGAGCTAGATTAAGGGTAGCTTTGTCGGGACTGACCGTTGCGGAATATTTCCGCGATCAGGGCAACGACGTGCTTTTCTTCGTCGATAACATTTTTAGATTTACGCAGGCAGGTTCCGAGGTGTCCGCGCTGCTCGGCCGTATGCCGTCCGCTGTGGGATACCAGCCGACACTGGCATCCGAAATGGGCGAAATGCAGGAACGCATTACCTCGACTAAGACCGGTGCTATTACGTCGATCCAGGCCGTTTACGTGCCCGCCGACGACTATACCGATCCGGCTCCGGCGACTACGTTTGCTCACCTTGACGCTGTTACGGCCCTGTCGCGTCAGATTGTGGAATTGGGAATTTACCCGGCGGTTGATCCGCTCGCGTCAAACTCGCGAATTCTCGATCCGCAGATCGTCGGCGACGAGCATTACTCGACCGCTCAGGAAGTAAAACGAATCCTTCAGCGTTACAAAGACCTGCAGGACATCATTGCCATTCTCGGTTTGGACGAATTGAGCGAAGACGACAAGCTGACGGTTGCTCGCGCACGTAAGATCCAACGGTTCTTCTCGCAGCCGTTCTTCGTTGGTGAACAGTTCACCGGTTTGAAGGGCGAATACGTCAAGATCGAAGACACTATCAAAGGCTTTAAGGAAATTCTCGAAGGCAAATGTGACGATATGCCCGAGCAATCGTTCTACATGGTCGGTACGATCGAACAGGCAAGAGACAAGGCGAAGAAAATGGCCGCCGCTGCTTAGCAGCGAAAGGCAAAAAGTAAAAAGGCAAAAGTAAAAGCAAAGTAAAATTTTCGAGCCTTGTCTTTATTTTGCCTTTTACATTTTTACTTTTTACTTATCGAAACTATGTTGAGATTAGAAATAGTAACTCCCGAACGCAAAGTGGTTGATGCCGAGGTCGAATCCGTGACGGTTCCGACGGCAAGCGGCGAGGCGGGAATAATGTCGGCACACGCACCGTTGATTTCGGCGCTAAAGCCGGGCGTTCTTTCTTATTCATTAACAGGGAATGTGGAGAAACTTGCTGTGTCTACCGGTTTTGTCGAGATCAGCAACGATCTGGTTTCGGTGCTGACCGATTTTGCGGAGTCGGCCGAAGACATCGATTCGGCGGCCGCAAAGGCCGATCGTGACGAGGCCGAAAAGGAGCTTTCGGCGGCAAGCTCGGTACCGGCCGACGAAACGGAAGACATCCGCGAACGCATCGATCACGCAAACGCGCGGCTGAGCGTGGCAGCTGGACGATAATTTTTTCGGTACGTCAGACTGTTAGTCTGTCGGGGTGAACAGGCTAACAGCCTGTTCTATGATACACGTCATAACTGCGGCTTATCGCTAATTTCGGAAGGGAAGTAAAGAGTTATCAGGACAACTTGACACTATATGGAAACCGGGTACAATTTACTTTCGCCCTTGGGTTTTATTGACTAGTTAAGACAGTTTCCTGGAAAATACTCGCCTGTTGTTCTTGGTGTAAATAGGACACTGCGGGTGATTGAAAAATTAGGATAGATTTCGGTTGCTGCGGTCTCCACGGTCGCAAAAGCCGGAAATGGAAAAGGTGCTTTGTACGGTGTGGGAGACGTATTTGGCGCCTTTTCCGCTTTTAAATCTTAAACCTCCGCGAATCACGGCTGTCGATTTTTCTTTGGCTCGCCCGCCTACGTGTTATATAATAAAGAAGATGTGTGTGTTCCGTCGGGCTTGACCGCCAGTAACGGGCAAACAAAACCATTGATCCGTAATCTAAGTAACAGCAAAAAAATATGAACGACTATTCAACAACTTTCGGTAACTCTGTCGCGGACTCAATGCCCGCACAACGTGCGCAGTTTATCCGCAAGACATATATGCTGCTCGCGGCGGCGATCTTGGCGTTTGTTGTCCTGGAAACATTTTTGTTCGTTTCCGGCGCGGCTTACGCGATACTTTCCGTGATGTCACTTGGCGGCAGCATGAGCTGGCTCATCGTTCTCGCGCTTTTCATGGGAATTTCGTATCTCGCCAACCGTTGGGCTGTGTCCGACACGTCTAGCGCGGTGCAGTATCTCGGCCTGGGCATATTTATACTTGCCGAGGCAGTGATCTTTGTTCCGATGATCTTTATCGCCGCGACGTATTCCGATGCGTCCGTAATTCCTAAGGCGGGAATCGTTACGCTCGGATTGTTTCTCGGAATTACGGCAACGGTTTTCTTGACTAAGGCTGATTTCTCGTGGCTCGCTCCGATCATCGCGATCGGCGGTTTTGCCGCATTGGGATTCATTGTCGCCAGCATAGTATTCGGGTTTTCGCTCGGCAGCGTTTTTGCATTCGCGATGGTCGCGTTTGCCGGAACGGCGATCTTGTATAACACGTCGCAGGTATTGCACCAGTTTAACCCGAACCAGCACGTCGCCGCGTCGCTGACCCTGTTCGCCGGAATCGCTCTGCTGTTCTGGTACATACTGAGTATTTTTAGCTCGCGGGATTAAATCGCCGGCGGTGTTGGCGGACATTTCGAGTTCACATCCTGTTGTGCTACGCTTTTGAGCGAACAGGATGTGGACTCTTTTATTTTTTGGAGGCAATTCGATTATGAAGCGAACATTGCTATTGTTTTTGACGATCATTGTGCTTGCTGCGGTCGGGATCGGGCAGACTCCGACGGCTCCTGCGACGAGCCTGAAAGTCGGTGACAAAGCGCCGGATTTTGAGATCAATGACACGACCGGCGCCAAGGTAAAGCTCAGCGATTTTCGAGGTAAGAAGAACGTCGTGCTAGCGTTTTATGTACTCGCCTTCACCGGTGGCTGAGCGGCCGAACTCAAAGCGTATCAGGCTGATATCGCAAAATTCGACGCAACAGAAACACAGGTACTCGGCATTTCGATGGACAGCTTTGCCTCGAACAAAGAGTTCGGAAAACAGCTCGGCATCACCTTTCCGCTATTAAGTGATTGGAAACGAGAGGCGACAAAGGCATACGGTCTTTACAACGACACTTCCGGCTATGGACGACGCGGAACTTTTGTTATTAATACAGTGGGAATAATAGAAAGCGTCGAGGTCGGGAATACGGCAATCGATCCGACGGGAGCCTTTCAGACCTGCGATCTTCTGCAAAAGAAAAAGGCCGGGCGAACCGAGCCTAAACCATGATAAATTACGCGCCGTGTCCGCAGTGCAATGCCGCCGCCGCCCAGAAAGTTACTTTCACATGGTGGGGCGGCATTCTCGGGCCGAAGTTATTTAAGCACGTAAAGTGCAGAAACTGCGGCAAAGGCTATAACGGCAAAACCGGCCGCGACAACAAGAACGCTATCATTATTTATTGCGTGGTCGTGGGCGTTTTGGCTTTTGGTTTGTGTGCAGCTTTGCTGATTCTGACTGCGGCCGTTACGATCCTGACAAATTGATCCGACCTATTGGTTCATATCTATTTCTTCGAGACTGATCTCGCCATTTACCTCGCGGGTCAGCACCTCGATCCGCCGCTCGGCTTTTAGCAGCCGTTCCTTGCAGTCGCGCGAAAGTTTTACGCCGCGCTCGAAAAGCTCGAGACTTTCTTCGAGCGCCATATCGCCGGTTTCGAGTTTTGCGACTATTTGTTCAAGTTCGTCCAGAGACGATTCAAATGTTTGTGCCATAACGTAACTTATTCCAATAGTTTTTCGACCTCGCGGAGCATGTTTTCTATATTTCCGACACCGAGGCTTTTGCCGGCTGATTCGACATTGCCGCCGGCAGCCGCACCGAGCAACTGTTCGCCGATCGCCTGAGCGATACGGGTTGCAAGTTCCTCGTCCCGAACACCGACGACCTGCCACTTCGTTCCGTTTCGCCGCATCTTTACCTCGAAATCATGTCCCGGCAATTTGGAGCGGACGGTCGCAATTTCGCCCTGTTCATCGATCTGTAAATGTCTGTCGGCGCCGACGACCATCGCCGCAAACGGAACGTCGCCAAAGCGATCGGTCTCGCGGCGAATAACATTTGGCAGTTCCACTCGCGCTCGGGCCTTGATCGACGGCATCAGTGGTGCCGCAACACTGGTTAGCTGCGAAAGCACCGCTCCTGGAATTCCACGTCCGTAAAGCTCGACAGCTTTACCGGTAACTTGCGGCACAAAATCATCGACGACCGCATTGGTATCGACGAGATGGTCAATTGCCGCCTGATCGTTATTTCTTGCAGCCGCGACCAACGATGCCAGCGAATACTGCGGTGTGGATTTCAAAGACTGCCAATAAATAAACGAGCCGACTCCACCGACAACAGCCAGGATCAACACGCCAACTCCCGCAATTAAAAAAAACTTCTTCAAACTGTGTATTTCCCGAATTCTATCTTAAATCGTTACGTCGGATCGTCCTGATTTGTTCGCGTCACTGATGCCTCAATATTCCCACGAGCGACACGGATTTTCAAAGCATCGCCGACCTCAAGCGTTTTCGCGTCGCGGACGATCTCGCCGTTCGCTTTCTGCGTGATTGAAAAACCACGGTCAAGCACCTTTAAAGGCGAGATCGCATCGAGCTTTGTCATCAGCAAATTCAATTTACGATCGCGGCCGACGGTCAATTCGGCCGCGTTCGATATCGCACGCTGCTCGATCAACGCAAATCGGCGACGATGCTCGCTAAGATTTGATGCAAGCCCTACAGGGGAAAGCCGTAAGGAAAGTTTGCGTAATCTGTCTGCATGGGTTTTGACAGTTGTAAATAAAGCACTATGTGAATCTTGGACGAGCGAATCGATCCGATATTTGTTATCACGGATCGTCGCGGGAAACTCCGAAAATACCGGAGCCATCGCCAGGCTTTGCAGGTCGGTGCGTGCCTGCAGCAGCCTGAACGAAATGTTTTGAATAAGTTCGTTCGATCGTCGGCGAAGCTGATCTGTAATTTCCGATTCTGCTTTTGCCACTATCTCGGCGGCGGCCGATGGCGTTGCGGCACGCACGTCGGCAACCATGTCGGCGATCGTGAAATCGACCTCGTGCCCGACGGCGGAAATTACCGGAATCGCGGAAGCTCGTATCGCCCTTGCGACGATCTCCTCATTAAACGCCCAAAGATCTTCGGCCGAACCTCCGCCGCGTCCGACGATCAGAACGTCAATCTCGTCGCCTTTTGCGATGCGTGAATTGAATTCGTTTGCAAGCCTGATGGCCGCGGCTATCTGCTCGCCTGCACGTTCGCCCTGAACGAGCGTTGGCAGCAGCACGATATTCACCGACCGGGCACGGCGTTCGAGGACCGTAACTATGTCGTGAATCGCTGCACCGGATGGAGTCGTAACAACGCCGACCTTTCGTGGAAAAGCGGGAAGCGGTCGCTTGAGTGATTCGTCAAAAAGCCCTTCTTTCAGCAGCTTTGCCTTGATCTGCTCAAACGCGACCGTCAACGCGCCTTCACCTACAGGGGTGAGCGATTCGACAACTAATTGATACTCGCCGCGTTGGTCGTAGATCGATATTCGCCCGCGCACACGAACCTGCAGGCCGTCAAACGGTTTGAACCTGATCCGAAAATTTTGTCCCTTAAAACACGCCGATTTGATAAACGAATCACCGTCGGTCAGCGAAAAATACCAATGCCCGGAGGCAGCGATGTGAAAATTTGTGATCTCGCCCTCGACCCAAACGCTTGAAAACGAGCGTTCGAGAACGCCGCGAATATCGGCGTTCAGCTCCGACACCGAAAGCGGCTCGCGTTCCGCGATGTCGAATAGGGATGCAAGTAACGGATTTTCCATCTAACTATCGATTATGCCACGCCCGAACTATTTATAGCCCTGTGCGAGCGAATTATAGCGTTCGACCGGCGCAAGATCATCGGTCAGGACCGGCAGATCGGCCGGCAGATCGCCGTTGTAACGGTTCGCCAGCAGTTTGTTCAGATTTGTGCCGTCGAACTCTGTGGCGACAACAGGCTGCGGCTGATCGGAATTGCACACTCTTTTGCACGCGACGATCATCAGATTCTGAAGCCGTTCATCCGGGTTATCGGAGTGGACTTTGTAAAGATGAACATCCGCGAAAACCGCTCTATATGTTGCGAGTTCTGCTCTTAAAAAGTAACTCGCCGGCCCGTGAATCGCCGAGCCTATGTTGAATATTACAACGCCGTCGTCGTTCAGCAGCCGGTGCATATCGCGGACAGCCTCGACGGTTGTTAGTTGATACGGCACGGTGAAAAGCGAACCGAACGCATCCATGAACACTGCGTCATACTGCCCGTCAGCGCGATTCCTTAGGAATACGCGGCCGTCTTCGTGAAAGATGTTGAGTCTCGGATCATCTTTCAGGTTGAAAAAGCGTTCTGCAATTTCCGTCATTCCTGGGTCGATCTCGACCACATCAATCGCGGCGTCAGGATAGTTTCTAAGGTGAGCCTGAGGAAATGAGTAACCCGCACCGCCTATCATCAACGCTTTTTTGTGTCCGGGTTTGTAAAACCGTACAAGATGATAGAAACGCGTATATGCCAGAGCTAAATCGTCGCCGTCGAGATAGCGGGCCGATTGGACATACGACGGATCGGTTGCCATCGCTTTCATGATTCGGCCGGTGTGAGGATCTTTCGTGTCGAATACTCTTACGCGGCTGTATTCGGTATCGATGTCGTAAAGATTATTAGACCTAAAAAGCAGATAAGACGTGCCTTCGCTTCCTGCAACACCGAGAACAAATATTGTGATAAGGGCGAAATTATGACGTGTAAATGCGAGTCCGCCCAGTACGATCGCCAAGACAAAAAGTACGACGGCAATTAAGTAGAGCGTCCGAACGCTGCCGACAAAAGGTATTAGGAAAAACCCTGCAAGGAAAGTTCCGGCGATGCTTCCAACAGTCGAAAGGGCATATAAACGGCCAACGGTCTTGCCCGAATCCTTTAACGAACCAAGCCGCAGTTTTGTGGCGTAGGGAATTACAAAACCGAGAGCTATGCTTGCCGGTGCAAACAGCACGAGTGCTGCAAACAATGTCCGGACCTCAAGCCACACCGGAGCCTGTGAGATCATCGCGAGGGCAATGTCTTTGAACAGGATCGTTACACCGACAAGTCCGCCAGCGGTAAAGATCGCACCGGCCAGCATACGAACATCCGGTCGCGAATCGGCTGTTCGTCCGCCGAGCCAGTAACCCAGGCTCAATGCTCCGAGAATTACGCCGATCAGGCTTGTCCAGACGTATGTCGATGCACCCAAGAACGGCGCGACGATCCGTGAGCCGGTGATCTCGTAGATCATAACCAGCGCGCCGCAAACAAAGACGGTCAGCTCAAGCGTCCATCCGATCGAGGTTGGTTTTTCGTCCGCTTCAGGCATACAGAAACGCCCCGTTTTGCCGGTTTTCATTCCAACAAAAACGGGGCTGAAATTTTCCTGGCCTAGTTCAAGCTACGGCCGTTTTTTTTTCCGAGGCATCGCCTACGAATGTCAGCCATTCGGCTCCGTCTGGTGCCGGACGGCGAGCGTCGATGATCGCAAAGAATTCGTCCTGAATGCGTTTCGTCAGCTCACCGCGTTTGCCGCTGCCGACCGTGATGCGGTCAACCGAGCGGATCGGCGATATCTCGGCCGCCGTTCCTGTGAAAAACAGTTCGTCGGCCAGATAAAGTGCCGCACGCTGGATAGAGGTTTCGATCACTTCGATACCCATTTCGCGGGCGATCTGGACGACCGAATCGCGTGTGATGCCGGGCAAAATAGATGCACCAAGCGGCGGTGTTATCAGCTTGCCGTTATTGACCAAAAAGATGTTCTCGCCTGAGCCCTCGGAGACATAGCCGCGATCGTCGAGAGCGATTCCCTCGACAAAGCCGCCGAGCTTTGCTTCCATTTTGATAAGCTGCGAATTCATATAATTCGCACCGGCTTTTGCCATCGCGGGCATGGAATTGGACGTGATACGCGTCCAGCTCGAAACACAAACGTCGATGCCGTTTTCGAGAGCCTCTTCGCCGAGATATTTGCCCCATTGCCACGCCGCGATGTAAGTCTCGATAGGGTTGTCCATTCCATAAACGCCGAACGTGGGTTTGTCCTCATCGAGACCACGGAAAATTACAGGGCGGAGATAGCATGATTCAAGGCCGCTTTCGGCGATCAGATCAACGGTAGCTTTGCATATCTCGTCACGCGAATAGGTCGTGTCCATTCGATATATCTTGGCGGAATTCAGCAAGCGTTGGATGTGCTCGGTCAGCCGAAATACCGCCGAGCCCCTGGAAGTGTTGTAGCAGCGGATGCCCTCAAAAACGCTCGAACCGTAATGGACCACGTGCGACATTACGTGAATTCGGGCGTCGTCCCACTGGATAACCTCGCCGTTTTTCCAAACTACGGGCGATATCTTCATCGTTGCTACATCTTTTCCTGCCATATTTTTATTGAATACTCCTTGACCCGACGAACAGTTATTGGGCCGTTATTTATAAGAAAAATTATATTGAATTTGTGGACATAAAGGTTCATCTTGCAGGGTTGAACAGTACCAATAGGATAATATACCCGCTTTCCGTTGGCAAACATCACCATTGCTTATGCTGTGATAAATATGGGTAATGAAGACAAAAACGGACGGTGTTTGGCCGCCCGTTTCCTTTCGATCTTAGTACGTAGCGGATCAAAAAATTTCGCTACCCCATAAATGACCAGTTATGCCTTGATATACATAGCCATTTGCACCATTCCCAAGCTCTGAGAAATCGCTGGTATAAAAGTGCTTAGAAATCGTAGGATTCCAGTAGCGATGTAAAGGAACCGTGAAACTTTGCGGACTATACATTAGGTACCCTTCTATTCTCTCAAAAATATATCCGTTTGCACCGTTTCCTAATTCTGAGAAGTTCATCGTGTAATAGTAATCGTTAGTAGACTGGTTTCGGTATCTATACAGCGGACCCCTGCCGGAACCTGGTGTGGTATCTATAGTCCCTTCAGGCTTTTGAAGAACATAACCATAATTACCCGCACCTAGTTCACTCCAACCCATCACATATAAATAACTATTTAAGGATGCGTTCCAATGACGGTAAAAATTTCCGGTTCCGCCACCAGAGTATCCAGTATACAGGAGCGTATTAGGCGATCCATTACCTCGATTTATAACCTTATTCCATGAGCTAACGGCAACTATCCGATTTTGAATATCTACATACGCAGGCGTGGTCCCACCACTAGTAAGCGCACGTTGGGCAATGACTCCGGTAACGTGAGCTGTCGCTTGTGATGTGCCTGACAGAGTACGAAATTCACCGTTGACCATCCAGGCAGATGTTATGTTTTCTCCGGGAGCAAATAAGTCAACCGCGGTACCAAAATTAGCCAAGGGCGCCCTGTTATCGTTAATGTCTGTTGAGCTAACAGTAATCGCTTCTCTTACTCTGGCAGGAGAACGATTGTTTGCATCACCATTTTGGTTACCTGCGGCGACGACGGTAATAGCTCCGTTGGTAATTAGATTTCTGACGGACTCATCAATAGCTACGTTTATAACACCGCTAAAACTCATATTTACCACTGAATTAGCTACCCGATTGACGTTTATCCAATTGATACCCGCTATAATCGTTGAAGCCGGACTATTTTGGGTGCACCCGTAGACTCTGACCGGGACTAAAAACGTCTCTTTAGCAACACCGTATGTGTTCCCACCTATTATTCCGGCAATATGAGTTCCGTGACCATTACAATCACTTCCATTGCCGCCAACAAAATTGGAGCCCGGCAAGACCCAGACCCGACTAATGCCGCCATTGGGCCAGGAGGTAAGTTCTAAAAAATGTGGATTTACTCCAGAATCCAAAATATAAACCAAAACTCCGGTGCCACTTGCAGGATAGTTAAATATGGTGTTAAGTGGCAGGTTTCTTTGGTCTATTCGGTCTAGGTTCCACGGGGCATTGGATTGGGTGCCCTCCAGTGAAAGCTCGCTATCTTGAGTAACATATTTAACAGCCGAGTCTTCGCTTAAAGAATTTGCCTTTTTGGGGCTATCCATTTCAATGGAGAACCCACGGATCACGCTGCTATAAATGAAACCTACTTGACCACCGTAAGTGGAAGCCAGACTCTGAGAAATGGCGCCGACGTCACCACTCGGGGTATCGTCATTCAAGACAACGATATATTTTCCGGGAATCGGATTTTCTACTTCGAAGAATTTCGTCTCGCCGGGCTGTCCTGAAACTACGAGTGTTAGAACAAAGAAGCAAATTAACGTCATGCATTTAGATGTGCTCATGGCAATTCTCCTGAATTTAAAGTTGTTTTCGGTTTACTAACAGAATTTAACGCTACGTTGTAGAAAGAATCTACCATCCTACTCGGACTTTGGCAAATTCCGTTTAATAAGTTTCGGCAGCTTAATTATAGAATAAATAAGCGTGCCGCAGTGTCATCTAGCCGGGACGAAAACTTGACTCCATTTTCGTCTGTTAACGTAACAATAATCGGCACGTCGCCTGCCCCTGCAATGCCGGGTGGCAGAAGGAAATCGATCGTATAAACACCCGGCTCGACCAAAACCGCATTGCTCACAACACGGCCTTGGATAATTTCTATTCCACCAACCTCAATCTTTATATTGCTGTCGGATCCAAGTCCACCCAGGCCACCCTGCACGCCCGTCACACGAACGCGAAGGACGCTGTCCGTAAACACTCCGCCCCGAATCCTGATAGTTCGTGCCGTAAACGGCTCGGTCGTGTGAACGCGGTTTGTCACGTTTGTGACGAGGGCACGGCCACCGGGGCCGGGAAATGACAGACTGGAGAAAATATCGGGACGGTAAGGCACTATCGTTATATTGCTGCGCGAAACTGTGCCATTGACGTTGGCTACTATCGGATAGACAGTGGGGGTGGCGCTTGCCAATCCGGTCGGCACGACAAAAATGATCTCATAACGGTTTACTAGACGGGCTACGGATTTTATGCCGCAGGCCGCGCCGTTTATCGTCACGGTGACGCCGCTCAGCTCAATCGGGAGCGTGAAACTTCGCGATAACGAACCGACGCCGGTTCGAGCAACGATGGGCTGTACGCTGCGTGGTGTCAACGTCAGGACAGCTAGCATCCCAGGCGACACGCCTTGAACTGCTGGTGGCGTCTGTGGCGTCGGGGTCGGCACAGGAGTTGGAGTCCCGGTCGGTGTCGGAGTTGGTGACGGTGTTGGAGTCGGCGTCGGTGTTGGCGTCGGACTCGGCGTCGCGGTAGGCGACGGGGTGGGAACCGGTGAGCCGGAAACCAGCATTCGGGAGGCTCCAGTGGCTAAATTGAACGACGCCGGAGACTCGTTATTTGAGATCGGCTCGTACAAATAAAAACCTTCGTTGAAAAGGTCGGGATTGCCGGTCCCAAACTCGGTCAACGCAAGAGTAAACGCCATCCGGCTTGCGGAATTGCTGGGGAACGGCTGCGCTGACGCGAGAAATGCCGTCGGCAACGGCAGTTTTGTCAGCCGTGTGAAATCGGCCGTTTCGGGTGGCATCGTGGCACGATAAATTTGTATCGGGCGGCCGTCGGTCGGGTTGAGGCCGTCGGCTTCGTTTGTCGGCATCGTGCCGTTTGGCAGGATGTTCATCCGGGTTTCAAGCACAAACGTGCTCGGAACACCGTTTACATCATAATCGGTAAAGCCCGGATAACGTGAAACATCGCCGCCGAGAGCTTCCGCGTCCGCATCGCTTCGCGGCAGAACACGTGTAAACGGCATAAGCGGTGCCGGCGGTGAGGCAACCGCGTCGTAATCGTAAATAAATGTTGCGAACGTTGTTTGATTTGTGCCGCTGTGCTCGTTTGCAAGATCGGCGTACGAATCGAATGCGATGTAACGACCGTCGCGGCTCATCCGCCGGCCGGTTTCGAGAATATTTACCGGATCGCCGGGATTCAACGGCGTCGTTGTCGTAATTTGACGGTTCACGCCATCACGCGCACCTCCGGCCGTAAGGCCGGCGACAAATATCTCTTCGTTTCTGCTTGTCGATGGATTATTTCCACCGGTCATGCCAATTACCGGATTATCGCCTGTGCTCGAAAAGACTACGCGGTTACCCAAGCCTGAGATCGTCGGATGTTTGTTATAGATCGGGTCGAATATGTCTCCGCTAGGTGTCAGCGTTATCTGACAAATACTTCCTGAACCGCTAGTCGTACAGGAATCTCCGCCGCCGCCAGTGCGAACGAATGTGAAAATCTCGTCGTTGGCTTCCTCAACAGGATTCCCCGGTGGTACCAGGTTTCGCGTCGATACAAAGGCGATCACGCTGCCGTCGTCGTCTATGCTGGCGTCGTGATTATCGTCGGCAACAAATGCACCGGCGATGCCTGTCGCACGCTGCGGCAAACGGCTGGCCCACGAATTTGTTACCTGGGTGAACGATCCCAGCCCAAGATCGACAAACGGAATTTCTTCTCCGGTCGTAAGGTCGGCCGGTGCATAGGCCGGTATCTCGTACATCCACATTTCCAGATTTCCGTCGCAATCGAGCGGATTGTTAAACGGCGTCGGAGCCGGCGTCGGCGAGCCGGTTGGTGTCGGAGTTGCCGTCGGCGTCGGGGTCGGTACTGGAGTCGGCAAGGTGCACGGCGGCAGCGTCTGCGTGTTATAGCTGTTTCCGTCAAAATTGCCGGGGTTTGTGCCGTCAGGCGTAGGCAGAGGAGGCGGGCTGCTGATTACAACCGATCCCGTCGCGTTTGAACTGAACGATATCCAGCGGCCGTCGTTGCTTATCACCGGGCGGCGGTTTACGATCTCGACCCTGATGTTGAGCAGCAGCGGGTCGCGGTTCGGATCGATCACAACACTTTTTGTGTTGGTGATCTGAAAGATTTGCCGCTGAGCGTAATCGAAAAGAAAAACCTCGACGTTGCCGTCCTCGTTTCGAGGGTTTGTCGTTGCCAGATTTCCACGCGATTCGAAAACCACGAACCGGCCGTCACCGCTCATGCCGTTAACGAACGTTTCCGAGATCGAGTTGGTAAACTGGCCGATGACCGAATCCACCTGAGCCAGGACAAACGGTGATGAAATAAAAAGGGCTGCCCCGAAAATTGCCAAAATTGCACGAAGCTTCACAAAAACGCCTCCAGAAAAAACTACTTATGACTTTTAAGATAAAATTGCCGGGAGAGATGCCCGACCTCAAGCACAAAACATATAGTTTAAAGAGTAAACGGCCGTTCTGCAAGGGAGTACGCCGTTTCCGAACCGCTTTCAACTATTATCAACTGCTTTTGATGCCTGTTTAGCGTAATTAGGTTGTCGCGCTATGGTTGCCGTAAACTAAATCGGCAAACATATGCCCTGATTACGCAATAGGGTTATTCACACTGTTGCAACAAAAATCCGGGTAGTTTTCCAGCTATCAGCCGATAGCTGTCAGCCGTCAGCTAATATGCCATTGGACAAGGTGACCAATTTGATGATCGTGGCTGGTGAGGCGTCGGGTGACGGCCATGCTGCGAAACTGGTGGCTGCTATGCGGGAGATCGCACCGCATTTAAAATTTTTCGGGTGCGCCGGGCCGAAAATGCGGGCAGTTGGCGTCGAAGCGATTGTAAAAGCTGACGATCTATCGATAGTCGGACTGCCTGAGATCGCGGCTGCATTGCCGAAGTTTTTGAGTGTTTATCGACGGCTGGTCAAAGCCGCCGAGGAACGACAGCCGGACGCTGTCGTGCTTGTCGATTTTCCCGAATTCAATCTAAAGCTTGCGAGATCGTTAAAGAAACGCGGTTTTAAGATCGTTTATTACATTTCACCACAGCTCTGGGCGTGGCGGAAATATCGGATTCGGACGATCAAAAAGCATGTCGATCTGCTGATCTCGATACTGCCGTTCGAGAAACAATGGTATGCCGCTCGCGGCGTCGATCACGTCGAATACGTCGGCAGCCCGCTCGCCCGCGAAGTTCACGCTAACTTAAATAAAGAAGATTTTTGCAGGAAACACGGGCTTGATTCTGCGTGCCCGATCGTCTCGCTGCTGCCCGGAAGCAGGCATAAAGAGATCGTCAAAATACTGCCCGAACTGCTACGAACGGCGGCGATAATGCTCATGCAAAATCCAGCAATTCAGTTCATCGCTGCGTTTGCGTCAGAGCGACACGCTGGTGAGGTAAAGGCCGCAATAAACTTGCTAGTGACTGAGGACAAACCTGTTTTGGAAAATATTCTCTCTGTTTTTGGCGAAACATACGACGCTTTGAACGCATCTGATGCGGCCGCCGTGACCAGCGGAACTGCGACGCTTGAGACCGGAATCATCGGAACGCCGATGGCGATCGTTTACAAAACATCGAGCTTTAATTACAAACTGATGCGGCCGATGATCGATGTCGAACATTTCGGGCTGATAAATCTGATCGCGGGTGAGCGGGTCGCAAAAGAGCTGATTCAAGACGATTTTACGGCGAAAACGCTCGCGGATGAGCTATTCAGATTGCTTGACCCGAACGAAAATGCGCGAGTTCGCGAACAGCTAAAATCCGCCGCCGACAAACTCGGCCACGGCGGCGCCTCGAAACGGGCCGGAGCCAAAATTATCGAACTTTTACAGTCGCAAGCGTGATAAAACCGCAAGCGTTCCCACCAAACCTGTCTGTTTCACATTTACTGGTAGGGTTCTTTGAAAAACCCAAATCGAATTATTCCTGATCGGGTTTTCGTATTGTTCATCTTGTTCTTTCTTACTCTTCTTGCTCAGTGGTTAAGCTCTTTTTCTTGACCACAGAAAAAGATGAACTAAGAAAGACTAAGAAAAACAGAAAACACCAAACCCTTCAAATTTACAAGGTTTTTTAAAGAACCTGATATTCAACGCAAAAAATTCGATTGTTGGTCGTTCTTCCTGGTTAGATTAATCTCACACATTTAGAAACAATTTAGTTTTGAAATCAGCTATGATCCAATTTAAACCGTATCCGATATATGTTTTGTATTCTTTGAACCGTCAAAAGGCCGTAGAGCCTTTATGGACCCGCTATTACGCTGAAAAAAAGACTGCAGAAAAAAGAGGGGTCGAAAACCTGTTTCAGGGAAACATAAAGCGTTTTTTGCGAGACATGGAAATCGCTACCGAAAAAGACGCGTTAGTCAACGAAGCGATACGATGGCAACTCGAGGAGGACATTAGTCCGAAATATGACGCGGAGATCAAGGCTTATGAGCAGACGATCGTCAGTTTGCTTAAAAAGATCTCGAAAACGCAGATCGGCAAGATGGTTTTGAGTCGTTTGGGCGGGAGCCAAAAAATATGGATCATTCCGGCAAATTGGACGAAACCGACGGCAAAGACCCAGAAATGGGAAGATAATACCGGCGGAGGCATAAGGATCTCATTCAATCCGGGCGCGTTCAAATCTGTTTACATTTCGAAGGGCAAAAGCTCCGATGAAAGCGACGAGACGCTTTTTCACGAGCTGGTCCACGCAATGCGAATGTCGCAGGGAACTTTCGGCGGCCAGGTCATAACGGCCGGCAATTTCGGAAATTCAGAGGAATTTATTGCGACGCAGATCGAAAATATCTATCATTCCGCTGTTACGCTCAATCCGCGGGCCGTTTTCAGCACCTATCTGGGCCCGTACAAAACGAAGAAGGAGATGTACGATTTTTTTGTCGAATACCCGGAATTAATTATGGCGCTGAAACATTTCATCGAAACCGAGGATGTTGCACGCCAGGCCGCTCTTATGCCAACCCCGGACTATAATCCGTTCCGCGATTACAAAAAAATTGAAGCCCGCGCCCTGAAAGCGCTCGGGGTAAAAGAATTGATGAAATTTTAAAGAGTTGGTTTTATTCGATCAAGTAGCCAGATACACATTTTTATACCACTCTGATAACACATTTTGCCGTCCAGATAACAGGTTTTGTACCCTCTGATAACCATTTTTAGACCTCTGATAACACTTTTTTTAAGTCTTGATAACAAAAAATCGGCGGTATCGGAACGAGTGGGATCAATGTAGGTTGCTTAGGAACGCCCGGTGTCGGGATCGTCGCTGCCGAATCAACCGTGGGTATCGGCATCGTCGTTGGTATCGGGTATTCGCCGAGCGGAGAAGCTATGCTTTTCCGGAAGATGCCTAATATTGTTCCTGCGGCTAAGCCGCCGATTTTCGGGTGTGGAAAGACAGCGGCGGAGCCGCACGGTCGATTTATGGAATGACGGAAAAGCAGAGCTTTTCCGCTCGGCGAGGAGGCGAAGCCCGAAATCGGAGCCCAACACAGCCGCTAACTCACGGTTCTGATCGAGGGCGGCTAGTTTTCCTTTCGAGCGGCTTTTAGGGATTCCAATTCGTATGTAAGGCGGCGCATTTCGCTTTCTAGGGTATCGACACGTGTATTCATTGTTCGCAGGACTACGATCCTTGTCGAAAGTGTTTTGAGCAATTCCATGTCCTCGTGCTTAGGGATATGGATGAAAGAATCGCGGGTATCAGTCGTGAAATAAGGCTTGTCGGGTGACGCTTCGTTTGTTGTTCTGAGCAGATACATTTCTCCGGGCGTCATGCCGAATTGCGACACTATTGAAATTTCACGCAAGGTTTCTTTTCCCTTTACGACGTGAAGAATCTGAATACGGACGTTAGCTTTTCCTATTATGTTGACCGGGCCGACCGACAGGCATTTGGCGACGACGATCGTTTTTCCCGTTTCCAGATAACGGTCGAGCGGCGTCGGTTTGTTTTGTGCGTTAATCGTCGCGGCGAGCAGAGATCCGAGAGCAAGGATCAGGATAAATTTCATTTGTTTGAAAGGCCTCCATTTATGGAACGCCTGAACGTGAGAAAATTGCTAACTTTCGGAAAGTTAATTTTCCTTAAAGTCGATCTTAACCTGCCGCCTAAACCCGGTCGCTATCCCGACCTGTCGGGATTCTGACTTTGTTTTTTCAGTTCTTTAACTTCCGCTTTGAGGCGCTCTAATCCCTTGACGCGGGCATTTTGGCGTTTGTATTCGTCGAGCGGCTGGATTGGCGTTCCCCAATATACGCCGGGGCGGACGATCTTTCCGGGCAACACTCCGGCCTGCGAACCGATGATCGTGCCGCTCTGAACACGGACGTGATCGCCAAAGCCGACCTGGCCGCCGATAACGCAATCGTCTTCGATTACGACGCTCCCCGAAATGCCGGTCTGCGCGGCGATTACGCAGCGTTTCCCAATCGACACGTTGTGGCCGACCTGAACGAGGTTGTCGATCTTGGTCCCCTCGCCGATGCGGGTTTCGCCCAATGCTCCTCGGTCGATACAGGTGTTGGCACCGATCTCGACGTTGTCTTCGATAACGACCGTGCCGATCTGCGGAAATTTAACGTATTCGCCCGTCTCATCACGAACGTAGCCAAAGCCGTCGGCACCGATAACAGCTCCGGCGTGAATTACGCAGTCGTAACCAATCTCGACGTTGTCGTAGATAACGCAATTTGCGTGTATCACAGTTCCTTTTCGGATGCTGACGTTGTTTCCGATCTTTACGCCAGCGTGAATCTCGCACATTTCTCCAACATACGAATTCTCACCAATCGCCACAAAGGCGCCGACAATATTCGCCCGAACATCGGCGGATTCAGCTATGAACGAAGTTTCAGGATGCCATTCGTGAACCAATTCCCGCGGGCACAGCAGTCTCGCGATCCTTGCGAAGGCAAGTTTCGGATTTTTAACAGTTATTATAAGAAGCACACTCCCTACCGGTCGTGTTTCCGCCTGTGAGCCGATAGGGACAATGATGCACGATGCATTTGTTTCGGGAATCGGACCAGACTTTTCGTAGAATGCGATCTCTCCGGTTTGGGCTTTTTCAATGTCCGCAACGGCAGTTATTTCAACCTCGCCATCGCAATGCAATTCACCACCGACGAATTCAGCAATTTCACGCAACTTCATTCCGATAAATTTATATTGTTTTTAAGAAAAAGTCAGTTGCGGGTCAAAGAGCGGTGCGTTCGGCCTGATCAATGGCGGATTGAAGAAATATTTCGAGGCCCTGTAGTTCGATTGCCGGATCGCTTGCTAGTCGTTTCAGAACGGCCGCTGAATCGCTGTCAAGAAACGCAAGATCGGCGAGATCGATCATCAACGGCTTGCCCGTTTCAACTCGTATTTCCGTGGCAATTCGTTCGAGTAAATTAGCGTCTTCCAACAAAAGTTCGCCCTCGACACGCAGAATTGTGCGGCCATCGGATTCCTGTTGAGTTATTTGTGTCGGCATTGAAGTCTTTAAGACGCTGTAATTACGGTAAAGGTTTCCAAAGGTTTCAGGTTAATTTCCAGCTAATAGCTGTCAGCTATCAGCAATCAGATCCGGATGCTTGAGTCGTCTTGTCGTTAAATATACGCCTGCGAAAACCAGGATCGCCGCGATGGCGAAATTAAGATCGATAATCTCGTTCAAGAAAATTGCAGCAAGTATAAACCCGATCAGCGGTTGAAGGTAAATGAAAACCGCCACTGTCGAGGCACTGACCTTTGCTATCGCGTAGGCATTTAGCAGATAAGGAACTGCGGTTGCAATGGCCGCGATATAAAGAATAAGCCACCAGATCATTGTCGGGACAGCCGCGACATCGACAGTTGAGATGGAGAACAACCCTAGCGGAACACAAACAATGCTCGCGAAAATAAATACCCACATCATCGACCGAAAGGCTCCATTGCGGGTGATTATTTCTTTCGATGTTGCGACATAAATACCGAACGAGAGCGAATTGAGAATTATGAGCAAGTCGCCCAGAGTGGTTTCCGATGAGAACGAAGCGTTGCGCGGATCGATGAGAATTATCACTCCAGCTGCCGCCAATGCTATTCCTATTGCTTTCACTAATCGAAGCCGTTCGGTTCCGATGATCGCGCCAATCGTGATCGTAAAGATCGGTATTGTAACCGCCAGCAGGGAAGTGTTCGATGCCTTTGTTAAGGAAAGCCCGCCGATGAAAAGAAGCTGGTTGAACGTAATTCCGAACAAACTCAAGATCGCAAGCCGTTTGTAATCCGCTTGATCTTTCAACCACAGCCGCCGTCGATAGGTCTGAACAACAACCAATATCAACGCCGTTATCCCGACCCGAAATCCCACGAGAGCCACCGCCGGAATAGCGGCGAGCACGACTTTCCCAATAACCGGCAGTGAGCCGAAAAATATCTGAACACCAAGAAGTGCGGCATGTGGACGTAAGTCTGATTTGGTAGTTTTGTAGTCCAAAATAGTTTGCCGCGAAAAACACGACGCGAAAAATTCGCGGTCCTCGTATTTCGCGGACAAGAAGCTGCCTAAAGGCGGGACTTTATACTTACAGCAGCATCATTGCCGGGCTTTCGAGCATTTGTTTGAAGGTCTGCAGAAAGCGCGCGCCCGTGGCTCCGTCAACTACGCGGTGGTCGCAAGACATTGTGACGTCCATTATGCTGCGGACGACGATCTCGCCATCGCGGACGACTGCGGTCGGATTAGCACCGCCGACCGCGATTATCGCTGCCTCGGGCGGATTGATGATCGCGGTAAATTCCTTGATGCCCATCATTCCGAGATTGCTGATTGAGAAAGTCGCCCCGGTGTATTCTTCGGGCTGGAGCTTTTTGGCTTTTGCTTTACCGGCTAGGTCACGAACCTCTGCTGAAATCTCGGCAAGGCCTTTCAGATTTGCTCCACGGATAACCGGTGTTATCAAGCCTTCGTCGATAGCGACTGCGACGCCGATGTCGGCCTGCTCATAGAACCGAACGGTTTTATCCTGATACGAAGCGTTGACCCAAGGATGTTTGATCAACGACATCGCGGCGGCCTTGACGATAATATCGTTGACGCTGATCTTTGATTCGTCGTCAAGCGTGGCGTTGATCTGCTTTCGCGTCGAAAGGGCATTATCCATTTCGATCTCGACCGTCAAATAAAATGTCGGGATCGGGCCGATGGATTCGGCAAGACGCGATGCAATGATCTGACGCATCTTCGACGCAGGTTCGTCGCGATAACCCGAAGCACCAACATGTGTCGATGGCGTGAACGCTTTGCTGGCAGCAGGTTTTGTTCCACCGGCAAGTGCATCTTCGATGTCCCGTTTAATTATCCTGCCCTGAGGTCCCGAACCGGCAATGGACTTAAGATCTATGCTGTTGTCCGCAGCCATTCGAGCGGCTATTGGAGAAACGATCAGACGGCCATTTGACTGCGGACTGCGGACTGCGGACTGCGGATTCGCTTTCTGTTGAGGCGAGGGTGACCCCGTCGCTACCGCTCCCGGTTCTGACTTTTCGCCATCCGCTGACGCAGGCGGTACTGACTTTTCGTCACCCGCTGACATAGGTGGTTCTGACTTTCCGTTTGCGGAAACCTCGCTCAGCAATGCCGAGATGTCTTCGCCTTTTTGGCCAATGATCGCGATGGTTTCGCCAAGCAGAGCAGTTTCGCCGCCGGCTTTTAGTATCTTTAAAAGCGTGCCGCCCTGAAGCGCGGTCATTTCCATCGTCGCCTTGTCGGTATCGACCTCGGCGAGCGTTTCGTTCGCTTCGAAAGCGTCGCCCTCGTTTTTCACCCAACGGGCGATCTGCCCTTCTTCCATCGTCGGGGAAAGCTTCGGCATTAAGAATTTTTCAGCCATATATAAGGTCTGTACCACCTGCGTCAGCGGGTGGCTTCTAGGTATCATTTATGCCCTACTTCGTGCGGGCCTCTGCACTAAGAATCCCGGTTCTGACGGATCATCTGCAGCCGTTCTTCTCGGGTTTTCTTTGGTTCGTTATAACCGCGTTCACCATAAGGCTGGAGTTTTTCGAGCCAAAGATCTTCCAGCGTTTCAAGATCAGCCGCGTAATCATAGTTTGCATCTTCACGCGAAAATACTTCTTCTAATATTTCAAACTCAAACCTGCCGGTTCCGTATCGCATCCAATCTGCTTCCAACACTTTATTTGGATGAGCACCAGCATATAGCTGAAATCGTATGCGGTTAAACATCGCGGAAAGATCCATCGTCGAACCGACAAACACCTTCCCGTTCACCGTATTGCGGATCTGAAAAATACCCATCGGCCGCCGAGAGGCTTTGTAAGCTAATTTTGCGGCCTTTTTATCCATGTTTGAAAGTTTGAAAGAAGCGGAAATACGACTTTATGTGCGGCATTCACACATGCTCATGCAGCTAGTTTTTCTTTAATGCCACTAATAAACTCTTCATCATCCAGAAGCTCGCGAGCGATTTTTTCGTGCTTCATTGCGGAACGTAAAACTGAATTGATTCGATTAGAGTTACGGTGAAAATATGCAGCTACTTCGTCATCCAGCACAACCTCGAGTTTCACGCTGCTTTCACTAGGCAAATCCTCCAGCGAACCTGTGTAATGTCGGCGTTTAATTCTGCGCAAACCTGCAGCCTTGGCTTCATCGCTTGTTTCAAGATATTCCAGCTTAGTATCGGCGTCTGTTTTCGTCATATTCATTCACCATCCATTTTTCGGCTTTTCGAGCGGTGACAAATCGGAATTCATCATCTGACATTTCAGTAAATACCAAGTAGATCAGCCCATATTCGGCGGTAATGCCAATAATCGCGAATCGCATCTCGCCATCGGTCGAATGCGACTCATCCACAAACTCAACAGCGAATGGGTCTCGAAATATGTCATCTAATTTGGCGAATGCAACTTTATGATCCTTTTCGACCTTTTTCGCCTTATCCTTATCCCAATTATATCGCATTCGGATTTACAAATAACAAACCTCTTTCACTGCCGCGACGATCTTATCGACATCCGGCAAAGCCAAGGCTTCGAGATTCTTGGCGTATGGATTCGGAGCTTCGGCGGTCGAGATGCGTTTTACGGGAGCATCAAGATAATCGAACGCGTACTCCATCACTGTGTGCGAGATCTCGGCACCGACTGATGCGAAAGAGTGCGATTCCTCGGCGATGACAAGCCGGTTGGTTTTTTTAACAGAGTTGACGATGGTGTCAACATCAAGCGGTTTGATCGTTCGCGGGTCAATGACTTCGACCGAAACGTCAAATTCTTCCTGAATCCTTTCAGCGGCCTGCAGGGCAAGCGGAACCGTCATCGAACGAGCGACGATCGTGCAGTCGGTTCCTTCGCGTTTTACGTCGGCAACGCCGAGTGGGATCGTGAAATCTTCGTCCTCGGGCACTTCGCCTTTCAGGCCGTACATGCGTTCCTGTTCGAGGAACAGCACCGGGTTGTTATCGCGGATCGAGGATTTCAACAAGCCTTTTGCATCCGCGGCGGTCGAAGGCATTACTACTTTCAAGCCTGGGAAGTTTGCATAAAATGCTTCGAGTGCCTGTGAGTGCTGTGACGAAACCTGATATGCCGAACCGTTCGGACCGCGAAAAACGATCGGCACGTTGAACTGTCCACCCGACATATACAGCATTTTTGCAGCGTGGTTGATGATCTGGTCGGCGGCGAGTATCGAAAAATTCCAGGTCATAAACTCAACAACGGGCCGCAACCCGGCCATTGCCGCGCCAACTCCGACACCGGCGAAACCAAGCTCGGTTATCGGCGTATCGACAACACGCTTGTCGCCAAACTCCTTCCAAAGCCCGCGCGTTACCTTATAAGCGCCGTCGTACTCGGCAACTTCTTCGCCAATGATAAAGACGTTTTCGTCCCTGATAAGTTCTTCGCGAAGTGCCTGATTCAAAGCATCGCGGATGGTTAATAAAGCCATAAAAAGTGGTCGGTGGTCAGTGATCAGTGGTCAGTGGTCAGAAAGCCTTTGTTTTAACGAACGTGCCAAACCATTAATCAGGCGACCTGTTTCTGCTGCCTTGTCTAAGATCGCGTCACTACTACCTAAGTAATTCAGATTCTGAGCGATCAGTATCTGAGTTTCAACGAACCGTACGCTATCGAGAGATAATGCAAAAATTCTTTCGTTGAGTCACGTCCTTGTCCCTCTGCAATGTTGGATGGTACCGAAACCGCTGCCCGTCGAATCTGGCTGATTAAACCGTAAGTCTCTTCTTTCGGGAAGGATTTAGTTACCTCGTACACCGAGGAAACCAATTCCATCGCTTTCTGCCATGCGATCAGTTGTCGATAGTGTTGAAGACTCATTCTGGCTACTGACCACCGACGACTGGCCACTGCTTAGGCATAAACATCCGTAAACAACTCACTTTCCTGCGGAAACGGGCTTTCTTCCGCGAATTTCAATGCCCGTGCTGTTGCTTCGACTGCATCTTTTTCGATCTGCTCAAAATCTTTATCGGTCAGGATCTTTGCCGCTTTCAAGCTGTCTTTGAACAGCACGATCGGGTCGCGTTCCTGATATTTTGCGATCTCCTCGCGGGTTCGGTAATTCCCTGGATCTGACATCGAATGTCCCATATAGCGATATGCACGAATTTCAAGCAGCGTCGGCAGCGATTCCTCGCGTGCACGTTTTATCGCCCGCAGCGTTGCGTCGCGGACGGCCATTACGTCCATGCCGTCAACGAATTCGTTCGCCATCTCGTATGACTCAGCTTTCTTGGCGATGTTGCTTGCGCTCATCGCGCGTTCCTGCGAGGTTCCCATGCCGTATTGGTTGTTTTCGCAGATGTAAATGATCGGCAGTTTCCATAGCTGGGCCATGTTGAGGGATTCGTGGAAAATGCCCTGATTCACCGCGGCTTCGCCAAAAAAGCAAAGCACAACCTGACCGCTTTCCTTATATTTAGCGGCGTATGCCATTCCGGTTCCGACGCCGATCTGACCGCCGACGATGCCGTGTCCGCCGTAAAACTCATGCTCCTTTGAGAACATGTGCATAGAGCCGCCTTTGCCCTTTACACAGCCGCCTTCTTTGCCGTAAAGCTCGGCCATGACGGCGTCGGGCGTGATGCCTTTGATGATCGCCTGAACGTGGTCGCGATATGATGTTATGACCATATCGCTCGGCTCAAGAGCCATCATGGAGCCGACGCCGATCGCTTCCTGGCCGATGTAGAGATGGCAAAAACCGCCGATCTTGCCCATGCGATAGACCTCGGCACATTTTTCCTCAAAACGGCGGCCGAGCACCATCTGGTAAAGCATCTCGCGGAGCAGCTTTTTGTCGGTCTTTTTTATTGATTCGATCTGTGATTTTCGCCGTTTTTCGTACTCGGTTTGCATCAAATCCGCGACCTTTTTCAGGTCCGAGCGGCCGTTCGTCGCGGGTGAACCCGAACCGTTCGCCAACGGCTTTGCCGTTTTCGATGCCGGTTTGCGAGCTGTTGAGGTCTTAGCCAAAATTCCTTCCTCCAAATAATCCGAAGCCAATATCCGTAAAACACTGCAATTTGTCATTATACAGTTTGGTTTCCGGCAAAAGCAAAAACCGCGTCCAAGGTGCAATTAAAATTACCTTTGTAGGAATACTGCGAATAATAATAAGATTAGTAACGGTGATGAGAAATTTCTTAATATACATCGCAATAATTTTGTTTGCCTTACCGTTTGCCGTGTCGGGCCAGAATCCGACAAAGTGGCGGATCGATCCGATCTCCGCTGAATCTGCGGCGAAATTAGACAAGGTTGAGACATCGCCCGTAACGATCTCGGTTGAAGTTGAATCGGGTTGGTATCTTTATGCTCTGGATCAAAAAGAAGGCGGGCCGATCGCGACCACGATAAAGGTTAGTGAAGGTTCACCGTTTTCGATCGGTGGAGCAATCAGATCGGCCGAGCCAAAGACAAAATCCGATACAAATTTCGTCGTTGACGGGAAACCGCTCGAAACAAAATATTACGAGAATCAGGCAGCGTTCACGCTCGACGTAAAACCCGAAACCGGCGCGAAAACAACCGATCTAAAATTTGACGTACGCTTTCAGCTTTGCAACGACACGCTCTGTCTGCCGCCACGAGTCAAACGAGTTTCGCTTGCCGGTGAAGAAGATGTTAAACGACCAGCCGCCAGTAATCAGCCGTCAGCCGTCAGTAATACGTCCAATTCCGTCCAACCGACAACCGACAACCGACAACAGCCAACTGACCTTTGGGCATTTATCTGGCTTGCCGCGACTCTTGGGGCGTTGTCGTTATTAACGCCGTGCGTTTTTCCGATGATACCGATCACGGTTTCGTATTTTACGAATCATTCGTCAGGCAGCCGTGCTAGATCGGTGCGGCTGGCGACAGTTTATTCGCTTGGAATTGTTGCGACGTTTACGCTGCTCGGAATGCTGCTGGCGATATTTGTCGGGGCGGCCGGGATAAATGTTTTCGCGGCAAATCCGTGGGTAAATATTCTGATCGCGGGCATTTTTCTTTTCTTTGCGTTCAATCTTTTTGGTGCGTACGAAATAACGATTCCGTCGGGCATTCTCTCTAAACTCGACAGCTTTACCCGCTCGCAAGAGGGCGAGGGAAGCGGCGTTATCGGCGCGTTGCTGATGGGGCTGACGTTTACGCTGACTTCGTTTACGTGTACGTCGCCGTTTGTCGGGACGATCCTTGTTTCTGCTTCTCAGGGCGATTGGCAAAGGCCGCTGGTCGGAATGCTCGCATTTTCGGCTGTGTTCGCCTTGCCGTTTTTTGTTTTGGCGTTGGTTCCGCAATGGGCGTCGAGTCTGCCGCGTGCCGGCGGCTGGATGAATTCGGTAAAGGTCGCGATGGGCTTTCTCGAAGTCGCGGCGGCGATGAAGTTTATCTCAAACGTCGATCTCGTCTGGAAATGGGGAATTTTCACACGCGACGTTGTGCTCGCTGTCTGGATAGCGATCGGCATTATTTTAGCGATCTATTTATTGGGCAAGTTTCAGCTTTCGCACGACTCAAAACCCGAACGCATCGGAGCGTTTCGTCTCGCTTCGGCCATAGTCAGCCTCTCGATAAGTTTTTATTTGATAACAGGATTGTTCGGAGCAAAACTCGGCGAACTGGAAGCATTTCTACCGCCTGATCTGAGCAATAACTCGTCGCGATTTTCCAGAGACAGCAATGAAAAGCTGCGATGGATAAAAAACGATTACGAAGGAGCGTTGGCTAAAGCCAAGACCGAGAACAAACGCGTTTTTGTCGATTTCACCGGCTACACCTGTACCAACTGCCGCTGGATGGAAGCGAATGTTTTGCCAAAACCTGAGGTCGAGGCCGAGCTGAAAAAATTTGTGCTTTCGACGCTCTACACAGACGGCGACGGCGAAATATACGAACGCCAGCAGCAACTTGAGCAAGAGAAATTCGGAACCGTCGCTCTGCCTTTTTATGCAATTCTGGACAGTGACGGCAAGACTATCGCGACGTTTCCGGGACTGACGCGAAATGTACAGGAGTTTGTTGACTTTCTGAAGAAAGGGCAAATAAATTAGCCGGGAAATTTGCCACAGAGAACACAGAGTTTTTTTGAAGGCAACTGGAAACAAACACGGATTGATAATAAAATCGAGAGCAGCAAGTTAGTAGGGTAAATATTTTCCTAACAATCTCTGTGTGCTCTGTGGCTAAAATATGGTCAGTGTTCAAGAATTAATTCAAGGTTTAACTGCGATTCCCGACGAACAATTTGTCTGCGAACCGGTTTACGATTTTCTTAGTGCGAATCCGGTCGATGTCGGGTCGATCCAGAAATACCTGCATTGGAGCCAGAATTTCTATACTCGCAACCTTATCTATAAAGACGAGCGTTTCGAGATGATGGCGATCTGTTGGGACAAGGGACAGGTGTCGCGCGTTCATAACCATTATGACCAACGCTGCTGGATGACGGTTCCGATCGGCAGGCTAAAAGGGCAAAACTTTGCGGTCGATTCGATTGACGAATCCGTCGGACACTGTAAACTCCGCGAGACCGACACGTTTGAACTATCCGAATGTCTTGCCGTAAAGGTCGAACTCGAAGAACCGATCCATCAAATCTTAAATCTTGCCGAATACGACGAGCGTGCTGTCAGCATCCACATCTACTCAAAACCGTACGACCGCTGTCTTTCGTATTGCCGCGACACGGACACATTCAAAGAGGTCGAGTTGTTTTACACGAGCATTGACGGAAAACTCTGCGACGGTGTGAGTCTCTAAAAACTCATTTGTAAATAATGGAATTGATTTGAGCAGCAAGACGACTACTGACTTTTCAACTACTCAATATTAGAACGGAAATCTTTTTCCTAACAGTTGATAGTTAAGAGTTTATAGTGAAAAGTTTTTACACAGCCTTAATCGCCGTCAGCAGGCTCTGCGAGCAAATGTCGTCAAATTCTTCAGGGACAAAATCCGCAATGCTCTCAATCTTTATATCCGTAAAGCCGTGTCGTTCGACCGCATCGATATGGGCTTGTTCCGTTCTGCCAAAGCAGTGAAGCCCGTACTTATATTTGATCTTCCCCTGCAAAGAGGTGTCGGCTTTCCATTGGTCTTCGGTTTTCCATACGTCGTCGATCAATTGAATGTGCAGCACCAATTGCCCGCCGGGTTTTAGCTTGCGGCTGCAATTCGCCAGCACGATCTCAAAAACCTCATCGGTCAGGTGCTGCACCATCGCAAAGCTGTAAATTACATCGAGCGAACCATCGACGATCGTCGCAAATCCAGCTTCATCAGCAACGATGTATTCAAGATCGGGAGCCGGATTCAAAATATTTGCTGATGCCAAAGCTCCGGTCGAAATGTCGCAGGCGTATATTTTTTTTACGTGACGAGCGACGACGACGGCGAGGAATCCCGGCCCGCAGCCGTAATCGAGCACGGTATCTTCCGCCGAAAAGTATGGCCGCAGGATATGTTCGAAGATCTTTACGCGCGAATCGGAGTTTTCCTTAAAAACTGCCTCGAGGTAATCGTTATGCGAAAAGCCCTTGTATTTCGGATCGTCGGGTTTAAAAAAGTAATGCGGGCTGAGCGACAAGATTCGCAAAGCCCAGAGTCGTCGTTTCGCTTGGGAAGTCTTTGAGAGAAAATAGCCGATCCATTTCGCGCTCAAAAATCCCTGTGGCTCGCTCCCCAGTGTCGAGCCCCACTTCACAATATTAAGAACCTTTCGCATAAAGGCTCAATTCTAGAGAACCGTCCGGCGTTAGGCAAACAAGTCCGGTTTATTTGCGTTTCCAGGTCGTTTCACCAGTTCTTTACCGCTGGCAGACGGCGAACCGTCGGTCGAGCATTGGCAGTAAACTCTGACGAGGCAATGCTCTGATCGGTAACGAAGCAACCCGTCAAGTTTTTAATCAATGCAGGTTTATTTGGTCTGCGCCGCGGAAAGCGGCGTCGGCGGACAGCCACGTTGCTTGCCATCCAGCAGCTTGAGTACCGGTGTGTCGGGCAGCGCGATTGATCCATGGCCGGGCATGGTCAAGCGAAAGCATCGGGCCCTGGCCCATTGCATCCGTTTGGAGAGACAATACTGGGTTTGCTCCGCCGCCATAACAGACTTCGCCATTCGGGTTGGCTCTGCACGCAGCCGAGTTTTCATTGGAATGGCCAAGGCCTAAAAGATGCCCGACCTCGTGGGAGGTTGTAAAAAACTCCCATGATACTCGGCCGCTTTGGCTCTGGTAAATATCCGGTTCTGTGTCGCGGTTGCTGTACAGCAGACTATGCGACCTGAAAAAAGTGACATCAGGATGAAGACATACCACCCCGAGGCTGACGTGTGCTCCGGCAGACCTGTCCTGCACGGCCATCCGAAAGCCGCATTTAACACTGCGGCGAGTTCCCCCGGTACGCGGCGCGACCAGGCCGTTGTAGTTTGACGGTGGCGTGAGCTTGAATGTTTGGTCCCAAAAGCTGTTTACCTGATCGTTGTAGCGTGATGTGAACGATCCCCAGTCGGCATCGGTCCATCTAACGCAGCGCACACGATTGTTGTCCGCATCCCTGACACGATGTTCCGCCTGGTTTCCCGGAGGGTTTATCTGCCGCAAATGAATTCTTAGGTACAGCATCAAGTCGAAATCGATCGACGAATCGCTTTCTCCGAGAAAGATCGGCGAGTTAAAAAGAGTCGAGTCAAAGGCTCGTGCCCGAATGTCATTCTGAATTTGATCCATATACTGAGGTGCTCCATCAACGCTATTAAATTATCAGGATGACGAGATCAAGTTCGCTAATTTGCATTAAATCCGGATTATAGAAAGAGGGATGTTGATTTTTCCTTCTTTGCGAACTTTGCGGCTTTGCGTGCAAAATCCTGTTTCACGCAAAGCCGCAAAGAACGCTAAGCAAGAAAGTACCAGCAAAATCCTATCGCGTAATCCATGTTAAAGAAGATATTTTTTTAGGTGAGAAACGTCGGCATCAAAACGGCCTATCTCCGCTTCCATCTAACGCCTTCTTTTGTGTCCTCGAGGATGATGCCTTTTTCGGCAAGCAGATCGCGTATCTCGTCCGAACGGGCGAAGTTGCGATTGCGGCGCGCTTCCTGGCGTTCTTCGACGAGTTTTTCGATCTCGGCGTCAAGCGATCTGTCTTCTTCCGCTCCGAATATTCCGAGGACGGAATCGAACTTCGCTACCGCATCCAAAACCGCTTTTCTTTCATCAGCGCCAATCCCGTTTGCAGATAATCGAGTATTCACCTCGCGGACCATGTCGTGGATCGCGGCAAGGGCCGAGGCGGTATTAAAATCGTCATCCATCGCAGCCTCGAACTTTTCGAGGGCTGTCGCGACGATCGGCGAAATATCAGCACTGGCACCCTCGCTACCGCTTGGGTTTCCGCCTTCTTTTACCAGCAGTCGGAAATTTCGCAGCCGTTCAACCGTCGATTCGGCTCCCTGTAATCCCTCGAAAGTGAAATTTAGCTGTTTTCTGGTCGGCACACTCAAAAGCAAATACCTTATCGCCAGCGCCGAATAGCCCTGCTCGCGCAGATCGCGAAACGTAAAGAAATTGCCCTTTGATTTCGACATTGTCACGTCGTCGATCTTTAGGAACTCGCTGTGTATCCAATATTTCGCGAATTGCTTTCCGGTCGAGCCTTCGCTTTGGGCGATCTCGTTTTCGTGATGCGGGAATTGTAAGTCTTGCCCGCCGGCGTGGATGTCGAATGTCTCGCCAAGATACTTCATCGACATTGCCGAACACTCGATGTGCCAGCCCGGACGGCCGCGGCCAAATGGTGCGTCCCATCCCGGTTTCTCATCTTTGCCGACTAATTTCCAGACGGCGAAATCGCGTGCATCCTCTTTGTCGTATTTGTCGGTGTCGATACGCTCGCTGCCGCCGGTGATGTTGCCCGAAAAATTTATGCGTGAAAGCTTGCCGTAATCTGGAAATGCCGTGATGCGGTAATAGATCGATCCGTCCGATTCGTAAGCATGCCCGTTCTCGATCAGCGTCGCGATGATCTCGATCATCTCGTCAATATGATGCGTCGCACGAGGCGTGATCTCAGGCCGCTCATTACCAAGAGCGTCGAAATCTTCCCAGAAATATTGAATGAACGGCGCGGTGAATTCGTCGATCGAAATCCCGCGCGCGGCGGCCTCGTTTATTATCCGGTCGTCGATGTCCGTCAGGTTAAAAACATGTGTTACGTCGTAACCCTTGAACTTCAAATATCGCCGCAAAATATCGCCGAAAACAAAGGTGCGAAAATTGCCGATATGAGCAAAATTCCAAACCGTCGGCCCGCAGATATACATCCCGACCTTGCCTTCGACCAACGGGTAAAATTCCTCTTGCTGACGCGATAGAGTGTTGAAAAACCTGAGCATAATCTTTTACAAACACGAACGATAAATAATAGCCCAAAACCCAGCGGATTTGGACTCAAGCCGAGCGATTTGTAACTTTAGCGGGTTTCTTGCAGGTCCAGCAGCCAGATATCCGATTCCGAGGTTTGGTTGGTGTAATAAAGCAGTTTGCCGTCGCGGCTTACGGCGATGTTGCGGATCTGGTCCTCTATTTCTGGAAGTATCTCGCGGATCTTTTTGGTCTGGATGTCAATTATCATCGCCTTTCCGTCACGCGGAAAGATCAGGCGTTTGTTGTCCGGCAGCCATCGCGGGATAGAATTAAAATCGGTTAGCCGTTCGTATTTGCGGGTTTCGAATGAGTAAAACCCCATTCCAGAACCGGCAGCGGCCTCGTAGAAACCGGCCATCATCGTGCCGTCCGGCGACCAATCCCACATTCTAAAAAAACCGCCATTATCGCCAAACGGCAGAGCTTCGGATGTTTCCGGCGACCAGGGCTTGTCTACATCCATCAGGAATATTTGAGAGGCCGAATCGAACGTCATCTTTGTGCCATCCGGTGACCAAATCGGGAACGATCCCTGAGCGATTTTTACGTCGGTGATCTGCCGCAAATTGGTGCCGTCGGCGTCCATGTACCAGACCTCATAGTTTCCACCCCGGTCTGAGGCAAAGGCGATCCGTTTTCCGTCATGCGACCATCGTGGATAGCGGTCGAATGCCGTGTCGTTCGTCAGGTCGCGAATGCCCGTACCATCCACGTTAATCGAAACGATGTCGTCCTGGGTTTTCCTAATCAGCCTGGCAACAAATTTTGTTCCGTCGGGTGATAGTTCCGGTGCGGTAAACTCGAAATCCCCATGCGTGACCGCGAACGGTTCGTCGGTTATCTTTTCGTTAACGACATCGAACGGAGCGGTCTTAATATTCGACTGATTGTTCGTCTGGACGTAAACCATTCGCTTGCCATCGCGGGAAAACGCAAGGTGTCGATTAAACTTAGCTGGTGTCGGCACCAATTCGTGCTCGTCCGACTGCGTCCCTGTTTCCGAGTCGATCCGGCCACGCCAAAAAGCCATATTGCCGCCCCGATCGCTTGCGTAATAGAGATATTTACCGTCGGGCGACCAAACCGGATTCCAGTTGGTGTTGCTTGTATCCGCAAAGATCACCGGTTCGCCGCCTTTCGCCGAAATAGTTGTGACGATCCTTTTACCGCGATTCTCGGTGTACCAAAACGCGATGCGTTTACCGTCGGGCGACCACGACGGCTGGAGGGCAACGCCATCCAACAGCATACTTTTGGCAGAGGTTTCAACATTTATTATCCACAGGGCACTAAGGCTTTTTACGGAAGGAACGGCTTGGTGATTTGTGGCTACGACCAGCTCTTTTCCATCCGGCGACCATGACGGCGAGTAACCGATATCGGAAACGCGCTTCGGATTTTCACCCGTCGCGCCCATTACATATATGCCCTTTGGCTCACGCTCCGAGCGAAAGGCGATGCGTTCGCCGTCCGGCGAATACACCGGCATCGTATCATCGTCTTTTGAATCCGGCGTCAGATTTTGGGCGTTCGTTCCGCCGATGCGCTGTAGAAATATGTCGGCGTCTCCGTCGGATTTAGAAGCAAAAACAAACGATTTTCCGTCCGGTGAAAGCGACGGATAAGCTTCAGTGCCGCTTTGAAACGTAAGCTGAACATTCTTTGCCGAGGCCCACTCCGAAACGTCCGCCAATCCGGTTCGGAAGTACAGGAAATACGACGCGAACGAGCCGAGCAGGATCAGGACGGACGCAAAAGCCAGCCATTTCCATTTCGAACTGCTTTCAACTGCCGCTGTTCCCGCCATCCGCTTTGAGTCGCTTGACCAGGACGGAGACGAATCGATCTCCCGTTTTATCCGTTTGAGATCGGTTCGCAGATCGGCGGCGGTTTGATAGCCCATGCCGGGATCTTTTTCGAGAAGTTTGAGCAATATTCTGTCGAGTTCCTCCGGAACCTCGGGGTTGATCGAACTCGGCGGCGGCGGGTTCTCTGACAAGATCGCCTGAAAGGTTTCGGCTTTGGTTCCACGTTTAAAAGGATTTTTTCCCGTCAGGAATTCGTAAAGGACAACACCGCAACTCCATAGATCTGTCCGATGGTCGATAGTGTCGTCGCTGATCTGCGACGGCGACATATATGCCGGAGTGCCGATGATAACGCCCTTGACAGTTGCTGCAAAATCACGAATTGTTTGGTGTCCCGGATCGGTCAGCTTTGCCAGGCCAAAGTCGAGTATCTTTGCATAACCGTCCTTTCGGATCATTATGTTCTCGGGTTTTACGTCGCGGTGAATTATGCCTTCTTTGTGAGCGGCGGAAAGCGCGTCGCAGATCTGGATCGAGTTGAGCAGAATATTGCGGAGCTTAAATTTACCGCTTATCAGATCGCGAAGCGTTTTGCCCTCGACAAACTCGGTTGCGATATAATTTACGCCTTCGTAATTTCCGACATCGTAGATCGTTACGATATTCGGATGATTCATCGACGAGATCGCTCGTGCCTCAAGCTCGAAACGCTTTACTCGTTCGTCGTTTGAAACGAACTCCGACGGCAATATTTTTAGAGCGACCTTACGGCGCAACTTTTCGTCAAACGCGAGATAAACCTCGCCCATTCCGCCCGCGCCCAACAGCCTTTCGATCTTGTATTTCGCGACCGTTTTGTTAACGAACGCAAATGCCGAGATCTCGGTCTGGTCCTCGATCATCGCCTTGGCGGCAACCTGCATTGCGGACTGGTTTAGAAATTCGTCGCCTTCATCCTGGGCGGCAAGAAGTTCCAGGACCTGAATGCGCAGATCGGAATCGTTACCCGCCTCGAGCGTGACAAACCTTTCCCGCTCCGCCGCGGGCAATTCCAAAGCGGCGTCCACAAGATTGTCTATTGCCTTCCAGCGTTCGGGATCCATAGATTTTAGTCGCCAAAGGCGACAAACAATAAAGCCTAGGGTGAAGGCGAAGCCGGAACCCTAGGAACGCAACGGCAGAAACGAGATCCCTGAAAGGGAGTAACAAACCGTATATGTATGTCGCCTTCAGCGACAGATTTTCCGGTTCGCGATACCCTAGGGTTTCACTCGCTTCGCTCTTTTCACCCTAGGCTTTAATATTGGTCGCCGTTGGCGACAAAAAATTCTACGACGTCCATTAATTGCTCTTATTTAAATTGAGATATAGCCAAGCTTTTGCCTTCTGCCACTCGCGCATTACGGTTATCTCCGCTACGCCGACGACCTCGGCTGTTTCTTCGACGCTCAGGCCGCCGAAGAATCTAAGCTCAACTATGCGGGCCTTGCGCTCGTCAAATTTTGCAAGCTCATTCAACGCCTCGTCGAGCGCGACCAGATCGGCGTCCTTGTCGTCAGAAACTGCGGCAGCTTCCTCGAGCGAAACTTTATAGATCGGCGTGTCTTTGCTTTTCGGACGTTTTCGAGCGAAATCGACAAGTATCCGCCGCATTAACTGCGCTGAAACTCCAAAGAAATGTGCTCGGTTCTCAAACTTGGCGGATTTCCAATCGATCAGCCTAACGTACGCCTCATTCACAAGAGCCGTTGTTTGCAGTGTATGGTCGCCGCGTTCGCGACCCATATAACGCCGGGCGATCTTATGCAGTTCGGCGTAGATGATCGGCGTCAACTCGTCAAGCGCAGCGTTGTCACCATCGCCCCAGCGTTTGAGCATTTGCGTTACGTCTTGTGAGGATTCTTCTGGCATTTGCGGACTGAGGATCACGCCATATTTCAATACAAATTTAACACAAATCGAAAAAACCGGAAAAAATACTTCACCCGATGATAGTTATTTTGATTTCCGAACGCATTTATTGACAGACGAGGCAATTGCGGCCATGTCGCAGCTAATATTAAACCGAAGTAGGAGATAAATTATGGCTATTTTGAATATTGCAAAGGCGAAAAAGAACAACTCCATTTACGCTTCCCTAACGAAGCCTCCATGGAAAGAGCGATTTTATCAGGTTGCAGAGCAGCTTGGCATTTTCTATCAAACCCCAAATGCCGAAGCATTTGCGCAGGCGGTATACCAATGGCAGTCAACCCAGGCCGGGCTGCTTGCTGACGGAATACTCGGTCCGAAAAGCTGGGCGCAACTCGAACCTCGGACGCGCTATAGCATAGGATTTGACGAACCCGTCCCTGACTGGACGAAAATGCCCCCGGGCTGGAAACCGGATGTTCCCGACACTCCCGAGAAAAACGGAATAACCGATCATCTCGACGAAATGATCGAAAATGATCCGTCGTTCAAAACGACGCTGATCAACTCGGGCGTCTTTGTCGCCTCGTACGGCCTTGGGAAACTTAAGGCACTCGGTAAGCTTGGCGGATTTGCGGCCGGGGCCGTCGTGCAGCCTTTGGTCTGGGCTTTTCAAGGAAATACGGGCGACGCCGGAGACAAACTTCTGTACGGACTTGGACTGTTTCCGCCATTGACCGTGGCTGCTGGAATCGCCGGCATTTGGAAAGGACGGATGGATGACGACGTGCTCGACAAACTAGCGGAAGTCACAGCCAGCGAACCGAGCCACCTCTCCAAGGCAATTTATCCGGCGGCGACTTATGGGTGGACAGCCCAAGGCCCCATCCTAGCTCAAAAGATTGCCTCAAATGGCGGCGTGGCGTGGCAGCATCCCAACGGTCTATGGGTATTCATAAAGCTCGAGCAAGGGGGAAAAGAGATTTTGATGTGCGACTACGAACCGAGGAATGCGGCCAAGATTCTGGGTCCGGAATTACCCCTTCGTTGGATGGGTTCCGGATTCTCATGGAGGAGCTATAAGGGTGGGTTTTAGTTGTTTGCTCGCCGCACGGTTGAATTTCGGCCCGGTTTATATCGAAATCGTTACCGGCGTAAACCGCACCTAGACTAACCATGGCTCACGTTTAGATCCGGTTCCGCGAACGCTCCACGTGCCTCGGCGGAAAACAAGCGGTCGCGTGTATAAAAATTTAACGGGTGATCTTTGTCGAAAGACTCGATCAACCCGTTTGCTTTTTCGACCATGGTTTTTTCTTTGTGCATTAGCGAATATGCATAGACCGTTCGCATCCAGAAAACGGTCAGCGTTTCGTGGTACGGCATTTCCTTTTCGAGATCGACGCCAAAGCCCTTGGTCAGCAGATTCATAATTCCGCTCCGCATCTTGTCGGTTGCTGTCGCAAGGTCGTATTCTTCTAAATAACAAAGAGCGACCACCAGATGCTCGGCGTGTTTCCAGGCATCACGCGAGACCGTTGCACCTTCGAACGATCTCAAAAGTCCGTAAATTTCAATTTCATCTTTATATCTACCGATCATAATTTTTCCTAATGCAGAAGCCCGACCGTTAGGGAGGGCGTAACGCTCAAGTTGATTGTCACGCCCTTGCTAACGCGCGGGCTTCTGCAACAGAGCGGGTTTCTGCAAATAAAAAAGACAGAATGAAACCGGCCGTTGTGGCCCGAATCATTCTGTCTGATGTCCAACCAATATTATAAATTATTCGTCGTCGTTTTCAACCACGGATGACTGCGACAAACCGAAATGGTCGATAATCAGTTTTGCGGTTTGTACTGGCTGAATGTTTGTCGTGTCAATGATCAGCGTCTCGCGTTCCGGCAACGGCGAGAGCAGATCATAACGCACAAGCGACCGGTCAATGGATTCGGGACTCGCCAGCTTGCCGATCTTTACCCGCGATTCGTTTCCGATCCGCGCTTTAAGTTCATCCGGCTCACACCTGAGCAAAACAAGATGAACTTCGCCGCCGTTGTCTTCGGCAGCAGCGATCAGCTTTCTAAAATGCCCATCGTCTTCGCCAAACGCATAGACAAAGGTGTGGATCATATCGACGTTTTCACGCGCGGCCTCGGCAATAGTCTCGACGCGAATTCGTTCGATCAACCGGCCAAACGGCGGCGTACCGAAATCGAAAACCGGCTTTACACAGTCGATACTCAGGTGATTGTGAAAAACCTTAAAACCGGTACGACGGGCGATCTCGCGGGTCACGGTTAATTTCCCAGCCGCAGGCGGGCCATGTATTATCAGCAGTTTCATAGTCGTCCCCTTGACAACCGAATAGCCGTCAGAACTACCTGCGTAAGCGGGTGGCTGAATCTTAATAATTCAATCAACTTAGGAGTTAGAAATTGTGAACACCAACCCTTCACGCCGAGCGAGGTCCAGCGTCAGTTCGTGTGCGGAAACTTCGATCTCGCTACTCTTCGTCCACTCGCGGCAATTTCCATCAAGAGGGAAGTTTGGTATCGAATAGTTTTCCAAGTCGTCATCGGAAAGGTTCAAAACTACAACAACACTGTTTCCGTCCGTTTCGAATCGATGAAAGCAGAGAACGCCCGACTCAAAATCTTCGTGAAAAAACTCAATATTCGTCGATCCGAACGCGGCATTCGTCGTGCGGAGTCCGATCAGCGTTTTGTAGTAATTAAACAATTCCTTGTTCGCATCGTTCTCAAGCAGGGTCCAGTCTATCTTGTTGCTTTGCTCCGACATTGGGACGTGCTCGCCAAATTCCTCGCCCATCCAGATCATCGGAACGCCGACCGATGTCAGTAGAATTAACGCTCCAAGTTTTGCGCGTCTAAACAGTTCGTCGTCCAGCAAACCTTTTTCGCCGAGCTTTCGAAAAAGCCGGTTTTGATCGTGGTTGGCAAGATAATTTGTCACGCTCGTCGCCGACGCAAAACCCATCCGCGTCGGGTCGATCGCGTTTTTCATCTTTTCGAGATCGAGCGGTTCACCGGCAAGATATTCGACCATCGAATACATAAAGCTGTCGTTCCAGCAGCTCTCGACCGGCCCGCCTGGCTCGGTGATCTCCGGCGATGTCGGGATAAATTCGGCGACGGTGAAGAACGGTTTCATGTCGGACATCAACCGGGCGTTCTCGACAAACGCGCTGAGAGCATCGAAATTATCGATCTGTTTTGCGGCGTCGAAACGGATGCCGTCGATACGATATTCGTAAATCCAAAACCTTATTGAATCGAGAATATATTCGAGAGCCGGATTGATGCCGAACTTCTCATCGCGCCGCTCGTAATCGAACTCCGGCCCCCAATTCTGTTCCGGGTTTTTGCCTTCGCGGCGAAACCAATAGTCGTGGTCGATCTCGGTCAGAGCGTTCGCTGTGCTCGCGTGGTTATAAACTCCATCGACCATCACGCGGATTCCAAGGCCGTGACATTTATCGATAAGTTCTTTCAATTCTGCGGTCGTGCCAAAGCTTTCCTCCGGCGAGAAATAATGTATCGGCGAATAACCCCAATTGAAATCACCCGGATTGGATTTCAGCGGCATCAGCTCGATCGCGTTGACGCCGAGATCGGCGAGATAGTTTAGCTTTGCGATAACATCCGTGTATTTTCCGCGGGTGTAGCCATCCTCTTCGCCGCCGGAAAAATCGCCAACATGCATTTCGTAGATCACGAGCCGTTCGTTTGTCGGCAACAGCACATCGTCCGACTTCCAAATATATTCGTCAACAACCTTTTTCCCGTTCTTTAAAATAAGAATTGAATTCTGCGTTTCCGGATCGACATTCGTTGCATACGGATCGGTGATCGTTTTCAACTCGTCCTCGTCATTGAACCAGCTTTTTGAACGGATATTGAATTTATAATGATAAACGCCGTCGGCAAGTTTCTGCGTAGTCGAAAAATAACCGTCGTCGCCTTTCGTCATTGGAATATCTTTCCAATCACTAAAATCGGCGATCAAACTCGCAGCGATATTATTCGGAGCGAAAAGGCGGAATTGATAATTATGTTTATTCGGCATAAACGCACAAACTGCTTTCTTCCCTTGTGTTCTGGATTTTACCATCAAGCTTACTTTTACTAGCGAAACGAAAGAGAATTCGAATCTCGCATAATAGTTGACATAGGCAATCAAATAGTTGACAATGACAACTAATATGAAGCGATCAAAGAACACTCCGATAACCGACGATATCAGACGTTTTAATCGTTTTTACACACGCCAACTTGGCTTTTTGGGCGAGCATCTTCTCGACAGCCCCTTTTCGCTTACTCAGGCACGGGTAATCTATGAATTGGCAAACAAGGAAAACTGTACGGCCTCGGACATAAAAAATGAACTTGCACTCGATGCAGGGCAATTGAGCCGGATGCTCAGGGATTTAGAAAGCAGGAAACTCATCTCAAAAAAACGCGGCAATGCAGATGCCCGCCAAGTCTCGCTAAGCTTGACAGCGAAAGGGAAGGAAGAGTTTCAAATGTTAAATTCGGCGTCCAATAAACAGATCGAATACTTGCTTGACACGCTAAGCTCGGATGAGCGGAAACGACTTGTAACGTCGATGATAGAGATCGAAAGCATTCTTGATAAGAATAAACCTACTGATCGATCCTATATTCTCCGGTTGCCGCAACCCGGCGATTTCGGTTGGGTTATCCAAAAGAACGGGGAAGTTTATGCCGAGGAGTACCAATGGAATGACGAGTATGAAGGCCTCATTGCCGAGATCGTGGCTAAATATATTAAAAACTACGATCCGAAAAAAGAGCGATGTTGGATCGCGGAAAAAGACGGTCAGAATATCGGTTGTGTTTTTCTTGTCAAGAAAGACGAAATTACAGCCCAGTTAAGAATTTTGCTGGTCGATCCAAAGGCCCGCGGCCTTGGGCTCGGACGAAGATTGGTCAGCGAATGTACTCGCTTCGCCCGACAGGCTGGTTACAAAAAAATTACTCTATGGACAAACAGCGTTCTCACGGCCGCTAGGCACATCTACGAAAAGGAAGGCTATAAGATGATAAAAAGCGAACCTCACAATTCCTTTGGGCATGACCTGATTAGCCAAATATGGGAACTCGACCTTTCATCGGTGAAGGATCGGAACTGATTTTTAAGGGACAGTTGAAAATAATGACAGTCAGCCACCCGCTTACGTAGGCGGTGCTGACTTTTATGCGGCGATTCTTTCCAGTTCGACCGCTTCGGTGTCCATGAATAGATATTTCTTCCATTCCGGACGCGATTCGGCGTAGTGGCAGAGCAGGACGTGATCCAGTCCGAGACGCAGTAGTTTTTGCGAAGTGAGCATCGGCATGCGGGCCTGTTCCGGCGTACGGTTACCTTTTCGCTGGTTGCATTTTACGCAAGCGGTGACAAGGTTTGCCGGAGTGCTCTCGCCGCCCTGTGCACGCGGCAAAATGTGATCGAGCGTCAGGTCTTTCGCGTGTTTGTGGTCGCCGCAATACTGGCAGCGATAACGGTCGCGAATATAGACCCGGGCACGTTTCATCGTGGTCTCACGGCGATTGCGGCGTACGTGTATGTAATGACGCAGCCGGATGACCGACGGCACGGGAAAGATCGTCGAGGGCGAATGAAGAACATTGTCGCCGTCGTTTTCCTCGACAAAGACCGCGCCGCGAAACCACAGGCAGACCGAGCGTGCGACACCGACGGTGCCGAGCGGCTCGTAAGAAAAATTCAAAAGTAAAACTCGTCCTGTAAGCAAACTTCTACACCTCCTTCATTCATGTTGTACTTTAATATTAAACACCGATTTGTGGCAAGCACAATATGTTGATGTTAAGAAAAATTTAAACCCACTATCTCGTTCTTCAGATTTCGTCATCTTCCGAAATACGGGTGAACTATGCGGTTGGCGATGCCGCACCGACCGCAGTCGATCGGCTTTGCCGGGTTCTCCGAAACGTCGTTTGGCGAGCCGCACGACATACAGAAAAACTGCGACCTGACACGCGTTGTCTTTCGGCATTTCTCGCAAAATATCTTGTATGAGCCTTCGGGAGCGAACAGCGACACCTTGCAAGTTTCGCAATCGACCGATGTTCCCGGCGGCCGCTCGATCTCTTCGTATTCGTTCGAAAACCCAAGCATTTTCAACAATTTATCGGCGTCGCCATCCGTCAGATAGGGAAGCCACGCCTGCACGAACATCGATGTTTTCATCTTGAAATGCACCGCCTCGGGCAGCAACTCGTGCATTATCGCGTATCGCGGATTCTCGTAAAAGGCCTGCATTCCTTCGCGTGTTATGCGGATAAAAAACTCAGCAAGCGTAAAAAAGCCAGAGCTTTCCGCCTTGGTCTGGCCGTTCACATTAACGTATTGCAATGCGTTCTGTAGTTGCTCCTGATGCTGCCCGTATTGCTGCCATTTTGGGTCAAAACCGGTTTCGACGCTTGAGACGGCGCAAACCTCTAAATAAAGCGAATATTTCTCCGGCGTGTCGATCGTCGGCGGCAGATACGCCGGAAAGGTGCGATAGTAAAAATCCCAAAACTCACGTTGAAACTCGTAATATTTCTCGCGGTTGCCCAAAGCCAACGCAGCCTGTGACTTTTCCATCAACGCCATTTTGCGAGCCTGATAGTTCAGCGTAGTCGCCTGATCCTGTGTCCAAGTCTCGATACCGATCGCGAAATCGATATCCGTAAAAGACCCGCAAAAATCGCACATTATATACGGGGTCGTGTATGGATTGACCTTCGGCCCGCCGCATTGGATGCACCTGAATTTCTTGATTCGCACGCGGCTATTATAACTGAAATGATTCAGCGAATGACATTGCGACTGGACACGATTCGGAGCGAATCCTTACTATCAATAGATATATGCAGCAACGGGAATTTCTATTCATCTTGGGCAGTGCTCGGCTCAACGGCAACACCGAACATCTCGCGCGACGTGCGGCGGAAACTCTGCCGGAAAACGAGGGTCAAACATGGCTGAGCCTGATTGAACATCAACTGCCTTTATTCGAAGACATTCGTCACCACGAAACCAGAAAATATAAGATCGCCTCCGACAGCGAGAGCGTCTTGCTGGAAGCAACCCTCGCGGCCACCGACATTGTTATCGCGTCGCCGGTCTATTGGTACAGTGTTTCCGCCGCAACAAAGCTCTATCTCGATCATTGGTCCGGCTGGATGCGTTTGCCTGATGTCGAATTCAAAAAACGAATGGCGTCGAAAACTCTCTGGGCGATCAGCGCGTTCAGCGACGAAGATCCCGTTGGAGCACAGCCGCTGATCGACACCGTTCGTATGACCGCCGATTACATGCAAATGAACTGGGGCGGCGTTCTGCTCGGCTACGGCAATCGTCCCGCTGACATTTTGAACGATACTGCGTCAATGGAACGTGCCTCACAATTCTTCGTGTCAATTTGATATATTGATACGCATAACCGCACTTGGATATTTCCTAATTTAATAAGGAGAATATATGCAATCAATAATTGCCGCCGAATACGCTCGCGAGCTTGAAGCAGAGGCCCGCGCGACTTACGAATGTTTAAAGGAAGTCCCGATGGACAAGTTCGAGTGGAAGCCACATGAAAAGTCGATGAATCTCGGCTATCTAGCACAGCTTGTCGCGGATATGCCGAGATGGATCCAGTATATGATCGACGAATCGGTCATTAATTTCGAAACTTATCCTCAATTTAAGGGAACAACCAATTCGGAATTGATAGAACACTTTGATAATTCTGTTAAGGCCGCGGCAAATGCATTAGCCGGTGTTACGGATGAAAGGCTCAAGGAAACCTTTCAACTAAAACACGGGGAAAAAATCCTGATGAGCACACCCATCGACGAAACCATCAGCTCGACGATAAATCACATGGTTCACCATCGCGGCCAATTGACCGTTTACCTGCGGCTTAACGACAAGACCGTTCCAAGTATCTACGGGCCATCTGCCGACAGCGGCGGATTTTAGTTCCATTCTTTAGCTTGCGGAGCAAGCGAAATAACTTTAGCTACACATGAAGCCGAAGGCGGAACGTGTAGTTTAGTTACGACGGACGCCCGAACACGCGACAGAACGGTTTCGCGTGAATAATTCGCCGTGACTACAGGTTTCGCTCCGCTTCACCTGTAGCTAAAGTTATTGCGTCTGCTCCGCAGACTTAAGAATTTGGAGCATAGTGCCGGATTCGCGCCCGGCGTCATCTGCTTGCAAGGCTAGAGATCTTTGGCCTACTATCTCTAGGGGGTAATTTATGTCCGCAAATAATAAATTCCATTTCTCGCTGCTGTTCTATACCGTATTGGGTCTAATGGCTCTTGCCGCACCGGCGGCCGCGCAGGTTTCGGATCAGTCGTCCGCCGGTTACGGCATGACATCCGGCCGACTCCTGGCCACCTCGGCCGCCGTGCTGGCGCTGATCGGCGTGGTCATCGGTGTGTTGGCCCTGGTTCGCCCCGCCGGTATTTTCGGCACCGCCTCAGGGCGACTCGGTGCCATCATTGCTTTCGCCACGGGTTTGGTCGGCACGGCCCTCGGTGGACTGGCTGTGGCCACCTCCGGCGGTCGTATCGGCACCGGCGGAGGACTAGCCGGGGCCATCGTGGCCGTCATGCTCGGCCTGATCGCCATAGCCCTCGGCGGACTGGCCCTGTCCCGATCCCGCCGCACCGGTTGACCTGGGAGCGAGAATCCACGCCGAATTTACGAGATTTCAGCCTGCGGAGCAGGCGAAATAACTTTAGCTACACGTGAAGCCGAAGGCGGAACGTGTAGTTTAGTTACGACCGACATCCGAGCGTGTGGAACACGCGACAGAAAAGACTTCAAAAGGTTTCGCGTGTTCCACACGCTTCGAATGCCAACCGGCCGTGACTACAGGTTTCGCTCCGCTTCACCTGTAGCTAAAGTTATCTGCGTCTGCTCCGCAGACTTAAGAATTTTAAGCATTGTGCCGGATTCGCGCCCGGCGTCATCTGCTTGGAAGACAGAGGTCTTTGGCCAACAGGGCGAACGATGCTAATTTGATCCAAATGCTATTCAAGTGCACATTAAAAGTAAGAAAGGTTCTGCATCTCCGGGATCAAGACTTGCTTGCCGGTACAAGTGATCTCTTAAGTTGGTATTGCCATTTGTTTTACGTAGAAAGGCGCAAGTGTTTGTTGTTTACCCATGAAATATCATTATTCAGCTTTATGATCCCCGACGTGCTTCGCTCAGACCTTAAGGATTTCGGTCAGCTTTTTCGACTGTATGCACGAAGAGCTTTAATGACAACGCATGGAGTTCCAGATGACTATGTCGGTCGGTTGATCATTGAAGGACCTGACGGCTTTGCAAAAACAGACAGTCGCGCAGTTCTCGGATCAATGAATGAGTATATCTGGATGTGTAAGGCACATATCTACGATGACGGTGGTCTTGTCAATAAGAACATTGATGAAATAAATCAGTACTTGAACCGTATCCCAATGGGAACCCTGCGTTATAAAAACTCGTCTGAGCGTCTCATTGAAGTATTAACATAACCGGACTCGCTCATCACCCAGTCGAACACCGGAGAAATCCGACATTTCCGGCACCGCCGATGATCCTATGCACCGGGTGTTCCTACGCAACCGACATTAACCACATGTGTTCCGACACCGCCGAATTTTGTGTATCTGGCTTCAAAAATACGTGTATCTGGAGGCTGAAAATGCGTATCTGGGATTGAAAAACGCGGGGCTGGAGGGGTAGATCGCGGGGCTGGGAAGGCTTTCTGCTCTATTTCAGCCCTGCGCGGGTAGGAATGAACCACCCCGTCTGCCGAAGCGGCAGCCTCCCCTCCTTCGTAAGGAGGGGAGCTAAATCCTGCCAGCTCGCTCCTCACGTAAGAAGGGGAGCTGCTTGCTTACCCCTTGACGCAGATGACCTGTTTTAGCTCGGCGACGATCTCGACGAGGTCGGACTGGGCACGCATGACTTCTTCGATGTCTTTGTAGGCACCGGGGATTTCGTCGATGACGGCTTTGTCCTTGCGGCACTCGACGCCTTTGGTCTTTCACATTGATAATATATCTAACGAAAGGCAGCAGTCACAAACATTGCAGGATGTGCTAATGTTTTAGCACTAAACTTTTGAAACTCGAGGTCGGGCTAATGAATATCCAAAGAGCTTTTTGTATTACATTCGCCGTTTTGCTCCTGATTGGTGCGAGCGAGGCACAAGTTGATCCTGATCCGCCTAAGTTGATTTCATTTTCGACTGAGGATGGCGGAACGATCTATGGCGATCTTTATGGTAAGGGCAAGCGTGGCGTCGTGCTGGTTCACGGCGGACGTTTCAATAAAGAGAGCTGGGCAAAGCAGGCCAACGAACTTGCTAAAGCCGGTTTTTACGTGCTTGCGATTGACCTCCGCGGCAAAGGAAAATCGACCGGCCCGGGACAGGACGATGTCTTCACCGCGCCGCTCTATCTCGATGTCTTGGCCGCTGTCGGATATTTGCGAAAAAATGGCGCAAAGACAGTATCGCTTGTCGGCGGCAGTCTCGGTGGCGGAGCGGCTTCCGACGCCGTAACCAAAGCGAAAACCGGCGAGATCTCACGTCTTGTAACACTCGGCGGCATATCAGGCAACCTGCCGACAGAAAACATCAACGTGCCGCTGCTCGTAATAACTACCCGCGACGATGCCAACGCCGACGGACTCCGGCTTCCAAATATCCAGGTGGCGTTCGACAAAGTACCGGGCAAGAAAAAAGAGCTGGTCATCCTCGAAGGCACAGCCCACGCCCAATTCATGTTCGACACCGACCTGAGCGAAAAAATAATGAAACTGATCGTCGATTTTCTGTCGAAAAAGAAATAATTTCTTGATTAACCGTTTCGAAACTGCAGGTATTTGTCACAAATCATGACCGCGTGGTGTATCTTTTCTAATAACCTAAATAAGGAGAGTTTCATCATGCGGAATTTAGTGTTGGCCACGATTTTTTTATTTATCCTGCCCGTGATTGTTTTTGCTCAGACCGAGCAAACCAAGCCATTGCGAACAGTAAAGGGTCAGACGATTACGTCAACGGAGATGCCCGTCGCCGAGCTGAAATTTGGCAAGGGGTTTAAGTATGCCGGGGGGCATCAGTTTATCCTGTTTGATGTTGCAAACGCGGAGCAGCATTTTTACGTTGACGCCGACAAGCAGGGCCGCGTAAAGCGAATGTACTGGGTGCAGTTCGAAGGCTATCTGCCGGGCAATACTGACTCTTACGACTATAAGATCACAAAAACCGTACCCATCGGCGGTCTTGATTTTATTGCCGACGCCTACGCGCGAAATATTAAGGCAAATCCCGGTCGCCCCGATAGCGACGCGGTACGCGCACGTGCGTTCCTTGAAAGCAAAGGCTACCGGCTAGCCAGCGACGAGATCATCTCCCAGCGCCTCGTCCACCTGATCGGATCGTCAAAACGCGACGAGCTGATGATAATTTATCTTGAAGACATGACCGACCTGGGTTTTACCTCAGCTGATCTCGCGGCCGGTGGCAGAGCAGCAGGAAAATGGACGGAAGTTTCCGAAGCACTGCTTGAGCGGGCGATGAAAAACTTGAGCATTCGAAAACGGTGACAAATTCTCTCTTGTCCGGCCAGATGTGCGTCGCCTTCAGCGACAGAAATGTCTGACTCCGTTTACCTAGGGTTCCGCAAAGCCTTCACCCAAGGCTTTAATATCCGTCGCCGTTGGCGACAAGAAAGTGTGGAGTCCGGTGCCAATACTCGCGCCCCCGGTCGAACACCAGAGAATCTGATTCCTGTTCGCCCAATTCGTGGGTAAACCCACGAAAGCACGTCCGCCCCTTTATTCGATGTACCGCTGATGTTTAGTTTGTTGTATGGCATAAATCCTCCGTTGTAAAAATTATGTTAATTCCGTCGTGATTTGATACACGACGCTTGTATGGTTTGAAAACAGATTTTTCATATGGACGCCGGAAACTATTGATTTTTCAGGTAGTTTCGTGGCACCCCATTTGCAATGGCGAATAGCATAGCCCGCATTCGTCGATGGAAAATCGATCCCCCGGTCGTTAGTTTTTCCATTTTCCATAAACCAGGAGGTAATAAATGCAATTTTTGAAAACACCCAAATCCATCCTTCCGCTATTTCTGCTTGTGATGGCAATGATCGTGTCGGTTGGACTGACCAACACAACGTCGGCAACGGCTCTTGATAATGCGGCTGCAACCGAGACTCCGACACCGACGCCGTGCCCGTCACCGTCGAAGCCGAACGATCCGCCGTGTCCGACTCCTTCGCCGGAACCGGATGATCCGGCACCAAAACCAACTGAGCCAAAGCCATCACCAACGATGATGCCGGGAAGCTGATCGGGATAAACAAAGGGATAGTCATCGGCCGGGCCATTGAGCCCGGTCTTTTTTTATTTGGCTGGGGGAAATGTAATTGTGCAAACGACACACTCCTTAATAGTCGTGTTCCTGCCCGAAAATGGTAGCGGCGGAAGGAATTGAACTTTCATCTCAAGGCTTATGAGACCTTTATTCTGCCGTTAAACTACGCCGCAAAAAAAAATGGTCGATCGAGTGGGATTTGAACCCACTAAATTCGTCAAGGAGCCCACATGAACCGAGTCTTAACGTCCATCATTTGTCTTCTATCTGTTTTAATGTCGAGCGGGTTTGCTCAAATATCAGGTGAAACCAGCGATATCGCAAACATCAAATTGAAAGTTGCGAAATTTGCAGCTTCAAAAAAGCGAGTATTTGTAGTGACTCGATCCGATGAAAAAGCCAAGGGTTATATCACTGGTTTTGATGATGATAAATTTATGGTCAATGACCATAAATCCGGACAGACCTCAACATTTCAATACAGCAAAAACGTTAGAAGGATACGTAAAAGCGGAGGCGTTTCCACAGGGCTTATTGCAGTCATAACCGTCGCCGGAGCAGGAGCCGTGATCATCCTCGCGACTTTTGGAAGACGCTGTAGAAATGAGGGCGGCTGCTTTTAATTTTCATCCGAAATACTTTCCTCACAAAGTATTATCATTCTGGTCGATCGGGTGGGATTTGAACCCACGCTCCTTCGCTTAAAAGGCGAATGCCTTAACCGACTTGGCCACCGGCGGTCGTACCCGCAGGCTGTTAACATTTTCCGCAAGTGCTATTTGTTTGATCGCAGTTGCTAAAACATTTTCAGCAAGCGAGAAAATGTTTTCAGCGTGCGAGAAAAATGTTTCAAAGCCCAAACTTCCTGCGGCCCTGCCGCCGCTTTCATCACAAAACGGCGGCAGAGCCGCAAAGATATTATTAATGACATACCCGGTGAAGCGGCAGAGCCGCACTGAATATTCGCACTTATTCGGAACCGGGCCGCACGCTGAAATTATAAAGAATCACGCCCTTGGCCCTGATCGGGATTCCGTCAAAGGTTGCGGGTTTGAAACGCGAGCGTTTTGCGGCGTCTTCGGCGGCCTGACGGAGCATCTGGTGGCCGGACGAAGCTTTGGCATCAACTACCTTTCCTTCGATATCCAGTTCGACGTCAACCGTTACCCTGCCCTCGATGTTCGAGCGATGCGCCAACTGCGGATAGGTCGGTTTTACCATTCGCTCGGCGTTGGACGCGGAAAGCGTTCCGATGTCGAGGATTTCGGGACGTACCGGTTTAAGCGCAGCGATCCTGGCTTTCTCCGCTTCGGCAGCAGCCTTGTCGATCTCGTCCGTAACGCGTTTTGCGCTTGCCGCGGCGTTCTCGTGTTTCGGGTCAAGCTCGACGGCTTTTTTATAATCGGCGAGAGCTTTGTCGGCCTTTCCGGCACGCTCGTAGGTTAGGCCACGGTAATAGTATGCAGATGCGTCTTTCGGCGACAGCTCGACCACGCGGTCGTAATCGGTAAGGGCCTTGTCGTAGGACTTCAGGTTAAAGTGCGTCTTGGCACGACCGGCTAGTACAGTCGGTTCGTCGGCACGCATTTCCGCCGCCTTGTCATAATCGGCCAGTGCGAGTGTGAATTCGCCCTTGCCGGCGTTTCCGTCAGCACGTTTCGCATAAAAAGCATAATCCGGCGGAGTCGGCGTCGGGATCGGCGTTGCGACTGGCATCGGCTCGATCTTGGGCGTTGTAACCTCGCGGATAGCTGCGATCAAAGCAGGAGCGGCACCGGTCGAGGCCAGTTCCTTTTCAAGCTGCGGCGACAAGGTAAATGTAACGCCGCGTTCTTTGACTGCTTCGGAAAGGATGCGGTTGCGCTCGACGAGCGTGGCCTTTTGCGACCGCAACGCAATAAGAATATCGGCCAGGCTCAGCTGACGCGCCTGGGCGAGCGATACAGTCGGCAGAAAACATAGTGCGATAAAAACAACGATGGTCAAGAGTGAGAATCTCGATCCAGCGGCGGGCGGGTTTTGTGAAATTGCGTTCATGGCGGTTTGTTATGTCGGCGGAGTTGCCCGCCAGTGAAAGATGGGGTTTCGGGTTAGATCAATTGTCGCCGATCAGGTCGTCAACGGTTACTTTCTTAGGCTCGGCCTTTGGTTTTGCCGGCTCGGCGACCGGTTTCTTTGGCCTGGGTGTTGCGGCGACAACCGGTCTTTCGACGGTTTGTGTTGGCTGCGCTGCGGGGTCTTCTTGCGTGTTATCGACAAATCCTTGCTCCGTGGTATCCGGTTGCGATTCCGGAACTACGGCCTCGGTTTCCATAGGAGTTTCTGCCGGAAGAATAACTGCCTGCTGCAGCGGTGCAGCTGGCGGTTTGCTCGAGCCAAACAGGCCGGCGGCCCAAAGTCCGCCAATGAGAACGACCAATGCTACAGCAACACCCGCGATCATTGCCATCGGAAAGGGTTTCTTGTGCTCATCGGCCTGATAGCCGTAGGGATCATACGTCGCAAACGACGTTTCTGTGGCTGCATAGGCCTGGACTGCTTCAACCTCAGGCTCGATCTCGACGGCTTCTATTTCGATAGGCTCGACCTCGGCTTCGACTTTCAGAGGCTCGAAATGCGTTTCCACTGAGATGATTTGCGGAGCCGTCACTTCTGCCGCCTTTGCGGACACGTCATTGCTCAATGTTTCCGCTGCGAAACGAGGTGCGACAACGGGTGATGGTTCGGCCGATTTGGCATTTGATGCAGGTTCCGTGACCACGGCAATTTGGAGCAGGTCTTCTTCAGCCTGGGCAGCGGCGGCATGTTTTGCGGCCAGTGCTTCACGCGCGGCTTCCTGTTCACGTAAAAGCTGCTCGGCGGCGGCAGCGCGCTTTTCAGCGGCCTGACGCTGTTCTTCGGCCGCGCGGAGCTTTTCCTCGAGAATCTGTTCCTGGTGAAGATTTTCCTGTTCAAACTCTCGCTTTTTAGCTTCAATTAACCGTTGAACTTCTTCCTGTCGGGCGGTAACGGCGAATTTAAGATCGTTGGCCGCCTCTTCTTCCTCGCGGCTTTCGGAGCTGTTGCGTTCCTCGATCAGTTTTAATGTCGTTTTCAGTGCCTGACGCATCACAGCCGCGCCGTCGTAACGGTTTTCACGTCGCACCTCAAGAGCCTTTAAGATAAAGCTCGAAAATTCCCGAGCGATCTCAGGATTAAGCTTTAGCGGTTCCGCAAGCGGGTCGGGGTTCCCCTCAAGCATCTCGATCGAACGCTCAAGGGCGTCAACCGGTTTGCGTCCGGTTACGAGATGATATATGACCGCTCCAATCGAATAGGCGTCGCTTCGGGCGTCCGGCGGAAGCAGCAGTGTTGCTTCTGAACGCTCGTCATAGGAATTTGAAATAACTTTCTGTGAAGCTGGATCGAGCCCGTCCCATATCTGTTCGAGCGGCGAATAACAAAGGTTTGCCGACTCGGTCCCGGCCTGCTCGACAGAAGTGTCGAAATTAACCTCTCCGTTGCTTCCCACGCCGACTGACACCAGCTTGACGCGGCCGTCAATTGTCGCGTAAATGTTGCCAGGATTGATCTTTCCGTGGACAAAATTAGCTGCCCTCGCCCCGAGGAACTCAAGCGCATTGAGCATTTGATCCGCCCAGTTCGCAACTTTTCCCGTATCCATCGGTTCGTGATTGCTGTTTAGAACTGTCTGCAGATTTTCGCCCTGAACGGATTCGAGCACCAAATACTGACGGCCTACGTCAAAAAAGTAATCCTCGACATTCAGGATGTATTCATGCCGCAGGTCTTTCAGTGACTGGGCCTGATGGGTAAAGGCAAGCTTTATGTTTTCCTGCTGAGAGAGCGTCGTGACCTTGCTCATCTTTAGCGGGATTTCCTTGACGACGACGTTTACATTACCGACCGTGTCGTATGCCGAAAAGGCTGTTGAGTCACCAGCGGCGCCGAACTGTTGTTCGATACGATAACGTCCCTGATTAAGAAGTTCCTGAGTAGCGGGCATATATTTTGTAGGTGTGTAGAGATCGAGGCGGGCCTAAAGCCAAGAGTATTATACATAAAATTGTACAAAAGGGAAGAGCAATGTTGAAAAATGTTTAATGCCAGCGAAATATTTCTCGTAAAATGTCTTAATACTTCTTTTTAAACGGCTCGGTGCATCCGATATAGGAATATAGAAGAACATGGTGATAGGCTTTTGATAACGGGCAATTTCTCAATGAGAGATGTTGCTAGCAGTTTAATCAATTCGATGGCGGAAAAGATCAAACCAAGCGAGATAACCCCTGAATCGGTGTATCTGAACCGGCGCAATTTTATGCGGCTGGGTTTACTGGCCGGGACGACGGTTGCAACCGGGCTTACTTATCGTCTTTTTAACCCGCCGCCTCCCGGTGAGGTTGTGACTGCACCGATCGGTAATGAGATCGGCCGGTCGGACTTAAGCTCGCTGGAAAAGCCGAACACGTTCGAGGAGATAACGAACTATAATAATTTCTACGAGTTTTCGACTACTAAAACTGCCGTCGCAAGCGAAGCACAGAGATTGGTAACGCGGCCTTGGACGGTCGAGGTCGACGGGCTTGTCCAAAACCCGAAAACTTTCGACATCGACGATCTACTCAAGTTTCCTCAAGAAGAACGCATTTACAGATTTCGATGCGTCGAGGCTTGGTCGATGGTGATCCCGTGGGTCGGGTTTCCGTTGAAGTCGCTTTTGGATCAAGTCGTACCGCTCGGCACGGCGAAATATGTGGCGTTTGAAACGCTTTATGACGAGAACGTAATGCAGTCGTCGTTCTCGGCCGGGATCGATTTTCCTTATGTCGAAGGCCTGCGGCTAGACGAGGCAATGCACCCGCTGACGATACTCGCGACGGGGCTTTACGGCAAGCAGATGCCGAACCAAAACGGCGCTCCGATCAGGCTTATCGTGCCATGGAAATACGGTTTTAAAAGCATTAAGTCTATCGTGAAGATCACGCTGACCGACACCGAGCCGCCCACGACCTGGAACATTGCGGCTCCTGACGAATACGGTTTCTATTCCAACGTTAACCCTGAGGTCGATCATCCACGTTGGTCGCAGGGGAGCGAGCGCCGGATCGGCGAGATCTCCATGCGCGAAACGCTGATGTTCAACGGCTACGCCGACGAGGTCGCCGGGCTCTATGCCGGGATGGATTTAAAAAAGTTCTTTTAGCCTCAGCTGTAAAAATTCGCTTTGGACGAACGAACTAAATTGAGAGACGACTATCAACTTTCCGTTATCAACCCCGATATATCGGGGCTATTAAGGAAAGAAATCTTTTTCCTAATAGTGGGTAGCTGATAGTTTAGAGTGAATAGTTTTAAGCATTCACAATGAGCGATGTTCGCTTCAACAAAATTTTGCTTTCTGTCAATGCTTTGATACCGCTCGGCTATCTGGCGTTCGATGCATGGCGCGGGCAGTTAGGAGCAAACCCGATAGAATTTTTTCTGCGGACGACCGGCGTGCTGACGCTCGTGTTTTTGCTTGTCACGCTGTTGGTCACGCCGCTTAGAAAAGCGTTTGGTTGGAACGGCCTTATCAAATACCGCCGGATGCTCGGGCTGTACGCTTTCTTTTATGGGGTCATTCATTTGGTGACATACAGCATTTTCGACAAGAGCCTCGACCTCGCGGCAATAGTCGGCGACATCTGGCAGCGCCCGTTTATTGCGGTCGGGATGCTGGCTTTTACGATGCTTGTTCCGCTCGCGGTCACCTCCACCAACGGAATGGTAAAACGCATAGGCGGGAAAAACTGGATACGGCTGCACAGATTGACTTACGTCGCCGCTGGTCTCGGAGTCATCCATTTCTGGATGATCGTGAAATCGGATATTTTTTATCCTGTTGCTTTTGGGATCGTTCTCGTGGTCTTACTTGGATATCGGTTAATGCCGAAGCAAGCGCGGCCTGCAAAGAAAACAACAGATTAAATGTAAGAATTAGCCACGAATGCACGAATCGTTATTCGTGCATTCGTGGCTAAAGATTTTAAGCCATTGGTTAAGAAATTCTATTCCGTTGAGTTGGACTAAAATTACGGCGGTAATCGCTGCCGGTTATCTCCACCGATTTGCACATTTCGTATAGCCGGGAACGCAACCTCACGCCGATTCTGTCTTCGAGAGTTTCCTCGTTGCCGCGTCGTTCATCAAGATAATTCGTTGTAAAGATCGTGTGCTTGCGGTCGTTGTACCGAGTGTTGATGATATGGGCCATTGTATCTTTGACCCAATCCGTCGGCTTTGATGCGCCGAGTTCGTCGAGCACAAGCACGTCGGTGTTCAGCACAGGCCCGAGCACTGCAAGTTCAGATGTTTTTGTGAACGAATTGTACGAATCCTGTATTTCCTTTAACAACGCACCGAATTCATAGAATAGGCACGAGAAACCGCGTTCTGTCAGGCCCTTAAGAATAGAAACCGCAAGGTGGGTTTTCCCAACTCCAACTGAACCCGTCAGTAAAAGCCCTTGATCGACCGCGGGATACTCTCCGATAAATCGCATTGCGTACCCGACGGCACGTTTCTGCGATTCATGTTTCGGGTCGGGCTTAAAACTGTTTAGATGGCAATCAGAATAACGCTTTGGAACGCGAACTTTCTCAAACGGATTCGACGACATTCCGGTCTTTTGACAATCGCAGAGCTTCGCTCCTTTCCCCTCGACGATCTCCATACCCGACCCAAAACACATCGGGCAAACGTCGTCCTCGATCTGTTCGACGAGCGGTTCGGGGGCCGCTCCCGAAGGAACCATTTTCAAATTAGCGGCATTGGAAAGTTGCGATGGCATTGCGATTTGGTGCGTGTTCCGACTTAAGATTTCGTTATTGTATCATTGGCTTCGCCCGCGTCCGAAGCGCCCGTTGTGATATATTTTAGGATTGTCGGTTCACGCTATTCACGTATGAGTCTTTTTCGCAGCTTATTGATAAAACTTGGGTTAGCCGATCTGTCCGCGACGCGAACACCTATCAGCGTTTTTTTGCTTGATGACGACCGGCGGCGGCATCGCTGGTTTGAAAAGCGGTTTGCAGGCGACAATATCGAGATCGCGGAAACGGTTGACGAGGCAAAGGAACTGCTCTCAGAATCTACCTTTGACGCAATATTTCTCGACCACGACCTGCTGCCGCGCCACTACGAATCGAACGACCACGACGACTATTCTCAAACAGGATTTGCCATCGCCGAATGGCTAACTGAACGCAAAGAACTGCAGCGAGCAGCGACAATAATCGTTCACACGCGAAACGCCGACGCCGCAATTCCGATGGTGAAAAAGCTCCGAGAGACGGGCCGCAATGTCGAATACTGCGCATTTCCGATGCTCGATCTGAAGATAAAAAACTACTGGCAGAGGTAGGGGGAAGTAAAAATTAAAAAGTAAAAAGGCAAAAGTAAAAATCCCTCGGACCGCAATCAACAAATTTTTTTACTTTTTACTTTTTACTTTTCCACGCTTTCACTTTTTCACTTTCATCTCATCGAGTTCCTTTTTTGTCTGCTCGATTAGCTGTTTGACCGCGCCTTTGACGTTTTCGTCCTTTATCGTTTCGACCGATTTGGTCAGAGCCATCAAATAAGCCGTTTTTAACGCCTGCTCCTTCGGAACCTTGATGTCAGGCTCGACGCCAGTGCCTTCCCAATTGGTTTTTGTGATCGGATTGATGGCGCGGCCAGTGGGAATGAAAGCTACAAAGTGATCACCTAGTCTTTCAAAGCCGCCCGGATGGGCGCCGCCGCCGGTTGTCTCGCCGATGATCGTCGCTCGTTTCAAATTCTTGAGGTTGTAGGAAAATTCTTCAGCTCCTGAAAAGGTGTAATTGCTGGTAAGTATGTAAACATCCTTATTGCCGTACTTTGTCCCAAGGACAGTCGGCTTCGTCCAAAATTCGGCTGTTCTATTACCCTTGCGCCAATAAAGATCGTTTAGGTGAACCGGCGTATCGCCGAACAGGTATGAGGAAATAAGCGCAACCATTTCCGCATGACCGCCGCCGTTATTGCGGAGATCAAAGATCAGCGAGTCCGTGTTCGCTATGAAATTCATTGCGGCGGCAACAGTGTCCGCACCGTTTTCAGGCTCAACGAAGGCATTAAACCGAATGTAGCCGATGTTGCCCTTCATCCGTTCAACCTGTTCGAAAGCAGCGTTCATAAATTTGGCATGTCGCGCTCCTTCCGCTTTTTCTGCATCGGTCGGCTTGGTCGTTTCCGGACGAACAGGAAACGGCTGGTGGGAATATTTGACCCCAAGGTGCTTGTCCTTGCTTATGGATCGCAGATCGGCAGTAAGTTTTTCAGCAAATTTCTGAGCGCTCGCGAGTTCATCGTACTCTTTAGCTTTCACGCGGTTGCGAATGTCCGCCTCCATCCTTTTGGCCGTTTCGGGAAAGACGTACGAATCGTCTAATTTCTTGAGAAGATTGTCGATGACCGCGGTGCGCGTCGCAGCGTCGATTGTCCGATCAGGCTGCATCTGCGGCTGCTGCGCGATTATGCGATCAGGCATTAAAACGAATGCGCATAAGCAGAAAACCATGAATGCGTATGTAGGTAGTTTATAGGGCATAATTTTATTACTCCGTCGAATGAATTTATCGCTTTATCAATCCGTTCAATATCAGGTCGGCGACCCGATTTACTTTTTTTTCTATCTCTGCACGCTCGCCAAGTTCGTACACGCTGAGCGTGTAGGGAAGCAGGGCATTGGTCGCGTCAAGAATGGTTCGGCCGGCTTCCATCGGGTCTTTTATCGTAAAGATCCCTGATTTTTTTCCTTCCGCCAAAACCGTAGAAATTAGCCTGGCCTCTTCCTCGAAATAACGTTTTCTCCGTTCGAGCAATCGCGGCCTGAGTTGGGCAAGTATCTCATTCAGGCTCTGCGAATAATGCTGAACGCTGTCGAAACGGTACATAACGCGCTCAACGATCATCTTGCGAAGCCGCGTTTCGCAGCTACCGCGTGAGGTCGTGATCGTCGAAAGCCGTTGTTTCATCCGCTCGATGATGCGGTCGATGTGCGACAGGGCGATATCTCCCTTGCTCTTAAAATGCAGATAAACACTGCCCTTGCCGATGCCAACCTCTTTTGCAAGATCGTCGATTGTCATTTTTTTATAACCGTATTTGGCCAGCATTTGGTCGGTCGCATCCAAGATTGCGTCGCGTGTCGTTTTTGGTTGGGCTGCATCTTTCATATATTGACTGATGACCTAAAATGCATTCCGGTCATTTTTACGATAATAACTCCGCAAAAGTTTCATTGCAAGGCTATAGTGTTTTAGGCGAGAAGATTTTGATTTTACAAGCCATCGAAGATGGCGTCAGCATAAAGCCCCGTGCGTGAGCACGGGGTAGGTGGAAAATGAGTTCGAGCTGTCGTAGACAGCGATAGAGCATGTTTGGAGGGCGTTCTGCCGCCCGCATTCGCGGGCTGGGCGTATGGGGATGCGTTCCCCGTGCTCACGCACGGGGCTTTATTCTGTCGTCCGCTTCGCGGACTGAGGCTTGCGTCCAATGGCGTTTTGACACTACCTCTTTACGGCGTGGTGAAGTCGGCGAATCAACTCCGGCTCTTTTAATCGAAATATTTCTTACCGGCAAGTTTCTTTGGCAATAGATCATCTGAATCGCCCTCGGACTTTTTGCCGTAACCGAGGTCTTTCATCAATTTGGTCGGAGCGTTTCTGATCTCCATCGGGACGGGCAGGTTGCCGTGCTTTTTGGCGTCTTCCATCGCACTGCCGATGGCGTTGGTCGAACTGCGATCCTTTGCGGCATTCGCCAGATATGCAACGCCATGTGCGAGGTTGTGGACACACTCCGGCATTCCGATTGTCGTTACAGCCTGAAAGACCGAGTTTGCGACGACCAGAGCGGTCGGCTGGGCGAGACCGATGTCTTCGGACGCAAATATTACCATTCGGCGGGCGATGAATTTCGGGTCTTCGCCGGATTCGAGCATCCGGGCGAGATAATACATTGCCGCATCTGGTTTCGAGGCACGCATCGATTTAATAAACGCGCTGATGACGTTGTAATGCTCTTCGCCTTTCTTGTCGTATCGGAGAAATTTCGATTGCAGCGTTTCCTTTAGCGTTTCGAGCGTGACCTTATCGTAAAACCGCGAGGTGTTTTCGATCATCGTGATCGCCTGACGGGCGTCGCCGTTCGCCATCTCGACAAGCCAGGCTTTTGCATTAGGTTCAAGATCGAAACCGGTGCGATCGATGATCGCCGCCATGTCCTTGTCGGAAAACTCCTCGAGCACAAAAACGCGAAGCCGCGAGAGCAGTGCAGGGATCACCTCGAAACTCGGATTCTCGGTCGTCGCACCGATCAGAATAAGCTCGCCGCTTTCGACATAGGGAAGCAAAAAGTCCTGCTGGGCTTTATTAAAACGATGTATCTCGTCGAGAAACAAAACTTTCGGACGCGGGTCCAGTGTGTTTGCGCCGATCAGTTTTCTGATGTCGTCCTTGCCCGCCGAAACTGCCGACAGCTCGTAAAACTCCGCATTGATCGCATTTGCATAAATGCGTGCAAGCGTCGTCTTACCGGTCCCGGGCGTGCCCCACAGAATGAACGAAAAAACGTGGCCATGCTCGACCGCGATCCGCAGAGGTTTACCCTCGCCGACCAGATGGCTCTGGCCGACAAATTCATCCAAACTCGCCGGCCTGATCCGGCTCGCCAATGGTTCAGTTTCGCTCACTGCTCTAACTTTATAGGTGACAAGCGACAAGTGACAGTGAGAGAAGGCGATTTTGCCTCAGCTACGGGCTGAAACGCGACCGTTATGGAGCGTGGATATTCGTGCCGCCGTCCTCGCAACTGCCGGGGATCGATCCACACCACGCTCGTTAACACTCGCGTTTCTGCCCGCATTATTACATTTTCCGCAAGCGAATTTTCTTTTTATCCGAAGATATTTATCCTTTCCGGCTCGCCGAGCGGAAAAGCTATGGAGGCTGTGTCAAAACTCCCTTTTGTGAAGGGGTTTGCAGAATCTTCGTCGCCAAAGGCGACTGACATTAAAGCCTGGGGTGAAGCCGTTTCGGCGGAACCCCAGGACAGACGGTCGGCGAATCCGCTCCCTGAAAGGGAGCAACAATCGAGCTTTTTGTTAGTCGCCTTCAGCGACAAGAATCTTTATTCGGCTTCCTGGGGTTCCATTTGCTACGCTCATTGCACCCCAGGCTTTAATGTCAGTCGCCGTTGGCGACAGGAAAACACCGAGTTTTGAGACAACCTCCTAAGCTTTTCCGGGCTGATCTAAAAAACCATGCGGCTTTGCCGTTCTCGCAACGCAAGTGGTCAACATTCAGGGTTTTCAGCAATTTAGAAAAAAATTTGAGCCTAAATCCGAACTATTCTCGCTATACAGGGCAAGGACGAATATTTGTGGAGATTGACTAATGAATAATACATTGAGAACGATCGGAATTGCCTTTGTGTTGGTAGTGATCCTCGGATCCACGGCATGGGCGCAGAATGTGAACATTACCGCGACGGGCGGAACACCTAACGCGAGCTATCCTACTTTGAAGGTTGCGTTTGACGCCGTCAACGCCGGAACGCACACAGGCGCGATCACGTTGGACGTCGTTGCCAATACGACCGAACCGGCCAACACTTCGGCCGTTTTGAACGGCAGCGGCGCAGGAACGGCCAGCTATACGAGCCTTCTGATTCGGCCAACGGTTGACGGCATAACCATCACCGGCACGGGCGGCAACGGTTCGGCTTGTGCCGGCAAAGGCCTTATCGAACTCAATGGCGCGGACAATGTGACTATAGACGGCGACAACCCGAATACGGCGGGAACGAACCGCAATCTGACCTTGACCGATACCTGCACGGCAACTTTCGCCTCAGTCATTCGAATCGCCCTTGCGACATCGGGAACCAACACGGCTAACAACAACACGTTCAAAAATCTCATTATTAATGGAAGCGCTCCCGGCTTGAATATCCCGACCGAGACTAATGTTGATTTTAGCCGTGCGAACACTACCTACGGCATCTATGCGGGTTCGGGGGCCTCGACTTCGAACCAGACGACCGCTCCGACTCAGATAACCTCCAGATTTACCAGTATTGGCAACGGCGCGACCGCAACCAATCTGACGATTGACAACAACCGGATCACGAGCGTCGCACGCGGCACTTCCATTCAAGGTTCGGCCCTAACGGTTTTCCCCGGCCTGCTGATCTCAAATAACACTATCGGAAATCCCGTGGCCGGTGATCCGGACGGCGTTTACAACACAGGAGTCAGCGCGTCAGGTTCCAACAATGGAGTCATCCGCGGCAACACGATCTGGGTCGAAAGCTACCTAGCGACCAGTCAGACCGGGATTGATCCAACCGCAACCAGCATAAACACCAGCGGATTCACGATCGAACGAAACCGGGTTCTTCGCGTGGTTGGTAAAAACGATACAGGCGCGATCACGCATGGGATCAGCCTGCTGAGCGGCGACGGGCACATTGTCCGTAACAATTTCATTACCGGAGTGGTCAATAGGCCTACGCCTACCGTGCCGTTCAACCCCTTTGTGGGGGCAAATGGCATCTATATAAACAGGGGTAGCTCACACAAGATTTATCACAACACAGTGGTTATGTCCGGCGATACACCAGATACGACCGGAAACTTAACTGCGGCTCTCGCCTTTGGCACTAATTCGGGAGGGAACTCCGATGTGCGCAACAATATCTTGGTCAACACCCAGACGCAAAGCGGCGCGTCTGATCCGGCGGCTTCGGGGTTTGTTTGTTTTTACATAAAGAGCGGCCTGAACAGCACCTTTAATCTAACGCTCAACAACAACGACTATTTTCAGGGAACAGCGGTCAATAACGGCATTGCGCAGGTGGGACAAACAGCAGGAACCGGCTTCTACACCGCAGCCAATTTCGACCCAAATAACACTACACCGGCAACGAATTTTCGCTCGTTTTCCAGCACCTTAAATCTGGCAGGAACAAATGACAATGCCGGTAAAGTAGTCGATCCGATGTTTGTTTCAGCCACGGATTTTCATATTCAGCCCGCTTCGCCGATGGCCAATGCCGGTGTTGACGTCGGTGTTTTCAACGATATTGACGGCGAGATCCGTGTCAACGCACGCGACATCGGAGCCGACGAAGCCGACGGTCTTGCACCCAACCAGAATGACATTGCCGCAACCGCTTTGCTTACTCCTTCCAACGGGGCTTCCGTCGGAAACACTGCTGTCATAGTACCGTCGGCATCATTCACCAATTACGGCGTCACGACACAAGCAAATGTGCCGGTGCGTTATCAAATCCTCGATTCGTCAAATGCCGTCGTTTACGATCAGGCGGCGACGATCCCTTCGATCACACAGAATGCGGCAGCCACGGCCAGCTTTCCGTCAACCACACTGGCAATAGCCGGAACATACACGATCAAGGCGATCGCGGAACTTCCGGGCGATAAGACAACGGCGAACGATACGATAACCGGAACCATCACGGTACTTCCGGCATTTTCCGGCACGGTAAACGTCGGAGCGGGACAAACCTATACGTCGCTGACCAACGCGGGAGGCCTGTTTGAGGCCCTCAACGTCGCGGGTGCAAGCGGCAGCGTTACCATCAACATTGCCAGCGATCTTTCGGGAGAAAGCGGCACGGTTCGATTGAACGAATTGTCCGGCGGTGCAGCCGTTACCATCAAACCCAGCGGCGGTGCACGCACGATTAGCGGTTCGCCCGCAAATAATTCGGCAGTCATCGCGCTCAACGGAGCGGATAACGTAACGATTGACGGTTCGCTAAACGGCGGCACTGACCGGAGTTTGACGATCAACTTTAACACCGGTTCGGCAGGTGTCAACTTAGGCTCAGGCACCAACGGCGCCCAGAACAATACTGTCAAAAACCTCAACGTGAATGGCTATACACAAGGCGGCACGATCTACGGGATCATAAGCGGCGGCAATACGGTCGGAGCAAACGGGGCGGCAAATAACGGCAACCGCATCCAGAACAATAATGTTCAGGCCGTAACCACCGGCATTGCTTCGTTCGGAGCAAGTGCGGCAAACAAGAATACCGGCACCGTAATCACACAAAATGCGATAAGCGGGATCGTTTCGAACGCATCCGGGGTGATCGGGATCCTGATCACTTTTGACGACGGTGCGCAGATCACGCGAAACACGATCTCCGGTCTAAGCACACCCGGTTTCGGGAATGCAGCCGGAATCAGTGCGGGCCTGACAAGCCTCATCTCAACATCGACATCGACCGGTTCCGTGGTCAGCAACGCCGTTATTGCCGAAAACAATATCGGGTCTGTGATTCATACGAACGCTTTCTCGGCGATTGGTATTGCTGTTGCCGGAAGCACAACGGGTACTAACACGATCGTCAATAATGTTGTTTCCGGTGTGAAAGGCAGCTCGACCTCGAATAACCTTACGGCCGGAATTTATATCGGCACGGCGGCCGGAGGAACCCAAAACGTTTATCACAACTCGGTTTCGATGACCGGCGATCGCGGAACGGATAATTCCCTAGGGGGAAGTTTCGGTCTGGCGATCAATGGCGGCGACAATCCTGTGAACGTGAAGAACAACATCTTCTACAACACGCAAACCCAGACCGGCCCGTCAACGGTCGGCATAACCTACGCCATCGGCATCGGCTATGCGGTGTTCACAAATCTCAGTTCGGATAATAATGTTTTGTACGCGAGCGGCCCGCAGAGTAAATTTGCTATCACGGGAGTCTTGCGCAACTCTGACCCGAATCCGCTCGAGTATGTCGCTTTGTCCGCTTACCGCGCGGCGACCGGAATGGAGGCAAATTCTCTTGCTCTCGATCCGAAATTTATCTCGGCAAGCGATCTGCATATTCAAAGCGGCGTCCCGACTCCGGTCGAAAACAGGGGAACGGCAATAGCAAGCGTTACAACCGACATTGACGGTGACGCTCGAAACCCGACGACTCCGGACATCGGTGCTGACGAAGGCTCGTTCTCGCCGCTCGTGCCGAACGACATCGCGGCGTCATCGATTATCTTTCCTGTGGCGGGCAACGTGATCGTCGGAGGCAGTATCGTGTCGCCGGTAGCAGTATTCGCCAATAACGGTGCGAATACGCAAACCAATGTTCAGGTGCAGTTCACCATTACGGGTCCGGGCGGCTACACCTATTCGAACACGTTTTCGATCGCCAGCCTTACTTCGGGAACAAGCACCTCGGTGCTTTTTGCCACGGCTCCGCCGATGACTGAACCGGGAACGTACACAATGACGGCGACGAATCTGTTCGCCGATTCGAATACGGCAAACGATTCCGTAACGGCAACCTTCCCCGTGCTGCTTCCGTTGAACGGCAGCTACGATGTCGGAGTTGGACAAACCCACGCATCGCTGACCAATCCCGGCGGCATTTTCGCAACCCTGAATTTCCTTGGGGCAAGCGGCAACGTCGTTATCAATCTAACGTCGGATCTAACAGCGGAAACAGGCGAGGTCGTATTGAATCAATTGCCGGCGGGAGTTAATGTGACGATCAAACCCTCTGGAGAGCCACGGACAGTTTCCGGAGAAGCGTTCCCCGCACTGATAACGCTGAACGACGCGGATAATGTGACCATCGACGGTTCGCTGAACGGCGGCACCGACCGCAGCCTGACGCTTATTAACAATAGGGTCAGTTTTCTTGGTGCGGTTTCTCCGGTTATCTGGCTCGCGTCCGGTGCGACCGGTGCGAATAACAACACGATCAAGAACACTATCGTGAAGGGCGGGGGTTCGTTCGGCACAGACGGTATTGTTTCAAGCTTCGCAGGAGAGATCGGCGCTCCGGGAACAGTCCCGAACTCGAACAACACGATCCAGAACAATCATGTTTCCAAGGTTAGAAACGCCGTTTACATTATCGGCCCCGCTACGTCCACTCAGCGCGACCAGAATTGGACGGTTACAAAAAACACTTTCGGCAGCAATATAACCGATGAGAAATTGGGCTGGCGCGGCGTGTTTATCGCTTGGGCCCAAAATTTTAATATCAGCGAGAATGTTATCAGCGGCATCAGCTCGGATCCGAACACCGGTAATATGATGACCGGTATTTGGACCGACTACGGCAACGACACCGGCGTCATTACCCGCAACGAGATAAAGGACATCCGCCACAACAACGTCTTTGGCGGCGGCAGCAGCGGCATTGTTCTGTGGTCGAACAACGACAACACGAACATGACCGTCAGCAATAACTTTATTTCGGATATTGCGTCTGATGGTGCAGACAGCCCGTTCGGTCTCGATAACGGGTCCGGGATAGCGGTCTTCGAAGGCGGCGGTTTCAAGCTCTGGAACAACACGGTCAGGTTGAACACGAGCCAAGCCGACCCAACCGGCATCACGATGGCCCTCTATGTCGGGCACAACGTGATAATCCCCGGTGCGGTTGATCTGCGAAACAACATCCTGGTAAATGAGGGAACGGTCGGAGCTCGTTATGCTGTTTATGTGAACGGTCTCGGGATCGGCTCAGCGGTCTTCTCAAACATCAATCACAATAATTACACGGGACAGAACATCGGGTTCCTCGGCACTGCCCAGACGACGTTGGCCGGCTGGCAGACGGCAACCGGGCAGGACGCCAACTCGCTTTCGGTTGACCCACTTTTCTTATTGGCAACCGACCAGCATTTACTGGGAACCAGCACGATGATCGACGCGGGAACGCCGATCGTGGGCGTCACGACCGACTTCGACGGCCAAACGCGCGACGCGACGCCCGATATAGGAGCGGATGAGTTTGTGCTGCTTTCGGAAACCGCATCGATCACCGGCCGGATAGTTTCTCAATCCGGTCAGGGTGCAGGCGGTGTTTATGTAACGATCTCAGGAGGTAATCTGCCGGAGCCCCGGTTCGCACTAACGAATGCGTTCGGATACTTTAGCCTCTCCGATTTACCACAAGGCCCAACCTACGCGGTCACAGCCGTCTCGAAACGTTACACCATCTCGCCGTCGCCCCGGACGGTCACACTACAAGGCGACGTGGATCTAATCTTCGTCGCGGGGCCTCTCGAATAGACAGCGTTCACAGAGGACCTTGACACTCGTTCACAAAAACAGCCCGCGTGGCCAGTTGCTCAGCATATTTGCAGCATCCGGCCACGCGGTATTTTTTTGAGCAAATGACCGAGCCCATTTGATTAGGGTGCCATTGCTTTATCGGCGGGGGTCGGCTGACAGAGCAAGTCAGAACCGGGAGCGGTAGCGACCGGGTTCCTAAAACTCCCCTCCTTGATTAGGAGGGGGTGTCGGCGTTTCGCCGACGGGGTGGTAGAACTCCCGTCTCCCGTCTTCCTCAAGCTCCATAAACACTGCCGAATTAGAAAAGTTCGACACAGCCTTTGCCGCTGTTGCTCTTACTTTGTATTCGTAATACTGGCCCGGAGTGACCGGAGTGTCAGTAAACGTTTGTTTCGAAGTTGTCGAGTGCAGGGCCCATGCGGCGGTGTCGCCGTGACGACGCCATATTTCGTAAACCACATAGCCCGGCTTGTTGTTGCCCTTAAACTTTACCTCGTTCACGCCGTTCGAATATCCAAACGCCGAAAGCT
>CAZSEL010000016.1:0-85253 GCA_964605905.1 uncultured Chloracidobacterium sp. | reverse complement strand
CCACCCATTTTGCGCCAAAAAAACGAGGCCGCCCTTTTCAGACAGCCTCTTTTTTGTTGCTGGCCATCTCAGTTGGGTTTAGAAGGTAAACTTCGCGCCGAACTGAAACGCCCTTGGGCCGCCTACACCGAATACGCTATTTGCACGCTGTGTAGGACGAAGTGTAAATATCTCGTCGGCAGGAGTGCCTTCGGTCGGCAAGACCAGATCGTTTACGTTAGTCAGATTTGCGACATTGAACAGGTTGAATACCTCACCGATCAACTGCAGACGGAATTTTTCGTTGAAGCTGATAGTTTTCGTCAGCCGCAGGTCCTGCGAGATCACCGAATCGCTGCCGATCTGTGTGTCTGCCGGAAGCTCTCCGATACGGAATATTTCCTGGTGATAGAGGTCGCAAGGAAATACGCGAGGCGGATCGCCGGGATTTGGGCCTGGTCCAGTGCAGGTCGTGGTATTCCGCAACGAACTTATCCCCTGGTTGTATTGACGGATCAACACGTTGATGTCCTCGACCGAGCGGATGCTCCGACCAATCGAACCACCGCTTGTACCCGGCAGGTAAGTGGCAAATGTTCCGGTCGCGCTCAGGTCAACATTGTTCGGCAGAAACACGCTTTGCGGCAGTCCGCTGAACATCGTCGAAATAAGCGAAACCGTCCAGTTACCCAAAATGTTTCGCTTCACGAAGGAACTGTCGTTCTTGAACCACGGTGTATCGTAAACCGTGCTGAAAACGAAACGATGTTTGCGGTCCAATCCGGCCGGGCCAAAATCGGCACGCAGGTTATTCAGGTCCGTCGGCGCTCCGCCAAGGCCCAGAGCATCCGCGCTGAATGCCTTGAAACTGGAAAGAGCATAACTCGCCGTGAATTGAAATCCGTTTCTAAAACGTCTGTCAACGCGGGCAAGTATTCCCGAGTAAGTTGAAAAACCGGTCGAGTCGGCATACGGAACAGCAAACGGGAACGCGTCACCAAGCAACGGCCCGTTTATCGAGTCGGCCTGGTTTATGTCCCTGATCTGCACTTCCTTCAAACCCTTGCGATAGTTGTAATCGACCTGCATCAACAGGTTGAACGGCAACTCACGCTGAACGCCGATCGAGTATTGCAGCGAGTATGGGACCTGAAAATTGTTCGAGAAGATCGGCCCGGACACGCTTCCCGTGCATTCGAGCGCGGTCGGCAGCGTGCAGGACGTTAGTCTCGATTCCAAGTCGCTCCGGATCGATCCGTGGAGTGCCAGCATCTGCCCAAGCGTGATCTGTCCACGGTCAAAGCGGCCGTCACCACCGATCGGATCCAGAATTGGGCTTACGATCGCCGTGCCAACAAGGAACTGCTCCGCTCCGACCGGGCCAAGATCAGCTCGTTCGAACAAACGAAGGTTGTCGATCGTGTTGTCGTAGTAAAGCCCGAAACCGCCGCGAACCACAGTCTTGCCATCGCTGAACGGATCCCATGCGAATCCGACCCTCGGTGCAAAGTTGTTGTTGTCGCGGCCGGATGGCTTAATCCCCTTTTCGAACAACGGAGCGATGACCGCCGGTCGCGTAAGATCGTGATTCCACAGGTTAGAATCCCACCTGTAAGCCAATCCGAAACTAAACGTAAAGTTCGGCTTGATTCGCCATGCGTCACCGGCGTAGAACTGGAACCGGTTATTGATCGTGTCGCCATCGGTATTGAATGGCAGATTAGGATCACCGATACCCATCGAAATATCCTGAACGAAAGCGTTTAGAAAATCAGCTTCACTGTTGAACGGCAAACGGGTTCCGCTGGCGTCGGTTGAAAACAACCTGATGCGGACAGGATTTGAAAACGTAAAGGTTCCGGCGATACGCGTTCGTTCGTAGTTTCCGCCGAAGTTGAATGTGTGGCTGCCCTTTACCCACGTCAGATCGTCCCTGAACTGAAAACGTCGTTGCGGCGTGTCCTGTGGTGTAACCGAGTTCGTTCCTGACCGCCAATCCTGTTCCGGATTGAGCCTAATCTCCGGTACGCCCTCCGTTGTCGGATCGATCGCGTTGTTAAAGTTACTGAAATTAAAAATGAAATTGTTGCTCAGGGTTGGCGTCAATGAATAGCTCAAACCGGTAACGAAATTATGGGCCCGGTTTGTTACGATCTGATCGTTCGATGTGAAAATTCCGCTTGTGCTTTCTCTCGGTGCTATGCCCGATGCCGCAGGGAACGGCCCGATGGCCGAGTTATCGTTAAACGAATAACGGAAAAATGCCGCCGAGCGATTATTGACCACCCAGTCAACCTTTCCTGTAAAAAGCGTCTCATCAAATGGATTCGGCGAAAATCCGGCAAAGCTGGGCGCGGCGGCCGGATTGTAGATGGACGAACCGTCCTGATTATTCCGCTCGTAGCTGCCAAAAAAGAAGAGCCTGTCTTTGATGATCGGCCCGCCGAGCGTTCCGCCAAACTGCTGACGGTCGAACGGGATCTTTTCGGCTCTGGCTCCCTCTGGAATTAGATGAACGGCATCAAGACGGTTCAACGCCGGAAAGGCAGCAAACGCATCGTCACGAGCATAAAGGAATGCATTGCCCTTGAATTGGTTCGACCCGGATCGTGAAACAATATTTACCGAACCGCTCGCCGTGGCTCCGGTCGCCAGACTGAAGTTCGATAAGCCGATCTGAAATTCCTGCACGATCTCCTGCGAGAAATTCTGAACAGTTGTTCCGACCACATTGTCCACGACCGATCCGCCGTCAACAGTGATCTGAGTCGAACGGCCGGCCTGACCGCCAATCGAGACGCCGGTAAAATTGGCCTTGGTAGGATCGAACGATCCGCCGTCAACCTTTTCGGTCCCGGGCTGAAGTTGTGCAAGGTCCAAAAAGTTTCGGCCGTTCAGCGGCAGATTTTCGATCTGGTTTGTATTGACGACGCCCGAAACTGTGTTGTCGGTTCGTTCGATCTGAGCACCGTCGGTGCCGGTTACAGTCACCTCTTCGCTCGCCTCGCCTATGGTTAAAGTGATGTCGGCGGCGGTAGATTGTCCGACCTGGACCTGAACATCGCCTTTTATTGTTTGCTTAAAGTTTGTCCCGGTGGCTCTCAACTCATAGATGCCGGGCTGGAGTTGTAGAACCCGATACTGTCCGTTGTCATTTGTGACCGCCGTGCGCGAGGCGTTGGTCGCAACATTTTTAACTGTCACAGTCGCGTTTTGAACGACTGCTCCCTGAGGGTCCAAAACCGTTCCCTCGATCGAGCCAAAAGGCTCTTGTGCATAGGCTCCCGTGAAAAGGAGCCCCGTAAAAAGAAATAACAAAGCTGTTATGCGTTTCATTTCATCTCCCTTGAAAAAACCTGAGATGGTTTTCGGAAAATGCTATACTTACGCCGCTATTTCCATCCGAAAAATGGAATTAGTCAGAGTCTGAAAAGGCTCAGCGAAGCTCAATATCACCGTCTGCGGCGAGAAATTTTCGCAGATTGAACGCCGTCAGGCGGTGGTGTTGAGCGTATAGCTACCAGAAGTTTTGCGTCGCAACATCTGCAATGCGTTTCAATTTCCCCAAATGAAGAAATTGGAATCAGTTGATTCAACCGGTTACCTTGCAAACTCAGAGCCAAAGCAACATAACCGCATATTAGGTTCGATTTTTACTGTTTTGTGAAAGAGATTTGATCGGGTAAGGTGAGCGATCCTGGCAGGGTTAATCTTGACATTTTTGGATAAAATTCCATAAATTTCGTTATATGGAATTTCATTATCTATAAGCTCACATTATGACTATTTGTACTTAGAAGTTGCAGATTTCAAATAGGTTTGCCGCCGGGGAAAAAACTTTTTGCGCGGGTTTGCTGCGAGCGAAATGCGGTTCCTAAAGTTCGCAATTCCCGGCCGACTGATACGGTGATCGCCGGAGCATTCCAATTTTCGGATTTTTTCGCGAACCGTTCCGTTTGCCCTCAAGGGCTTCTGACTTTAAACTGGATAGTTCTGACGCCTCCAACCATATTTGAATGAGACTCTTAATCAAAAACGGGCATCTGATCGATCCGGCCGCGCCTGAGAATACCGGGATGAATTTGCTCGTCGAGGACGGGCGTGTTTCGGCTTGGTTGAAACAAAACGAACCTGCCCCAGAGGGCTGTGAGGTTTTTGACGCGACCGGATTGCTTGTCGCACCTGGGTTTATCGATCTGCATGTGCATCTTCGCGAACCGGGACAGGAGCATAAGGAAACGATCGCGAGCGGGTGTGCGGCGGCGGTTGCGGGTGGTTGGACGAGCGTTTGTCCGATGCCGAATACCAATCCGGTGAACGACAATGCGGCGATCACTAGGTACATGATCGAACAGGCTGAGCATGCCGGTCTTGCGAATGTCTTTCCGATTGGTGCAATCACTAAATCTTCTGATGGCAGTGAGCTTGCCGAGATGGGCGAGATGAAAGCGGCTGGAGCGGTTGCGGTTTCTGACGATGGACGGCCCGTTCCGAATGCCGGGATTATGCGGCGGGCGATGCAGTATGCGAAGGATTTCGATCTGCCGGTGATAGATCATTGCGAGGACAAATCGCTTTCAACCGGCGGCGTGATGCACGAAGGGCGAATGTCTCTGCTGCTCGGCCTGAAAGGAATGCCCGCTCTTGCCGAAGACATCGACGTGGTTCGAGACATTCTTCTTGCAAAGGAAACCGGAGCCCACATTCACATCGCCCACGTCTCGACCAAGGGTGCGATCGAAGCCATTCGCCGCGCAAAGAATGAGCATATCAACGTAACCTGCGAAGTAACGCCGCACCATTTCACGCTGACCGACAGAGTGGTCGAGGGTTACGACACAAATACGAAAATGGCGCCGCCGCTCCGCAGCGAGGAGCATCTCGCGGCGATCCTCGAAGGCATAAAGGACGGGACGATTGATGCCATAGCGACCGATCACGCACCGCATCATCAGGACGAAAAGGCGCTTGAGTACGACCGTGCACCGTTTGGCATTACCGGGCTTGAAACGGCCGTTGGTCTTGCGTTCAATGAACTGGTTCACAAGGGCATTATCGGGCTCGAACGGCTCGTTGAGCTGTGTTCGACCAATCCGGCACGCATCTTTAACCTAAAAGATCGCGGAACGCTGACTCCGGGATCGATCGCGGACATCACGATCATCGACCCTGAGCATCGTTGGGTTTACCGCAATGCGGAGTCGCGTTCCAAGTCGCGCAACTCGCCTTTCGATGGATGGGAATTTTCCGGCAGGGCGGTCGCGACGATCGTAAATGGCAAGATAGTTTTTCAGCATTCCGCTAAGACGGCTGCAACAAGTTAACGGAGGAACTATGGTTAAGAACATCTTTGCGGTCATCGCAGCCATCTTTTTCGCCACGGCGATCAACGGCCAGAACAAGAGCATCTACACCGATCTCGCGGACACCAAATGCAAAACGGTCGAGCTTACCAATGATGAGGGCGGATCGTACTCGGGCATCTGTCCGGGGACGGCGGGTTACAAACTGAACCTGCTCGAGGGCGACCTGCGGCAGACGATCACGGTGATCGATCCGAAAGGCACGGAACTTAAGCTACGGTTCTGGGAATATTTCGGCGGATTCTCGGCGGTCGGGCCGAAGGCGGAGTGGCGTGTGAAAGGAAAGACACCGGTTGCACTGATCATCCGCCTGAACGTCAGTAATAACCCGGACGACCTCAATAAGCGGACGTCCTATCTGATCGTCATTAAGATCACGCCGGACTTCGCTTGCGTCACGGACATCATAAAACCGTCGCGTACGCAGAACGCTGACGCCCGTATAGCCGCCGACAAGGCAGCTAATATCGCCTGCAAGATCGCTGATATAGAATTGGTTGCCAACACCGCCGCGATATTGGTAAAACTTTTCTAGCAATAATTCTCCGGAGAACTCGATAAATGGAACTTCTTTCTGATCCCCAAGTTTGGATAGCGTTTGCGACCTTGACGGTGCTTGAGCTGGTGCTGGGCATTGACAACGTGATCTTCATCTCGATCCTGTCGGGCAAACTGCCGCCGGAGCAGCAGGCTAAGGCGCGGTACATCGGGCTGTCGCTGGCGTTGATAATGCGGGTAATTCTGCTGTTTTCGCTCAGTTGGGTGATCGGACTGGTCGAGCCGCTGTTCACTATTTGGGGCCAGAGCTTCTCCGGCAAAGACCTCGTTCTATTGATCGGCGGACTTTTCCTTATCGCCAAATCGACGCACGAGATCCACGGCTCGCTCGAGGGCGAAGAGGGCCACGAGGGCAAGAAGAGTTACGCGGGTTTCACAGGCGTTATCATCCAGATCGTAGTGCTCGACATCGTTTTCTCGCTTGATTCGGTCATCACGGCGGTCGGCATGATCAGCGACACCTACGGCCCGTATGGCATTTGGATCATGATCACCGCCGTCGTTATCTCGATCGCCGCGATGATGGCATTCGCCGGTCCGATCGGAGAATTCGTCCAACGCCATCCGACGATCAAGATGCTCGCCCTGTCGTTCCTGCTGCTGATCGGCGTAATGCTCGTCGCGGAAGGCTTCCACCAGAAGATCCCGAAAGGCTACATTTATTTCGCAATGGCATTCTCGGTCGTCGTCGAAATACTAAACATGAGCCTCCGCAAAAAAGCCAAAAAGCCCGTCGATCTCCACGACCCCTACCGCGGACCCGACGGCGAAGAAACGCCTGCGGAGGCGTAACTCAATGATGCTGCAGCATAAGTTATGCGTCTTCACCTAATAGCCATCGCACTATTTAGTGTAGGTTTGCTCGCCTGTGCCAAGCCTACGGAATCACCCGTTGTTAGCCAATCGGTTGACCCGGAGAAGGCTCGAGCCTTTAGCGACGCATTGGTTGATGACATCATCCATGATCGCCGTCAAGATATCTATGCTAAAACCGATAAGGACTTTCAAAAAACCTTTACACCTTACCAATTTAACGCAACTATCCAGTCGATGTTCGACAATTATGGCCGACCTCTGGAATCTGTCTACAAGATGAATGCCCTCGGCACCAAGGTCGATTCAGGTGGAAAGAAACCAATGCGGAAGTTCTGGTATGCAGCCAAGACATCCAAATTTCCGACCGGATATTATCTGTTCGTTGAGGTCGTTCCGAATGGCGATTCGCTAGGAACAACGGGTTTTGCATTGGTTACATTTCCCGGTGGTCCACCGGCAGATCTTCAATAAGGATACCCGACTCAATTAGGAAACTAGCGTGCGGAGCACGCGGTGATAGCTTTAGCTACACGTGGAGCCTTAGCGGAACGTGTAGTCCATCGCCGCCCCGGAACGGAGCATGTGAAACATGCGTGACAGATGCCGCGTGTTTCACACGCTCGATGCGATATTCGAATCCGACTACACATTCCGCCTTCGGCTGCATGTGTAGCTAAAGTTATCAAGCCTGTTCCACAGGCTTCTCCGATCAACCATCAGCCTTAATCTCAATAAGCAACGCTTATCGCATACAACTGTGCCGCGAATGTTGACTCAATCAACAATTCGCGGCATTTTTGTTTCATGCGAATTATCTCAATGTTGCTTCTCGCCGTGCTGCTGCAAACATCCGTTGTCGTCGGGCAAACTTCGGCTGTGCCCGAGTATGACCTCGTTATCACCAACGCAAGGATCGTTGACGGCACCGGGAACCCGTGGTTTCGTGGCGATATCGCGATAAAGGACGGCCGGATCGCACGCGTCGGGCGATTTGACGCGGGGAACACGCGACAGACGCTCGATGCAAACAATAACATCGTCGCACTGGGTTTTATCGACGTGCATGCTCATACCGAGAACGTATTCGACCATCCAAACGCGGAAAATTTCATTCGGATGGGAGTGACCACGCTTGTTACGGGGAACTGCGGCGGTTCGGTTACGGACGTGGCGGAATTTCTTGGGCGGATAAAAACAAAACCGCTTGCGGTGAACATCTCGACGCTGATCGGGCACAACTCGGTCCGACAAAAAACGATGGGGCTTGATAATCGTGCTCCGACCGCCGAAGAACAGCAAAAAATGAACGCCCTCGTTGAGCAAGCGATGAACGACGGTGCGGTAGGCTTTTCAACCGGCTTGATATATGTTCCGGGCACATTCTCAACGACGGCTGAGGTCGTCGAGCTTGCAAAATCAGCGTCAAAATACGGCGGCACGTACGCGAGCCACATCCGCGACGAAGGGACCGGCGTTGTCGAGGCGATCAAGGAAGCGATCAACATCGGCGAACAGGCAAACATGCCTATCGAGATCTCGCACTTCAAAATTTCGTCGAAAGCTCTCTGGGGACAGACGCCCGTGACGCTCGGCCTCGTAAAATCGGCACGCGAACGCGGGGTGACGGTGACGGTCGATCAATACGCTTATCCCGCTTCGTCAACGTCGCTGGATGCGCGGATGCCGACGTGGGCAATCGCCGGTGGGCGTGAAGAGGGCAAGAAGCGACTCGCCGATCCCACGACGCGCAAGAAAATTGCTGACGAAATGAAGAAAGGTTTGAAAGAGCGCAAGTTTAAGGATTACAGCTTCGCCTACGTCGCGAGTTACCGTGCGAATCCCGAGTTCAACGGCAAGAACATCGCGGAGATCACGCAGCAAGTTCGAAAAAGCAAGAAACTCGACGCGCAGATCGAGCAATTCTTCGAGATGTACGCCGCCGGAGGCGCTCAGATGGTCTATCAGGTGATGAGCGAAGACGACGTGCGGGCGATCATGGCCGAACCATTCACGATGATCGCATCGGACAGCGGCGTGCAGACGGCGGGCCGCGGCATGCCGCATCCACGCGGCTACGGCAACAACGCACGCGTGCTCGGCCGCTACGTCCGCGAGCTAAAGATCGTCACGCTCGAGGACGCGATCCGCAAAATGACTTCCCTGCCCGCACAAACGTTTTCAATGCGCGATCGCGGGCAGATCCGCGAGGGCTTCGCCGCCGACCTCGTCATCTTCGACGAAAAAGCCGTCGGCGACGCCGCCACGTTCGAAAACCCGCACCAGTTCGCCGACGGTTTCAAAACCATAATCGTAAACGGCCAAATCACCTTCGACGGCCAAAAAATGACCCCCAACCGCCCCGGCGACGCGATAAAAGGCAACGGCTCAAGTCAGAACCGAGAGCGATAGCGACTGGGTTCTTCCAACCACCTCATTACCACGGGCCGCTCAGGTCAGTACCGCCCGCGTAAGCGGGTGGCGGATAGCTCGGTATTCAGTCAGCTTGATTCCATGTGAGATCTCGCCACTTGCTTACGCAAGCGGTACTGACTTGGTCAGCCACTCTCACCAGCGACTCTGCCGCTCTCACCGGCGGCTTTGCCGCACTATTTGCGGCGAAGTTCCACTTCGCCGCACGCAGCTTTAAAACTCTTCGCGGCTATGCCGCCGCACACGCGCAAGACGGCGGCACAGCCGCAGGAATTGGGATAGTCCTCCGGAAAAGCATAGCTTTTCCGCAAATAGAGCGGCAAAGCCGCCGAAATGCGTTGCACGCCCGCCAATTTTATTGCACATCAAACGCTCCGTATTGCACAGCGATCGATTCCTTTGCACATCGATAAAATCAAATTGCACAAAAACAAATTGAAACGCACGGCGTTCAAATCGCCTTGCACCTTGTCAAAGTCGCATTGCACAGGCTAAACTCCCTCTGCACGGCGAAAAGTTGCTCTGCACACTCGATAAATACTACATTTCAGGAGATTCCCCTATTTATGAACGATAATGAAAGAAGACGTTACGATATGTTTGTCCGCGTCCGCCAATTTGGCATCGATAACACCACGGACTTCCCGCCCGGCTCGATAGGAGCGGCCCAATTTGCGGCTGTCGGCGACGAAGTCGATCTGATCGACAATTTTGGCGCCGATCAAGCCGCCGGGTTCGGCGAAGCCCGTCAGCAATTCGAGATCAAAGACACCGCCCGCGAAAATCTGCGCGACGACATGTCGGACATCGCCCGCACCGCGCGGTCGATGGAATATCAGTTCGACGGCATCGGCGACAAATTCCGCATGCCCCGCAACCGAAACGATCAGGAGTTGCTCGCGACCGCCCGGGCATTCGCGACCGAAGCCGTGCCCTACCAGGCCGATTTCGTCGCCTACGGCCTCGGGGCCGCGTTCATCGCCGAGCTGCAGACGTTGATCGACGCCTTTGAAGCGACCCTGCCAACCACAAGCTCAGCCATCGACGAACACGTCGCCGCCACCGCAAACATCGCCGAATCCATCCGCCGCGGTATGCGGGCCGTGAGAATTTTAATCGGCGTCGTCCAAAATAAATACGCCAACAACGTCGGCAAACTAGCCGCCTGGCTCTCAGCCTCGCACATCGAAAAGGCCAAAAAAAAAGAAGTGCCAATTCCACCTGTGCCCTAAAGGTCAGTACCGCCCGCGTGAGCGGGTGGCCCGTAGGTGAACGGTTGGAAGGCGGCAGATATGCCGCCTGTCTTCTTACCTTGCCGCGTCACCGATTGTGATAAAATCCATCTCGTTATTTACGAGCCAATGAAAAAATACCGCTTCATCCTAGGACTAACCCTTTCAGTACTTTCCACCGTCTGGCTCGTTTATCTAGTTCTGCAACCCCTGGCGATAAGGTCCGCCCGCAGAGGGGCTGTGGCATTAGCAGCTATAGCGTTCTGCATAGGCATAGGCATGATGATGCTGGATACTTTTTTCCGCAATCCACAGCGTGAAGCTCTGGAAGCAGAAAGGCTACTGTTGCGGGAAGAAATTCTCGCGATGTTACCAGAAGCAGCGGTAAGTCGGCAAGAGTTGGATATCTATATCAATGAAACACTTGGCAAAATAGGCTTCTTGGGGTTGGATTTCGGCGAATTGGCGCGTATCAAAGTTCACCTGCAACGAAAGATTGCTCAACGACGCGAAGAGTAGATATCTTCTGGAACCAAATAATTAAACGCTCAACTTACTGGAACCATGATCAACAACAACACGACAATTCCGCCCGAGCGCGTTCGGGTTTCGATATTTGAACGGATCGTTCCGTTTGGGGCAATGGCGGTCGCGGTATTCGCGGGCCAAATTGGTGCGTATCTGATCGCCAAGATGTTACTCGTGCCGGCCGATGCGGAGAACCTCGGTGTAGCTGCACTTTCCGGCGGTCTGGCCGAACAAACGGTCTATCCGCTTGTATTGCTCTACGCCGCGGCTGCACTGGGCATCGTCGCGATCTGCGTCGCGATCGGCAGGCTGGTAATTGCGACAAAAACTGCGTCGCCGTCCGGCATTTCCTATATCGTGCTCGGCATTCTCAGCCTGGTGCCCGTCGCACTCGTCTGGAACGCCGGAAGCTTGATTATTTCCGTGCTGGTCGGTCGTTCAACACTCAGCGTACTCGGTCTGGACGTTGCGGTGTATTGCTTTGAAGCATCGATCGTGGCATGGCCAATTCTTCTCGTGCTGCTGGCGTGGTCGCTGATACCGTTCAAATCGCGTCCCGGCCGCAGATTCGGCCCGATCATCTGTCTGGTCCTCATTGAGATCATGTTATTAGCTGCCGCGGTCGCGTTCCAACTGCGTATCTACGAACTCTACACGATCCGCAACGCCTCGTAACCCGTAAGAGTGACGGCTTTAGCCGTTCGAATGCAGAAGCCCGACCGTTAGGAAGGGCGTAACATTCAACTTGCGTGTTACGCCCTTGCTCACGCGCGGGCTTCTACATTTTGACCCACTAAAAACCGTCACTCTTACATTCAAATTCCATCTGTTCCCGCGTCGATGGATGCCGGAACGCGAGTTTCCAGGCGTGCAGGCACAGGCGTTCATGCTCCCGCCCGCCGCGTTGGACATCGCCGATGATGGCGTGGCCGATAGACGCGCAATGGATCCGAAGCTGATTCGTTCTGCCCGTGACGGGTTCAAGCTCAAGCAGCGTCGTGTCGGCCCGCCGTTCACGCACCCAAAACCGCGTCTCGGAAACTTTACCGTCGTCCTTCACGCCCCAATGCTTCAAATCCCCAAACCGTCCGATCGGCGCGTCGATAACTCCTTCATCAGCAGCGACAACTCCATCAACCAACGCCAAATATCGCTTCTGCACATACTTCTTCCTGAAATACTCCGTCATCTTCTTATGCGTCCGCTGATTCTTCGCGACAACGATCAAACCAGACGTTTGTTTGTCCAACCGGTGGATCAAACCCGGACGGATCAAGTCAGTACCGCCTGCGTAAGCAGATGGCGGACTCTCACCGGGCACCGTGCCACCCGCTAACGCGGGCGGTACTGACTTGTTGTTCAGATAATAAGCGAGTCCATTCAATAGCGTCCCGCTCTTATCACGGTTTGTCGGATGAACTAACATTCCCGCCGCCTTATTCACGACGATCAGATCAACGTCCTCGTAAACAATATCAAGCGGCATCTCCTGAGGCCGCATCGCGGTCTCACGGGTCAGGTCGAGTTCGATCTCGATGAAATCGTTTTCGCGCAAACGATGGCCGACATTTTCGGCACGGCCATTGACCTCGCACTTCTCATTCTTGACCAGATCGCGCAAATACATCTTGCTCAGCCCGCCAAACCGGCCGAACAAGAATTCGTCCAACCGTTGCTTAAACCCGGCCGCCCCGACTACTATTTCGATGCGTTCGCTCACCGTTAAATTCTAACGCAATCGTGAATCTTCCCGCAGCTTGCTGCCATGTTGTGCGGAAAAGTTTACTTTTCCGTCGAGCTTCCAGTATTTATTTAAGCCTTTCCTACCTTTCTCTCTTGCAGCTTGCTGCCATGTTGTGCGGAAAAGTTTACTTTTCCGTTGCGGGTAAAAATCTTCCGGGCTTGCCCGCGGTCGAGTGTAGATCGCGGGCAAGCCCGTTTTAATATGAATGCTGCCGGAAAAGTAAACTTTTCCGCACAACATAGCGGCGAGCCGCAAGAAAATCTTCGCGCATCAGGCAGCAAGCCGCAAAGCCCGAATTCTGCTATCATTTCCCTTTCGCCGGAATGAACGCTCAAACCCCGCAAATCGACCCGATAGCCCTGATCGCCGAGATAAACACTACTCTCGCCGGCTCAAAGGACGTGCGAGCCGCTATCCGGACGGCTCTCGAAACAGTACGATCCGCCGTCGGCTTTGCAAATCTCTTCCTGCTGCTCGCAGAACTGGACAGCGACGCTCTGACGCTGGCCGCCGCATCAGAACTGAGCGCAAACGAATTCAGAAGACTCGACGCCAAAGCGGACCGCTCAATTTTGCGTCAAGCATTCGAAAATCGAACTCCGGTTCTGATCGAGAATGTTTCAGAAGAATCATCGTTCGAACACGTCTTTGAAACTTCGGACAAACTCCGCATTGTTGCAGTGCCTGTCGTCATCGGCGATTCAAATCTAGGCGTGCTCGCCGCAACCGGAGCTAAAACGAACGAACAGCCGTTGCTCGAACTGCTAGCCTCGATGATTGCCCAATCGCTCCGTGTCGAACACGCCGTTCGCGGCGAACGCCAAAAACTGCGCGACGAGAACACACAGCTAAAGCACGAGCTGAAAGAAAAATACGACTTCACGCATATCGTCGGCAACTCAAACGCGATCAAGCAGGTTTACGAGCAAGTAACCCAAGTCGCGAGGTCGAACGCCACGGTCCTGCTTCGCGGCGAAAGCGGAACCGGCAAGGAGATGATCGCGAACGCGATCCATTACAACAGTCTCCGCAGCAAACGCCCGCTGGTGAAAATAAACTGCGCCGCACTGCCCGAAACGCTGATCGAATCCGAACTATTCGGCCACGAAAAAGGCGCGTTCACAGGCGCCGAGCGTTTCAAGAAAGGCCGCTTCGAAATGGCCGACGGCGGCACGCTCTTCCTCGACGAGATCGGCGATCTTCCGCTGCAAACACAGATAAAGCTGCTGCGAGTTTTGCAGGAACGCGAATTCGAGCGCGTCGGCGGAACCGAAACGATCAAGACAAACATCCGCCTGATAACCGCAACGAACAAGAATCTCGAAGCAGCAATCGCAAAGGGCGAGTTTCGCGAAGACCTCTATTACCGCCTCAACGTATTCAGCATCTTTCTTCCGCCGCTCAGGGAAAGAAAATCCGACATTCTCCTGCTCGCCGAACATTTTCTTGAGAAATATGAGGCCGAACACGGCAAACGCATCCGCCGCATCTCGACACCGGCGATCGACATGCTGATGAGCTATCATTTTCCCGGTAACGTTCGCGAGCTTGAGAACGCAATAGAGCGCGCGGTGCTGGTCTGCGACGCAAACGTAATCCACGGCCACCACCTGCCGCCAACGCTGCAAACGGCCGAGGTAACCGGCACGGAAACCCGCGTTACGCTTTCGTCAGCCGTCGAAGCCTTTGAACGCGATATGATACTGGACACGCTCAAATCGACTCACGGCAACATAGCCCAGGCCGCAAAAACGCTTGATTCGACCGAAAGAATACTCGGGTATAAAATAAAAAAATACGGAATCGATCCGTTTAGATTCAAAAAGTAAATTTTCGCAAAATACTGATTTGTACAACGTCAAATATCATTATGGCAACACCATCTTTTGTAAATCTATGGAGCAATTATCCGACGGATAGCTCGCCGTGCGACGGCCCTTGGTCAAATCAGTGCGCAATACGAATGAGCATCACGCTCAATGCCGAAGGAAGCATAACGGTCGATTCGGGCACCTATACAGAGCCGAAATGTTCGCACGGCCACGCACGCGGTGCCGAATCGCTTGCGAATTGGCTCTGGCGAAATCATCTCAGCCGCCCGACAATCTACGCTGACCCTGCCGCCGGAAAAGTTGCCATTGCAAGCAAGAAAGGTATACTCTTTTTCAAAGACTGCTTTCAGCGTGCCGGCGAAACGACCCGTAGCGGAGACCATATTGATTTGTGGAATGCCGGTTTAACAAAAACCTTTAGTGATGACGATAACAACGCTGCTGCTCTTTGGTTCTGGGAATTGACGTGATGCGCGAAACCTATTTTATGAGCAAACGACTTTACCAATTGTGCTTTGTTTTAGCCTTAGGGCTACTCGCTTCTTCGTGCAGCCAGGAAAGAACAAATGCCGCGCTCCGACCCGATGCTGCTCCAGAGAATACGGTACGTACCTACCCACAACCGTCTGAAACCCCGCCCAAAGCAGAATCCACAGACCAGTCGGGCGAGAAAAAATCGACTATCAACGGCCAGGAAGCAACGCTTTCTGAAAACGATGAAGGTAAATGTCGGCTTTCGATAGGAGACACGGCTATTGATCTGGACGTTCCCGCCGGATGCGATTTTCATCGTTTGCCAAACAATGAAGTGCGGGTGTTCCCTAAAGATTTTTTACAATTTTACGGTAATAATCAGAAAAAGATCGAGCAGCAATACAGCGGGGTCAGCATCATTTTAATTGAGCAATATGTGACGCTGGAAAGCTCCCCTAAGGAGTGCCGCACGCAGTTACAGGCAATAAGAATCGAAGGCTCAAAAGTCGAAAAAGCGAAAAAGCCGATGATAGTCGGGTCATGTCCCGCGGGCTTGTGGGATGAGAAGAATTTTACCGCTCCGTTTCAAACCCGAAAACAAAAATGAACTTCTTCAGTGTTCCGGTGAGCCGCTGAACCGTGATACCTTAATTTTATCGACGCATTGCGTCAAATTTATCACGATCTGTTTTCGCCTCGTCACTCGTGAATGTCTAACTCCGTCCTTTTTTTGGAAGAACTGCCCGATCCCGAATCCGCGCGGCGGTTTCTCGTCCAATTTGCGGAAAAACATCCGTCGCATGAAAAGAAACTCCTAAAAAATAATGCCCTGCTTTCCGATGTCCTGACGCTTGTCGCATACAGCCCGCTGCTTGCCGCGACGATGCTGCAGCATCCGGAATACATCGGCTGGCTGCAGCGAAAGCGCGGCGAATCGGTGCTTCGCAACAAAGACGAACTGCTCGAATCGCTCGCACGATTTTCGCTGACGAATTCCCAGATCGAACCGCACATTCTGCTGTCGCGCTTTCGCCGCCGCGAACTGCTTCGTATTTATCTACGCGATATTCGGCGGCTTGCGACAATTGCCGAGATCACCGAAGAAATATCGAATCTCGCCGACGCAATTCTCGAACACGCTCTGCGGCTCGCACGTCAGGAACTCGATAATCGCTACGGTCCGCCGCAGGAAATGGATGACAAAGGCAGACAGCGTCCGGCCGAGATCTGTATCGTCTCGCTCGGCAAACTCGGTTCACGTGAGCTGAATTATTCGTCAGACATTGATCTTCTTTTCATTTATTCGGATGAAGGAACGACCGCCGGTGTCGGTACGCGTGATCCGATAACCAACCGCGAATATTTCATAAAGCTCGCCGAAACGATCACAAAACTTGCCGGTGAGCAGACGGGCGAAGGCGCGGCGTATCGTGTGGATCTTAGATTGCGTCCGCAAGGCCGCGTCGGGCCGCTCGCGATGTCGCTCAAAGACTCCATCGACTATTATCGTAACGAAGCCGCAGCGTGGGAACGCCAGGTTCTCATCCGCTCGCGTGCAAGCGCTGGACACGATGCGATCTTCAAACAATTTGCTTCGGCGGTCGAAGCCAGAGTTTTCTCGGCCGAAATCACCGTCGAAGAGGCCTTGCGAAATGTCAGTGAATCGAAACAAAAGATCGATCTCGAGAATATTAATTCCAAAGCCATAAATGTAAAACTCGGGCGCGGCGGAATACGCGAGATTGAGTTCATCGCTCAGGCCCTCCAGCTTGCCTACGGCGGACGCGACAAATGGCTCCGCGTTTCGCACACGCTGATAAGCCTTTCGCGACTGGCTGACCGCAAACTCTTGACCGAACACGAACTGTCGCAGCTATCCGACGCTTATGCTTTTCTCCGCCAACTCGAACATATTTTACAGATGGAAAACGGACTGCAAACGCACGCCGTTCCCAACGACGATTCGCGACGTGAGGTCGTCGCCCGCCGAATGAACCGTGTGTCGCTGGCCTATTTCGACGCGGCGTTGAAAGATCATACGGATAATGTCAGTCGGGTTTTCCATCGTGTCTTTGGATCAACACAACCAACCGAACAGTTGGCCGAATATGAACCGGAGCGACCCGACATCCAAACTCCTGAAATTTCAGGAAAGACGGCCGGCGGGAACGGTGAAATATTTCGCGAGTTGAGCCGCAGCTCGCCGCGTTTAGCCGGCGCTACTTTTGCGGGAAGTGAGGTGCTTGGCTCGCTCGGCCTGGATCGGTCGGAGTTTCCTGACCGCGATTACCAGCGGGCAATGTCGGAAGCCGTACATTCCAAAGACGACCTCGGTCATCAACTCGCGTCGCTACGCAAAACGTGGCAGCGGCATTTTCTTGAAATAATTGCGTTTGACGCGTTAGGAAAACTTTCAATTAAACAAGCGAAACACCTGCAAACAACTCTTGCCGAGGCGAGCATCGAAACGGCGCTTGCGATTTCGAGAAACGAGATCGGACGACGATATTCCGTCGAACCTGAATCGATAAAGATTGCCGTTATGGGACTTGGCAAACTCGGCGGCGCGGGTGTCGATTACGATTCCGACCTCGATCTTGTGATGGTTTACGACGATGCGGTGTCGAATCCGCAATCCGCGACTCGCGCGGTCGAGATATTCGTGAACGCTCTTTCCGCAATGACCCGCGACGGGTCGCTCTATCGCGTCGATCTCAGGCTACGCCCGCATGGAAAGGACGGAGCTTTGGCTATCTCGCGGAGTTCTTTCGCTGATTACATTAAGAACAATGCCGTGATATGGGAAATGCTCGCCTTCGTCAAACTGCGCGGCGTCGGCGGCGACATCGAGCTTGCAAGCGCGATCGGGGCGGACATACGGGAACTGATCTTTGAAAAAGCGAAAAACATTCCGCCCGACAAACTCGCCGAGGAAACGCTCCGTATCCGCACAGGGCTCGAGATGCAGCGAACCGGTCCGCTAAAAAAACGCGAGATCGACATTAAATACGGCAGCGGCGGAATGCTCGATATATATTTTGCGATCCGTTTCCTGCAGCTTCGCGACAATGTCAGGGACGACACCGCCGACCGCTCGACGGCCCGCACACTTGAGATGCTCCGCGACTCCGGTTCGCTTAACCTGGAGCAATTTCAACATTTCAAAAACGGTTATGATTTTCTCTCCGCTCTCGACCATTATCTTCGCCTGACCGTCGGCCGTTCGACGCGTCTGCCGCAGGCAAATCACAAAGCCCTTTCACTGGTTGCCGAACGAATGAAGATTGCTTCGTCCGGCGAACTGCTCGAAAACCTCACCGCCCATCGACTCGATATCCGCCACACATTCGACTCGATCCTAAGTCAGAACCGGGAGCGGTAGCGACCGGGAATAACCGCATCGACAATCCGACTGCAAATCTGAAATCCCAAATCGCACTGTCACACCCGCACAAACCGTCACAATCCCTTCCAAAATCAACCCAATTGGTGATGTCATATCAATCACATATATGAAAAAACCAATTGCAATAGTTTTTCTTTTCATTCTTCTCGTGCTTCCGGTCACACACACTTTTGGTCAGCAGGTCCGAAATGTTCAGGAATTTGAAAAGATCGAGCTTATGACACCAGGCGGCAAGAAACTGCGCGAAACCGATGTTCGGGTTGTCTTTGCTCAAGGCACGATGCGAATAGTTTCGGCACGCGAGGGGAAAACGATAAAGGAATGGAAACGCGGCGAGGTTACCGCCGCTGAGTATTCATACACAAAAAATCCGCGTTGGAAAACCGGCCTTGGTCTCGGCGCCGCTGGCTTTCTGTTTCCGCCGCTGTGGTTTGTCGCGATCCCGCTCGGTTTCAGCAAGCATCGCCGTCATTGGGTAACGATCCGCACTGAAAACGATTACGCCGTTCTGAAGGTCAGCAAAAGTGTTCGCAAAATGTTCATTCCGGCATTTGAAACCACAACCGGCGTAAGAATCGAAGCCGTCGGCGACGATAAATAGATAAAATTATGCTCAAACAAATTATTTTAATAGGACTGGTAGGGCTCGTGATAAATCTATCATTTTCCTCGACCGCTCTTGCCAACCCGACAAAGGATGCGAAATTTGCCGAAAAGGTAAAGACAAATATCGTTAAACTTGGCGTTGGTCAGGATGCCAGAGTTAAGGTCAAACTCAAAGACGGAACGAAATTAAAAGGCCACGTCAGCCAGGTTGATGAGACAAGTTTCTTCGTCACAAACGAAACAAATGGAGAGACGACGGAAGTTTCGTATCAACAAGTAAAACAAGTTAAAGGCAATAATTTATCCACGGGAGTTAAAATTGCGATTAGCTTTGCAGTTCTCTTCCTTATTCTCGCTCTTCCGATGATACTTAGTAAAGATGGCGTATAGAGATATGAATTACCCAGCGAATCGTTCATTGGTCTGCCTATTTTGGGGGTCGTTTTTACTTCGCTGAGCGAAACGACTATTCGGCCGCAGCGATGATTTCAGCATTTAGTTCGGCGTTTTTGGCGGCTGAGCGGGGGATTGGTTTTTCGTAGCCTTTGCGTGGGACGAGGACGATCTTGTCTAGTTTGATCGGGTGGCGAGACATATTTGCGGCCATCTGGTCGCCGTCGCCTTGGGAATAGTCAAATGAATAGGTGAACTGGCCTGCAGCAAGCCGTTTGCAAAGCTGCTCTTCGAGATGAAAGACAAAAGCATCGGCGTAGATGCCGAGAGCTTCATCAACATGGCCGATGGCCGCAGCCTCATCGCCTTCGAGATAGACCGGAATATTTTCGATATGCTCACACCGGCCGTAAAGCTGGCCGAGAACATGGCGGCGTGAAACTGAGAGCGTCTTGGTTTCCATAAAACAGATTCCCGAAGTTCCTTCTTTCTTCATCTTGTTCTTTCTTGTTCATCCTGCTTAGTGGTTTAAATATTTCACCACAGAGCAAGATGATAAGAAATGAATAAGATGATCAGGAGGCAAAAACTAAGAAACGATGCCGTAAACTTTCGCTGACGGCATCGTTTCGATTTGTCGAGCTATGTAAGCTAATGGCTTACCAACGGCTTCCGCCGCCGTATCCACCACCGCCGCCGCCGCCACGGTTGCCGCCACCGCCGCCGCCGCCGTAACCGCCGCGTCCGCCACCACCACCACCGCCGCCGCGTCCACCGCGATCTTCGCGGGGTTTCGCTTCGTTGACTTTCAGGTTGCGTCCGTTGACTTCTTTGCCGTCAAGCTGCGAGATAGCGGTGTCTGCTTCTTCTTTCGACGCCATTTCGACGAATCCAAATCCGCGTGAGCGGCCGGTTTCGCGATCTTCGACGACGTTAGCCGATTCGACTGTTCCGATCTCTGCAAAGAGATCGCTGAGGTCCTGGTTCGATGTACCAAAATCCAAATTACCTACGTAAAGTTTCGTTGACATTAATATTTATCCTTTCCCCTTTTTCAGGGAATTTAAAGAAGCGGCGAATTTGGACTTATTGGGTCACGAATTCGGATACTCAAAAAAACGAGAGCTACTTCTGACTTCTAACACGGCCTGCTCTCAAACTTATCCAAAATCGTAAAGAAAAGGCGCATCTTTTGAGATGCGAGAGTAGGATTACCTAATTAGGATGCACCTAACGGGCTCAAATAGCAAGTGAATTTTTCAGTTCGACGGTCATTGCCGCCCGTTGCTATTGGGCCGCTGGCAAAACGCTCGACTCGACTCGTTGGCGTTTGCGATATTTTCTCCACATCGAAACGCCTTCACGCGTCAGGTTAAAGATCACGGTTCGGTTCGAAAGCAATAGTTTGATCCACGCGAACGTCCCCATTTGCGGAAAATATATCCCGCGGAAAAATAGACGTGCGACTAGGTGGCCGATGCGGACATCTATCGGCGCATCTGAGATCGCTTCGATCGCCTCCCGGTTTCGTTCCGGGCTGTACGACCGCGACCACGCGTCGAATGTCTCCTTCTTAGCGTCCTCGATCGACATCTTGAGCGGATCGTGAGCCATGACGAACGGTGCAAAATCGAGCCAATGCTTCGGACGCTGGAGACGCCCGGCCTTTTCGAGACGGTCGTAAAGCGGGGTCGCAGGAAACGGAGTTAATTGGCCGAAGACGGGCAACCCAGGCTGCCAGCTTTCGATCTCATCCACCGTGCGGTCTGCGACGCCGACAGTGTCGTTGTCCATACCAAAAATAAACGACGTGATCGCAAAGATATTTCGGCGTGCAAGTCCGTCGAGCACTGCCTGATAGTTTTCGGGTTTCGAAAAATTCTTGTTAACGTCAGCCATGTTCGCAGGATCGATGGATTCCATTCCGATGAACACCCACTTGCCTCCGGCCTCGGCGATCAGATCGACCATCTCTTCGTCAGCAAGCAGATTCGCGCTGATCTGTGCGACCCACGGAAGCTGCGCACCAGCGGCAATGATGTCGCGGAGCAGCAATTTCAGACGCTTTTTGTTGATCGCTAAATTGTCATCGATAAAGAAAACTGCGATCTGGCCTTTCTCTTCTTTAGCTCTCGCCTTTAGACGCAGCAGTTCTTCGACAACGCTTTCGTTCGTGCGGAAGCGGATCGAATCTCCAAAAAATCCTGTGACCGTGCAAAACTCACAGCCATACGGACAGCCGCGGCCGGTTTCGATCGGGACGACGAAAAATTTGCCCCAGCCCGCTCCCATTTTCGACAGCATTGGCCGCAGGAATTTCGGGACGAGCGAAAACTGTTCGAGATCGAGCGTCTCCCAGGGAATATGCGGATACTCCTGCAGACTCGGTTTGATGTCGTTGCCCTTGGTGTCGATCTTTGGAGTATAAATCGGCTTTAGCTTTCCGGCAGCAGCGTCGGCAACGATCGACGGCCATGTCTCGTCAGCCTCGCCGAGAGCGACAGCGTCGGCGTGCTGCGGCCCGCCATCTTTCCCGAGAGCTTCATCGGGGCATTCCGTCACGTGCGGCCCACCCATAACAACCTTAAAACCGGCCTCGCGCAGCGAATCGGCCACGAGATAAGCACGAGCGACCATTCGCGTCATCGAGCCGATCCCGACCAATCCAATGTTTTCGTCGCGGCAAAACTGCACCAGCTCTTTGCGGCTCATCGCCTTGGCATTTCCGTCAATCAAAATAACTTCATGCTCCGGCGGAGTCAGCGATTGGAGTAGAAACATCCATAGATGCGGCATGAAATTGCGCGTTATGCCATTATCAGGATTGTATAAGAGAATTTTCATCTTGCGTTTTACGTAGCGACTTCACGACCGGCGCGGGGAGGCGGCGTTTCGAGAGTAAAATAATTTGAAAAAGTTTAGATAAGAAAAGCCCTGCGATGATTCTGCCACGAAACAAGCAAATTCCCTAACTTTCAATGTTCTTTTATGGTACCAGACGATTAGCTTTAGATATAAAGTCTATCGATGCAAGAGATAAAGAACCTGCGAAAAATCCTGGAACTCGAATTAGATCGAGCGATCATCACTGCACGCTAAGCAAAAATCGGCCGCTGTCACGTCGAATTCATACGAGCGTTGACTCGTGTGGCAGAACCGACTGAAATATAAGGAGATATTCCGATGGTCGCATATTTACAAATAAACAGTGCAGTTTCCGGCAAAGTGCTTGGAACCTTGCAGGTCGGAAAAAATGACCCGAGTGCAACTTCGGACGGCCGTTGGTTCGAATGGCAGGGCGTAAATGGAACTTCCGATGGCGGCACATGGCATTGGTCTAACTCTGCATTTTACGGCGATGTTTACACGATGGTCCTCGTTTCGAACGAGAAAAAGGAAAAAGTCGGCCATATCGAGAATGGCGACTGGCAAATGGACGAACCTAAAGAACCGATCTTCAAACCAGACTCGGCCGGTTGGTTTGTGCATTATGTTCCCGGTTGGCCTGCCAATAAAGCTAAATGGAAAAAGGTCTAATTTTCGGCTATTGCGCGTTATCTGGAATCTGAAAAACACCTCTCAGATAACACATTTTACCATCCAGATAACGATTTTCCGGCTCCAGATAACGCATTTTTTGCGGTCTGATAACACATCTTCCCACCGCATTCCGCCGCCAACCTGTGCATTATTCACCCACAACCGCCCTCGCCGCTTCCGTCACTTCACTGGCCGCATCTCCCGACGCCACCGTCATTTCCACCGTCTCCGCTGACCCTGCACCCTGACCGGATTATCCGTTGCGGCGGGATCGGGCCAGCGCCAGCCCACCGACGGCCATGCCGATCAGCCCAAGCACCAGCGCCACGATGGCCCCGGCTAGCCCGTTGCCCGTGCCGAAACCACCGGCGGAGTTGGCCGCATGTAGCCCACCTATGACCACACCGATCAGCCCAAGCACCAGCGCCACGATGGCCGCGGCTTTCCCGTTACCGACGCCGATACGACCGGTGGCGCGTGCCAGAGCCAGCCCGCCGATGACCACGCTGATCAACCCCAACACGGCGGCCACGGTGGGCACGGTCCGCCCGGAGCCGATGTTGTAACCACCGGCGGCGAAATTTCCGTCTGCCACATTACCATAAGCCATCCCGCCTAAAGCGATAAGGCTGAAAAGAAGACAGAACGGCAGCAAGAAATCAATTTTATTTCTTTTATTTCTTTTGAACATAATTATTCCTATGAAAAATATTATCTCACGGTAGTTCCACGGAAATCGGCTCCCTGCGGTACTGACTTAGCCCGTGATTGTGGCTCCGATGGTTTCGGCCCAGGCACCGGTTGGGCCGTCTCGCATTCGCCAGCGCATCTTGTAGTGGGCCGCTGCCCGCTTTTTGAAATAGCGATTGTACGCTACGAAAGATATCGTTTGAGAAACTGAACCATTCGAATATGTGCGAGATTTGCGGCGTCAGGGACATAGTCGTAACCGGGGTCTGAGCCCTGCGGACGGTTAAAGTTACAAAAAGAATGTCCGGCTTTTTCGTAGTAGTACATCTCAACAGGCTTTTTCTGCTCGCGCATTGCTTTTTCAAACAGCTTCGCATCGGCTGCCGCAGCAACTTCATCGAGCATTCCGTAATGCCCTTGCACCGGAACATTGATCTGCTTGACGATATCTAACACGTTTGGAACGGGATCGGTTTTGTGTATACGGCTGGTGCGATAATCGACCGCACCATAAAGCGAAACCACCGCCTTCACGTTTTTCGATTGTGTCGGGAAAAGAAGTGCCAGCCTTCCACCGCCGCAAAGGCCCACCATTCCGACTTTCTTTTTATGCTTTACGAAGGACTGTTCTTTGAGGTAGTCAATCCCAGCCTGCACATCTCGCATCTGGCGTTTTACGAACTCGTATTTATAAATATAATCGCGCCACTCGGCTAAAGCCTTTTCCTCTTTGGGTATCGGCGCGCTCGAACCCCAATCATAAACAAGACCGACAAACCCGGACTTAGCCAGGTCCGCCGCCGTGTATTGAATATCGCTCGGCACTCCGGGATTGCCGTGAGCGATGATAACGGCGGGATAATGCCCCGCTTTTTTCGGTCGCGCCAGGAAACCTTTAACGGTATCTGTGCCGCTCTTGAAATCCACCTCTCCGTGAATGATGTTCGGATCGGCCAGTATCTTCTGCGATGTTGATTCCTGTCCGGCGACTTCCGACCCGAGCGCAATGCCCGCGACAGCCGCCGTCGCACCTGCAAGAAATGACCGTCTTGTTATTCGGTTATCATCACATTCAACACACATAAATAAATTTCCTTTCGCTAAAGAATTTCATCATGACGAAGCGGCCCAATTAACACCAACGCCATCGATAATATGCAAAATTCTGCGTATTATCAACGACGAACCAAAACCCCCGTTGCTGCCGCTCGCAGTACTGACTTAGCCCGTGATTGTGGCGCTGATGGTTTCGGACCAGGCTCCGGGGAAGCCGTCGCTCATACGCCAGAGCATCAAATCGTGGGCCATTTTTCCGACGTCAAGCGAAATAAGAAAAAGGCTTCACCGTTTGCACGATGAAGCCCTTAGGTTCGATACGGAATTTCTAGATACCTGCGGTAACTTTCTTTTCCGTAGCCTTGTCCTTGCCGCAGCATGAGCAGCAGCAGCCTTCGCCGTCGGAAGCGACGACTACGTTTGCTTGGTTCAAGCTAACGGTTTCGGCCTTTGGCGCTTTTTTCGTCATCATCGTCGCGCATGATTCGCCGTCAGAGACCTTTACGACGGCCGCTGTGGTTTCGCCTTTTTTCTTCATCGGGCATGACTCGCCGCTGCAGCAATCGCAATCGTCACAGCACGAAGCCTTTTCGCCCGCCGAAGCGTTTTTGTTTTTCATCGGGCAGGAATCGCCCTTGCAGCACGACGCAGCCGTAGAAGCTGCACCGGCCGTTCGTGTGTAAGCGACAGCCGCGATCGACAGCCCAAAGACCATCAACGCCGCTATCGCGATCATAATTTTCAATTTCATTTTGTACCTCTATTTATAGAACAGATTTATTGCCACCGAGCGCTCGTAAGCGTCGGCATTATTTAAGACGCATTTAAGTGCTTTCTAAATCCGAAATACGCGGTTTTTTATAAAGGTGTACTGCCGGTCGGGAATGTGTGGCGTGAAAGTAACAAAGGTCGGTCGCTGATTTACGACCGGAGCGGAGTCGAATCGAGCCGCAGTCGGTTGGGTAGAAACCAGTTGAGCTTTTTCGGTGCGTTCGAGCTTTCGATTCTTATCAAAAACGCCCGGAAGGAATGCACAGCAATCAACATTGTCCCCGGCCCGTTCAACAACGTCACCCGCGTTGTTTGCGGACTTTGCGGCCATTGCCTTCTTGCAATGCTCGGACATCCCGTTCATCGAAGCCGATTCTGCATCCACCGGCTCGCCGTACATCGCAATGGCGCAAAGCAGAAAAACAAACCCGCTCAACCACAACGCCATAAATCCGGCGAGCGTTTTGCGTGCAATTGTTTTGATCGGCATGACGGCCATAAAGACATTACAGAGTCTATCACAAGTTTATTCCAGTTGTATCTCTTAATCGACAGCAGAAGTGGGAGTTTCCCGCACGTCGAATTATTAGAATCTTATCTTTATACCTCCGTTGAAAACACGGCCTTCGAGATGTGTGTAAATCTCTGCGAAGGTCGGGTTGTCGAATGGCGGCAGGACGACCGGGCCGTATTTGCCCTGGCGAACGTCGGTAAGATTTTCGGCATTGATAAAGAGGCTGAATTTGCCGAACGTCTTTTCGCCGAACAAACCAACCTCGGCGGTCGAGCGAGTCGGCGAGCGGTCGGAAAGTATCTGCGGGCTTGCGTAGTAAAACTCGACTCCGGCTTTGAAATTTTCGTGTTCCTCAAAAACGAGCGCCGAGTTTATCTTGTTGCGCGGCAGCAATGTCAGACGTCGGCTGCCGGGAATATAACCGGCTTTCGCGTCGGTAAAAGTGTAGCCCGCGAAGAGTTTTACAATGCCGTAACCAAGCCGAATATTTGTTTCCGCCCCGCGGCTGATGACGGACGAATCGGAATTGATGTAACGAACGCGCCCTGCTTGCGCCGCAGTCAATAAAAGCGGATCGGTGATCGCAGTGTAAAAGAACATCTGATTGATCGAATAGTTAAATTTCTCACCGAAATCGCCTCGATAATTTATATCGAACGTACCGCCCGCACTGCGTTCAGCTTTTAGGGTATCGCCGACCGGCAGAATGTTTCGGAACAACAGCGTTTCGGATTCTTCGGTAAACATCGTCGGCGTTTTGTAACCCAAACCGAAGCCGACCCGCGTCGTCAGGTTGTCGCTGAAGCGATAAAGCAACGACACACGCGGCAGTGCGAACGCACCGTAGCTGCGCGAGTAATCGAGCCGAAATCCACCCTCGAACGAAACCCGGTCGGTAATATCGACAGTGTCTTGAATAAACGCGCCGACGGTCGTCCGCGTTTCGTCACGAGGCCCGATCGACGCGTCGAAAGCGTTCTCGCGAAACTGATCGTAAACCGCGCTTCCGCCAAAAACGAGTGCGTGTTTGCCGACAACTTTATTCATCGAAATGTCGGTAAACAAATTGAACTGGTCGCCCTCAAACCGATAGAGCGGCGTTGTAAGTTTGCGGTTAAAGAACGCAAGGCTTTGCTTCACGTTCAAACGGCTGCCGTCTGCGAAATCGCGGTTCAGATTAAATGTGGTGATGTTTCTAACAGACTTGTTGCGTTCGAAATACTGGTGTTCGCCACCAGCGTCGCCGCGAATAACAAACAGGTCGCCGCCGTTGCGGTCCTGGAAACTAAACGAATTGCCGACAACCAGATTCGTCTTGTCATCAATATAGAAAAGCAGTTTCGGTGCAACGCCGAAAGCTCGTGTGCGCGGCAATTCTGTGAAATGATCGTCGTCAACGTCGTACTCTCGCTGGAAGTTGAATGAACCGTGCAGCGTATAGCCGAAGCGTTCGAATTTCTGCGAATCGAACGCGGAAACATCCGTGCCGAGCGCCGATGTCTGATTAAATATCAGCGTCGTCGCTCGTTTTTCTTCCGGATTTTTCGTGATGAAATTAACGACTCCGGCAATAGCATCTCCGCCAAACAAAGTTGCGGCCGGGCCTTTAATTATCTCGACCTGTTTTAGATCGAGAGGCGGAATTTCCAGCACGCTGAGGCTGCCCGAAAATCCGCCGAACGCGGGAAATCCGTCTTTCAACAATTGCGTATAGCGGCCGTCGAGACCCTGAATGCGAATGCTCTGTGTGTTCGATGTGGCCGAAGTTTGCTGCACCTGAATACCAGTGCTTTCATGCAAAACCATCGAGACATTTGCGGGGCGCATACTGATCTTTTCGTCGATCTCTTCTTCGTCGATGGCCTCGACACGGCTCGGCTGTGCTTCGATCTCGCGCCCGTTTCGGGTGGACTCGATCGTTACCGAGGCGAGTTCGTTGTTTAGTTCGAGGAAGATGATTTGGTCGGTTGAATTATTGTTCGGGAAAGTGATCTCAACCGTCGCATCGTCATAACCGGGCGACGAGACGGTGATAGTTTGCGGGCCGTTCGGGATATTCGCGAGTTGGGCAACACCATCGGTGTTGGTTGTCGCGGTTAGTTCCGTGTCTTTTACCGCAACCGTCGCTCCGGCGATTATCTCCTGAGTGTTTTTGTTCTTTACTGTGAGCTTTAGAGTGTTCGTTTCCTGACCGAACGTCGTGATCACCGCGAGAAAAATCGCGGCCGTGAACAATACTGCATTTTTCATTAATTTCTCCTGATCGATAAAACAAAATTACGTCGTCAGCGAAACCGCTAGATCGGTTTCGCAAATAAATTCGGGCGCAGTTGTATTGTTGGATCAGGCTTTTGGCGGCTGCCAAATAGAACCGCTGAAGGATTTTGCGTCGAGTCCGCGATATTCGACAGCGACGGTGCGGTGAATTTCAGCGGGTTTGTGAACGGAAGCCGCCGTTACAAATGAATGATATGCCATCGAAATGCTGCAGCATGAACAGATGCAAAACGGCGAACATTCGTCCGATTCGTTTTCGGTCTCGGTCGTCTCGCCGATTGCCGCAATGAATGCGTCGCTCGGCACAGTTTCGCTGGCGCTCGCAAACACATCCTGACACGGCTGCGTCAAGAGGAACACCAAATAAACAATTATTGCGAGACTGACCAGTTTCATTTGTTAGGTTTGATTTTTACATATTTGGAAGTTGGCGGACAAGTACGTTACTCAGTGAGCCCAAAGGTCAGTACCGCCCGCGTAAGCGGGTGGCATGGTGGCATGTAAGACCACGCCACCTGCTGACGCGGGCGGTACTGACTTGCACACCGCTGAAACCGTACCGCCGATTTTTGCGTTTAAGGTGTTTGGGTTTAATATTTAAGTGATCTTATTCCACAAACGCTTTCCTTGATGGGCGTTATTTCTCAGATACGAATCAACAAAATGAAAAAACGACAAGTTCTGCTTCTCGCGGTTTTCTCTGCTCTCTTTGCGTCGTCTGTCTTTGCTCAGGCGCTTGAACCGAAATTCGATTTCTATGCACGCGGGCCTTATCGAGAAAACGTTCCGCGTCCGCAGAGCCTTTTGCGGTTCGATGTCGGCGACCACCATACGACTTACGCCCAGATGGAACAGGTCATAAACGCCATCGCCGCCGCCGCGCCCGACCGCGTGAAGATATTCGATATCGGCACAACAAACGAACACCGCATGCAGCACATCGTCGCGATCTCGTCGCCCGAGAATATGGCGCGGCTTGACGAAATAAAAGCAAACAACGCAAAGCTTGTCGATCCACGAACCACGACCGCCGCCGAAGCGAACACTATCGCACAAAACAATCCTTCGATAGCGTGGATGGCATACACGATCCACGGCAATGAATCGTCGTCGTTCGAAGCGTTTATGCAGGTCGTCTATCAGCTTGCGGCATCAGACGAACCGGCGACGCTCGATATTCTCAAGAATAATGTCGTGCTTGTAGTGACCGGCGAAAACCCCGACGGGCATGAAAGATTCGTGACCTGGTATAACTCTGTCGCGATCGGAAGCCCCGACCGCAACGCGATAGAAAAGCGTGAGCCGTGGGCGATCTGGGGACGCGTCAATCATTATCGCTTCAATCTGAACCGCGATACGCTGACCTTTTCGCAAAAGGAATCGCGCAATATGCAGCGGGCGTATATGGAATGGCATCCGCAGCTCGCGGTCGATCATCACGGCCAGCCTTCGCAATATTTTTTCCCGCCAACCGGTCTGCCGACCAACCCGAATCTGCCGCAGCCGACGACCGCAAAATGGGAAGACCGTTTCGGCCGTGCAAACGCCGCGGCATTCGACAGGAATAACTGGGACTATTACATCCGCGACGTGTTCGACGCGTTCTATCCCGGCTATTGGGATATGTATCCAAGCTTGAATGGCGCGACCGGGATGACCTACGAGACCGACGGCGGCGGCCCGAAAGGATTGAATTGGACACGCGACGACGGAACGATAGTCACGTTCAGATCGTCGATCGCGAAGCACTACGTTGCTTCGTTAACTACGCTCGAAACAAACGCAAAAAATAAGGTCGAGCGTATCAAAGATTTCTACGATTTCCGCGCCACAGGAATGAGAGATACGCGTTCGAAAATGAAGCGTGTCGTTATCGATCCGACCAGCGACCGCGTAAAAGCGGCTGAGATGGTCGAGATATTGCGGCTCTCTAATATAGAAGTAAAGGTTGCGACCTCGTCATTCACATCGCCGACTGCTCATACCTATATGGAAAAGGATGCGAAGGCCGGTTCGAGAACTTTTCCCGCCGGTTCGTACATCGTAGATCTCGACCAGCCACAGCGTATCTTCATCAAGGCGATTCTCGAACAGGACACGCCGCAGGACAAGGCGTTCGTTGACGACAACATGGCACGCTTTCGCCGCAATCAGATGCGTGGCAAAAGCCAGCTCAAGGAAGACTACGGATTCTACGACATCACGGCCTGGTCGCTGCCGCTCGCGTTTGGCGTCGATGCCTACTGGACCGAAGAGTCGGCTAACCTCGCCGGAACAATGGTCGATGCGGCATATCTCGAAAGTGCAAAACGCGGCAGCGTAAGTTCGCGTGCGCAGATCTCTTACATAGTTCCCTACGAAACCGATTCGACCAGCGCGATGATAATGCGGCTGATGCAGAACGGTTATAAGGTCGCCGTCGCAACACGCCCGCTGAACGCCGGTGGCCGAAACTGGAAAGCCGGAACATTTGTTATCCGCGTCTCGCGCAATCCTGAATCCATCCACGATACGATCGCAAAATACGCGCGTGAAATGGGCGTCAATGTGACAGCCGTCAATTCGGGATATTCCGAGGAAGGCGATACAAGCGTCGGCGGCGAGGCCGTCATTTCCCTGCGCGAACCTAAGATCGCTATCGCCGCCGACGAGGGCGTGACACAGGAATCGTACGGCGCGATCTGGTGGACGTTCGATAAATACGGCGTCAAGTTTACGCCGATGACCATCGCGAATATTCGCGGCGGCGGGTTGAAAAATTACAACGTATTGATAATTCCCGAGGGATCGGCGAGCCGCTATATGAGTTCGTTCGGAACCGGCGGCGTTTCCGCGTTGAAAGAATTTGCATCCGGCGGGGGCACGATAGTTACCATCAGCGGAGCGTCGGTTTTTGCCGCATTGAAAGATGTCGGTTTGACTACGTCAAAACTCGTCGGCAGTGAAGACGACGAACAGAAAGGAAAAGTTGACGAAGACAAGAAAGAAGCAACTCCATCTCCGACCCCAAAACCCGAACCGACACCGGATGCCGAAATGAAGTCCGACCGCGAGGACGGTGTCGCGCCGAGTTTGCCGCCGATAGCTTCGCCGTCGGCGAACGCGAACAAGGTTCCCGAGGCACTTCCCGGCGCGATAATGCGTGCGACAGTAGATCGCACAACCTATCTGACCTACGGCCTGGATCGAAATGAACTACCGGTGCTATTGGCAAGCGGTTATTTCTTCCGATATTCTAAAGAAGGCACGAACGCACTCGTTTTCGACGCCAATCCAAAGAAGCCTCTGACCATCTCAGGCTTCGTCTGGGAAGGCAACACCGAGCGGCTGCTAAAAGGCACGGCATACGTCATTGACGAATCGCACGGCAGCGGCCACGTCGTCCTGTTTGCCGAAGACCCGTTCTTCCGCGGCATGACCCGTGCAAACACACGACCGTTCTTTAATGCGATAGTTTTTAATGGAGTCTTTTAATATTAGTCTAGCAAGTCTTGGCAGTCGCACGTATGAGACTTCCTAGACTGTCTCGACTTCCCGGACTGTCCAGACTTTAACCTTTATGTTTACAGTAAAAGCAGGGTTTAGCGACAATATCGAGCTTAAATCGAACGTCGAAAAAGTTCGTGAGTTTTTCGCCGATTTCGCCAATTTTACCGAGCTGATGCCTGGTATCGCCAGTATTCACACAGACGCAAAGGGCATTGCTCATTGGAAGATCGAGGCTGATATACCTATCGTCGGTGCGATGATGCAAAAATTCGCCGTGGAACTAGCCGAAAAAAATGAGGATCGCATCGAGTGGTTCCCGATCCGGGCCGAGACGCAGAATTTCCTGCGGTTTTCTGCCGATTATATCGAAAAAGCAAAGAACGTAACGCTCGTTCATTTTTCACAAATGGTCGAGCTCAGGCGTAAAAGCGCACGCGATCTTCACTTTCTGGCAGGCCTCGCCGGCGAAACACTCATCAGCAACGAGATGAGCAAGAAGATCACAGAAATGATCAAGGTGTTCATCCAGCGGGCGAAAGAAAAGCTCGAGAACTGATCGTCAAAGCGGTCACGCACTTGTTTAAATAGGACTGCATAAAATATGGAATATTTGATCCATTTTATAAAAGCTGCCAGCATGTTGGAACTGCTCCTCGTCGCTGCGGCGCTCATCCTCGGCCTGATCTTGTTCGCGGTCGGAATTTGGATATTTTTCAAAGCGAAAAGCCGTTTGACGGTTGCTTGCATTCATTATCACGACGTTCCTGCCTCTGCTTTTGAGTCTTCTGGCGGTCGGCTATCGATGGAACAACGACAATCGCTTGTATGAGTTGACGCTATATACGAACGGTATAAAAGCGAAAACCAGGCTGATTATTTTGTCACGGGGAGTTTGGGGCTGGTGTCATCCGCCGTGCCATTTTTGATTGGAATCGCTGGTTTGTTGGTCAAACGAAGATCGTAAACCCTTAGCCATTGCTAAATCTGTCCTGACCTCATCTGATTTGACTGCGACATTCTTTCTTGGTACATTCTTATTGAAATTGATTTTCATTTTCTTTATATGCCAAAGAACGAATCAGCAGTAAAGCAAATTTCGACCTCGATTGAAGAAAAAAGGGTCGATGTTTCGGTGGACGGAGACAAGACGGTCATTCGTATGTCGACATACGCCAATGGGATCGGCTGGTTTACGCAAAAGACCATCACGATCGATGCTGAGATGCTTGACGAACTTCATTCGCAGCTTTCCGAGGCACGTATTAATATCCGACGTGAAAGTGATGAGATCCTTTCGGCTGATATATTGGACTTTTAGGAACTTTCGTTCTTAGTGCGAAGGCAAAACGATCAAAGGCCGGTTGCTTGAAGCAACCGGCCTTTACAGCATCAGCGACAGGTTTTCTCGCCTAGATTTCTTTCAGAACAATCCTTGACGAATTTATCTTCGCAGTTGTTTCCGATGTTAATTTCTCAAGCTTTTCGATGTGCATCTGCTCGTCGGAGATCTGGCCTTCGAGCCAGAATTTCTGAGGCAGATCGTTGTCGTCGCACGACGACCAGGAGGCCATGTAAACCACCATCGCTTCCCTTTCGAGTTCGAGGTCCTGTTTTAGCATTTCCTTTGTATCAATCGACTGGCGGATCATCGCCGGTTCGACTGTCGGGACACCGCCAAGCGCGACGATCTTGTCACCGAGAACCTCGGCATGGTCCTGTGCCTCTTCGGCCTGATCGCGGAACCAGTCCTTGAAAACTTCGCGGTCGGCTCCGGTCACCAGGTAGCTGTGCTGCGAATATTGGATGACGCCCGCAAGTTCGTAAGACAACGCCTTGTTAAGATTTTCGATCAATTCAGCTCGTGCCATAATATTCCCCCGCGGCCGGACTTCGGCCATTTGACGGAAGAATATCATCGCTAAACAACTATGTCAAGCTAAGTGCTTTATTTTCAACTAGTTAGAATTGAAATCCAATTTCAGTTTCAAACGAAGAGTCTAATGTCTAATGTCAAAGACTATGGACTCGGGACTGGCCTCAGGAGACTTTGGACTCGGACATTGGACTCGGGACTGGCCCCAGGAGACTTTGTACTCGGGACATTGGACTCGGGACTGGCCTCAGGTGATCGTTCCGCCATCGACGGTAATGACTTCGCCGTTCATATAGGAATTGCGCGGGCTGACAATGAATGCGGCGAATTCGGCGAGTTCCTTTGGTTCACCGAGCCGTTTTAGCGAAACCCAGTTTTCGTGAGCTTCGAGCAACCGCTCTGGCAGCGTGTTGCCGAGATCGGTGTCGAAAATGCCTGCGGCGATCGCGTTTACGGTGATGCCAAAATTTGCGGCCTCGCGGGAAAGGCATTTTGTAAAACCGATCATCGCGGCCTTTGACGTGGCGTAGTGGACTGAGGTCGGAAGAGCTCGGATCGCGCCGATGCTCGTTATATTGAGGATCGTTCCGGCACGCTCGCGGATCATTTGTTTATAAAAGGGTTTCGTTACCGAAAACAGGCTGTTGACGTTTGTATCGACGACCCAATCCCAGCTTTTATCGGTGGTTGTGGCGAAATTGTCCGGTTTATTTACCGCTGCGTTATTGACGAGAATATCTATTGAACCCCACGCATCGCGTATTTCGCGGGCGATGTGCTTCATGCCGAACCGGTCGGTTACCGATACCTTGAACGCCAGGGCTTTACGGCCAAAACCTTCGATAATCGATTTCACGTTTTCGGCCAGATCGTCGTTGGTGTGGTAATTGAACGCAACATCGGCGCCCTCGCGGGCGAAAACCTCGCAGATCGCCGCTCCGATCCCGCGCGTGCCGCCAGATACAAACGCTCGTTTCCCTTCAAGTAAAAGATTCAAAATCAGTTTCTCCAGATCGAATCGAAATGAAAATCAAAACAAAAGGTTAATTAAATACGGTGCGACTGACAAGTTGGAATTACGACAAATTCTTGTGGAAGGCAATCTCATGCTGCGGCGGCATCCTGTTTAGGAAGCTGTTGACCGGGGAGCAAGGCCGTGATCTCGCGGATAATCGCCTCGGTGGAATTTGGCACCGACATGGTCGCGGTTGCGGCCTTTAAGGCAAGATACTTTTTAGGATCGTCCGACAACGATCTAACGGTCGCAACTATATCGGATGATCTTTCGAGCATAATTCCGGCACCGCGATTTACCAACAATTTGACCGTTCCGGCTTCCTGCGGCATCGGCGGCGTGGTTATGTCTGCGATGATCGGCAAGCGGCAGGCGAGAGCCTCGAACGTGGTCAATCCGCCGAGCTTTGAGACCATAACATTCGCCGACTGCATCAGCTTTTCAATATCGTCGGAATAGCCGATGACCTTTACCGGGAACTTCGCAGTCTTCGCGATCTCAACGGCCTCAAGCCGAAGCTCTTCGTTCTTGCCGGCAAGAAATATCGCCTGGACGTCCAGTTCGCCTCGGACAAGCTCCTTAAATATCGCCGGAATGTTCCCGCCGCCGATCCAACCGGCATTGACGAAAACGGTAAATTTATCAGGATCGAGCCCGAAAGCCTTCCTTGCGGTTTGAGCGTCTGTCTCACTGACCTCGCGGAATTTCGGATGAAGCGGCAAGCCTGAGATCTTTATCTTTTCGGGCGAAACACCATAATCAACTAACTGCCTTCGAGCATCATCATTCGCCACCAGATATAGCGAAACATCGTCACAAGCCCAGCCCTTCCAAAAGCCGTAACACGGGTCAGTAACAACAGTAACGAGCGGTATCTGGTCCTGCAGTTTCAGTTCGCGCAAGATGCGTCCCAAAATATGCTGCGTAAGCGGGTGAACGCTGACCACGATGTGTGGACACCATTTTTCGAACGAGCCTTTCAACGGCACGATGCATCGGTTAAGAAAAAGATCGCGAGTTTCCGGCCGGAACCAATTCACCGCCCAGTAGAGATATTTCATCCAGCCTTGTTTGTTACGCAAGATCCAGTTGTAAACTTTTACGAGCTTTTCAGTGATGTGATGCGAATCTTCGATCGCCTTGATGATCCGAACCGTAATCGATTCGCCATGCCAAAATCTCTGCAGCCCGACCGCCAATGCCTGCGCAGCCGAACGGTGCCCGCCGCCGGTGTCGGATGAGATAATGAGAATTTTCGGCGTGTTGGGCATCAGACGGGTTTAGGTTCCTGAGACGATCTGCTTCAAAGTTTCGAGATTCAGGGATTCGTCGAATATTGCCTTGATAGGAATACGAAATCCTGGAACGGCGACGCTTTCTATCGTCCCGTCATTGGATTTTAACTTCAGTTCGTATTCTTCATTTTCGACAATATATTGCTCGACAGTCTCGGCTTCCGGATCGACGATCCAGTACTCCTTGATGCCGTGTGCGGCGTAGTCCTGAAACTTCGTCTCGCGGTCATTTCGTTCGGTCGAATCAGAAAGCACCTCGACGATAAAATCCGGTGCCGGAAACTGCATTTGTTTCGGCTTAAAGTTTACAGATTTTTCGATGTCGAAAAAACAAATGTCAGGTTCATAGTCATTGCGGGTGAGAGATATTAGTATTTTCTCAACACCGACATAACCCAACCCGTGTGTCTCCACGTAGGTGTCGAGTAGCTTGACAATACGTTTGGTTGCCGTATTGTGCTGCATCTTCACCGGTGATTGAAAATAAATCTCTCCGTTAATGAACTCCATCTTTTTGGTTTCGTCGATAATCTCGTAGAAATGCTTTCGCTTGGCGTTTTCCTTTTTCAGGGCAGCATCAAGCCGCTGTGCGAAGATCACAGCGTTTGGCATTTCAAGGGTTTTCTCGACGGTAATATTCATGGAATCTAAGCTTTCAATGCAACTTCCCTTGCGGCCGCGAAGCTCATATCCTTGGCGGCTTTTTTCATTTGGCGTTCGAGCTTTTTGATCTTTATCAAATGGCCCGCGTTGAACGGCAGAGACGGATAGTAGCAATTCGATTCATGCGTGCAATAACATCCGGCACCGGCTTCCTTGCGGCGATCTTTCATCAGGTCGGTCCGCCAAGCGGCCTGAAAGTTCCAGTCGTAATCACGGAGGTTCAAAACATCCGGCTTGTTTTCGCATGACGAAAGCACGCCATTGTCGTAAATAACAGCACCGGCGCTTCCGGCGTAGCATTTTAGCTGGGCCGTGTTCGTTTCCTTGGTTTTCGCGATCAGGTCGTGCATGTAAAGATCGACCGCAGCCTTAAAGAATCCAGATTTGCCGCCGTAATTATTTTTGAGCGCGGCATTTTTGGTGTCGTTGAGTATCATCTGCGAAAGCTCGCCGTATCGCTTGTGGTCGAAGTTCAACTCGTTCGGATCGGCCGACGGCGGGCGAATATAGTTGATGTTCACCTTGTCCGGCTTGAGGTCATATTTGAGAAAATCGTACCAGTCGAAGATCGTGTCTTCGTTCGAATGCATCACGCAGGTGCAGGTTTGAATATCCAATTGCGGATACTGTTCCCGCTTCATCTGCTGCAGCGTCCGAGCCGTATGGATCGCCTTGTCCCAGCTTCCCTCTTTGCGACGAATTTTCTCGTGAGCGTCTTTCATTCCGTCGATGCCAAGAGCAACCGTCACGTTTAACTTCGGGCATTCGTCGAGAATTCGCGTCACGTCCTGAAAGATTCGCTGATGGATCTGGCCGTTCGACATCAGATAGACGGAGTCGAGTTTGTTGTTCTCGTAAAACGATCTTACGATCTCGGGCAGGTCTTTTCGCGTAAAAGGTTCGCCGCCGGCCAGCACGAGCACACCGAGATTTCCGCCGAGCGTTTCCGAGATGCGGGCGATCTCGTCGGCTTTCATCTGCAGCTTTTTGCGCGGCCGATCATCAAGTTCTTCCGTAAAAAAGCAGTGCGTGCACCGCATGTCGCAAACGCTCGTCACCAAAATGTTTAAGAACACCGGCGAGATCGGCTTGCCGACCAATATGCTTGCATAACGCTTAAATATCTCTTTTGTCGCAAAATCCATTATTAATCCTCAAAACCTTATCCAGCTCTTAATTTAACTTGTCAAACGTGCTTTCCGCAAGTTAGATTCTTTGTGCAATCCGTATTATGAACGGCTCGTAAAGCTAAGATGCTTGTCACCGGTTATAGGATCCTGTTTTTCCTCAGTCTACTGCCCTGCATTACCGCGGCCCAATACCGCTTCGATCAGTGGACGACCGACAGCGGTTTGCCGCAAAATTCTGTCCGAACGATCGTCCGCACACGCGACGGATATTTGTGGATGGGAACTTTTGAAGGTTTGGTGCGTTTCGACGGCGTGGATTTTACGGTGTTCGATCTTGGCAACACCAAAGAGCTCACGAGCAATTACGTCCGGGCGCTGATCGAAGATCGCGACGGAAACCTCTGGATCGGAATTGACGGCGGCGCTTTGGTCAGGTACAAAGATCATAAATTTCAACGATATTCAAAAGAAGATGGTCTGGAAGGAGTAAATCTAACGGCGCTTCATGAAGACCCGGAGGGAAAGATCTGGATCGGCTCCGAAGATGGCGGCGTGAGTGTTTTCAGCGACGGACGATTTACAAATTATTCCACAAAAGACGGTCTTCCGAGCAATCTCGTGAGGGCGATTACCGGAGACGAATCGGGCAGGGTCTGGGTGGCGACCGATAAAGGTGTGGCGAGTTTCCATGACGGAAAAATTACCGTCTTTGAGGGAAATGGCCAATTGACCGATAAGAATCTGTATTCGCTGCATCACGGAAGCGAGAATAAATTATGGGTCGGCTCGGCAAGTGGATTGAACCTCGTGGAAAACGGGGAGTTGGTCGAATTTAAGGCTCAAGAGCAATTTAGCGATTCGGCTATTCACTCGATTTCGGAAGACAATCATAAAAACCTGTGGGTCGGAACAAACGCCAAAGGTTTGTATCGCATCAATTACACCACGCCGACGCAGGCAGAAAGACTGACGACACCGGATCAGTCGATTGTTTCGATCTATCATGACTTGGAAGATCAAATATGGGTCGGAACATTTTTCAACGGATTGCTCCGATTCACGAACAAAAGTCTTAATGCATTGACGAGCCCCGATTTTCAGTTAGAAGAAAATGCACCTGCTGTTTTTGAGGATCGTGAAGGCGGGTTGTGGTTCATTGTACTGAATAGAATTTATCGTCTAAAAGAGGGGATTATAAAGGATTTGCACGCTTCGATTCCTATTCCGGCAAAGTCCTTTGCGCAAGATCGGGAAGGCAGCATGTGGTTCGCATCTAACGATGTGCATAAATTCAGCGAAGGTAAGCTGACGACTTTCTCAACTCGTGAAGGCTTATCTGGCAATCGTGTAAGCGTATATTGTCTTATCGCCGACAGAGACTCAGGTGTCTGGTTCGGAACTTATGACGGCTTACACCTGATCCGCGACGGGCAGGTTAAAATCTTCAGAAAAGAAGATGGTCTGGCAGGTAACTATGTACTTACATTGTATGAAGACCGTGCCGGCGCTATCTGGATCGGCACGGCCGATGGACTCAGCCGCTATAAAGACGGACAATTCACGAACTGGACGACAAAAGACGGTCTCGCCGACGGCCGGGTCAGCGCCTTGTATGAAGACGGCAGCGGCGCGATCTGGATCTCTTCCCAATCGGGTCTAAATCGCTTGAAGGACGGAAAATTTTCGACTATCACCACCCGAGACGGACTCTTTGACAATCTCACATTTAAGATCCTCGAGGATGATACCGGAAATCTCTGGATGAGCAGTAATCGTGGAATTTATCGAACAAGTTTGAAGGAGTTGAATGATTTCGCCGACGGGGTCATCGATTCGGTCAGGTCCTACTCGTATGGAAAGGAAGACGGCATGTTGAGCCGTGAATGTAACGGCGGAGGATCTCCCGGAGTAAAGACACGCGACGGGCGGCTTTGGTTCCCAACCATCAAGGGACTGGTCGAAATTGATCCGAAAACGCCAAATTCGCAGCCGCCCGAGGTTTTCATCGAGCGGTCCTTGATCAACGAAAATATTCTTCCAGCGAACAATGATCTTCTTGAAATTAAGTCGGGAGAAGAAAACCTTGAAATCAAATATACCGCGATCAGTTGGAGGCGCCCCTCACAGATAAAGTTTAAATATCGGCTCGAAGGATTGGATCCCGATTGGGTCGATGTCGGAACACGCCGCACGGCTTATTTTTCTTATCTTCCGCCGGGCGAATATACGTTCAAGGTGATCGCTGACAACGGCGAAGGGGTTTGGAATATGGAAGGCAACAGCCTGAAAATTATGGTGTTGCCGCCGTTTTATCGTACTTGGTGGTTTAGTTTATTTTCGGTTTTGATTTTCGCGGTGATAATTTTTGGGCTAGTTAAACGCCGATTTTTGCAATTGAAAAGAGAACGCACCGCACAGCAGGCATTTTCACGCCAGCTTATCGCTTCGCAGGAGCAAGAGCGGAAACGCATAGCCGCAGAACTGCACGACAGTCTCGGCCAGCGCCTCGTCGTAATAAAAAATCTGGCGCTGATGTTTTTGAACGCAAAGAAGGGTAACACTGCAAGTGACCGGTCGATCGAGGACATTTCCGCCGAGGCTTCGCAAGCAATTGGCGAGGTCAAGGAAATTTCCTACAATCTGAGGCCATATCAGCTTGACCGCATCGGCCTGACCAAAGCGGTTCAAGCAATCATCCGTTCATCGCAGGCTGCTTCGATGATCGAATTTTCCTCCGAAATCGATGATATCGACGATTATTTTCCGAAAGACGCAGAAATAAATTTTTACCGGATCGTTCAGGAGTGTGTTAATAATTTGGTCAAACATTCGGAAGCGACCAGGGCATCAGTTAAGATCAAGCTTGCGGAAGCTCAACTTGATCTTGAGATCAGCGACAACGGTATAGGCTTTACGCCAGGACAAACCGAATCGAATACCGGCGGGTTTGGACTCACCGGAATCGTGGAGCGAGCTGAAATATTCGGCGGAAATGTTGAGATTCAATCGGCTCCCCAACAAGGGACGGTACTTAAGATCCGGTTGAATTCACGGAATTTCTTACACGATAATAAGTAAAAATAAGCCTCGATGAAATTGTGAGCAGCGAAATCACGATCATTATTGCCGACGACCATCCTATAGTGCGCAAAGGTTTGTGCCAGGTCATCGAAGCCGACGCGCGACTGAAAGTTCTCGGCGAAGCAGACAACGGTGAAACGGCGGTAACCTTGATCGAAGAGCTAAAGCCCGAAATCGCTGTATTGGACGTTGATATGCCGAAACTCGATGGTTTCGGCGTTGCCCGCGAACTGCAAAAACGAAGACTTACCACCAAAATAGTTTTTCTGACGATCCACAGCGAGGAAGACCTTTTTCACGCAGCGATGGACCTGGGCGCGAGCGGTTATATTCTAAAAGACAGCGCCGCCTTTGAGATCGTCAACGGTATCAAAGCGGTTGCCGAAGGGAAATATTTCGTAACACCCTCGCTCACGGGATTTTTGATTCAACGTCATCAGCGTGTTCAGAATTTCGAGAAGAATACTCCAAATCTTTCCCGCCTTACCCCGACCGAAAGGCGTATCGTGCAAATGATCGCCGATTACAAATCAAACAAAGAGATAGCCGCCGAGCTTTTTATACATCACCGCACGGTTGAAACCCACCGCACCAACATTTGCCAAAAACTAGATCTGCACGGTCATAAAGCCCTCCTTAAATTCGCCCTGGAGCACAAATCGGAACTTTAGTTCCACCAAGACAAATTCAAAGCGGCACGTAGTTTTACACAGAAAATTATGTAGAACTACATAGCTGAATTTGTGTGTTTCTCTGTATTCCAATCCTGTCGGCACCGCCTTAAGCTTCAATCGTCAAGCAGTTTTCACTCAAGCTTATGAAGTTATTGATTGTCGAAGATAGTTTATCGGTTCGCCAGATTTTGAGATCGGTGGTTGCACCGTTCGCAAACGAAATTGACGAATGCGGCGACGGCGGCGAAGCGGTTTCGCTGTATGCGAGCGGACAGCCCGATTTTGTGTTGATGGATATCGATCTCGGTGAAATGGACGGAATTACCACCACCCGGAAGATCAGAGCCAACGACCCGAACGCAAAAATAATTATCGTGACGAATTATGACGAAAACGACCTCAGGGAAGAAGCTCGCAAAGCCGGTGCCTGCGGGTATGTGTTGAAGGAAAACTTGTTTGATGTTTTAGAGCTACTAAGGACAAACCAAAATCACTAAAAAAGAGGAGAAAAGATCATGAAAACGCTGAGAAATACATTTGCCGGTACAGGAAGGGGATTAACCGCGGGATTATTGACGATCGTCATGACATTTATGTTTTTAAGCCCGTCGCTTGTCGTCGCTTCTTCCGTTGCCGGAGACAAAGGAAAAGAGGACAAACCTACCGCAAAGGAGAACGAAACCAAACTCAAGGCGGGATTGATGGACGATTTTAGAAATAAGGACGGCCGGAAAGAGTTTACTCCGGAAGAGCTGGAACAGATGCGGAGCGCTCTGCTTGATCTGCTTAACATCGGTCACGACGTATACATGCTTAAGCTTAATCGTACGGAAAACAATGACGAATCCGATGCGCAGTCAAGAATGGAGGACTACGAAAGTACAAAAGAACAAATTCAAAAAATGTCGGAAAAAGACCTTACTGTTTTGAGAACCGTGTTAGATCCCCTGAAGATAATGGGAAGACTTGCAAAATTACGGGCCTCAATATCGTCATATAAGGATCGCGTAACAACCAAAAATTCTTCCACAGCCGCAGCAGACGGATTCCCGGAGGCAGCTCCGTTTTGCGAACCTCCGACGACTCAAGAATATAAGGATGCTCTTATAGCTCTTCTAGCCGCTGAGGCAGCCAGAGATATAGCGCAAAACGGTTGTAATGAAGTCATTGTCGCACTCGGTTTCGGCGGCAACGGAAGGTTGGCGTGCCTTATAACCGATGCTATCTATGTAGGCATTCGAGCCGGCAGCTTTGATACTCGTTTTTGCTACGAAGACTATACGGGAGTGCTCGCGGGGGCCAATTACGCGCGGCTGGAACATCTCCATGGAGATTTAGAAGCGGTCGGCTCGAGCAATACGGAAAACTTCAATAACGTACGCGAAACCCTTTTAACAAACACGACAACGCTTTTGAACAACATTGGTGCCCAAACCCTGAACATTCTCAGCAACAACGCTACCAACACGAGCAACATTCTCAACAGCCTTAACACAAGCACGACGACGCTAAGCACGGCCGTGACCAACGCGGAAAATAATATCGTTAACAACGACAACACCAACACGACGACGCTCAACACGTCGATCACCAACGCCAAAACCGAGCTCAACACGGCGATCACTAACACAAAAAACGAACTCAACACGTCGATCACCAACGCGAAAACCGAGATCGTCAACAACAGCAATGACAACACGACAAACATCGTCAACAACGCCAATCAAAACGCGTTGACGCTCAACACCAATCTGACGAACGCCAAAAATACGATCGTCAATAACGACAACACGAATACGACCACCATTCTCAACACCGGCAACACGAACACCGGCAACATCATCGCGAACGACAACCAGAACACCACCAACATCCTCAACAACGCCGCCGCCAACACAACGGCCCTGACCGATGCGCTGCTACGTTCGCAGATAGAGGCCGACCTCGCGACCGAAAGCAACGGCGTCAAAGTCGGCTGGTATATGACGCCGACCGCAAACGGCGGCAAGCTCGACCTGGTCCAGCAGATCGTCACGCTGACGCTGGCCAACATCGTCGCCGCAGGTGGAAGCATCGGCAACGCGCAGTCGTTTTTGGATCAGGCAAACGCGGACAAGGCCGCCGGTAATTTCAAATCGGCGTATGACAATTACCGTAAAGCTTACAAAGCGGCGGTCAACTAACGAAACTTAACCTCAACCGGCCCGGCCGACAATAAAGAGGGACACTCATCATCAGCAAATGTCGAATTGATGAGTGTCTTTTTTTATGGCTTTCGTAAGGAATTAAGAGAATTTCGGAATGCTATCTACGAGCTTACTTCCGTAGTTTTCACATATGTTAGAATGAGATCATGTTCCGCAGAATTTACCTGGATAACAGCGCGACGACACCGGTCGATCCGGACGTAGTCGAGGCGATGCTTCCTTACTTGACCGATAAATTCGGCAATGCTTCGAGCATCCATTATTTTGGCCAGGAAACGCGCTCGGCTGTCGATAAGGCACGACACCAAGTCGCTGCTTTATTAAATTCTCGTCCAAACGAGATCGTTTTCACCTCCGGCGGCACCGAGTCGAACAACCTCGCGATAAGAGGGCTGATCGAGAGCCATGTCAGTAGCCCGCGTGTCCGTAGCCCGCACGTAAGTAAGGGCAACTCGCCCGGTGGAAGACTTACCGTTAGGGAGGGCTCAACAGCCAACCCACACATCATCACGAGTGCAATCGAGCATCCGGCCGTCAAAGAAGTCTGTGCCGATCTCGAAAAGAGCGGCTGTGAAATCACGTATTTGCCGGTTTACGAAAATGGTTTGATAAAGATCGAAGACGTAAAAAATGCCGTTCGTGATAACACCGTTTTGATCTCCGTAATGACCGCCAACAACGAGATCGGGACATTGCAGCCGGTGGAGGAGATCGGAAAGCTCGTTCGTGAATTAAAGACTGGTGGACAGAAAATCTGGTTTCACACCGACGCCGTTCAGGCGGTTGGGAAAATGCCGGTTGATGTCGAGGAGATCGGCTGCGATCTGCTGTCGATCTCGGCCCATAAGATACACGCGCCAAAAGGCATCGGTGCGCTGTATGTACGTCGCGGAACGCGGCTTCACACACAGAATATCGGTGGCCGTCAGGAACGCGGCATTCGCGCCGGGACCGAGCCGGTCGCTCAGATAGTTGCGTTGGGAAAAGCTGCGGAATTGGCTGGACAAAGATTAACTGAAAACGCCGCGAATCTGCGGCTGTTGCGGGACGATCTTGAGCAGCGTGTTTTCGAGAATATCGAAGGTTCTTTCCTGAACGGCGATCAAACCCACCGTCTGCCCAACATCTCGAACATCTCATTCAGCGGCATCGAGGGCGAAGGGCTGTTGATCAATCTGGACATGCAGGGCGTCGCCGTCTCGACCGGCTCGGCCTGCTCATCCGGGTCGCTCGAACCCTCACCCGTAATCCGCGCCCTCGGCCGCCAAGAAGACCTGGCACGCGGAGCCATCCGCTTCAGCCTAGGCAAAGATAACACCCCCGAAGACATAAATCGCCTCTTCGAAATCCTCCCCGCCTCAGTCGATAACCTGCGAAAACTCGCCCCTGCCAAAACAAACCACAATTTCTCGTAACATCGGCTTATTGTTACCTAACATTGGCTTATTGTTACCTAACATTGACTCATTGTTACCTAACTTTGTCTCATTGTTAGGTAACATTGGCTTACTTTCACCTAACTTTGCCGTATTGTTTAGTAACTTTGAGACTTTTTTAATAAGAAATGCCGCATTTTTTAATGAAAATACGGCATTTTTTAGTGTTTTCACCATGATTTCAGACGAACTATCTGCCCTAAATCATTCTTTTACAATACTTAAGCTCTAGACACATCGCGCGATTCATACAACCTCCCCGGCTTTCGCCTGATTCGATTAAAGGCGAACGGATGAAAGTCTCATAGAAGCCATTTACTAAATTCTCTTCTCTCCGGATCATTCGACGCCCGAGAGTCCCACGTGGCTGCCCCGCCCAAGCCTGGAGCGTCGCCGAGGTCGTCCGTGTGTTGATGTTACTTCCCGGTTTCGACTGATAATTCGAGAATCGAAACCGGGAAGCAAACCCAGTCAATTTCCTGACTTTAGTTGTAGTTTTCGCTTGAACTCCAACCGGCGTTCTTCACTTTCACGAAACTTCTCGAGACTCTCGTTCATTTGTCGGGCTAGAAAACTGTTCGGATTGTTCGATATAATTTCATCGATTTCTTCCAAGATCTTCTTACGATTTTCCGGCTTGCCTGAGCGAATTTCACCCTCTTGGATAAAATACGCGATCTCACTGTTCTTCTTTATACTCTCCCAAACAGGCAAGTCACTTCCTACTGGCTCGTTGATCAAAACTTGAACCGGAAGCGATTCAATTTTCGCATGTGCTTCACCGGGAACCGTCAATACTGCCTTAATAAAATAAACACCGGGTTTGCTGAAAGCAAAATCCGATAATATGTTGCTTTCTTTTACCCTATTCAAATCGGCAACTCTACCGACCAGGCTGAAATTCCACAGAACGCTAGCCTTTGATTCAATAGTTTGACCGGCCTTGATTGTGAATCCCTTCTTTTTCGTTGTACCCCAAGCAGAATGAGAATACTGCAAAAATTTTTGGTCCTCAGAAGCCACGAATACGCTCACGTATCCTGACTTCACATCTGCGCCGTGCAGGAAAATATCACTGGAGCCTGTGTTCTCGACTTTAATGTCCAAAACAAGCACTTCGCCAAGCATATAGGTTGCTTTTGGGGCTTTGATCGCCAGTTCCAAATTCCTAGAGCGATTTTGAGCCGTTGTAAATATTGATTCTAGATTGTCACGCCCAAGAACAATTAGAATGGAACCGAGTATCATCCATATGGCTGATAAGAATATAACTCTTTTTACTTTCATTTAATTTTCACCTCCACATAATCGTTACCGCCATCTTATGGATGGGAAACATTTCGAATCTTGTCCAACGACGTTGGCGAAAAACTAAGGCTCTCGTTATCCATAATTCCACCGTCACCTTCAAGTGCGTTCAGCAAATGTCCTAGTTCGTGGGCCGAGGTTCCGGGAAGGCTGCAGATAATTGGAGTGCTGACACATTCACTCAGACTGTGCAATTCAAAAAAGACCATTGAACCTTGTCCATTTTGTTCGTCTGTTACTCCAAAAGCAACGTCCGGAGACTCTGGATCGTCATCGAAAAATATTGTGTACTGATAGGCTCCCAAGAGATAAGCTGTCCAGAAGACAGGGCTATCCTCGGTGTCGACTTGGTCAAAGTCGAATAGGTCACGGATTGCCTCACCAGTATGTGCTGCCACATTCGACGAAAAAACCGTAAAGTCATTGTTGTCGCCGATATCATAAACCGGCCAAATGTAAGCAGGTGCCAGAATATTCATCGCTGGGTCATCACTTTCTTCCGTTAGCAAGTCCGTCGGGGGCATCGGTATGTTCTCATCTGTGTCACCATCTAAAGCCGTTTGATTATTGTCATTAAAGTCATCGTCGTCGTAAAGCTGAAATTGCACGTTGCTTCCAATTGTGAACGCCGCTGATGTTGTATTTCTAACTGTAACGGTGTCAGTTGTATTACTTTCAACGCGCAACGACCTGATTCCGACCGCCAACCTTCCGCCTTCGAAGCGATTAACTTCCAGCGGGTCGCTCGGTGATGGGTTCAACGTTACGACACGGGTTTGATTTGGTGAAATCTTGAAACCTGTCGGAATCATTCCAAGAACAAAGTTTCCGTCCGACAACCCCATTGAATCAACTTCGATATGAAGCCTTCGCCAGACGGAAAGCATTGCGGTTCTAGCGGCTCGATTGGTTGGCAGCTGACTGCCGGCGGCATCCCGCAATCCGGTTCCATTTATTACAACGCCGTTCAAATAATTTTGATCGGTGCTTGCAGCAATGACGAAATTGTCTCCGGGCTGCATGGTAACGGTAAATTGCATAGATGCTACGCCATTGGAATCCGTTGTAGCGAAAGGAGCTTCCAATGTGCCGGCTCTCGGCGTTCCACGATTGTCATCGCCAGCGTTACCCATAGGGTCAATAATCGGATCGTCGCTTGGGTCATCGACATCAAAGTTTCGGAAATAAACGCGAACGCCGGAAGTGTAAGTAGGTGTTCCGCCTGAGGTTGCAATTTGAGCCTTAACTCGGACAATCCGTCTGTTTACCTGATCCGTCGGCGTTTCAAGGTCGGGAAAAACTCTTTGTCCGCCGCCGAGGAACGCGGGGTTGTCGTTTGTGACAGGACTGTTTATTGTCTCAAACGCGACGGAAGCAACCGTTGGTGTTCGAATACACCGTGAGCGGCGGGTTGAGAAGCGCGGGGAGGTTTTGAAGCTGGCTTCAAAGGCTCTGGATATTCTTACGCTGCTGGTTGAAAATGCAGGCGAGGTTGTGACGCGGGACGAGATTTTTGGGAAGGTGTGGGGCGGGGCTCTGGTCGAGGAAGGGATTCTTTCGGTTTATATTTCAAAGCTTCGTCGGGTGCTTGGGGAAGGCGCCAGCGAGCGGTTTATCGAAACGGTTTCGGGCACCGGCTACCGGTTTATCCCGTCCGTCGATCTGGTCGATGAAAACGCCCCAACCAACGGCCACCACCCCGGCCCCTACGACCACCTAGGCCACGACTCCGAAGCCATCCGCTATTATCTAAAGGGAAAATACTTTCACGAAAAACGCACAACGAGCGATCTTCATAAAGCCATCGCCTGCTTCGAAAAATCTGTCGCATACGATCCAACTAGCGTATATCCAAACATTGGAATTGTGGAATCGTACCTGCTGCTTCAGGGTCTAGATTCGATTACGAATGAAGAGGCGATTAGCAAGATCAAACCGATACTCAATGTACTTAATGACCTCGATCAGGATGTCGATATTCTTCATGTCATGCGCGGTAACGTGGCAATGTTCCTTGAGTGGAAGTTCGACGAAGCCGAGGAACATTTCAAAGATGCTCTTTCAATTAATCCTAATTATCTCATTGCCCATTATAGGTATTCAGAACTTTTGGTTTTTTCCGGAAGATTTGAAGAATCAATACAAAATCTTCCTCGGATAATGCAATTAGACCCTTTCTCGATTCCGACATATATCAGAATAAGTAGGCTCTACTATCTGATGAGTATGTTTGACTATGCTCGATTGTATCTAAAAGATGCAGCCGAACTTGAGCCCGACCATCTTGAAGTACTGGTCATACTCGGTGTTGTACTTACCGAATTGGGAGAATTTGCAGAGGCGGAAGTCCTGCTTGAAAAATGTTTGGGGACTTACTTGGAGGTCGAAGCCCTGGGATGTCTAGGCTACTTATATGCAAAGCAGGGAAAAGTTAAACTAGCCCGCGAAATCATCGATAAAATCGACACAATTACCGCAAATGGTGAGATCGTTTCAGTCATAAAATCTCGTATTCACTTTGTTCTTGGTGAGAAAAATATTGGATACGCAATTCTTGAGGATTGGGTCACCAGAAAAGGTTCGGACCTTATCGCAATCAATGTTGACCCTAGATGGAATTGTGTACGACATGAAGAACGATTCAAAAAAATCACCCACAAGATTGTACCGAGTGGAGAAAAAACAAAAATAGGAACTGCAAATTAAAACAGCCCGTCGATTGCTCGGCGGGCTGTCCGGTGTGGGATTGGAGGATGTTGGTAAATTAGTTAGTGATGACTACGCCGCAGTTTGTCGGAGTTGAAGTTTTGAGTTCCGGGATCAGAATTCCGCCTAAATTGGTAATCACTACGCCGACGATGTTCGTAATCACAACTCCCCAATCGGGCTTTTCATTTGTAGTCGTACAGGTCTCGGACCCTGTAGCATCGTCAACAAGAATTCCGGCGTTTGCTGCCGTTGTTCCGAATACGAGGATTGCCATCAATACGAACGCGGCTACTATGTTATTCAATTTTTTCATTTCTACACTTTGCTCCAGTTATTCTTGTTTCGAAGTTCTTGGACTTCGTGTTGCAATTTCAATTACAAGCACCGTGCCATAGATTTTTTTGTTTAGTTGCTATGGCGTAAGCAGCATATGTTTCAGTTAGTTACAGTTTCATAAGCAAGCTTTAACAACCATTGCAACTACTTGGATGTTCCTGTATAGCAGGTATTCATTTCAGGCAAAATCTTATAAAAATCAAGTACTTAACAAAGTGAATAGAAGATATACAATAAAATGTATATTTGGTTACCAGCGATTGCGGATTATGTTCGATTTTTACTAGCTTTTTACCTGCCTTGAATGATACACTTCTAAAGATTCGGCGTTTGGCCGCACTTCGTCCTTGTCGTTTCCACGCTTCAAATTTTGCAGACTAAATCGATTAACGCATCCATCGGCAGCATGGACAGGGAAAAACTCTCAAACTATACCAAGTTCGCGGTGATGTTGCTGGGCGCCGTCTGTATGGGCTGGGCCTTGTTGAAATTACCGACAAATTCATTTGGCTGGGGCTATTTGCTGATCCTTGCATTCAGTATATTTGTCGCTCCGCGAATGAGCGTTTCGCTTCCCAAGTCAAATATAATTCTCACCTTTTCTGACGCAGCCATTTTTCTTACGTTTCTGTTATACGGCGGAGAATTAGCGATCCTGACCGCTTTCATCGAAAACGCCGCTAATGTCGTATATTTGCGAAGCCGCAAAGTTAAATTTGCGAAATGGTTCATTCCATTCAATTCTTCGATGGCAGTGCTTTATACGACCGTGACATATGGCTTACTGCATCTGTTCACGAATTGGAACGGCACGGTTTTTAACCTGAACAGCACACGAGACCTTGCGATGGTTCTCGGCGTTCTTTCGCTTTCGCAGTTTTTTGGCTCGTCACTATTCATCACGATCTATCAAAAGATTCGCTTGGGTGAGAGCATCTGGTCGAATTGGAAATCTCAGGGCATCTCGACCTCATTTGCACAGTTCGCCGGAGCCGGTTTGGCTGGTGTCGCGTTTAAGGTAATCAGCTATGCCAATCTGACATTGGCGGTGATCGCCTTTGCGATATTCGTTTTTGCGTATCTCAATTATCGAAAGATGATCGATGAGATCAACGAGGCCATTGAGAATGTAGAAGAGGCCGAGCGGCAAAAGGCGGAGGTGGAACGCGTGCGGCGGCGTGAGGCTGAGAGGCATGCGGATCAGCTTTCGGTTTCGCTTGATAAGGAAGAGCGGGCGAATGCGGCGCTGAGGCGGAGCGAGAAGGAGCTGCAGCATGCGGCTTTGCACGATTCGCTGACGACGCTTGCGAACAGAAAGCAGTTGAACGACATTCTAGCCGATCTGATAACAAATTACCGCAGCGACCCGGAGACGAGTTTTCAGGTGCTGTTCCTTGATATACGCAGTTTCAAGGACATCAACGATATGCTCGGCCACACGATCGGCGACAAGGTGCTGGCGATCGCGGCAAAGCGATTCAAGCGGGTTGTTAACCCTAATGATGTCGTGGCGCGAATCGGCGGGGACGAGTTTGCGATAGTGCTTCGCAATGTTGCGTCGAGCGCCAAGGCACATAAGATCGCGCGGCGGATTTACGACAGCATCAAACAGCCCTTTTCGCTGGGCGGCCACAAGATCGAGATCGACATGAACATCGGCATTGCGCCGTGCGACGCCGAATACAGCACGCCCGAGGAAATCTTGCGCGACGCCGACATCGCGATGCACTTTGCAAAGGAGCGCAACGACGGCCTTGCGATATTCACCACCGACCTGCGGGCACGTTTTCAGGAACGCGTCCGGTTCGAAATGGACCTGCGGCACGCGATCGAGCGCAAAGAAATGTCGATACATTATCAGCCGATAATTGCGCTGTCCGGCGGCGAGCTTATCGGGTTTGAGGCTTTACTGCGTTGGCACCACAGCGAGTTCGGCAATATACCGCCGAACAAGTTCATTCCTATCGCCGAGCGTGCCGGACTGATCCAGCCGATCACGGTCTGGGTACTGCATGAAACCTGCAAACAGCTGGGCGCATGGCAGCAGATCGGCTCGGAATATCACAACCTGATCGTTAGTGTAAATATTTCGGGCAAGCATCTTTCAAACAACGATCTGATAGACGACGTCGAGAGCGCTCTCGAATCGACAAGCCTCCGCCCCGGATGCCTAAAACTGGAAGTTACCGAAAGCTCTGCGATGGAAAATGCCGAACATACGATCGGCGTCCTGAACCGCCTGAAACAGATCGGCGTTCAGTTGAGCATGGACGATTTCGGCACCGGTTATTCGAGTTTGAGCTATCTGCATCGCCTGCCGTTTGACACGCTCAAGATCGACCGCTCATTCGTTTACAACGTAGGTGAGAATGGCGAAAATTCGGAAATACTCCAGACGATAATTTCGCTTGCCAAGAGCCTGCGGCTTCGCGTGATCGCCGAGGGCATCGAGACGATTGCACAGTTTTCGCTGCTGAATAATCTCGGCTGCGATTACGGCCAGGGCTATCTGCTCGCAAAGCCAAAAGGAAAAGACGAAACCGAACGGCTGCTATACGCACGGCCAAACTGGATACCGTTCACACCGACCGGACAATTTGAAAAGCAACAGCACGACCACCCGAACGACGCACACCTGCCTGTTTTCTAAACCTTTAATAAACTCAGATTACGCGATTGTAATTTTTGGTATTACTTTCTTGCTTTGCGTTCTTAGCGACTTTGCGTGAAACAACTTTTTCACGCAAAGCCGCGAAGTTCGCAAAGAAGAAAGGAAGAAATTCACATTCCTCTCTAACGAGCAGTCCGGTATAAATTTTTCCGCATTTTGATTGAACCACGTCGCGCCTTATAATCATTGAAAATCCAATGATAATGAGGTGTTCGCAATGTTTAAAAGATCAGTTTTTCTTCTGGTTGTATTGTCTTTATTCGTAACGGCTATACCTGCCCAAAAGGGCAACGGTTATCCCAAGGCGAAAAAGGTCGATCGGGTTGACGATTATCACGGAACCAAGGTTTCCGATCCGTACCGATGGATGGAAGACACGGGTTCCGCAGACACGCAAAAATGGATCGGCGAACAGGTCGCTCATACCGATGCATACCTTGAAACGATTCCAGAACGCGCCAAAATAAAGGAACGGCTGACCGAGATATGGAACTATGAACGCATCTCGGCGCCGTCGAAGATCACGGACGGGTTTTACATTTATTCAAAAAACGACGGTCTGCAAAACCAGAGCGTCCTTTATCGGGCTTCGTCGATCAACGATCCGGGCAAGGTCTTTTTCGATCCTAACAAGCTGACCGCTGACGGAACTGCGGCACTCGGCGGGTCTTCGTTTACTGACGACGGCAAGCTGTGGGCTTACAGCATCTCGCGTTCGGGTTCGGACCGTTCGGAATGGAAAATAATGAACGTCGAGACGGGCGAGCATCTTACCGATACATTGCGTCCGAACCGTCAGGGCGGCATCTCGTGGCTGAACGATAATTCGGGGTTCTTTTACAACCGTTTTCCTGACGCAGAGGAAGGCTCGGAACTCAAGAGCCAGAACTTCTTTCAAAAACTGTATTTTCATAAGCTCGGAACGCCGCAGTCAGAAGATTTCGTCGTTTACGAACGTCCCGACAATAAGGAATATTTCATCGGCGGCGGTGTCACCGAGGACGGAAGATATTTGATCATCAACGTCGGTCAGGGCACGCTGAGAAAAAATATGGTCTATTATATGCCGCTCGCGGGTTTCAATCCGGCGACCGGTATCATTGATGGCTATATGCCGGGAGTTGCGGTTCCCTCGGGCGACATTGCGGCAAAACGCAGATCTCAGATTCATCCGCTGATAACCGATCTCGACGCCGAATACGACTTTATAGGCAACGACGGGCGGACATTTTATTTTCTTACTGATAAAAACGCTTCGCGTAGAAAGATCGTCATCTGCGACACGATGTCAAAGCTCGGCAAATGGAGCGACGCCGTTCCCGAAACGACGGAAATGCTTCGCGGCGCCAACCTTAAGGGCGACCAGTTTGTTCTTAATTATTTGAAAGACGCATATACGCAGATCGAGATCGTCGATCTAAAAGGAAAGCTGGTTCGCAAAGTCGATCTGCCCGGCATCGGCTCAGCCGGCGGTTTTGGCGGACGGCGTGAAGAGATGGAGACGTTCTATTCTTACTCAAGCTACAACGCTCCGTCCACGATCTATCGTTACGATATGAAAACCGGCAAGAGCACGCTTTTCCGCGAATCGAAGGTAAAATTCACGCCAACGGATTTCGAGGTAAAGCAGGTTTTCTACGCCAGCAAGGACGGGACAAAAGTGCCGATGTTTATTGTCCATAAAAAAGGCTTGAAGCTCGACGGCAACAACCCGACGCTGCTTTACGGTTACGGCGGTTTTAATATCGCGATGACTCCCGGTTTTTCCGCTGCACGAATTCCGTGGATGGAAATGGGCGGCGTTTATGCCGTTGCCTGCATCCGCGGCGGAAACGAATACGGCAAGATCTGGTGGGAAAACGGCGCCAAGCTGAAGAAGCAAAACGTATTCGACGATTTTATCGCTGCCGGAGAATACCTGATCTCAAGCAAATACACGTCGAATAAAAAGCTGGCAATTCAGGGCGGATCGAACGGCGGCTTGCTCGTAGGCGCGGTTTTAAATCAACGCCCCGATCTTTTCGGAGCGGCACTGCCCGCAGTCGGCGTGATGGATATGGTGCGGTTTACAAAATTCACCATCGGCTGGGCGTGGACTTCGGATTACGGCTCGCCGGATAATGCTGAAGAGTTCAAGGCTCTATACGCATATTCGCCGCTTCACAACGTAAAGGCCGGTGCGAAATATCCGCCGACAATGGTAACGACTGCAGATACGGACGACCGCGTGTTTCCCGCACACAGCTTCAAATACGCGGCCGCATTGCAGGAAGCACAAGGCGGCGACTCGCCGATCCTGATCCGCATCGAAACCAAGGCCGGCCACGGCGCCGGCAAACCGACCACAAAACAAATTCAGGAACAAACAGACATCTACGGATTTCTCGTCAAGAGCCTGGACATGAAAGTTAATTAGGTCAGAACCGGGAGCGGTAGCGGGTTCTTCAAGATTAGTACCGGTTTAATGGAAAGGCATTCGAACACATCGGGTGCCTTTCCTTGATTGAACAATCGGAGAGCTAAGGCACGGCGAATGCGGCAATTGGGTTGCCGTAAAATGATTCGGTTTTCCATGCTGTGGAGTTGTATTTTTCAGCCGGGCCGATGACGGTGACAGGAACGATCACTTTGTGATAAGTCAGATAGATCGGTTTTGAGTAACGGTCAACTATGCGGCCGTCGGTTCCGACGGTAAACTTTGCCTCGCGCACCTGAGTGCCTTTATGAAATGCCTTGACCGTATATTCGCCCGGATTTTTATCTATCAGGAATGATTTCTTGCGGATCTCGTTATTGTACGTGCCGTTGTTATCAATGATCACGTTCTGCCATGTTATCTTCCACAGCTCCCAATTATGAAGGTCGGGTGAATATATGTGTCCCTGACCACTCGCTCGCACTTCATTGCTGACAAAACTACTGTGGTAGTCGGCCGTGGTGCCGATCTGCTTTCCTTTGTAAAATAGCTGAGCCTCCATACCGTGGTTTCTGGGGTCGAGATCTTTCTTGAACCACATATTGAACTCCAGCGGAAAGCCACCGAGCGCGGTTGGCCTTAAGAATTCGCTGAAGTGAAATGAGATATAGCCGATCGGCATTACCCAGTCGTGATCAACGAAGAACTCGGACACGTTTTTGTCATTGCCCGGCAGAGCAAATTTGCCGACCTTGAATTTTCCCTGAAAGAGAATCTCCTTTGTTTTTGCTTCGCTGATCTTAAAGCCGTAAACCCCGGTCGCGATGCTTGATTTTGTATCGTGCATTGCGTTTGTGATGTCACTTTTGCTCTCAAACAGCACCACATTTTCGGCACTTCCTCCTGCTTTTCTCAAATGCTCGCTAAACCAGAGCGAGCCGTCGGGGTTGGAATACTCTGCAACGTATTCCGGTGAAAATTTGTCCGGGTCGTAATCCATGTGGAAACGGATCTTTGGCACCCAACTGGAATATTTTTGATTCGGCGCTTTCCAGTACTTATTGTGATTCGCCGTCTGTATGTATAGCGTGTTCCACAACATCTCCGGACGGTCGGGCCACTCAACCATGCCGTACGGCTTGTCGGAATTGCGTCTAACGGGATCCGTGGTGGTGCGCGTCTGAATAGTCGGATCAACGGGAGGCCGATTGACATCCGTTTTTTGCTGCTCCGCCTTTTTGTCCGCCTTGGGAATTTTCGGGATCTTAATTGTGAATTGGGCAGGGCCACTCACCGCGAGTACCGACAGCATGGCATTTACCGCAAATAATTTGAACATATTTCTGTTGATCTTTGTTTTCATAATATTCTCCAAATGCGTTTTGGTTTTCACTTGTTCACAAGCGTCTCTCGAAATTTAAGATCCTCTTAAAAGCGTGGATAAAGAGGGGCGCGAATACTGCGGCATTGGGAGCGGCCCCCACGGAGCGATTCTGTCTTTCAGGTTTTCGACATAATCGTATCCGGCAGGGTAGGTCCAGTCGCCATATTTTGCGTGTATGTGTAAAAGCGTTATCGCCATCAAAGGCTTCCGCGGGTGTTTAATCAAACGCCCCTGATAGGACGCAGGATGAAAGAGCGTATCGATTTTTTTTCCCGTCAAAAGTCGATGTCTGAAGTGACTTTGATATTTCAGAATTGCGAGATGTGTCCATGCGTCCCAGACGCCGGTTACTTTCGGAAGAGGCAGGGTCGGGTCCAACCCTATCTTTTCCCGGCCCATTCCTTTCGCGATTATACGAAAAAAGGCCTGAACGGCGGCCACGTCCTGAGGAAGATTCGGAGCTGCGATACCGACGGTTTGGGATAAATTGACGCCGAGGGCAATGTCGATCCCTCTAATGTTAATGTAGTCGAGTTGTGCCATTGTTCTTTTTTCGCTCTCTCCTTTATTAAGACTGCTTCGTTGGAGATGCCTGTTGCTGACCAGCTAGCAGAGTTCCGGTCCGCCCTGTTTCGCCGTATCTCTATACCTGGCAGACTTTCGCTTTTTGATTTGACCGGGAAACCGATTTCTATGCTGTACCCGCAAATCCATGAAGCTTTACATATTTACGAGAAGCATTCGATCCCATTTGCTAAAAGTCACTGCAAAATAAACATGTCCATCGATGGGGGTAGGAGGATGAATCTTAATGTCTGCATCGCCGTTGATCGACATATCAAAATACCCCGACTTAAAAGTGCTGTAACTGGCAAATCCATCTATGTAGGGCCTCGGCAGATTAATATTTCTTATTCCCGAGCGAATATTGAAATCAATTCTCGGTGGGTTAACCGGATTTGTTCTTGCTTCGTAGAATTTTGAATAAATATTATTAATATTGCTGAGGTTTTCTTGGGCAGCCGCAGGTAGAATTTTCTTCCTTCCAGGAAGGGTCGAATCAAGCAGAACCGTTATCTCCTTTTGTTGCTCTACCATGGTGGCTTCGTGTTTCAAGGCGGTCAGGTCGGTAAACAAATTTCCGTTTCTGATCGCCTCTGCCAATCGGGCTGTGTTTGCAGAAAAATGCCTGATTGCAACAACATTAAACTCACCAAAATTAAATTGAACATTAAGGTACATCGCCAAATAATCCCTTGCCATATTTTCCTCCTTATTAAACCTCGATATTAAATGCCATCGAGCCGCTTGTTTTCCCTAAATCCGGTTTAGTTCTCGGTTGATAACCACTAGATTTCGAAGTCAAGATTGACAGGATGGATAGGATATTCGCGTTTAGAGGTGCTCGCAGGGAACTCTTCCTTCGCTTGCTCCGCGCTCATTAAATTCGTCGTGGGTATGTCTTTTCCGACAACTTCTAATTGAATATCGTCTGCCCACGCTTTTCCCTTTTCGGAGACAAAAAAACCGAACGCGATCTTTAGGGTCTCCTCCGGCACATCGAGAACAAGATCGTATTTCGTCCAACCCGTTGTTCCCTTTACCGGTCTGTTATCCATATTGTCGAAACCAAAGCTTCGCCGTTCGCCGTCCAGCCGCAGCCATATTTGGGCCGAAACGGCGTTTTCGGTTTTCATCCAGGCTGACAATCGAATGCGTTTGCCTCGATACGCATCGGCTTTAATGCCCTGCATGAGGGTTCCAAAACCATCGGTCTTGACGGCTGCATTAGACTCGATCCGCGCCGCTGCTTTTCCGCTTCGTTTTGTGGATCTATCAATGGTTATGTCGTAACCCGACGGATGACTTCCGGCTTTAATCCATCCCTTCGGAATCTCATCGGCAGCCAGAACGGCCGGACTCAGGACCGCGAGTACGGCAAAGACCAGGCAGAATCCCGTAATGTATCTTTTGTAGTAATTTTTCCTTGTGTTTTTCATGACTTTAATTCTCCTTTTATCTGGAGGCGTGTTTTTAATTTAGGCGTCGTTCACCTCTTTCGCGACGCGATTGCCTGAATGCAGAGCACCCTGCATCCACCTGATCCATGCAGATGTATGGTCACCCGCGAAATGCACACGGCCTTCGGCCCGGGCAATGTGCGGCCACAGTTCGCCCATCTGTCCGGGCTTGTACCAACTTGAAGCTCCGCGTGCCCATTCGTCCTCGTCCCAGCATTTTGATACTCCTCCTTCAAAATTCTCCTTAATGCCCGGAAAGAGTTTTTCAGTCTGTTCAAGCACAAAGGCGACCCGATCGGTCTCTTTAAGTGCGGTCAACTTTCTTGCGTTGGAGCCGCCCAGGTACGCCTGCAGAATGCCGCGCGACCCGGGTTGCTCTGACGTCATGTCGGAGATGGTGGCAATTGGGAGGTCTGTCAGGCCGGATCCTTTCAACTTGGCCGCGATCCAAAACCGTTTGCGTGATTGCAGAGAGACGCGAGCTCCGGAAAAATATGGCAGCTCGTTTATGGCTTTCATCTTTCCCGCCGTGAATCGCGGCGAGATCTCGATTCGGCGAAGGACAGAAAAAGGGATCGCAATTACGAGACGGTCCGCCTCGATAGAATGATGCGTCCCCGCTTGGAGATAAGTTGCCCGCACGAGGCGGTCGTTGTGCTCGATCTTGACGACCGGCGAGCCATAGCGTATTTTCTCGGCGAGGCTCGTGGCAAAGGCCTTTGGGAGCAGGTCATTCCCGCCTTTTATTACGTAGTCCTTCTCTGATTTCATGAGGTGAAGGTTGTCGCGCAGCATCATAAGGGCCGACACGTTTGCGGCCCCTTCACCCCAGAGATCGCCCCAGCCATACGTCAAAAACGCGATAGTCTCCGCGGACGCTCCGCGGCTTCGCAGAAGATCTCCGTAACTCACCGAGTCGTATTTCTTCAGTGCATCGACTGACCAGTTTGGATCGGCCGGGTTGCCGAGTTCCTGAAATATGGATTCGGGCCGGTATTTTTTCCAGATCTCGTAAGTGCGCAGCGGTTGGTCTTCAGGTGCGAGCTTAAAGAGTGTTTGTGTTCGTATGCCTCCTGGCCAGACAACTCGTTTGCCCCGAACATGATATACGTAGCCCAGTTCGGGAGTCGCCGTATCCGCCTCGAGGGGCAGATCGAACTCCTTGACGTAGCGAAGCGTTATGTCATGGGTATCCGGAATAGATATGGCCCCGTGCTCGGCGTACAGGCCATCAGAGAAAGGCGAGCGGAGAGTAAGCACTCGGCCGCCCGCGCGAGTTTGAGCTTCAAGTACGGTGACATCGTGCCCCGCCTTCGTCAGTTCATAAGCCGCCGACAATCCGGCCAACCCCGCACCGATCACGATCACTTTCTTCGCCGTGCCTCGCGATTCCAGCTTTTTTTGGTCTTTAGGAAAGATAGCGTCCGGTAACAGAGAAAAACCTGCCGCCGCCAAAGCTCCCTGCTTTAGAAAAGTTCTACGCTTCATGGTTCGTCCCACCCATTAATGCCTTAGATTCCCAGTGCGTCACGAGTTTGAATTCGCGTTTCCGATCTTGAATGCGGTGCTTGAGCGAAGGCCGTCACTTGGCCCGCAGCGTGGCTTCATAACGTTCAGGAAAATATAATTGGCGACATTGCGTCCAGCTGATTGGCCGGCGGTTTGATCAAAAGTGAAATGGATCCCGCCATATACTCGGCTTCGTTCCTCTTCGTCCGCCATCGCGTTAAATCCGGTATACGAGCGTGTCGCTCCGCCCGCTCCTTCCCATGTATGCTGAAAGAGAATATCGTCCCGCCCGAAAAACAAGGCGAGAATTGTGGCCTGTGAAGTTCCGATCGCGGCGTGGTTTCCGGCGTAGGTCGGGTAAGGCGGATTGCCGAGCAGCGATGTCCAATTCACATCCGGTTCCGTGTTTGGATTGCCGTCTTCATCGGCGCGGCGAATCGCCGTCACCGGACGCCACAATCCGTGAACGAATTTGCTCGCCATCGTTGTTTGCAGCGCGTCATGAAATGAAATGTTCATCAGCGCGAAAAGGCGAGCATTTTCCGCCGTCGTGTTGTTGCGGGAAATGGCGACGGTGCGGGCGACGTTGTTCCAGACGAACCAGACGCTCGTCGGGGTATTGACGTTCGCCCACAACTGAGCAATTTGTGTTTGCTCCGCAGTGCGTGTCGTGCTGGTCGCAGAGCCGATCTCCTTAACTTCGTTAAAACTTGCCGTGTATTCAACGCTCGTCAGCGATGGCGGAGCATTCGGCGCGAATTGGGTGCCCGATGTCGTCGCAAATGGAAGAACTGCGGGAAACTGCGTAAATCCGGCCGGTGCGTTAGCGGGTGGAGTCGGCTGCCAGTTGCCAGGCGTCATAGGCAAAACGTATGGCGGCGGCGTGACGTTCCAACCGTCGTTGGCTCGGGCAGCTAAAAGACGTTCAGCTACGATACCGCCGACCCTGATGCCTTGCCACGCGCGAAACCACGGAATCCCATCTATCGAATCGGCTAGTTCAGCGTCGAAAATAGCTTGTCTTGTCGGATACAACGCCACCAAAACATCACGAGCGGCCTTGGCGGCGGCGGCTTCCTCTGAAGCTCGCCGGCTTCCGGGAACATCCGTCAAATAAGGCGTGTACGTGCCGTCAATTGAGTTAACGGCATCGAACATCGCCGCGTGCATCATTGCAAAACTTCGCACGGGAAAAATTGTCGCCGGCTGCTGTCCGTGAGTGCGAATGGTTTCCTGCAAAACACGATTCCATTGCAAGATCACGTTTTCACCAAGCGGCTGCGTTGCTTCTGTGTCAATTTCCTGGGCTCTGATGTTGGTCAGGACGCAAAACATCATTGCGATCGTCAAGAAACAATTTAATGCTATTCGTTTGTTCATAATTTTTTCCTCTTTGTAAAAATCGAAATCCTAAGTCGTGTTTTTCGGCGCACCTAAAATGAAAGTCCTCGTAAATGTAATTTGATCTCTTCAGACGGCGCGGGCATTACGTTCAAAGCGGACGATGAAATTCCTGTTGGAATGATGGAGTTCTCGAATTTCTTTTTGTTGAATAGGACCTTCGTCTTGAAATCAATAACCGAGACATCGCACTCGTTGGCGTAAACCGTCCGCATGCTGTTGCCGATCGATCTTCCCTGTCGGCACGCAACCTTAACCAGCGTCTCTATCTCATCAAGTGTTTGGGCTTTCTTATCCGGTGAGAAGAAATATTGAGATAACCGATCAACGCTGCCGTCGTCCTTAAATCCTTCAAGACTTGCCGGCGTATTTGGGTACATCTCAACCACGGCAATTTTTCCCCTGATCTTTGCGGCATCGTCCAGCTTTTCAGTTACCTGCAAATTCATCAGGTCTTCCGCTTTGCCCGCCAGAGCCATTTTCCGGCTGGCCGAGCATCCTGAAAGGAACTGAGCTGCGACCATAAATGCCAGCAATATTACCAATTCGTTTCGTTTCATACTTTCTCCTTTCTGAAGGCATCTCAAATACTTTTGAGATATTGGAAGCCGGCATTTTCACGGATCCGAATACCTAAAACTACCGAAACCCGCTACAACCCTTACTTTTCTTCCTTTTGGAACGACCGCCACTAACATGCATCGGTGAAATTTGAATTCTGTATGAAATATCGCACCTTGGTTGTCTTTAATCACCTGAATACGAAGTTCAAGAGTGAACATATGGCCTGGCTTAAGTTTTGTAAAAAGTGACCGGGATAATTTTTCTTTTAGCGAAAAGATCACCACACCGGGTTCTTTCATGGCCTTAAAAGACTCGCGAAGGACATCCACCTCTCCGTTGAAAGGAGTGGTTTCTTCGGTCACTTCAGTTCGATAGTCGGCAATCCCATGCACATCTATCATCTTGTCCAGTCCTGCTCCATGGGCCAGCGCATATAACCTAAATTTCTCTCCCACAGCATTTCTCCTTTTGTCCGTTGGTTTACTCGAATGCTCCGACCAAATCTTCAGGCATTCCCATAGATCAATATATTGAGCGAGTTCCGGCTGCTGTGCTTCCCTTGTGCTTTTCATTGCCAGCCTGCTCTTGTCACTGGGCAGCCGCGTTAAGGAAACCAAATTTAATATCAAGTGTCTGAACGAAAGAGGTGCCCTTCCCCGAATTTATTGGAGCTTTCTTGAGCTTTGACTTCTTGGCTTCTGGTGTTTTATGCCATTGAACCGTGTCATCACTGGGATCGTGAAATCCAAAATAGAACTGAAGATCGAATGTAGAACCTTTTAATTTGGTGAACATGCTTTTGTACGTATTGTCAGGCATCCATTTAAGCCTAAAGGAGGCTTTTCCGTCTTCGACCATGCCGGTAAGGAGCTCTTCCACTGAAGTTGGTGAAGCGTGCATTTCGCCATCCTCAAGCTTATAGACACCTTTTTCGACGGAAATTATCGGGAGCGGCGCCAAGTCTCCGACAAGTTTCCCTCCCTTTGCATTTTTTATTTGCTTTATTCTAAGAACCATTTTTCCCATTTTCTTTATCTCCTTTTCTCTTTAACTATTTCTGTCTTTCAGCATCGCTTCGTCCGCTCTTTTGGTATCTAATTTTTCTATAACCGTGAATCGGCCTAATCTGTTAAAATCGAACAAAATTGCAACGCAGGCACGAGACTAAAAAAACTCACGCAGAAAAGTCCTGTCAGATCGGTTACATTTCTCTTAAAAAAGTCTTACTGTGCGGTATGTCATTGGAAACAAAACGCTTTTACGACTTTGCGGACTTTCGGGTTGACCCTGATGAGCGTGTATTGCTGCGCGATGGCGTGCCGCTGCCGCTTACTCCAAAGGCGTTTCACATGCTGTTGGTGCTTGTCGAGAACCACGGACGCATCGTCGAAAAGGAAAAGCTGATGACCGAGATATGGGCGGACAGCTTTGTCGAAGAAGGCAGTTTGTCGGTAAATGCAAGAAAGCTGCGACAGGCGCTTGACGATAACGCGAGCGAACCGAGATTTATCGAAACGATCCCGCGTCGCGGCTACCGGTTTATTTTCCCAATTGAGACTGATAAAAATGAGAGCAAGACTGCTCTCGAGAATGCTGTCGCATTGGCGAACGGCTCGCAAACCAAGAACGGTTTCAGGATCAGCAAGATTTCAGCGATTACTTTTTCGGTTCTTTTACTTGCCGCGTTGATCGCCGCTGCATATTTTCTTTGGCGGGCAAGTTTTGCGTATGACTATCCACTCCTTGCTAAGCCATACGAGGCACACAGCATAACGACCAGCGGCGACAGCTTTCACCCAACTCTGTCCCGCGATGGGAGACTGATCGCCTACGCCGTGGATCACTCCAACCGGTCTAGTGTTCGCGTACGCGATATCGAACGCAATACAGACCGCGAAATCGTTCCGATCACCGAGGGGTTTATCGGCGGCCTAACATTCTCACCCGATGCCCTAGAGCTGTATTTTGCCCGAGCAACGAAGATAGGCGAAGAGTATACGGTTTATCGCGTTTCGATCTTTGGCGGCACCCTCGAGACGGTCGTTCGGCGGTCCCAGGGATGGATAAGTATTTCGCCTGATGGGGAAATCATATCCTTCGTCCGATGCCCCTACGAAGAAACTGAGAATTGCTCATTATGGACAGCCAATGCGAAGGACGGCAGCAATGAACGGAAAATCATAAATAAACCAGAACCATACCGCATCGGCGATAATGAATTTTCGCCTGACGGAAGTAAACTCGCTTTCGTTTCCGGTCAAAGTAGAAATGGTGCGAACCAGTTCCTGCTTTACATCGTCGATCTTTCTTCTGGTCAAACTGAGCAAGCTCTAGTCGAACCGTTCTTTATTATAGGCGGTGTTGCATGGCTCCCGGACGGCCGGGAACTGCTCATAGCCGCAAAAAAGGCCGAATCAAATGCGAGCAGCCTATATCGAGTAAAAGATGACGGATCGCACACAGCAGCTACCGACCTGGCAAGCAATTTTTCTACACTCACGATCGATGCAGACGTAAATGTAGCTGTAACATCCGTAGTACGTTCCGGCTATGAGATGTTTGAATACGATCTTGAAAATTCCGATAAACGCAGGAATCTGGGAAATGGCACTGCGGCTGTCTATACCGAAAGTGGAAAGATGATTTTTGCTTCCGAACGATCAGGAAACAGCGATATATGGACGCAGGAATCGGATGGAACGGGAATACGCCAATTAACGACTTCGAGTTTTTCCGATGAATCGCCGCTCGTCTCACCCAACGGGAGTATTATCTATTTCGCCTCGAACCGCTCCGGTCAACAGATGATCTGGTCAATGAAAGCTGATGGAAGTGAACAGAACCAATTGACGCAACACAATAGCGGACAACCGTTTGCTATAACAAACGATGGCGTTTGGGTCTATTTCCGGTCGTCACTTACATCAAAGCTTTGGCGTGTAAATACCGAAACCCGTGAAGAGCAGTTGGTCTGGGACGATGCCAGGTATAGATTTGGAGTCTCGCCGAACGGCAGCCATATTGTTGCTGAACATTTTGAATCGAATTCTAAGATGCTTGGAATTTTTGATGTCAATACCAAGCAGTTACTCAGAACGCTTCCGCTAAATGGTCAAAATTCGGATATCGTGCAGCTTTTTTGGAATAATGATGCTGATGCCGTTTCCTATATCCTTCGAGAAAAATCCACTCGAAACTATACCGTTTGGAAGCACTCTTTGGCAGACGAAAAGTCAAAGCAAATTGCCGACCTCGGAAGCGACTCATTATCGGAACCTTCAAGACTTTTCTTCAGCAAGGATGGAACAAAATTATTGGCCTGTCAGGGCGACTGGAAACACGATGTCGTTTTGATAAAGGGATTGCGACGCTAAGAAAACTCAGCGATGGAATTCGCAGAAATCGCGTGGTTCGCGTCGCACAACGCCCAGATCGGGAATAAGGACAAAGCGTTTGAGTATCTGGAAAAATCGTATCAGCGACACGAGTTATGGATGAGTTATCTTCACGTCGATCCGCTCATGGATTCCCTGCGAGACGACCCGCGATTTGATGAACTGATAAGGCGAGTCGAATCAAATTAACTCATAGATTTTATAACGGCAGCTGTGTGACCTTAGGCATTCACCATATTAGCCGATTCACCGGATAGATGGACATAGAACATTGGCCCTTTAGCGGTAAAGATTATGGTTACATTTTCCAACAGCATGCCGATTCCCGTTGTTAAGCTGGATAGGTCTGACTGATCACGACGGTGTACGTATAATTTAGCGGCTCGATAGGTTATTCCGTTCCGTTCGGCAGCCTGTAGATTGCCGAAATTTAGGCGATCAGGCCTGATCTTCTCTTTTAGAAAGCTAAACGGCATTGCGTTAAGTTCTACCATCTGGCTAAAAACAGATTTAAAGTTGCAGTCATCGCCGGAGCCTTGAAAATCGCCGATTCCGATCGTGCCAAGATCCGGCATCACGTTAAAGAACTCCAACAAAATCTGCCCCGTAAAGTTTCCCGTAGGCTTATGTTTTTGCCCACGCAGGAATATCGCCACTCGAAGCTCAAACAATTCCCAATTACATTTCATTGTTATTTGTCCCTCTTAATATTCGTCCCGTTAGTCGTCTTTTGTGTTTTTCTCCAAGCTCCTTAGTTCGTTTACCGTAAGATCACCGGCTCAATAAATCGAACGGTATAGCTCAACTCGTAAGCGTTAACGGGAATAAGCTGGGGCTTACGATTAAATCTGTCCGGCGGCTTGATGAAAAACTTTGGAATCTGCAAAACGTGCGAGCCCGGCCCGAAACTGCTCGCGCGCAAGCTGGTCCGAAACCTCGTGTCTTTTGGATTGTTTGGCGGCTGTTCGATATTTCCGATGACAACCAGTTTGTCAAAAAGCCCCGCGTTCAGCACCACCGGCGGCAGATCGAGGGCCACATCGTCCCCTTCGCGCATCGAAAGTGTTTTTTGCCGCTGCTCGTAGTTTGCAAACGCATTCAAAAATATCTGCTCGATCTCGCTATATACCACGCCGCCGTTCAGGTTGCGCGCCCTGAGCCGTTTGAGGCGATTGAACGTGACTTCCACTCTTCGCTGCGGAGGCAGGGCAACCGTGCCGATAATTGGCCTGACTATGGGCCTGTCGAAATGAATTGCATCGTCATTTACAGTTGCGGTTCCGAAATCCGTAACGCCGATATTCCTGCATCTTGTGTCAACTAAAAGTGGCGGAGCGGTACTTGGCGAGGGCTGGCTAAAATTATTACGGACTTTTGCATCGACTATTCTGTTGACCTGAATAATGTCCTCAAAGGTCGATCCGCCCTCGATGCTCGCGGGGCCGGGCACAGAACGGGCAGAAATATTGCCAACCGGATTTTGCCAGCCTTCGCATGAAACATCGACGCTTATCGGGATGCTGATAAACCTGTCGCTAAACACCGGGATTGCAACTTTTATTCTTACTATAAACGGAACCCGAACGATTGTGCTGTTCGGCCTGTTTTCTATCAGTGTAGGAACGAGGCGCGGCTTGAATACTTTGACCTCGTTGACCGAAGCACGAGCCGATTCGCCGTCAGCTTCGAGCTGCGTGTTCGTCTCACGAACAGTGTCGAGAGCCTTTGCCTGGACAAACGCCTTAATGGTGAAAACTGACACTTCGCCTGCCTGGCTCGTATTCGGTCCTGGACCAATGGCCGGCGGCTGGGAATTGACGTTCCGCGCTCCAAAAGCAATTATTAACCCAACAAATAGTTGTAAAAAAAATCTTGTCCTTAACATGTTCCTTTCTCCTTAATTTCCTTGGAAACTTAGTTTCACAAAACCTGAACACCCGAAATCGTAAACTCGCCTGATTTTCGTCGGGCAAGAAAAATGATTTCTTCTTCGCTGTCTTTTGCTGCGACGCTATCGACAAAAACATCAAAATAATCGATCAGAGTTTCGGAAAGAAATTTGCCGCCCGAGTCGCATCGCGTCAGGGATATTGTCACCTGGCTAAATCCCAAACTTTGATAGCCGGGCTGTGTGCGCCTTATAAATGCAAACATTCCAAGACGGGAAGAATATTGATCGGGTTTTCGGGCAATTTTTAGCTTTATGACCTTGATCGAGTTGACGATTTTTTCAGATGAAATTGAGTGCAATATCTCAAGCTCAAGGTCTCCTCCTCCATTGTGATAATCCTTGATCGTCAAGATTTGTTTGTTGCAATTTTTATTAGCAAAACTCATCGTTTGATCCTCTAAAAAATCTTCAACACACTCAATTGATCCAAACCCCAAGATTTGCGAATCTGCGCAGGATCGCTATCGTGTAATCAAGACCGGTTTCAGACGCCAGTTGAAGTTCGACATGAAGCAGAGTTATCGTCATCAGGCTGACGTCGTCCGAATCCACAAGTTTTACATTCCTGTTTTTGTAATTCGCCGGGTGAATTATTCCGTCAACGCTCAATAGCAAATAGTCGTTTTTCTTTTGGAAAAACTTGATTGCGCGGCGAGATTTTCTATCCATTTTACCGGTCGGCTCAGGGACCTCGCTCATTGAATTCAGCCCGGCCCAATAAGGATCATTTCTAAGTTCCGCCAAATATCGCAGCATCGCCTGAATAACCATCACGTCTCCGATCTGGTTTGAACCGCCGATGCCAACGGTTTCATCGACATTTAACGCAAACTCCTCTTTGCCGTCCAGTGTAATGATCTCTCGCCGCGCCATAGTTCAGCCTCTGTTATTATTTGGCAGGGCATCCGGCGAGCTCGCTGCCGACAAACCTTGCGTAACGGGTACCGTAGGTTCCGCCGCCGGAATAATCCTGGATCAGGTTGACGTACCAAAATTGGCAGTGCGGATGATCCGCATTCGGATTGCGGCCCCAGATCATTCCGCGTTTGTAACGGTTGATGGGAATTCCCAAATCATTTTTGTCGATCACCCAAGCGCTTTGGTTCAGGCCTATTTTATGAATTAGCAAACCCGGAACGTCAGCCATTTCGGCTGTCATCAGTTTCTCTTCAGCCGGGTTTCTGAAATTGTAAGCCTTTGGTTCGGCGAGATGACGGGCAAGTTGTTTTGCAAGCGATGCGGCAAGCGCGTCGAGAGCGGCGTCGAGTTTCGGGTTTTGAGCAACTTTTTTGTCCTTCAGCCATTTTTGGCGCTCCTTCGGTGAAACGGCTAGCCGCTGATAGTCGTCGTTTGACGCTGCGGTCGGAAAATAATTCGTTTCCGGATCCCATTCATCTACTTTTTTCTGGTACTTGGTGATTTCCTCCACCTGATAATCCACCCACCAATCTGTTTGTGCCGCTGGCTTACTCTCCTCCGGCGTTCCGCTCACCGTGGCCGGTGCGGCCGTCGTTGTGGTTGTCGTGGCAGGCGGCTGTTCCTTTTTTTCCTCTTTGTTGATCTTTGGTATTTTTGGGATCTTGATCGTAAACTGAGCCAAAGCGTCCTGGCTGCTGACAAAACCTAATAATATGAATAACGCAAACGTAAATATATAATTCTTTCTCATTTTTATTTCTCCTCTTCCTTGATCCGCCGAGCCGCCAAATTTTCGCAGACAGTTCGGACATTCGTTGTGAAAAATCGCCGCCAGTCACTATTCAGACGGTCTAAAAAGGCCGTAACTGGCTTCGACCTTGTGCATTCCGCCCTTTCGACGGGACTTTTGATAATGGCACTGATAAAAGTTCCAATTCGTGTGAAACTTGACGCTTTTGCTATCATCAATTAGCTGGATCCGGAGCTCAAGCGTGAAATCCTCGCCCGGTTTAAGTGACGAAAAATGCGAGGCCGGAACATATCTATCCGGCTTCCATATAAAGCTGAATGGGCCGCGTTTGTCATCTACATTCATTGCCTTAAAGCTTGCGGCCAGAGTCGTCACCGCTCCGGTGTCGGGCGTGGTTTTCTCGGATACTTCATTTCGCCAGTCAGCGATTGAAAACAGATTTATATTCTTAACCTCACGCGTGTGGGCATACGCGTATAATCTAAATTTATTTGACATTTTTCTTTCTCCTTTTTGGCGGTTTGGGTCAACCCCGCCAACCACATATTTAGCAAAGCCGTCCAAAACCACGGCTTACTGACCCCTCATCGAAGGTCTTTTCTCGCAAAAAACCCCTTACCGGCCGATCAACATTGTGATAAAATGCCGGTTTCGTGAACTGTTGTCTGCATATTGCTTTTTTTCGGCCATTTAAGTCCTTTGGAACGGATTAAAGAGTTATTAGAAAGTTCTTTGGGGCCCCTATGTCTCTCTTGAATAACCACTTATACGACTTTGGCTCATTTTTACTTGACTGTGAAAAAGATGTTCTAACGGTCGATGGTGCCCCGGTTCCGCTGACTCCGAAGATGCTAAAACTGCTTTGCGTTCTGGTTAGAAATCACGGTGACATAGTTTCAAAGGAAGATCTGCTGGAACAGGTTTGGAAAGGCAGTTTTGTCGAGGAAGGAAATCTCAGCTATACCATAAGGCAGCTTCGCAAGGCGCTCGGCGACGACGCTCGGCGACCGAAATACATCGAGACCATCGCCCGCCGCGGTTATCGTTTCATATTTCCAATCGCGAACCGGGCAACCGAAATCGACCTGGTTAACGAGAAATCCGCCAAACTACAAAACGATGTTGAAGCAAAACATTTCGGGATCGGCCGCACGGCAGCGATCGCGTTTTCGGTTCTTTTGCTTACAGCGTCGGTTACCGCCGCGTATTTTCTTTGGGGCAGCGTAATTAACGCGAGCGATTACCCGCTCTTTACTGAGCCATACGAAACACAGAACCTTACCGTCAGCGGCGACAGCTTTCACCCGACGATGTCGCGCGACGGGAAACTGATTGCATATGTCGTTTGCCGCTCAAACAGGTCAGGCGTGCTCATCCACGACATCGAACGCAATACCGATCACGAGATCATCCCGATCAGCAACGGGTTTATACGCGGCCTGGCGTTCTCGCCCGATGGCACTGAGATATATTTTGCCCGCTCGGCCAGGCTCAACGAAGAGTTTACGATTTACCGCGTATCCATCTTTGGAGGAACACCGGAAACGGTCGTTCGGTCGGCCCAAGGATGGATAGATATTTCGCCCGATGGTGAAATGATATCTTTCGTCCGCTGCCCTTACGAAAAAGCCGAATATTGCTCGCTTTGGACAGCCAAAGCGAAGGACGGCAACGATGAGCGCAAAATTGTTACTAAAGAGGATCCTTATCGTATCGGCGATCATGAGTTTTCTCCGGACGGGCGCAAATTGGCGTTCGCTTCCGGACAGAGCAGAAGTGGAGCAAACCAGTTCCTGCTTTACACGGTCGATCTCCAGTCAGGCGAAACCGAAGCCATGATCGACGAGCCATTTTTTAATATTCGCGGTATTGAATGGATGCCGAGTGGCGATCTGCTCATAAGCGCGAAAGAGGCAAATCGAACCGGTGACCGGCTTTTTCGCGTCAGGGCTGATCGATCAGCAGATTTGGTCAGAGAGGATTCGACCTATTTCGCAAACATATCAGTTAACGATACTGTTTCGCTCGCCGTCACCGAGACCATACGCTCCGGCTACGAAATGTTTGAGTATGACCTCGCCGTTCCGTCCAACAAAATAAATTTGGGGTTTGGACACGGCGCCGTTTACACCATTGACGAAAAGATCATTTTCGTGTCGGACAGGTCGGGAAACTCCGATATTTGGATCCAAAATAAGGACGGAACCGGCGTCCGGCAATTGACCAATGATTCCTTTACCGATGGCTCACCGATGCTTTCTCCGAAAGGAGATATAGTATATTTCATCTCGAATCGGACCGGAGAGTTTATGGTCTGGTCGATGAAAATCGATGGAAGCGAACAGCAGCAGTTGTCCGGGGCTGACGGCGGAGAGTTGTTGGCAATAACCCGAGACGGGGCATGGCTGTATTTCAGGTCTGCTCTTGGGCACAAATTATGGCGGGTAAACATCGAAACCCGCGAAGAGCAGTTGGTCTGGAACGATGCAAAATACCGATTCGGGGTTTCACCGGGCGGCGACCGAATCGTGACCGAGCATTCTGAATCCAATTCCAAAATGCTTGGCATTTACGACGCGACAACCAAGGAGCTTCTCCGCACTCTTCCGCTAAATGATCAAAATTCTGACGTCGTGCAGCTTTCCTGGAACAGTGACTATGATGCCGTTTCCTATATACTGCGCGAACAATCCACTCGAAACTATACCGTCTGGACACACCAATTGACAGACGAAAAGGCAAAGCAAATTGCAGATCTGGGAAACGACACACTGTCGGAATCTTCCAGGCTCTTCTTCAGCAAGGATGGATCAAAATTATTGGCCTGCCAGGGCGACTGGAAGCATGATGTCGTATTGGTCAAAGGGTTGCGACGCTGAGAATCTCAACGATGGAATTCGCAGAAATCGCGCGGTTCGCGGCCGTCTTCGAATGATTTTGCTTCCTGTTCGGGACATTTCGAGGTCGCTCGCTGGCCGGAGCGTTTGCACACGATCACATTTATGGTCGCCACGGCTGATTTGTTTCGCTGCGGCACAGGCGAAGGGCTTTGCGGTGACGTTGATTCGGCATTTTCCTGCCACGTTTCGCTAACATTTTCAGGCGGCGTTTCGGCAGCCACGGCGCTTTCCGACATCTGTTCTTCGGTCAACAACAATCGGCTCGGAATTGTCCCGCCGACAAACATCTCGATCCGCCTAAACTCAGGCGGTACGTCGGTTGCGAATATCTCAGTCGTTTGAGGAGTTTCCTCGACCGCCCAAGCAGGGTCGTCGAGAATAGGATCGGGCGTCGGTGTCGGCGTTTTTGCGGGCGGAGTCGCTGAGGCCGAAATAGCTTCGGCTCCGTCGAGTTCCCTTATCAACGAGCCGTTGCGAATGTCGATCTCGGCCTTGCGGATACCGGCGGGCATCGACCAATCTCCGTTCCATTCCGGGTGCTCGTCGAGCGCGGCTTTCATAAAATCTGCCCAGATCGGCATCGCCGAATCGGAGCCTTTCATTCCGAGATCGTCGTTGTCATCGAAACCGACATAAACGACCACGACGAGTTCCGGCGTAAATCCGGCAAACCAGCCGTCTCGCGACGTTCCGGTCTTTCCTGCAAAAGCCGTCTTGCCACCGGCGTTTCTAAAACCCCATCCCTGAACCTGTGCTGCCGTTCCGCGATTTATGACGTCTTTCATCATGTCGTTCATCACATACGCAACATCGGGGCGGACGACATTTTTCTTGTCCGGCTGCGGCTGAATTTTCGTTACGCCGTCACCGGCGGTGATCTTTGTGATCGGCGTCGGCAGAACGCGGTCGCCGAGATTTGCAAACATCGTGTAACCGGTTGCGACGTCAAGCGGTGTTGCTTCGGCCGTTCCGAGAGCCATCGACGGGTAGGCCCTTTCGACCTTTGGCAGACCGGCCCTGTGCGCGAGGTTCATCACCTTTCCGATATTGACCTGCATCGCGATATCGACCGTGACGGTATTTTTACTTTTAACCAGCGCGTCGCGAAGCGTCGTGTCCTTATTCGAGAACGAGTCGCCATAGTTGTTAGGCGCGTAGGAATTGTGGTCAAAGGTAAATATCTTTTTCTCGTCCTTTATGACCGTTGCGGCGGTAAACAAACGCGACGCGCCCTCATAAGCCGAGTTGATCGCGGCCGCATAAACAAACGGTTTGAAGACCGATCCCGGCTGCCGCATGGCGCTGGTCGCCCGGTTAAATTGATTCTGTGTATAATCGCGTCCGCCGACCATCGCTACGATCTCGCCGGTCTTTGGACGCATCGCAACAAGCGCCGCGTTCAGATTTCCCTTCGGCTGTTTTGGAAAATATTTGTCTAGCTTTTCAAGCCGCTTGCTCACCGTTTCATAAGCGATGCGCTGCAGGTCGGGGTCGATCGACGTGTAAATACGCAAATGCTGAAGAGCATCAGGATCGTTCACAATTCCGGGCAGCGTATCGACAACGTACTGCGAAAAATACGGCATTCCCTGCAGATCTTTTTTGCTTTCCACCGGTTTGAGTTCAAACGGCGTGTTGCGTGCCTGCTCGAATTGCTCCGGCTTGATCTCACCGGCTTCGAGCATCGAGATCAAGATCTGATTGCGGCGTTCGGTAACTTTTTCGGGATTCTTATAAGGCCCGTAACGGTTCGGGCTGCGAATAATTCCGGCAAGAAAAGCCGACTCTGGCAACGTCAGTTGCGAAACGTCCTTGCCGAAATAAACATTCGCCGCCTCGCCGACGCCATAGATCGAAACGCCGGTCTGCTGGCCGAGATATATCTGGTTTGCATAGAGCGTAAATATCTCTTTCTTGTCGAGACGCGTCTCCAAAATTATCGACATATACGCCTCGGTTATCTTTCGCTCCCACGTCGGGTCGCGCGTTAGAAAAAGATTTTTCACCAACTGCTGCGTTATCGACGAGCCGCCCTGATTCGCTAAGTTTGTATTTTCTTCGCCTTCGTATCGCGACCAAAATGCGCGGGCAATACCGCGAAGATTTACGCCGTAATGCTCAAAAAACGAGCGGTCTTCGGTAACGGTTATCGCCTTCACCAGATGCTGCGGCAGATCGTCGAACGCGATCGTCTTGCGTCGACCATCGCCCTCGGCGGCGATCGTGCTGAGAATTCGCGGTTCGAGTTTAGCTTTTTCGATGACGGTTTTTTCAACCAGATCGGTGATCGCCGCGACGGATTTTCCGTCTTTTGCGAACTTGACCAACACGTCGGGAAAAACTTTCTGGCCATCAATAATTCCAGTAATGCCTGGTTCAATGGTCACACCGTTTTCGCCCACCGAATAGCGACTCCGTGAGGCGTCGGCTTTGTTGTTCTTTTCGATGTAGCCTGCGGATTTTAGATATTCGATCAGTTCCGGAAGCGTTAACGCATCGCCCGGTTTAAGATTTTTGGGAGCCGAATATATTCCGGCGGACGAGGTGAAAACTTCGCCACTCAACAGTCTGCGGTCAATGCGGTCTGAGAACTCGAACCAATAATAGGAAAGCGTTAAAAATACTGCGAGAGTCAGAAGCAGCGAGATCGAAACAGTCCAAACATTAAAAACGGCCCGCAAAACACGCCGAAACCGCGAACGCGGCGGTGCCTGATACGACGCGATTCGTCGTGATTTTACCCAGCCTTTTGGCGGCTTTCTCGACCGCGTGCTGCGATGTTTAGGTTGTTCAGACATTGGAAAAAACTACGTAAGGTTTAGACAGGTTTCGATTTATGGCGGTTGCCCTGTAAAATTTTATAGGTTTCAGCGCGGAGTGTCCACAAAATTGTATTACTTACTACTTTTCTTACTTTGCGGGCTTTGCGACTTGACGTGAAATTCTTTGATGTAAAAGTGATTTCACGCAAAGCCGCGAAGATCGCAAAGAAAAGGCAGGTAAAGCGAAAGATGTCGCAGTATATAGATACAAACTTAATTCAGATATGAAAGTTTTGGTTACAGGCGGCAGCGGTTATTTAGGGACGGAAATAAGGCGTTATTTTGGCGCTGACGATCTGTCGCGTCGTTCCGGTTTGGATGTTTTGAGCGTTCAGGACGTCTCGATGGCTGAGGATTACGACATGGTCATCCACCTCGCTGCCCATCTCGACAAATCGCCGGACGCCGCCGAGCACGTCTTTCTGACCAATGTCGAAGGCACGATAAATATTCTGCGGCACATTCGAAAAGATGCGGTTTTCGTTTTTCCATCGACAAAAGATGTGTACGGCAGATTTGCCGATAATCACGCCGAGGTTCCCGAAGAATGTCAGACGCTTTACGCCGGGCAATCGGCGCTCGAATGGTCGAAATTGATCGCCGAGCGATACGTGGAATTTTACGCGAACCATAATAATTTCCGTTCGTGTATTTTTCGGATGTCCACGGTTTACGCGAAAAACAGCAATGACAACACGCCGAACCTTGTCGGAAATCTGGTGGACGCGATAAATCTCGGCAAACCGATAAAACTGCCCGGCGGCGGCGTCCCGCGACGTGACCTGCTCTATGTCGATGATCTTTCGTCCGCCTGCGAGGCGTTTGCCGACTCGGTCATCAGGCACGGGCTTTATAACATCGGCGGCGGCCACGGAAACGCGATGACGCTGTCCGATCTGGTAAAAACAATGGAAGCGGTCTCCGGCCTTCAGGCCGTGATCGACGAAACCGATCCGCTTCCAATGCCGGTCCCGCGAAACTATGTCACCGATCTTAGACGCATCAAACAGGAACTGGACTGGAAGCCTCGGTTTTCGATTGAAGAAGGTTTGAAAGAGCTTTTTTGACGCCGAGACACAGAGAATATTACTTAACAGGATATACAGGATGAATCAGGATACTTTTTTTTCGACATCGTGATGAAAACAGACTTGCCATCCTAAACATCCTGTTTATCCTGTTTAAATTCCTCTTGCTTCTCGGCGACTCGACGGTAATATTACTTCCGATGAAAATACTCATACGCGGTACAAATTGGATCGGTGATGCTGTGATGTCCATTCCGGCTTTGCGCGAGTTGAACCGCGTTTTTCCGGACTCGCATCTAACGCTCTACACGCGGCCGTGGGCTGAGGGGATTTTTCGCGATGTGGATTTTGTTGATGAAATATTGACTTTTGAAAAAAAGAAAAAGCATTCGCCCGGTGAGCTTCTTGAGGAAGCTGACTTTCTGCGTCGCGAGAAATTTGACCTCGCGATTCTGCTGACAAATTCTTTTGAATCCGCTCTGGTGACAAAGCTTGCACGCATTCCGCAACGGATCGGATTTAACAAAGACCTTCGCGGCCTGCTGCTCACCGACCCGATCGCGGTACCCGAATGGAAGGGCCGCAACCACGAGGTTTATTATTATCTAGCACTCGCGGCGGAAACGGAACGCCGAGTTCTCGGGCGCGAAACTATTCCAGTCGGCGAGCCTGACATTCGTCTCGATGTCAGCAGCGAACGACGTGAACATGCTTTGAAATTTCTGGAAACCGTTGGTGCAGACCTTTCCAGGCCGGTCGTCGCGCTCGGCGTCGGCTCGACGAATTCCCGCGCAAAACGCTGGCCGGCTGAACGGTTTGCGACTCTTGCCGACCGATTGCAGATCGAAGCAGGTGTGAATGTCTTGATCGTGGGCTCGCCGGACGAGACCGATGTAGCCGCTGCCGTTGTCGCTGCTGCGTCTCAATCTCTGATCGATCTCTCCGGCAAAACAAGCCTTGCCGAGGTTACCGCCATCTTGAGCGTCTGCGATCTGTTTATTTCAAACGACATGGGCCTTGCACACGTTGCAGCTGCGACCGGCACGGAAACGCTTGTCATCTTTGGCCCGACCAACGATGTTACGACGCGGCCTTTCGGTGAAAACTCGACTGTCGTTCGTCACAATGTCGAATGCTCGCCGTGCATGCTCCGCGATTGCCCGATAGACCACAGATGTATGACGCGAATTTCGGTCGAGCGAATTTTCGACACGGCCATTTCACGTTTAGCTCCGGCATCCGAGATAATATCCAACGAATGAAAAAGGCTGCATTTATCGACCGCGACGGCACGCTTATCGAGGAAGTAAATTTCCTTTCAAGCGTCAATGACCTTCGCATTTTCGATTACACAAACGACGCGCTTGCACAGCTAAGATCGGACGGCTTTAATATTTTTGTGCTCACAAATCAGTCTGGCATCGGACGCGATCTCTACACCGTTGACGATATGATTTCTATTCATAACGCGATGCAGCAGCGGCTCGGGGGCGTGATCGATGGCTTTTACTTTTGTCCGCATCTGCCGGATGCAGGCTGTCACTGCCGAAAGCCGAATCTTGGAATGATCGAATCGGCGTGTGCGGATTTTGATATCGATCTGAAAAACTCGTGGATGATCGGCGACAAAAACCTGGATGTTGAGACGGGTTTTAATGCGGGCATTTCGACCGCGATGGTGATGACCGGTTACGGCAGCGAGCACTTTTTGACGCTCGATCGCTCACCCGACGTGGTCGGCGACACTCTGCTCGACACGGTTCGCAAGATCGTTGGAAACGGAACCGGTTTCTGAAGCAACCAGCGGTAGAGTGATGGAAAATTCGGCTCCCTTTCCTTCGCCATCGCTCGTGACGGCGACCGAACCGCCGTGGATCTCCACGAGATTTCGGACGATTGCAAGCCCAAGCCCAAGCCCGCCTTTTTTATGATCGCCTGACGTGTCCTGGCGAAAACGCTCGAAAACCTGCGGCAGAAATTCCGGGCTGATGCCAACACCGTAGTCGCGAATCTTTACAACGGCTTCGGGCCAACAGGATACTGTCGAAACCTCTATCCGCCCGCCCTCGGACGAAAACTTTATCGCGTTTTCCAGCACGTTCGAAAAAACCTGTACCAGACGGTTGCGGTCGCCGATGATCCTGCAATCCGAATCAGGCCTTTGCTCGACGAAAGTTATCTCTATATTTTTCTTTGCAGCGGTTGGCTTGAGACTTTCGGCGGAATGCTCGACGACCGACGGCAGGTCAACCTCTTCGTGTTCGAGCGGAAGTTTGCCGGAGATCAGACGCGCGACATCGAGCAGGTCTTCGATCAACCGGTTTTGCGTTTCCGAGCTGCGGATAATGGTCGAAACTGCCTTGTTATTTTGAGCCTCGTCGAGGCCGCCGTCCTGCATCAATCTGGCCCAGCCGAGAATGGAATTTAGCGGCGTCCGCAACTCGTGCGAAACGGTCGCCATAAATTCGTCGCGGAGCCGATTGGCGATCTCCGCCTCCTTTCTCGCAGATTGTTCCTTTATCAAAAGCTCTTCGCGGTCGGCCCCGATGTCGACCAGCACGGTATTGGCCTGCTCAAGCGCGTCGGTGCGTTCGGCGACCTTTTCTTCAAGGCCCTGGTTTGATTCGACGAGCGCGGTTTCCGCCGTTCTCCGTCGGCCGATCTCGCGAAAGATCATAAAATTTGCGATCACGAGCGCGGCTGCACCGGCAAAACTGGCAATTATCAGCAGCCAAATGGTCTGATAGAGACTGTCATCGAGGCCTTTTTTACGCCGGTCGAGCAGATTGCTTTCCGCGGCCTTGAGCTTTTCGACCGAGGCTCGCATCGCATCGGTAACGGGCTTGACCTTTTGCGGCGAGATCTCGAGCAGGGCGACCTCAGGGCCTTTATCCATGCGGACCTTTATCTTTCGGTTGGCTTCAAAAAGGTATTCCGAGGTATTGGCCTCAAGGCGGTCAAGCTCTTCGATCTGCGGTTGATAATTATTAAAACGCTGGCGAAGATAGCTGAGGTCTTCCTTGATCCGACGCTCGGCGACGCGGTGCGGCTCGAGATAGGTGTCGCTGCCGACAGTAACAAAACCGCGAACGGCGGCCTCAGAATCGAGCGTGAGGTAAAGAATTTCGTCGAGGCGGTAAATTACGTCCTGCGAATGCCGCTGCCAGCGTAACGCCTCCTGAGCGGAAACGGTGCTCTGGTAAAAAACGAACCCGATGGCGGCCAGCATCAGAAACACAAAGGCCATCACGATCGGAAGTTTTCGTTCGAATTTCAGAGCCATCAAAAAAATGCAGCCGTTACCGGCCGAATGGAGCGCTTGAGGGAATGTCGAGGCACCGTTATTGAAATAATAGTATCATTTCCCGCCCTTGCCTAAGCGAGCACCTGAATGAGTTTTCTTGCAGCTTGCTGCCATGTTGTGCGGAAAAGTTTACTTTCCGATAGCGAACTAGAATTTCTCGGGCTTGCCCACGATCATGCTCGCCATTTTATTTTCCCTATATTCACCTCAAGAGACTCCACCCTTCCATCACCTCAACCAAACCATATTTATCCTTCGAAATGTAGGCTATAACACATCGCGGGCAAGCCCGAAAAGTTCTACGCGCTGACGGAAAAGTAAACTTTTCCGCACAACTTAGCACCAAGCTGCAAGAAAAAGAGTGGAAGGACTTAAATAAAGAAAGGAAATGCTCAAATCAAGCATTCCCAATTCTCAATTATCAATTCTCAATTCCCCCAGCCCGGCCGAAATCGTCGTCGAGGCGTTCGATGTCGTCTTCGCCAAAGTAATCGCCGGTTTGGGTTTCGATGAAAATCAGTATCTCCAAAGCGTCGGGGTTCATCACACGATGAGCTGTTCCGACCGCAATGTCGATCGCCGAGCCCGAACTAACTAGAATTTCCTCGCCGTTTAGTGTTACTTTAGCAGTGCCGCGGACGACGAACCAATGTTCGCTTCGGCGTGAGTGCCTTTGGTAGCTCAAACGTTTGCCGGGCAGCACTTCGATCCTTTTAACCTTATAATCATTTCCGTCGTCGAGGATCGTGAAACTTCCCCACGGCCTTTCCTCGTAACGCGGCTCGGTTTTGTTTTGATGATTGTCGCTCATAAATCAGGGATACTTTGAAAAACCTTAACGAAGTTGCTGAATTGTCGTATTCATCTTGATTCTGTCCCGTTCATCTTGTTCTGTGATTAAGCTCTTTCTTAAACCACAGAACAAAATGAATAAGAAAGATAAAGATGACAAGAAAAAAAACTATCAGAGAATTCGTATGGCAATTTTAGACGATAACATTCCCGCTGCCAAAACCTCGGATGCACAGCGCGTCCAGACGCTTATAATCGGGCGGCTGATCGTCGTCTTTTTGCTGATGGTGACGGGCTGGATCTGGTACAGCCGCTCGGTCAGTCTTTCGCTTGATGACGTTCCGCTCGCGCCGTTTCTGGTGTTTGTCATCGCGGTCGGCATGACGGCCGTTTATTTTCTTTTTCTTCGCATCAGCCGCAGTCTTAATTGGCAGGTTCGCACGCAATTTTTTGTCGATGCACTGCTCGTTACCTGGCTTATATGGCAAACGGGCGATCTTACTTCGCCGTATATTACGCTTTATATTGTCGTTATCGGCGTGTCCTCCGCATTTCTAAAACCCGGCCAGACGCTCGTAATGGCTTTCGTCTGCATCGGGCTTTTTACGCTGATGTCCGTGCTGATCGCCATCGCCGTTATACCCGCGACCGGACAGCAAATGACCGTTCCGAGAACGATCCAGGTCGTCAGTTTTCATATTGTTGCGTTTCTGGTCGTCGGCCTGCTCGCCGCAAAGCTTTCGGAACGTCGCTTTTCCGGCGAACAGGCTACAAAAAGCCTCGCCGACCTGCGGGCACTGCACGAAAGGATAGTCGAATCGATCCGTTCCGGTCTGATAACGACCGATCTCGACGGAAACATCTACACGTTCAACGCGGCCGCCGAAGAAATTACCGGCTTTACCGCCGAGCAAATGACCGGGCGTTCGATCCACGTGCTTTTCCGCAACTTTGACGAGGCCGTCCGCAGTACTTTCGAGGCCGACGACCGCAACGAACAAACTCCAAGGTTCCAGGCCAATCTCGTCACGCCCGAGGGCTTTGCCGTTCATATCGGCTACGGCATTTCGCGGCTGGTTTCCGAAACGAATGAAACATCGGGAATGATCATTACTTTCCAGGACCTGACGCAGATCCGCTCGATGGAAGAAAACGTCCGCCGCAAAGACAGGCTTGCCGCCGTCGGCCGCGTCGGCGCGGGGCTTGCCCACGAGATACGCAACCCGCTCGGCGCGATGCGCGGCGCGATTCAGGTGCTTGAGTCGAATACGCCAAAAGAGTCGATCCAGGCCGACCTGATGAGCATAATCCTGCGCGAATCAGACCGCCTCAACAGCATCATCACAAACTTTTTGAGCTATGCAAAGCCAAAAGCCGGTAACTTTTCCAAGATAGATATTTGCGAAGCGGTCCGCGACACCTTTACGCTGCTGCGGCACAGCCCGGACGTAATGGAACATCATAAATTGATCGACGTTTTGCCCACCGGACCAGTCACCGTTTACGCCGACAGCTCGCAGCTAAAACAGATAGTCTGGAACCTGGCAAGAAATTCGATCTGCGCGATGCCGGACGGCGGCACGCTGACAACGCGGGTCGAAACCGTCCCGAACAGCCGCGTCAGGCTTGTCTTTGAGGACACCGGACAAGGCATGTCACCCGAGCACGTCGAACAGCTTTTCGAGCCGTTCTCTAATTCGACATCGGGCGGAACCGGTCTCGGGCTGTCGATCGTTTATCAAATTATCCGCGATCACAACGGCACGATAAACGTCCGCAGCACCGAGGGCGAAGGCACCGTTATCACCGTCGAACTGCCCCGCGATAACAACAATATCGACATCCACGACACCGATTCGCCATCGCCGCTCGCCGATTTTCTAAATGTAAAGTCAGTACCGCCCGCGTAAGCAGGAAAAGGTCAGTACCGCCTGCGTAAGCAGGTGGCGGATGAAAGTCAGTACCGCCTGCGTGAGCAGGTGGCAAGATCTCGCCGTTCAAACAACATACATAAAGATCGGCTCTCCACCACCCGCTAACGCGGCCGCCCCGGCCTGATTCGCAATTTTCTTCTTGAAATCATAAGGCCGTATCTGTGAGAATAGATATTGCTGTTCGCGGCATGTCTTTCCGCACTTGTTTACTGAACGATTCCTTCCCGGAGAATAATGTCAAACATACTGATCGTTGACGACGAGCAAAGTTACCGCCAATTATTGAGCCTGGTTTTTGAGGGCGACGGGCATATTATCCGCACCGCGTCGAACGGCCGCGAGGCCGTCGAGATGATAAAAAAAGAGCCTGCCGACGTTATTATCTCGGACGTAAAAATGCCGGACATGGACGGCATAGATATGCTCCGCGCGGTTCGTGAGCTGCATCCCGATCTGGGTGTTATTTTGATGACCGCATTCGCCTCGGTCGAAACCGCGAGAGAAGCTTTCAAGCTCGGCGCCGACGATTTTATTCAAAAACCGTTCGACGTCGAAGAGCTAAAACTGATAGTCAAAAAGACGCTCGAAAAGCAGGCGTTGATCGACGAGAACCGAGCTTTCAAACGCGCCCAACGCGACCGAGGCAGCGTCAAAAATATTATTGGAAGCTCGGCCAAGATGCAGGCGATCTTTCAGATGATCGAGACCGTCGCCGAGGTCCAATCGACCGTTCTTATCACCGGCGAAAGCGGAACCGGAAAGGAGCTTGTCGCCCGCGCGATCCATGATCTGAGCCCGCGTGCCGAGCGGCCGTTTATCTCGATAAACTGCGGCGCGTTCACCGAAACTTTGCTCGAATCGGAATTATTCGGTTATATGAAAGGCTCGTTTACGGGCGCGAACACAAACCGTAAAGGCCTGTTCGAGGCGGCAAACAGCGGCACGATATTTTTGGACGAGATCGGCGAAATGTCGCCCGCGATGCAGGTCAAGCTGCTCCGCGTTTTGCAGGAGCGGAAGATTCGCCCTGTAGGTGCTCACGACGAACAATCGATCGACGCCCGCGTTATCGCCGCGACAAATCGCGACCTGAAACAAATGTCGCTCGACGGACAGTTTCGCGAGGATTTGTTTTATCGCATCTCGGTGATTCCGATAATTCTGCCGCCCTTACGCGAACGCAGCGAGGATATCCCGGACCTGGTCGATCATTTCGTCAAAAAGTTTTGCGACCAGACCGGCCGTTCGCTTACGATCTCGGCAAGAGCGATGCAGTTCCTCGAAAACTATATGTGGGGCGGCAACGTCCGCGAGCTTGAGCACACCATCGAACGCGCCGTCGCTCTCGAACGCGGGCAGGAGATACAGCCCGAGCGTTTCCCCGAAAACATCACCAGCTACAACCCCGACCGCATCAATGCCGAGTTCGAACTGCCGGATAACGGGATCAATCTCTCAGTCCATCTCGAAAATCTTGAAAAGACCTACGTCGTCGAAGCCTTAAGAAAAACCGCCGGCAACCAAACAAAAGCCGCCGACCTGCTCCAAATGCAAGTCCGCTCGCTAAGACATCTGCTAGATAAACACAGCATCCGCAGCCTCTCCGCCCAAATGCGGTCGGGGGAATAAGTCGTAAGTCTTGAGTCTTGAGTCTTAAGCAGGAGGAGTGAAAGTCGTGAGTCTTGAGTCTTAAGCCGGAAATGATCCGACTCCTACTCAAGACTTAAGACTCACGACTCACGACTAAGATCGCAGCTTCTGGCCGAGGGCGTAGAGCATTCTGCAGATTTCACTCATTAGATCGTAAAGAACGTTAAAATTTTCTTGTGCTAAATATCCTAGATCCAGGGCGACATAGAGATGGGATTGAACCTCGGTTGCCGAACCATGAGCTATGTTGATAAAATTTGCAAATTCCTTGTCGGAGTGTCTGCCAAATCCCTCGGCAATATTCGCCATAATAGAAATTCCCGCGCGGCGAATCTGGTTTCGCAGATCGTAATCTTTTGAAAAATCACCCGTTACAGTTTCCTGATAAATTAACCGCGTCGATTGTCTCGCCTTTTGCCAAGCCAAAATATCTTCAAATTTCCTAAAACCAGCCATGTTATTCTCCTAACTCCTTTCTTCTATTGAATTTTCACAACAAGCAAAGTTATAACGAACCAAAGAAAACACCAAGTCTTGAGTCTTGAGTCTTGAGTCTTGAGTCTTGAGTCTTGAGTCGTAAGTCGTAAGTCGTAAGTCGTAAGTCGTAAGTCGTAAGTCGTAAGTCGCAAGACTCAAAACTCCGCCTCAAGACTTACGACTAACGACTTAAGACTTACAAGTCCCCCCTGACAAAAAATGTCATCCCGCGATTACCAAAAACTGTAAAAATCACAAATAAAATCCACGCATATTGACCGCATCGAATAGATACATCATCCAATAAACTCTTTCCTGCTAACGACTTAAGACTCACGACTCACGACTTCAAGGCTCTGGCACGAGCCTTGTAATAGCAACACTGCCTGGGAAAGGTAGATTAGGCTTTGACCAAAAAAACTTTAGGAGATTGTGAATTAGAATGAAAAATCAGAAAGGTTTCTCACTTATCGAACTTTTGATCGTTGTTGTGATCATCGGCATCATCGCCGCGATCGCCATCCCCAACCTGCTTGCTTCGCGTCGTGCGGCCAATGAGGCTTCGTCTGTTTCGTCCACACGTATTCTGTTGAGCTCGCAGGCGACATATTATTCGACCAGCGGCAATAACCGCACGTATGCAGGGACCCAGCAGTTGTGCGATAACAACCTGATCGACGGCGTTTTGGCTGCATCAGACTCCACTCCAGCGGTTGGCAGCGCGACTTGCCTGGTCCCGACCGTAGCAGGCCCAAAGAGCGGTTATATTATGGACAACGAACCGGAAGCTCCTGCAGGCGTAGTCCCGGCTCGATTTGCCGTCGCATTTAACCCATCGGTTATAACCGGCCTTACTCAAACTGGCCTTCGCCGATTCTGTATCATGGATGACGGCGTATTGAGGGCAGATAACACAGTTGGCGCCCTTGGAACACCAGCGAATGCGACTGCATCTTGCGTGCTTCTGCAAGCGACCAACTAGTCAATAATTTTCTTTAAACATCCAGCCGGCGGGAAGCAACCCGATTGCTTCCCGCCGCATTATTTTAAAGCCGATCTTTTATACAGCTCTGCCGCCTCGCCGAGCGGAAAAGCTCTGCTTTTCCGAAAGATGCACTATAATTCCTGCGGCTCCGCCGCCTCGCCGAGCGGAAAAGTTATACTTTTCCGAAAGATGCATTATAATTCCTGCGGCTCCGCCGCCGATTTGCAATGTTCCAGATATCAAGAAAAACGCCCGCATACTATTTCACGTCTGTCGCGCACCATCGCCTGCCGATCTTCCGCACCGATAAGTTAAAACAGGTCCTCTGCAAAGCATTTAACGAGGCTCGTACAAATCATAAGATTCTAATTTTCGCCTATGTCATTATGCTGGATCATATCCATATGCTCGCTGCGTCTGAAAAAAGCATGTCTGATACGCTCCGGCTGGTAAACGGAATAGCGGCTCATCGGGTTATCCAATTTTTGAAAGAGAATAATTTTCAGAGTGCTCTGCTCAAACTGCGGGGCGAAACGCGGGAACGAAATCACAAGCATTCAGTCTGGCAGCATCATTCTGATTCGCTGGAGATTTTTGGTGAGAACACTTTTCGGCAAAAGGTGGAATATATTCATCAAAATCCTGTCCGGGCCGGGCTTGTGGAAAATATGTTTGATTATAGATTTTCCAGTGCCAGGCAGTGGTCTGGAAAGAACATATCAGATGAGCCGCTTTTGACCGATCATCTTGAAATAGACTGGCGATAGTTTGTAAGACGGCGGCGTAGCCGCGAGGAGTTTTTAGGCAGCTTTCGGAAAAGCAGAGCTTTTCCGCTCGGCGAGAAGATGCATCTCTCAGAAATTTCTTATTCGCCGAGATAAATGATCGTGCTTTTTTGAGAAAATTTCCTATTCGCCGAGCGGAAAAGCTATGCTTTTCCGGGAGATTACCCATT